>NZ_JAAMNL010000003.1:0-559347 GCF_011066015.1 Bacillus sp. EKM206B
TCGAGTACCGGAGCACGCTCCGTCTCTTCGAGCACGGCCTTTCCCTGGAAAAAGACAAGCGGCTCTTCTCCTTCGGCATACGCTTCAAAAGCGATGTCTCTGTTTTCTTCCGGCTGAAGCTTTACATGAAGCGTCACTCCTTCAGAAAGCGCCGTCACCGGACGGAGCCAAACAATCTGTTTGAGCCGGACACCCGTTTTCCCGCCGGGCAAGTCTTCGGCGGCAAGTGTAATGGCGGCCCGGGTCATTTCTAAAGCAGCCGCGCCCGGAAGCACCGGTTTTCCATTAACGATGTGATCGGCAAAAAACGGTTCATGTCCTGAAAAAACAGAAGTAAAACGCTGGGCGGTAAAGGTCGATGTATTCGCGTGGAGCAGCGGGTGAAGTCTGGCTGCTTTCTCACTTTTCGCTGAGCCTGTTTTGTCAAGTGACACATCAGCTTTTGTCACCCAATATCGGTCTTTGGCAAAAGGGTAGGCCGGGAGACTGATGCGGCCCGGGTTGCGCTGATAAAGAGCTGACCAATCGACGTCAAGTCCTTTAACCCAAAGGTCAAGCAGCTTTCCGTATTTCCCTTTTTTCAGCCAGGCTTTTATGGTAAGCGCCATATCTTCATCAGAAGTGAGTGAAGCCGCCAATGAATGATGTTTGGCTGTCCTGCCCCGCCAGATATGAGCATGTTCGATATTATGATCGTTTGAGAAACTCATAAGCTTCATTTTCAGTTCTTCTATCGACTCGGCCGTAAATGCAAGCCGCTCAGCCATCGGTTCTCTTCCCGCCTGAAGCGTGTAAGCGATCTTGGCCAAATCCCCGTCAGAACGTTTTTTTCTTATGACATCATCCAGAAGCTGGCGGGCGCGCTCTGACAATTGCTGCTCATTTCGCGCTGATAAAATGATAACAGCCGGTTTTTGCGGAGAAACAGACGCGTTTTCCATTGGTTTCAGGCTGTCAGACGGCACATATTCCTGAATGATGACATGTGCGTTTGAACCTCCTGCTCCAAACGAGGAAATGCCGGCAATTCTCGGATATTCCTTCATTTTACCCGTGATATTCAAGACAGGTCGTTTCCATTCCGTTTCTTTTTGCTGTACGAAAAACGGAGTGTGCTCAAACTCAATATTCGGATTCAATTCCGCCGCATGCAATGAAGGGGCAATCCTCTTATGTTTCAATTGCAGAAGCAGTTTGGTGATCCCCGCAATCCCGGCAGCGCTTTCTAAATGTCCGATATTTGATTTAATGGAACCGATGGAACAAAACTGCCGATCTTCTGTTGTCAGGCGAAAAGCTTTCGTTAACCCGTCGATTTCAATCGGATCACCGAGCGCAGTGCCCGTTCCGTGGGCTTCCAAGTAACTGACCGTTCTCGGGTGAATGTCTGTTCGTTTCAACGTCTCTGCGATCAGATCAAACTGCGCTTTCGGATTCGGCACCATATAAGCGTTTGTCCTGCCTGCTGCGTTCAGCATGCTTCCTTTGATAACGCCGTAAATATGATCGCCGTCTTTCTCCGCTTGAGCAAGCGGCTTTAACACAATCGCCCCTACTCCTTCACCGTCAACAAAACCGTCCGCACTGTCTCCGAAAGATTTGCATTTATCACCGGGAGACAGCATTGAAAAAGCGGACAGCCGCTCATAGTGGGCCGGATCAACGATAAGATTGACTCCGCCGGCAATCGCTGTTTCACTCATTCCGCTCCGCAGGCTTTCTGCAGCGAGATGGACAGCTGTTAAAGAAGAAGAGCAGGCTGTATCCACAGCCATACTCGGCCCTTGGAAATTGAACAAAAACGATACTCTGTTTGCGATAGACCAGTCGCTGGGAACTGTCGGGTAATTGCTGTTCATCACACCGACAAAGACTCCGATTTTCCGGCTGTCACAAAGCGTGGCCGGGGTGTACCCCGCATCTTCAATGCTTGAATAAGCAGTCTGCAGAAACAACCTTTCCTGCGGATCCATCCTTTCAGCTTCCGCGGGAGATATACGGAAAAACAGCGGATCAAATGTATCAATGTCATCGAGAAAACCGCCCCATTTTGAATAAATGGACCCCCATTTTCCGCGTTCCTCGTTATAAAACGTTTTCCAGTCCCAGCGATCTTTCGGCACTTCAGTAATAGAATGCCTGCCGGCTTTTACATTTTCCCACAGCTCATCAACGTGATCGGCGCCCGGATACCGGCCTGACAGACCGATGACAGCGATATCCTGGACATAGCGATCTCCGTTTGTCCTGTTGCCTTCCTCGTTTTGAGGAATCTTGTTTTGTTTTACATTCAGGTTATCTGTGTGATCAGACAGCTGCTCCTCACGCACACCCATCGCTTTCATAAATGCTCCCCGCTGAGAAAGAAGCAGGTAATCCGCGATTTCTTCTATCGTCTGATATTCAAAAAAGAGGGTGCTGGTCATTTGGTCAAACACGTTACGAAAGGCATTTGTGAGCCTGACGACCAGAATAGAATCCAAACCGTATGCGGTTAAGGAAACCGACGGATCCATTCTCCCGCTCGGAATCTTCAGCGTTTTTCCTATTAATTCCGTCAGATATGTGATGCCCCGTTCCCTTACGTTTGGAATCGGCGCGGCGCTTTCTGCGGGAGCCTGCACCCGTCCGGCGTTTTCGGGATGAGCCCGTCCATTCCCGAATTGCCGCTCGAGCGCTTCTTTACGGGAAGACAGAAAGTAATCAGCAAGCTCATCAATGGTTTGATATTCAAAAAACAAAGTGCTGCTGACAGAACCGAAGACGTCTTTTAACGCGTTGGTCAGTCTGACGACCAGTATGGAATCCAATCCGTATGCGGTTAAAGGTTCATAGGATAAAAGACGATGCGCCGGCACTTTAAGCGCTTCACCGATTACCTTCTTCATCAGTTCAACGCTTTTTTCTCTCAAGCTGAAATGCAAGGTATCATCCGAAAGACCATCTGCGTCATACGGACGGCGCTCCGGTTTTTCTTCTGACGCCTGCGGGAGGGCAAGCCTGACCGTTCCGTCACTTTCAGCCGCTATAATCTGCTGGCCTAAGTCGTGTGCGGCTTCAGCCGGAAACAGAGGATGGACGAATCCTTCAAGCGAAAGCGCTTCCGCCCAGCCGGCCGGATCAACCCCCGGACAGCCCGGAATCCGTAAATCATGATCCTCATACAGCCACCAGCCTTCAAGAAGGCCGAACGTCACATGGTTGAATATGGTGCGGCTGTTGATCTCATTTATAAACAGCTGGCCGTTTTTTTGCAGCATTGCTTTCGCATGGCGCAGCGCAAAGCGGATATTTTTTGTCGCATGAAGCACATTGGTCGCGATCACTGCGTCATACGTGCCGATGTCCGGCGCTTCTGTTGATACCGGCTGCTCAGCGTTGAATATTTTATAAGTGACATAAGGATATTCCGGACCGAATATGTCTTCTGCATGTAAAAGAAATGCTTTAGAAATATCCGTGAAACAATATTCGGCAATATGCGCTTCATACGGTTTCAATTTTCTCATGACCGCGGCGCTCGTCCCGCCCGTTCCGGCTCCGATTTCTAAAATGCGGATTTTCGCCTGCGGGTCTTTTTCCAGACGTTCCTTCAAAACTGCAATCAATGTGTCAGCAAGCTTGTCATTGAAAAAATCAGAAATGATATTATTGCGGTAAATGCCTTCCACAAGACGGAAGGAGGAGTCAGGGAACATCACTTCCGTTGCCGGAAGCTTTCCGGTTAAAATGTCTGGAAGCACACGCAATGTCTCTTCTGCCAATCTGACATGCGCCCTCATGTCTTTCTGGCGCAGCCAAGTCTCTTTTTTCCGCTCCCATTCCTCCCACACCTGCCCTAGATCCGTTTTTTCCGGAGCAAGCGCTAATTTATTCAGGAGGACAAAGCTCTCTTTCAGCCATCTGCTGTATTGTTCCGTTATGCCGGCAGCCGATTGAAATAACGGCAAAGCCTGATCAAGCCCGGCTCCCATCTCATAAAGAGTTGATACAAGCATTTTTTCAATAAGGGATTCCATCTCTCTCATGCAGCTCATGACACTTGATGCTTTTAACCGCTCAGCTTCGTCATTCTGCGTGATGTTAACCGTTAATTGTCCGAGTGCGGAAGGAATCTTTTCCGGATAAACCGTTACTTGTTCTTTCAGATCGTCTTTCATAAAAACCGGATCTGTCGTTTTGATCAGCGCCAGCTGGTCATGAGGTCCGGAAAGCAGGGTTTCCAGCGTTTTCATCGCTTCGGGCGCCTCAATAGAAGCGATTCCGTTCCGCTCCATCCGTTTCCGGTATTGTTCTGAAGCGACAACGCCGACGCTTCCCCAAAAGCCCCAATTGACAACTTTTACGGCATACGGCGCTTTCTGTGAGATCCGCTTAGCAAAAGCGTCTTTAAACGTGCACCCGGCGGCATAATTGCTCTGTCCCGGCGCTTTTTGAAACGACATCATCGAAGAGAAAAACAGCAAGAAATCCAGGGGCTCCCCTTCAGCTACCCGGGCAATCTGCAAGCTGACATCAGTTTTTGCAGAAAGTGACGCGCGGAACTGATCCTCTTCCATATTGGCAAAACTTCGGTCTGATAACACGATGGCGGAATGAATGATCCCGCGGATCTTTCCATTTTCCTTCACAAGGGTGTCATACGCCCGTTTGAGAGAGTCATAATCCGCAGCATCCGCGCTGAAATATTGCGGTGCGGGACCTAAAGCCGCAAGTCTTTTCAGCTTTCTTTCAATCTGTGTATCTTTTTTCCGCCTCCCGATCCAGACAATTTTCGCCTGATAGGTCTGAATCATATATTCAGTCCATACTTCTCCTATTCCGCCTGCTCCGCCGATAATCACATAAACCCCGCCGTGCCGGTATAATGAAGGCTCATCTGCATGAGGCCGGCAGACGGCCAATTGCTGTCGGTGCCACTGACCTGCACGAAAGACCCACGGATTTCCCTCGGGGTCCGCCGGTAAAGAGAAGACATCGGGAAGATGCCGGTCTCCCCTTTGAGATTCCAAATCAAGAAGCCGGATGCTCCAATTGCTGTATTCTTTTGCAAGCGACCCCGCTAATCCGTGTATGCTTGCATGACTCGGATTGACCTCATCATGTTCATGAATCGGCTGTGCTTGAAACGTGCAGATTGTCAATGATAGTTGTTCCGTGTCAAAATTCAGAAGCAGAAGCGCTTTTACCAGCCGGAAAAGCTGCATGACCCCGTGCTCCTGTCCCTCGGCCGTATCCGCATCATAAACGGATGGAATGGGCTGATCCGGCGCCGCCCATATCATGTGTTGAAAAGAGCCTTGCGCTTTCAATGTTTCAGCCATTTGTTCCGCGCTGTCCAAAGAAGTGATGTCCGGAAAACGGACATCGGAATACATCTCTTTCAAAGCCTGCTGAAAATTCGGCCCAGCCCCGATGACGATTATTTTTTCTTCACGCATACGCATGAAAGACATGCCGGTTTCCGGAATGGTGACGGTGTTCCAAACCGGTGTCATAAGCAATTCCGTTTCACGGCTTTTCTTCGGCGTGACGCCGGCTTTTTGGTTAAACCCGGCGCTTTCCTGCACCTCTTTTATGATAAAATCTTTCACTGCCGCCAACAGCACGCCGCGCTCATCACAAATATGCAGATCAAATTGGTGAACGGAGGCCGCTTTTACCTCCGCATGCACAAATACGGTTTTCGCTAACGGTTCAAGCAGCTGTATTTCTCCGAAGGAAAACGGTACGATAAGCGCAGGCTCTTTTTGAAATTGCAGCACATGCGCCATTGCAGTTTGAACAGCGCCATCCATTAAGGACGGATGTAGGATGTACTGTTTAAAATCGGCTTCCAAGTGTGACGGGAGCGTTAATTTGGCCAGTGCTTTCCTTTCTGTATAAGAGAATTCGCGGATGACCTGAAAACTGTCCTTTTGCACGATTCCCGCCTCAGAGAACGAGTGATAGATATCTTTCGGCTCCGTTCTCTGCGCAAATGGCGCCGGGAGCTGAAAGACCGGGGCCTCAAAAGATGCTCCTTTTTCTTTACAAATCACTTCCCCTTGCGAAAAGAGAGCGCCGTCCGCTCCTTTTTCTTTAATGACATAGCTTATACGCTCTTTTTCTGCTTCAAACTCTATCATGACGGATCTTGGGTCTGTCCCTGTCACAATCGGCTCCATGTACCACACACTTTGAAGAGAGACGACCGGGCGTTCTCCCCACAATCCCGCGCCGTATGCCGCCATTTCCAGATGACAGACTCCGGGAAGCACATATTTTTCGTTCACTAAATGATCTTTAAAGAAATATTCATCCTTGGAAAATATCTTTTGAAACGTCCCTTTCCGGGCGGATGAAACATTCTCATCAAGCAGAGGATGCAGCGCTTCACGCCTTTTGATATTTTGGGGCTTTTTTGTATACCGCTTTTTTTGATCGGTCAGCCAGGACGTTTCCTTTAAGAACGGATACGTAGGAAGCGGAACTTTCTGATACGGCGTTTCCGGCTTTTTGCAACCTTGAAGGCCTTTCACCCACAGCGCGGCAAATTTCTCAGGATCTGAAACGGATTGGCCTGAAACGTCCGGCCGCCCGTGTGACGCTTTTCCGAAGTACATATGACTGCCGTCACTGTGACCGCTTACAAATCCGTCCAATCGCTGTTTCAGCTCAGAAAGGGATGATGCAATGACAGCAAGCCGGAAGGAGAAAGGCTCTCTGCCTGACAATAAGGTGGCAGCGATATTTTCCAGACTGTATCCGCCGGCAGAAGGCAGGTTTTCCAATCGGTCAAGAAAGGAGCTCAATTTCCCGGCATATTCTTTCAGCTGCTGTTCGGAATGTGCGCTTAATACGACGGCATGCGGTTTTTGCTCAGTATTCTTGTCCGCTTGCCGTTTTGGCTGATAAGCACCTACGATCAGATGAGCATTAGAGCCTCCTGCGCCGAATGAACTGATTGCGGCGATTCTCGGTTTATCTCCTTCAGCCGGCCACGGCCGGTTGTTTCGGACGACATAAAATGGCGAATCAGAAAAAGAAATCTTGCGGTTCAGTTCCTCGGAGTGCAGACTGGCGGGAAGCGTTTCATGTTTCATGCTTAAAAGCACCTTGATTAAACCGGCGATCCCTGCAGCCGCTTCCAAATGTCCGATATTGGATTTCACCGAGCCGATTCCGCAGTAGTTTTTCTCATCGGTCTGTTTATCAAATGCCATAGACAGGCCGCGTATCTCAATCGGATCGCCGAGCGCCGTGCCGGTTCCGTGAGCTTCAATGTAGCTGATATCCGCCGGACTTACCGCGGCTCTGTTTAGAGCGGATAAAATCAGGTCCCGGTGCGCTTCCGGATTCGGCACCGTATACCCGGTCGTTTTGCCGCCGTGATTAGTGGCGGACCCCTTAATGACACCGTAGATGTGGTCTTTGTCCGCAATCGCTTTTTTCAATGGTTTTAACAAAACGGCTCCCGCGCCTTCGCCGGGCACGTAACCGTCTCCGCCTTCACCGAAACTGCGGCATTTTCCTTCAGAAGACAGAAAATGCGATTGGCTTAAAAACATGTATTTTTGCGGATGTAAGCTGAGGTTGACGCCTCCGGCCAGCGCCATTTCACAGTCGCCCGACATAATGGCCTGACAAGCCTGATGGACGGCGACAAGCGATGAAGAACACGCCGTATCAACAGCGATGCTCGGGCCATGGAGATCAAGGAAATAAGAAACCCGGTTCGGAATGCCCCAATATAAGGAGCCGGGGCCTTTGTACTGATCTTTGAGGAAACCTTCTTCGTGTGCAATTAATGAATATTCATTCCAGGTCACTCCGGCGAATACACCGATTTGATCCGTCGGCCTCGCCGCCGGATTCCCGTAACCGGCATCCTCCATCGCTTCCCAGCAGCACGTGACATACAATTTTTGCTGAGGATCCATTAAATCAGCTTCCCACGGGGAAACAGAAAAAAACAGCGGGTCAAATTGATCCGGATGATCAATAAAACCTCCCCATTTACTGTATGACGCGTATTCTGCCGTTTTCTCTTCCGAGTAATAAGAGCTGTCCCATCTGTCCTCTGGGATTTCGGAGACACAATCTTTATTTTCCATTAAATTGTCCCAAAAATCATGCTGGTTTTCCGCTTTCGGAAACATCCCGCTCATTCCGATAACCGCAATATCAGAGCTCCCGCCCGTTCCCGGTTCAGGCACCTTTTCAGCCGCCTGTACGGGAAGCAATTCTTCTTCCTGCCGGCTTCCCGTATCAGGCTCCGTTTCTGTGAATTCAAGAACGCTTTCGGGATTTCGTTTCTGCGCACTTAAAAACTCACTCAATTTCTCAATGTTCGGATATTCAAAAAGCAGCGTTTCAGAAAGGCCGGTAAATTCTTTATGCAATATGGTCATGATTTCTTCACTGATGAGAGACGTCACGCCCAAAGTAAAAAAAGCGGTTTTATCTTCCGCTTCGGTCACCTCGGCACCCAGCTTTTGCGCTATTACCGTTCTTAAAAATTCGTTAATACATTTCATGAGGATACCATCCCTTGTACAAAAGAATTTTTCTGTGCTTTAACAAGTTAATCCGCCGTCTATTGCCATTGTCTGTCCGGTCATAAAGGACGATTCAGGAGAAAGCAGGAAACGAACGAGTCCGGTCATATCGTCTGTTTCACCTAAACGGCCCATCGGCGTCCTTCTGATAATCTGTGATTTTTGTTTTTCCGGCATATTTTTCGTCATATCGGTGTCCACAAAACCGGGCGCAAGTGAATTGACACGGATTCCTTTAGACCCGAGCTCCCTGGCCAGGCTTCGCGTCAAGCCGTCAAGAGCCGCTTTGGATGCACTGTAGACTGAAGTGCCTTTAAATCCTCTTGAGCCGATAATGGAGCTTATGTTAACGATTGATCCGGAATTTTGTTTCAGCATGACACGGGAAACGTTCCGGGTCAGCTTGATGACTGAGCCGATATTCAGATTGAGGATGCGGTCAATGTCTTCATCATTGGTCAGGGGCAGCAGCTGATCAAGGTTCAAACCGGCGTTATTGACCAAGCCGTCTATTCTGGAAAACTTGCGGTATACTTGAAGAACAAACTGTTTCATGGCGGCATCATCCGCCGCATCCGCCGCTTCCCAATAAAAGCGGTCACGGTACTTTTCACTCTCTCTCAATGTGTTAATAAAATCAGATTCACTGCGGCTGAAAGCGGCTACTATGTAATCCTCATCCAAAAGCGTCTGTACAATCGCTTTTCCCAGCCCCCGGCTTCCTCCGCTGACGACCGCTACTTTTCCGTTATTCATATTTGCCTCCTGTTTTACACGTTTCTTATTTTTTTAAATCGGTCATTAGACAGTTTCCGATCTGTAACAGAGATGATCTGCGGTACCTGATATGGCTGCAGCTTCTGTTTGCAATGAGCTACGGCCCGCTTTCTGAAAGATTTAATATCTTCCTCTTTTTCAAGCACGGCCTCCGCCGCAACAATCTCGCCCGTAATCGGATTTTTTCTTCCCGTTATGAGAACATCCCGGACATTCGGTATCTCCAGAAAGACGCTTTCCACCTCTGCCGGAAACACTTTCTCTCCGCCCACATTAATGATTTCACTCTTTCTTCCAAGGATTCTTATATATTCGCCGTCTGTTTCCACCTGGTCACCGGTGTCATACCAGCCGTCTTCATCGAAAGGTGACGGTGCGTTTAAATAGCCGAGCATCGCGGACTCAGAACGGACCCAAAGCGTGCCTCCGGTAATTTTGGTCTCTGTTCCGGCACCGCCCACTTTCATCCAAGTGGATTGGCTGTCTTTTGATTTCGTTGAGAATATACCCAGTTCAGTTAATCCGTATGTTTGTTTCAGCCGTACATCCGGAAACAGCCGGTGAATGCCGCGCAGCGTTGATTGGGGCATCGGTTCTGTGCCGTAAGTGATCAGCCGGAGTGAAGAGAGGTTATAGCCGGCATCCGCCTTGGACATCAGCAGCATGTTTAAAAAGGTCGGGGTGGCGGGGAGCACTTGGACAGCATGCTTGTCGACCGCCTGATAAACGGACTCCGGCGTTCTGCTGTCTGATGTGACGATGGTTCCCCCGTTAAATAGAATCGCAAACAGCGTATTAATGCCGCCGATATGATCCAATTTCAGAAAAATGAGCGTACGCAGCGGTTTTCTCTTCGCCGTTTTATATTTTTTAAGCAGCCGGCCGGCGCTTAACACGGATGCTTTGCTTTTGCCGGAAGTTCCCGATGTGAAAATAATAATGCCTGACTCCCCTCTCTCGCGCAGGTCATCAAGCAGAGGGTGAGAGGCGCTTTCAGAACCTTCACGAAGCGTCCAGCTGTCATTTTCATTTATTTCAATGATTTGATTCACTTTCGCGTCTTCAAACATATCGAGATGCTTTTCCCTTGATTCATTGCTGAGAGGGACAACGATATTTCGGTTTAACAAAAGCGCCATCAGCAAAAAAATAGCGTTCGGGGAATAATCCCCGATAAGCGCCACACATTCTCCTTCACGTATTCCGTTTTGTTCAAGTTCTTTCTGAAAAAAGCTAATTCGTGCCAGCAAATCATCATACGTAAAAGTCTGCTCTTTAAAAATGAGAAACTCACTGTCTTGCGTTTCCCTAAGCTTATCAGTCACCCAGCTGATATCTCCCCCGCTTTCTGTTTTCATGATTGAGCACTGTCCATATATTTTTGATAAATATCACAAATGCTGCCGACGGTTGTAATGCTTGAAATTGTTTCTCCTTGGGAAAAAGGATCTACTCCGGTTTCCATCTCCATCTGTGCGACTAATTGAGCGATATCCAGTGATGAGAAGCCCAGATCCTCTATGACTCTCACATCATCCCCCGCTTCGACGGCCCGATATGACTGCTGTTCTTGAATATCCTGAATGATTTGAGCGATGATCTGCTTCATTTCCTTGGTTTGTTCCATTTGCTTTCAGCTCCATTCTTCATTTTATAAACTTCTGATGACCCGCTTATAATCCGGAATATGATCTTGTGAAGAGGTCGGCACCGCCAGCAGCTTGTCCACCTTGGAAATGGCCAGCAATGTATGATTTCTTTTCATATAGACTTCAATCTGATAGCTGATTTTCGCCACTGAGCTCATACCGAGGGACTCACCGTGAAAGTCGGGATCGCATTCTTCAATGTGTCCCGTCATATAAATATCAAGCTCTTCATCTGCAAAACAATTTCCGTAATAATACGTCTCTCTTTCAAGCAAAAATAAATGCCGCGCGATTGAAACTGGAAAACCCGGCTTCGACCGGCGCGTCATCCATTCAAATTCCGCCGCATCCATTATCTTGCTGAATTTCGCAAACACCATGGCATGCCCGGGCGCAGCATCCTGATCAACAGGAACCCGATATGAAACGGGGTCTGCTGTTTTGAGATTGCCCGGCTTCATACCGAAGGCGTCCGTTCTGATTTTCTTTGACCGCATCAGGGCGTAAGGCGGCTTGACTAGCTTAGAAAGTTCCGCAATGCATTCAGCCTTAGGCGCTGAGACTTTGCGCGTCGAACCTTCTGTTTGTGTGACGTCGACGACAATTAAACTATTGGCTTTCATAGAAGGAAACCGTCCCCGGTCCCACTCGCTTTTATCAGAGCTGACCGCTCCTTTCGGCCCGAACAAATAATCAGATTCTAATATGGTTTCTCCAAACCGGGAGATATCGACTCCGACGGAAACCTCGTCCCATAATCGGTACTGATCAAGAGGCTGATCTGAAGGAACTTTGAGATGTGTCATAAAATAAGCCGGATACAAAATCAGCCCTTGGTGATCGGCCATCTGATCAGGCCGGAATCCCGTTCCGTCCGTTAAATGGTGACTGTGTGCGTTGCCGAATAACAGCAGCAGCGCGTACTCATTCAAATTCCCTAACCCGACATGGCTCATCGTTAATTCATGATTTTCAATCAGCATGGTCTGTCCTCCGCAGAAAAAATGTAATGGCTAGTCATACTCAGCCTGTAATCGATACCAGCCTTTGCGCAAGAAGGCCGGCTGTTTCTTCCATGAGCTGTTTGCCGATCAGATCGACATGCCTGTTTCTCCAATTTTCAAGCGGGGTTCCTTTCACCCATTGATTAAACGCGCCGAGCGCAGGACCGCAATGAATTTGGTAATCTATTTTACTTTCGCTTTTTCCTTCCAGAGCGAGCCTTGTCGTATGAGAAAAATACCATTTAAATACCATCGCCATTTTGTGTTTCGGATTCTGTTCGGCTTTGGCGATCTGCTCAGGAGATTTATCACGTTTCAACTGCTCATACACTTCTTCAAAACTGCGCTGGAAATACTTTTCTTCAATTAATGTTTTCGTTTTTTCATCTATTTCATCTAAAGAATTGTATTGTCTGTACAAGTCAAAGAGTTTATTGGCTCTTGCCGGGAAAAACAGGCCTTTTTTCAGCACCTGCACCCTTGCTCCCGCTTCAAACATATCTCCCGCGGGAGCGTATGACGTATCCTGCACGTTCGCTTCCTGAAGCAGATCTTTCACTGAATCACTTGTCCCGGCTTCGACCGTGCATTGATTAATAGAACCGGTTCCGATAAATTCGGCGCCGAGCAGAAACGCGGCAGCAGCCGCTTCCGGAGTGCCGATGCCGCCCGCTGCGCCGATTCTTACTTTTTTCGCATAACCGTGCTTCTCCATCATGCGGTCTCTGAGTCTGATCATGGCAGGCATTAATGTATACGGAATCCCTTGGTCGGTATGCCCTCCTGAATCCGCTTCAACGCAAATGTCATCAGCCATCGGAATTTCTTTTGCAAGCGCCGCTTCCCCGGCTGTCAGCCGATTGTCAGACACAAGTCTTTCCAGCACATGAGCCGGAGCCGGATTCAGAAAGGCCTCAGCGACTTCAGGCCGGGATACTTTCGCGATGATTTTGTTTTGAACTGACACCGACCCGTCATGATTCCTGCTTAATCCCTTTGCCCTGTATATAACAAGAGCGGGGGTTATGCCCATAAATGCCGATGCTTCAATAAGATGAATGCCGTTTTTCAAATATAAATCTATCATTCTGACTTCCTTGTCAGGTGACATCATATGATGAAGAAGATTCATTCCGAATGTTTCCCCTTGCCGCAGTGCAGACCGGATGGTTCCGATGGCCTGTCCGATCCGTTCGATACTCAATCCGCCCGTTCCGAAAAAGCCCAGCATTCCCGCTTTTGCCGCTTTAATGACCATCTGTTCCGAAGCAATTCCCCTGTACATGGAGCCCGTCATGTAAGCATATTGGATGTTATAATCTTTTTTAAAATCTTCGTTCCCTAATCTCATTCCCGCCGTTTTTTGCGGATCAGCTGCCGATGCTTTAACATCAGCAGTATCAGACTCTTCTTTCGGCATAGGTAATGGGACGGCATCTTTTTTAATCTGACGCGTCAGTTTTGTCAGCACTTCCCCGGGCCCGACTTCTGCAATTTCATTATTTTCAAGTCCCATCAGACGGCGTATCGTGTCCGTCCACTTTACCTGATTGGTCATTTGCAAAGTCAGATTTGTTTTGATTTCATCATTCTTATAAGGTGCGGCATGAAGATTTGAGATCACCGGAAAACGAAGAGGCAAAAACGCCGTTTCTTCTAAATAATCCGCGAACTCTTTTTCAGCATCTTTCATATAGCGGGAATGGAAGGCGCCGCTCACATTTAAAGGAAGGTACATTCTCACGCCGGCTTTTTCAAAGACGGGGCCCGCTTTTTCAATGTCTTGTTTCGTTCCGGCGATCACAATTTGCGAAGGTGAATTGTGGTTAGCGATATCAATGCCGGTCAGATGATAATCGGATAGAACCTCTTTTACTTGTTCAGCGGTAAACCCCAAAACCGCCGCCATGCCTCCGGGAGCTGCCTTGCTCATGAGCTCCCCTCTTTTTTTCACAAGCTGCAAACCGGTCTCAAAATCAAAGCAGCCGGCCGCAAATAACGCATTATATTCTCCTAAACTGTGCCCTGCGGCGTAATCAGGCTCTCTGCCGGACTCTTTCATTTTCTTTAAATAACTGAGTGCACTCACCGTATATAACGCCGGCTGGGTAAATTGCGTTTTCCCCAGCTGGTGATTCGGATCCTCCAGACACAATTCTTCTATAGAGTAGCCTAATATGTCATCAGCCTGACGTGTGAGATCTTGAAATTCATCAAACAGTCCGGCTCCCATTCCTTTAAATTGAGAACCCTGCCCCGGGAACACAAACGTAAGCATCTTATCCTCATCCTTTCCGCATCGCCAATTTTGTATATCACATGTGGATCTCCATACAAAAACGTCTCTTATTTCATATATTGACTGGTGTAAACACCGGCATAAAAATAAAAACACAAACGCGTTTGCGATTCAGCACAGGTTTAAAAATCGCAAACGCATTGTGTTTTCCTTTTCTAACATAATTTATATAAAGACATCTTGCTTGTTTACTGAATGTTTCGCATGACAAGCTGCAGTGCCAATATGCCCGAAAACAGCCATGACGGCACACTTCTCCCTTATCATGTATATGTAGATATATACACTACAATCATTTTTATAATCCCTATTTCCTCTTCAACGTGCCGAAACAGCGATTGAAATTTAATAGGTGCTTTACATCAATTTAATAAATTTAACAAATAGTTGCTATTTAAAGAGAATAATATCAATTTATAGATAATAATGTCAAGGCTTTATTTCGTTATTTTCTGACATTTATTCCACAGTTTTATGTTAGGTGGACAGTCGGCATAATTGTTTCGGGATAAATGTCAGATAATTCCCTGAACCCTTTTCATGTCAAAGAAAATTCCTCGCTTCTCTGTCAATTGGGTCTATACTTATTTTTCATTTTCATATATTATGTAAAAAAAAGATGAATTAGAAAAATTTTTAATCATTTTAAATACTATCCATTAAATACTTTCTTTGTATAATAATTTCTTATTATTCTAAGGAGGACCCAGTCATGAAATGGTACGCACTTTTTGTAGAGTCCGGAAAAGAAGAAACAGTTCAAAAATTTCTGCGTCTGCAGTTTGATGAGCAGGCTCTCTACTCAATCATACCCAAGAAAAAAGTCACAGAACGAAAAGCCGGAATCAAATACGAGGCACTCAAAAAGATGTTTCCGGGATATGTGCTGTTTAAAACGAAGATGACAGAGCGGACATTTCATAAAATCAAAGAACTCCCCATTTCATGCAGAATCGTGAATAACGGCGCATATTATTCCAAAGAGCGTAAAACCTATTTCACGACAATTAAGGATGAAGAAATCCTCCCTATCATCAGGCTGATCGGAGAAGGAGACACTGTAGATTATTCAAAAGTCTATATTGAAAATTCAAAAGTAACCGTTGCCTCAGGGCCTCTTAAAGGAATGGAAGGCATTATTAAAAAGATCGATAAAAGAAAAAGACGCGCCAAAATCTGCCTGTCTTTTATGGGACTGGACAAAATGGTCAACGTCGGAATTGAAGTGCTCTCCAAACCCTAGCATTTCAAAAAAAGCATCAACAGCATGTGCCGTTGATGCTCTTTTTATATACAAACGAAAGCCCGACACCGAAATAACCCCGCTCACCACCGTCACGGTCAAACTTTTTGACATAGTTGACCTGAAGCCGGGCTGCGCCCGTGAGGCAAAATCACATTTAGGGGAAGATACATTTTAATCAAGAGCGGTGAATTGACGGTTGAGCTTGATGACGAAAAGCATGTGCTGACTTCGGGCGATGCCGCACAGTTATTTTAATTCCTCGGATGAACCGGTGACATATTTTATGCTGGTCTATTATGCTGAACCGGCTTAAACGCATATCAGGCTTCTTCAGACAGAAGCCTGACGGACCGCAACCCATTCTTGTATGCATTGAATCAGTTTCTGGACAGAAGGTGTCTGCGTCTCCTTTGCATGAGCTGTCAAAATGCCGAGCTGCCTGGAGACATACCGGTCGAACCGTTTGATGAGCACATCACAATCATTCACCAAAAGCTGCGGCAAGATGCTGATCCCCAGATTGTTCCGCACCATTGCAATAATCGCTTCATCCCCTCTGATTTGATAAGCGACCCGCGGCGTAATCTTTTCTTCCTTCAGCACTTTCAGCACATCAAAATGTGTCTCCGGATAAGGCACGATACATTTGACGGACTCCATGACATGTAACGGAACCGTTTCACATTGCGCCAATTCATGCTGCGGGCTCATCACCGCTACAATCGGATCCTCTGCCAACGGGTAAAAATGCCACTTCTCGCTGTGGGATGTCCCGATCGCCGCATCAATCCGATCATCTTTCAGCCATTCTTCCAGTTCAGTAGAATTTCCTTCAAACAGATGCACCTTAATGGAAGGATACAGCTCATTAAATTCCCTCAAAATTTTCGGCAGCCATTTTACCGCCACGCTCGTAACAGTGCCGAGCCGGACTTCCCCTCTTTCTAACCCATTAATATTATCAACGGTTTCAGACAGTTTTTCATAGTTTTTTTGAATTTCCTTCATAATATGTAACACTTTCAAGCCATTTGCGGTGGGCCTCACTCCATGCCGCTGTCTGATCAAAAGCGGAAAACCGTACTCTTCCTCTAATTTACTGATCATTTGGCTGATGTTCGGCTGTGTGTAATTCAATATGGCAGCGGCTTGGGTCAGGCTGCCGCTTTCAACCGTTTTAATAAAGGCTAAATGCTTCTTTAAATCCAACCGGCTTCATCTCCCAGATATCATTCTTTATTATCCAATGCATTAGTTATATTTAGTTTACTTATACATCAATCAAAAATAAAATGGCAATGTCTCCATCATTATACTTGATAACAAACAGAAGGTGAGCGTTTCAGCATGAGTTTTCTCATTCAATTTTTTATCGGCGGCACCGTTATGGTGGCCGCCGCGTATTTAAGCAAATCGAAATACTTATTTTTATCAGGCGTTATTACATTGCTGCCGATCATGACGTTACTGAATATTCACTTGCAGCTGAAAAATATGAGTGCCGACGATTTCAGAGCCGCTCAAAAAAACGGAATATTCGGTGCCTTCGGCGCAGTGATCTTCATCAGCAGTATTTTCATCCTGACAAACTGGTTCAAAGGTGGGGCCACGCAGTCATCGGTGCGTTTCTCATCTATATTTGCTATATGTTCGGCTGTAAATGCCTGTTATGAAGATACGGCACAGATGTGTATAAAAAAATGCCCGTCCAGAACAATAAGAACGATGTGTTCAGTTGTGAGCAGTTTATATGACTGAATGATCATGAGTTGTTATAATCAATGTCTAAAAACATTCCGGGAGGCGAAATAAATGGCCAGAAAATTATTCACACCATGGACCGTTAAAGATGTAACGATCAAAAACCGTATTGTTATGGCACCGATGTGCATGTATTCCTCACATGAGAAGGACGGAAAACTGCAGCCTTTTCATATGGCGCACTACATATCGCGTGCAATCGGACAGGTCGGCCTGATTATCGTGGAAGCGACAGCCGTTAATCCTCAAGGGCGCATTTCCGATCAGGATTTGGGCATTTGGAGCGATGATCATATCGAAGGTTTTGCCAAACTGACGGAACAAGTGAAAGCGCAAGGATCTAAAATCGGCATTCAGCTTGCGCACGCCGGACGTAAAGCTGAGCTTGAGGGAGACATTTACGCTCCGTCAGCCATTCCGTTCGATGAGCAGTCCAAAACACCGGCTGAAATGACGACAGAACAAATTAAAGAAACCATTCAGGAATTCAAACAGGCAGCGGCGCGCGCGAAAGAAGCCGGCTTTGATATTATTGAACTTCATGCGGCACACGGCTACTTAATGCACGAATTTTTGTCCCCTCTGTCCAATCACCGTACAGACGAATACGGAGGCTCACATGAAAATCGCTACCGCTTCTTAGGCGAGACCATTGAAGCCGTCAAGGAAGTCTGGGACGGCCCGTTATTTGTCCGTATTTCTGCATCGGATTATACAGACAAAGGGCTGGACATTGCGGATCATATCGGTTTTGCGAAGTGGATGAAAGAACAGGGAGTCGACCTCATTGATTGCAGCTCAGGCGCACTCGTTCAAGCTGATATTAATGTCTTCCCAGGCTACCAAGTGAGCTTCGCAGAGAAAATCCGTGAACAGGCCGAAATCGCAACAGGCGCCGTCGGTTTGATAACGACGGGAACAATGGCGGAAGAAATTCTGCAAAACAACCGCGCTGACCTTATTTTTGTCGCGAGAGAACTTCTGCGCGATCCGCACTTTGCAAGGAGTGCAGCGAAGCAGCTGAATACTGAAATACCGTCACCGGTTCAATACGACAGAGCATGGTGATGAAGTGACAGCCGGAGTTTTTCGATCCGGCTGTCTCTTTTTTTATTTTTTGAGAAACGATTGCCGAAGCTTCTCCGTCTTCCCTATAGAACCAATTAGAGGGGATGACTCCAATGAAAGCAGCATGGATGGAAAGGACATATCTGATTGACGGGTGTCCGTTTTATACGAAACACCGTAAAGGCGCCGGCGAAGTGACGATCGTCTTTGAAGCCGGTTACGGCACTTCTTCTGAAACATGGACATCATTACTCGCTGACATAGATGAAGAATTTGGGGTTTTCACATATGACAGAGCCGGAATCGGCAAAAGCGGACAAAGCCGAAACAAGAGAACGGCGGACCACATGGTACAGGAATTAAACGCTCTTCTTCTGAAGGCCGGCGTCAAGCCTCCTTATCTTGTCGTCTCGCATTCATACGGCGCGATTATCAGCAGACTTTGGGCGAGCCGGAACCGCCGGGATATTCTCGGGATGGTGATGCTTGATCCGGTTTCTGAGGATCAGGAGACGAAAGTGCTTCCGCTTCTTCCCGAAGAAATGAAAGCCGCCTATTTGAAACAATTCATATTGGAAGGATCACACGCGGAATTTTTGACGAGCCTTCGTCAGATCAAGCATCAGCAGATTCATTTCGGCGATATGCCGCTGTTGATTTTATCATCGGGAGAGCGGGATGAGCGTTTAAAGCACGCTCATGAACAATGGGTGAAACTGCACAGAAGCATGCTTGATGTCTCTTATCAAAGCGGATGGATTCAGGCCAAAAACAGTTCTCATGCCATTCACCACGATGAACCGCACATCGTCCACCTTGCCATTTATGATGTTTGGTGCGCGGTGCGCCAGCAAATGAATGCTCCTGCCTATCAGGCGGTAAACTGATAAAACAAAAGCCATTGTGCAACGGCACAATGGCTTTTGTTATCGTGATCTATTTTGTCTCACGATGCAACGTATACTTTTTCAACCGGGGTGAATACTTTTTCATTTCTAACCGGTCCGGATTCGTCCGTTTGTTCTTCGTCGTAATATAATTTCTGTCCCCTGTCTCTGTACAGGCCAATGTAACATTCACACGCATCATTTTCACCTCTTTAAATCGTAATTATTACGTTTTATTATATCTCACCAGAAATAAATGTCAAGCGTCCATTTTTTAAGACCGCTCCACAGTGACCTCCATGAAGTCAAATGCGATCTTACTGTTTTCAAATACCGCTTTCGCCTCATGTTCGAGGCGCTCTATCGGCGATTCACCCTGATACCTTGCGCTGATATGAGTTAAGATCAGCCGTTTGGCGCCTGCTTTTTTTGCCGTTTGCGCAGCCTGTTCTGTCGTCGCGTGATAATAATTATGTGCGAGCTTTGCATCTTCCTTGGCAAACGTCGCTTCATGAACAAGCACATCCGCATTGCGCGCCAGCTCCGTTACCCGCTCTGATACCCTCGTATCCCCGGAAAAAGCGACGATTCTCCCTTTTTTCGGGGGTTCCAGAAAATCCCTCCCGTTAATGATTCTGCCATCGTCAAGTGTGACCGTTTCGCCTTTTTTGATTTTCTGATAGACGGGTCCGGGCGGGATATTCATTTCTTTCAATCTGCCGGCCTGCAATGCGCCGGGAATATCCTTTTCCTGAACCCGGTAGCCGAACGCTTCCACGCCGTGAATGACGGATGCTGCGGTAACAATGAATTGCTCATCTTCAAAAACCGTCCCCTCTTCGATTTCATGTACGGTAAGAGGATACGTCAGATGAGTCGCCGTCACGTTCAGGCTTGTTTCGATAAAGGCTTTAATGCCTTTTGGCCCGTAAATCGTCAGCTCTTCTTCACCGCCCTGAAATGAACGGCTCCCCAACAGACCCGGAAGCCCGTAAACATGGTCGCCGTGAAGGTGGGTGATGAAAATCTTCTCAATTTTCCTCGGTTTGATTGTTGTATGTAATATCTGATGCTGAGTGGCTTCTCCGCAATCAAACAGCCATACGGAACGCCTTTCTTCAAGAAGCTTCAGCGCGACGGACGTTACGTTTCTCGTCTTTGCCGGCATGCCGGCCCCCGTCCCTAAAAATAATAATTCCACAATGCTTCCTCCTAGATCTTTGTACTACTAAGGATACAGGATCAGGCTGAAAATGTGAATTCACCCGGGCCTTCTCCGGCCTGAATAATTTTTTTCCGCAAACCGCAAAAAACAGGCTGAAATGTTTGCTTTCAACGAATTTTAGATTTAAAATGAAGGAAATATGCGGGGTTTTAAACCATGCTTCAGATAAAGTGAGGTACTCTAAGTGAAAACAAACGACAAACCAAAAGCAGTAATTGTAATATTTGGTGCCACAGGGGATTTGGCAAAACGAAAACTTTACCCATCCATTCACCGTTTATATAAAAATGGTCAAATTGGTGAAGAGTTTGCAGTTGTAGGTGTTGGAAGAAGACCTTGGTCAAACGAGGACCTCCGGGAAACCGTTAAAACGTCTGTTTCTTCTGCCGGGCAAAAAGACATAGACGATTTCACATCTCATTTTTATTACCATCCGTTTGATGTAACGAATCCGGGTTCCTATCAGGAGCTGAATGTCCTGCTTGATCAGCTTGAACATACATATGAAATCCCGAACAACAGAATGTTTTACTTGGCGATGGCTCCTGAGTTTTTCGGCACGATCGCAAAATCACTTAAAAACGAAGGTGTCACAGCGACAAATGGCTGGTCCCGTCTCGTCATTGAAAAACCGTTCGGCCATGACCTGCCGAGTGCGAAAGAGCTTAACAAAGAAATACGCGAAGCTTTCACGGAAGATCAAATTTACCGGATCGACCATTACTTAGGCAAACAAATGGTTCAAAATATCGAAGTCATTCGGTTTGCGAATGCGCTGTTTGAGCCGCTGTGGAATAACCGCTACATCTCAAACATCCAGATTACGTCAAGTGAGGATCTCGGCGTTGAGGATCGTGCAAGATATTATGAGAAATCAGGCGCACTCCGTGATATGGTTCAAAACCATATTTTACAAATGGTCGCTCTCTTGGCGATGGAACCGCCGATTAAACTGAACACGGAAGAAATCCGCAGCGAAAAAGTGAAGGTGCTGAGGGCTCTCCGCCCTGTCGCCCCAAACGAAGTGAGCGACTACTTCGTCCGCGGACAATACCAAGCGGGAACGATTGACGGAAACGCTGTACCGAGCTATACAGATGAACAAAATGTAGCACCGGATTCCAATACGGAAACATTCGTGTCCGGTAAGCTGTTAATCGATAACTTCCGCTGGGCCGGCGTTCCGTTTTATATCCGCACAGGGAAACGGATGAAAGAAAAATCAACGAAAATCGTCGTTCAATTTAAAGACATTCCGATGAACCTTTATTACGGCAATGAAACGAATGTAAATCCGAACCTGCTTGTCATCCATATTCAGCCGGATGAAGGCATTACACTATATCTGAATGCTAAAAAATTAGGCGGAGCCGCTCATGCTCAGCCGATTAAGCTGGATTACTGCAGCAACTGCAGTGACGAAATGAACACACCGGAAGCCTATGAAAAATTAATCCAT
Organism: Bacillus sp. EKM206B; assembly: GCF_011066015.1. Lineage (NCBI taxonomy): Bacteria > Bacillati > Bacillota > Bacilli > Caryophanales > Bacillaceae > Bacillus > Bacillus sp. EKM206B. Next base: position 21,916 of record NZ_JAAMNL010000003.1, read on the forward strand.
GACTGTCTGCTCGGTGATGCGACAAACTTTGCCCATTGGGACGAAGTGGCGCTTTCATGGAATTTCGTCGATGCGATTTCCGAAACGTGGGCAGCCGACAAAACCCTTTCTCCGAATTATGAAGCCGGGTCAATGGGACCGAAAGCTTCGGACGATCTTCTTGAAAAAGACGGTCTCCACTGGTGGAATATATAAGAAAACATCAAAAACCGCGGCGCCGTTCATGACGGCCCGCGGTTTTTAATATTAGAAAAGCCCCCGCAATAACTGCGGGGGCTTCTTCATTACTTCATCCATTCAGTATGGAAAATGCCTTCTTTATCTGTGCGTTCATACGTATGCGCGCCGAAGTAATCACGCTGCGCTTGAATCAAGTTTGCAGGAAGCACTGCCGTACGGTAGCTGTCGTAATACGCAAGTGCGCTTGAGAACGAAGGTACCGGCACGCCTTGAGCTACGGCAAGTGAAATCACTTGGCGAAGGGCGCCTTGGTAGCTTTCTGCAATGTTTTTGAAGTAGCTGTCTAACAGCAGGTTGTCAAGCTCCGGTTCACGGTCATATGCGTCTTTGATCTTTTGCAGGAACGCCGCGCGGATGATACAGCCGCCGCGGAAGATCATCGCGATTTCACCGTATTTCAGATCCCAGTTATACTCTTCAGACGCGGCTTTCATTTGGGCGAAGCCTTGTGCGTAAGAACAGATTTTACTCATGAAGAGCGCTTTTCTGACCGCTTCAATCAGCTCTTCTTTATTTTCAGTGACCGGCTTAACGTCTGGTCCGGACAGAAGGCTGCTTGCTTTCACACGCTCTTCTTTCATTGCGGAAATGAAACGCGCAAAAACAGATTCAGTGATAATCGGAAGCGGCACGCCTAAGTCAAGAGCGCTTTGGCTTGTCCATTTACCCGTTCCTTTTTGGCCTGCTTTATCAAGGATCACGTCAACAAGCGGTTTGCCCGTTTCTTCATCTTTTTTAGTGAAAATGTCAGCCGTGATTTCGATCAGATAGCTGTCAAGCTCTCCTTTGTTCCACTCAGCGAATACTTCGTGAAGCTCTTCGGCAGACAATCCGAGCACCTGTTTCAAAATGAAATATGACTCAGAGATCAGCTGCATGTCACCGTATTCGATACCGTTGTGCACCATTTTTACATAGTGCCCCGCTCCGTCCGGGCCGATGTATGTCGTACAAGCTTCTCCGTCCACTTTAGCAGAAATGGCTTCTAGAATCGGTTTCACGAGTTCGTGCGCTTCCTTTTGGCCGCCCGGCATAATAGAAGGCCCTTTCAGCGCTCCCTCTTCACCGCCTGATACACCCGTTCCGATAAAGTGAATGCCGCTTTCGGCAAGCTCTTTGTTCCGGCGCTGTGTATCTTTATAGTATGTATTTCCGCCGTCAATCAAAATATCGTCTTTTTCCAGATGAGGAAGAAGAGATTGAATCGTCGCATCCGTTGCAGTTCCCGCTTTAACCATTAATAAAATTTTACGGGGTGTTTCAAGAGACTGGACAAACTCCTCAATGCTGTATGTACCGACAACATTTTTGCCTTTTGCCTCTTCTAAAAACTCTTCCGTTTTGCTGCTTGATCTGTTGTATACAGACACAGAAAATCCCCGGCTTTCGATGTTAAGAGCCAGATTTTTACCCATTACCGCAAGACCGATAACTCCGATTTGTTGTTTTGACATATTCTAACGTCCCTTCTTCAAACGTTTAACCATTTTAAAATTTAAATTAAAATAAAATGATATTTATACTAAAGAAATTATCATACATAACCCCTTTTTTCAAGTTATTCACCTTTTCTTTTCATCCTGAAAAAAGTCTCTGTTAAAGCTCGTTCCCCTTGTTTTGCTTTCTTCTTTTTTTATAACAGCGCCTTTTCTGATCAGGTTTTGGCCGTACTTTTCATTCAGCTCGTTCATCATCTGAAAAATCGGCTCATCCTTTGCGTCCTCCTTGAATGAAAACAGATCAAGCTGTTTATACGCCTGCTGTTTTTCAACCAGTTCCGTTCCGGTGATGCCGAGAAGCCTTACCGGATTTTGGTTCCAGTGCTTGTCAAACAGTTCCATCGCCGCTTCCATGATGTCTTTTTTCTGATCAGCCGGATTGCTGAGGGTCATGCTTCTTGTGACCGTTTTCCAATCCGCATACCGAATCATGATGAACAGCCGGCAGGCCATGACCTCCTTACGCTGGAGCCGTTCGCTCACAGACAGCGCGAGCCGGTCAAACACGCCCGTTAATTCATCCCAGTCAGCCGAATCATGCGACAGGGTGGATGAGTTGCCGACGCTTTTAAATTCATATATCCGCTCGGGATTGACTTCTGCAGGATGGATGCCGTTCGCTTTATCCTTCAGCCTCGGGCCGTTTATGCCGAGAAGCGTTTTCAGCGCATGTTCATCTCCCTTTGCCAAATCACCGATCGTTTTGATGCCGAGCGTTTTTATTTTTTCCGCAGTTTTCGTTCCTATACCGTGCATCTCTTCAATCGGAAGAGGCCATAAGACTTCAGGCAGCTCTCTTTTTCTTAAAATGGTGATGCCGAGCGGTTTTTTCATGTCAGAAGCCATTTTAGCGAGAAATTTATTCGGGGCGATGCCGATGCTTGACGGAAGCAAAAGCTCTTTTTGGAGTCTCGCCTGAATGTCTTCGGCTGTCTCATACGCCCTGTGGCTGTGCGGTGTGTCCGTAATATCCATGTATCCTTCATCAATAGAAACAGGCTCGACTAAATCCGTATACTCCCTCAGAATGCTGAACATTTCTTTTGACGAACTCCGATAGCGGTCAAAATTCGGAGGCACGACGATGAGTTCCGGACAGAGGCGTTTTGCCCGCCACACCGGCATGGTGGTCTTTACGCCCCGCGCTCTCGCTTCATAGCTGCAGGTGACGATGATTCCTTTCCGTTCCTTCACGTTTCCGGCAACGGCGATAGGTTTTCCTCTTAAAGACGGATCATACGCCATTTCTACGGAGGCATAAAAACTGTTCATATCGATATGAAATATAATTCTCCCTTTTCCGGCCACTCCCGGCGCCTCCTTTCCTTTCATAGACAACCTTATATATATGTAGTAAAATAAGAGCTGAATGGATGTGATAAAATGATTCTTGAGTCAATGAATGACTTTTTATTTTTAGTCGATTTTTTCACAATTATTCTTCCCGCTCTGACCGCGATCGGCATCGCTTTTCTTTTGCGTGAGCGCCGCGCAGGCGAGCATTGGAGAACGAAACGAATAGATGAACATCAAGCAGTCGTTCAGCTGAACCGAACAGACTTTCTTATTATTATATATCATCGCATTACAACTTGGATACGTAAAGTCATCCGCATGAATTCACCGGCGAATGATGATGAAGATGTCAGATTCCTCCTTTTATAACGGCAAGTGAAGATAAAAAGGAGGAGACATAATTGTCTAAAACATATCAAAAATGGATCGCATTCGGATTGTTTTTTATCGTACTGTGCACAGGCCGCTCGGCTTTTGCGGCGACATCTCAGACTCAGACGGGAGGCCTCGGGAATATCGGTTTTTTCCACGATTACCTGATCGAGCCGTTTTCGGCACTTTTAAAAGGTGTGGCGGGCCTGTTCCACGGTGAGTACGGATTGTCGATTATTCTGGTGACGATTATCGTCCGGATCGTTGTATTGCCTTTGTTTGTGAACCAATTTAAGAAACAGCGGGTGTTCCAGGAAAAAATGGCTGTGATCAAACCGCAGGTCGACAGCATTCAGGCTAAAATGAAACAAACGAAAGATGCGGAGAAACAAAAAGAACTGCAAATGGAAATGATGAAGCTTTACCGTGAGCACAATCTGAATCCGATGGCAATGGGATGTCTTCCGATGCTGGTGCAATTCCCGATTTTGATCGGTTTTTATTACGCCATCCGCTCAACGCCGGAAATCGCTTCACACTCATTTCTGTGGTTCAGCTTAGGGCATTCTGATATTCTTGTATCACTGTGCGCGGGGGCCATGTATTTCTTACAGGCTTATATTTCCCAAAAATTAAACGAGAAATATTCACCGGCTGCTCAAAATCCGGCCGCAATGCAGTCAGCAAAAATCATGGTCTTTATTTTCCCTGTCATGATGACCGTTTTTTCACTTAACGTACCGGCTGCGCTGCCGCTTTACTGGTTTACAAGCGGACTGTTTTTGACAGTGCAGAATGTACTTTTACAGCAGACGCATCATAAAAAGAAACAAGCTGCGGCTCAGGCGGAGCCCGCCAAATCATAATACTGAAACCCTGCCGGAACCTATCCGGCAGGGTTTTTTCTTGTATCTGCAAGGCTTTAAGCCAATTATCATGAAGAATGAAAAAAGCACCCAATCAACTGGGTGCTTCGTTTTTAATTGGCCGCTGTTTCGATAATGGCAACGACCATTTCCGCCGTTTTGACGAGCTCTTCAATCGGCATTTTTTCATTTTTCGTATGGATTTGTTCATAACCAACTGACAGGTTGACTGTCGGAATGCCGTGGCCGGCAATGACGTTTGCGTCACTTCCTCCGCCGCTTGTCTGAAGTTCGCTCGGCCGGCCGATTTTTGCCGCCGCTTTTTTCGCGACTTCCACAACCTGATCGCCGTCCTGATATTTGAAACCCGGATACATGACCGCGATGTCCACTTCCGCGCGGCCTCCCATCTCAGCTGCAGCAGATTCGAAAGCTTCTTTCATTTTCTGCACTTGCGCTTCCATTTTTTCAGGCACTAATGAACGCGCTTCAGCCAGAATATCAACCTGGTCGCAGACGATATTGGTTTGCGTGCCGCCTTCGAAACGTCCGATATTAGCCGTTGTTTCTTTATCAATACGGCCGAGCGGCATTTTAGAGATAGCTTTTGACGCGATTGTAATCGCGGAGATGCCTTTTTCCGGTTCTACCCCCGCATGAGCCGTTTTCCCGAAAATGGTTGCTCTCACTTTCGCTTGTGTTGGCGCGGCTACAATAATGTTGCCGACTTTTCCGTCTGAATCAAGCGCAAAACCGTATTTCGCGGTAATGTCTGAACGATCCATTGCTTTTGCCCCGACTAATCCCGATTCTTCTCCGGCCGTGATAATGAATTCAATGGTGCCGTGCTCGATGTTTTGTTCTTTCAGCACTTTAATGGCTTCAAACATTGCGGCAAGTCCCGTCTTATCATCAGCGCCGAGAATCGTCGTGCCGTCGGATTTTACATAGCCGTCTTCCACAATCGGCTTAACGCCTTTGCCCGGGACAACCGTGTCCATGTGCGATGTGAAATAAATCGTATCCGCATCTTTTGTGCCCTTTAACGTACAGATTAAGTTGCCGGCTCCATGCCCCGTCACTTCTTTTGTATCATCTTCTTTTACGCTCAATCCTAAATCAGTGAATTTTTGTTTGAGCACCTTGCTGATTTCCGCTTCATGTTTTGTCTCTGAATCAATTTGAACGAGTTCAAGAAATTCTTCAAGCAGACGTTTTTCGTTTACCATTTTCAGTTCCCTCCGTTTAAAGCGGTATATTACCGTGCTTTTTTTTCGGTCTTTCCTCTTCCTTATGCGCAAGCATGTCAAATGCCTGAATCAATTTTTTCCTCGAGTCTTCCGGCCGGATGATATCATCCACCATTCCGCAGGCCGCTGCTTTATACGGACCGGCGTTTTCCTTTTCGTATATGGCTTTTTTTTCGCGCTTCGTTTTCTCCGGGTCGTCAGAAGCCTGTATGTCTCTGCTGTATAAAATCGACGCCGCGCCTTCCGCTCCCATCACGGCGATTTCCGCATTGGGCCAGGCGAATACAAGATCTGCCCCGAGCCCTTTCGAATTCATGGCGACATAGGCGCCTCCGTAAGCTTTTCTGATGATGAGCGTCACTTTCGGCACCGCCGCTTCGGCAAAAGCATACAGCAATTTTGCTCCGTGACGGATGATTCCCGCATGTTCCTGCTGAAAGCCCGGAAGAAATCCAGGAACATCAGCGATCGTCAATAGCGGAATATGAAACGCGTCGCAAAAACGGATGAATCTCGACGCTTTGTCAGCGGCATCAATCGTGAGGCTCCCCGCCAAGTGTTTCGGCTGGTTTGCGACAACACCGACTGTACGCCGTCCGAGTTTCAGAAAACCGACAGCAATGTTTTTGGCAAAATACGGCTGAATGTCAAAAAACGTTCCGTCATCCGCCAGCTCTTTTATTACCTGTAACATATCGTAAGGTTTCGAACTGTCCGCGGGAACGAGGGTGTTTAATAACGGTCTGGCGTCTTCCTTTTTAACGGGCAATGCCGTCTGTCCGCCGTGCGGGAGATAAGAAAGCAGGGTTTTCACAGCGGAAAGAGCCTCTTTTTCCGTTCGTGCGGAATAGTGGGCATTTCCGCTTATCACATTATGTATTCCCGCACCGCCTAAACTTTCCGCGTCAATCTGTTCACCCGTCACCTGTTCAATGACTTTCGGGCCTGTAATAAACATGTGCGACGTATGCTCCGCCATAATCACAAAATCCGTCAATGCGGGTGAATAAACAGCACCGCCGGCACACGGCCCAAGGATGACAGAGATTTGCGGAATCACTCCCGAGTAAAGGACGTTGCGCCTAAAGATATGACCGTATCCATTTAATGATACCACACCCTCTTGAATTCTCGCACCACCTGAGTCGTTCAGCCCGATGATCGGAGTTTTATTTTTCGCCGCCAGATCCATTACCGCCGCGATTTTTTCCGCATGTGTCTCGCCGAGCGTCCCGCCGAGTACGGTAAAGTCATGGGCAAACAAATACACGGGCCGTCCGTCAATTGTGCCGTATCCGGTAACAACGCCGTCTCCCGGAGCATTCTGGCATCCGGGCATGCGGCTTTTGGCAAACGGCTGCAGCTCTGAAAAACTGTCTTCGTCCAATAAATAGTCAATTCTTTCTCTTGCCGTCAGCTTGCCTTTTTTGTGCTGTTTTTCATTTTTTTCCGCTCCGCCGCCGTTTGTTAAAAAGGAACGTCTTTCATTTAAGTGTCTGATATGATCACTCATGCTCATCTTGAGTTTCTCCTTTTTCAATTGTTTCACAAAGCTCAATCAGGACCCCGTTCGCCTCTTTTGGAGAGAGAAATGCGATCTTCTTCCCGCCCGCTCCGTTTTGCGGTTCATGATGGATCAAAGTCATGCGGCATGCTTCAAGCTCCTTGATCGTTTCCTTCATATCGGCGCAGCGGAATGCCAAATGATGCAGCCCTTCGCCTCTTTTCTGTAAAAAAGAGCTGACGGGAGACGCGTCCGACAGCGGCTCAATCAGCTCAAGCTTTGTGCCTCCCGCTTCTAAAAAAGCAACTCTCACATTTTGGCCGCTTACCAGCTCGTCTCCCATATACGTAAGCCCGAGCATCCGTTCGTAAAATCCTCTCGCGGCTTCAATAGAGCTGACGGCAATGCCGACATGATCAAGTTTTTTCATAGCGCGGCCACCTGCTTTCCGCCATAGGATATGGCTTGTTCATACAAGCAAAACACGTTAAAATGATAGACAGTAATCTTAAGGAGTGAAACAATGTCTCAAAAATTTATGAAAAGCGCCGTCATCGTCATTTTGGGCGTATTTATACTTTCAACCCTCCTCTCAGGCATTATGATGTATTTGCGGTAAAAAAGCAGGCGCCTCATTGCAAGGGGGTTTCCTGCTTTTTTATGAGGGCTTTCCGCTCTATTGCAATGTCCTCGAATGAGCGGTTTTCTTTTGTAATCAATACTTTCGTTCCGGGAGGAATAATCCGGAAAATACGGATGACATCCCGGTTTTTCATACGGATACAGCCGTTTGATACAAACCCCCCGATCAGCTCTTCTCTGTTTGTTCCGTGAATGCCGTATATCCTGCCGTCGGTACCTTTCGCGTCAAAACCGATCCAGCGGACGCCGAGCGGGTTTTCCGGCGCGCCTCCCTCTACATTTTTCTTCCGGTAATACGGATTGACGGCTTTGACCGTTACCGTAAATTCTCCTTCAGGCGTCAAATCATCCGTTTTTCCCGTCGCCACCTGATAAATGCCTTCTATTCGGTTATCCTTCACAACAGCAAGCGCATTTGTGGCTTTATTGACGATAATATAAGGGTCACCCGGCAAAGGGTTCGCGCCAAGCGGCCAAAGCGGAGACAGCAGCAGGGCGGCTGACAATAAAAAAAATCGCATGGGCTCCCCTCCTTTTTTCATTAGAATGACCAATGAAAGGAGGACTCATGCGATTGATCCATATGTTTTTTACAGCTTGATGCCTTTGAAATAACTTTTAATCACGAGATATTGTTCCATCTCACCGAGGAGGTGGAACAAAGCCGCCCGCGCTTCAAACTCCTCGCGCGTTGCCGGGAGCGGCATTTCTTCAAATTCCGTTCTCATTTCTGCAAGTCTTTTTAAAAATTTATGAGCGGTATTGCCGGGATGAATGGCTTCCCTTAATTCATGGATGAAATGGGCGATTATTTTGCCCTGCTCCACCGTTATTGAAATAGAGGTAATCTTCGGCAGCAGCCGTTCAATGATTTCAAATTGTTTCTGTCTCATCTTAAAATAATGATAGTAAAGATTTTCATGGCGCAAAATATGATTCTGAACGTCCCGATAGGCGAGGTTTTTCGCCTCTTGAATCATCTGATGCGTCTCCGGTATTTCCTTCCCCGACCAATCTTGCTCACCAGTTAACAAATACCGTTCGATTTCGGCGAAGATGACGGAAAAGTTGTCCTCGATTTTTTTCCGGTACGCCGCGAGTTTTCTGTCGAGGCTCGGCATATACAGATTCATTAACAGCGCGACGCCGATACCTACGGTGATCAGCTGGAACTCATTCCAGATAAACGCCATCGTAATGCCGCCGGACATATATAAATGAAGAATGATTACTGAGCTGGTGACGATCCCTTCGTTTATTTTTAAAACGACTGTAGTCGGAATGAAGAGCACCAGCAATATTCCGATCGCAAACGGATAATAGCCGATCAGCCCGAAAAAGACATATGAGAAGACGATCGCCAATAAACAGGCGGCAAATCGGGCCCACGAGGCCTGAAGCGACCGCTTTTGCGTAATCTGGATGCACAATATGGTGATGATTCCTGCGGATGCGAAGTTTTGCAGATGCAACAGCTGGGCTAAATAAATGGCCAGCGCCGTTCCAAGTGCGGTCTTTAGTGTGCGGTAACCGATTTTAAACATTGCTTGCTCCATTCTGTTTGTTTCTTTCTCAAAAAAAAGAAGAAGAGCATTCTTCTTCTTTTCTTACAGTTATATTTTATAATATTTTTTCTAAAAAGTCCTGTGCTCTTTTTGACTTCGGAGAAAGAAAAAATTCTTCCGGCTGCCCGTCTTCCACGATCGTCCCTTCATCCATGAATAATACGCGGTCTGCGACTTCTTTGGCAAATCCCATTTCGTGCGTTACGATCACCATCGTCATGCCCGTCTGCGCGAGCTCTTTCATCACCTCAAGAACTTCTTTGACCATTTCCGGGTCAAGAGCCGAGGTCGGTTCATCAAACAGCATGATGTCAGGATTCATGGCAAGCGCACGCGCGATGGCGACCCGCTGCTTCTGTCCGCCTGACAAACGGTTCGGATAGTCGTTCTGTTTGTCAAGCAGTCCGACTTTTTCAAGGAGGGCGCACGCCTTTTCCTCCGCCTCCTTTTTAGACTCTTTCTTCACGCTGACTGGCGCGTATGTGATATTTTCAAGCACCGTTTTATGAGGAAACAAATGAAAATGCTGAAATACCATGCCGATATTTTCCCGCACTTTCAGTTTATTCGTTTTAGCTGCGGTAATTTCATTTTCTTTAATGGCAATCGTTCCGCCGCTCGGGGTTTCCAGCAGATTTAAGCAGCGCAGAAACGTTGATTTGCCGGAACCGGAAGGGCCGATGACAGCGACGACTTCCCCTTCTTCGATCTGTGTTGAAATGTTTTTCAGTACTTCATGTTTCCCGAATGATTTTGACAGGTTGTCGACCTTAATCATTGGCTTTCAGCTTCCTTTCTACGCCTTTTCCGATGAATGCTAAGATCAAAACGAGCACGTAATAGATTAAGCCCGCCACAATAAGAGGTTCTAAATAGTTGTATGTTGCGGCGCCGGACTGGTAGGCCCGTCTCATAATGTCGCCAAGACCGATAACTGTGACGATCGCCGATTCTTTCGTTAAGGTGATTAATTCGTTAATAATAGCCGGAGAAATGTTTTTAAACGCCTGCGGCAGCAGCAGATCTTTCATCATTTTTCCGTACGGCACGCCGAGAGCGACGGCGGCCTCTTTTTGTCCTTTGTCAATTGCGTTGATTCCCGCTCTGATAATTTCAGAGACGTAAGCGGCTGAATTGAGCGATAATGCAGTGACCGCCGCCCAAAATTGATCGATCTGAAAGCCCAGAAGCTGCGGCATACCGAAATAGATGATCATCAGCTGCAGCACGAGCGGCGTGCCGCGGAATATCGAAGTATAAAAATCCGCAATCCATTTCAGCGGACTGATCGTGCTGATTTTAAATAAGCTGAGCACGATGCCTAATACAAGACCGATGACCGCCGAAACGAGCACAATTTTCAATGTGACCGCAAGGCCTTCCAATATAAAAGGAATTTGGGGGATTGTCGCTGAGAAATCCAAATTCATACGTGTGATCTCCTTTGTCTTTATTCAAGATAAAAAGCTCAACGAAAAGTTGAGCTTTCTTTTATTTCTCGTTGGTGAACCATTTTTTCTTCAGTTTTTCGATTTCTCCGTTTTTCTCCATTTCTTTCAGCGCTTTGTTGAACTTCGCTGTCAGATCACTGTCTTTGCGGAACGCAATCGCGGAACCCGATTCCTCTGATTTCGCATCTGCTGACGCAAAGCCCTGCAGATCTTGATTTGAACTGAAATAGCCTTGTGCTACGATGTCTTCGATAATCGCGGCATCAAAACGCCCGGATTTGATCTCTTCGGTTAAGTCTGAGATCCGGTTGCGGTCTTCGAGCTGAAAACCGTATTTCGAAGCGAGCTTCTTGCCTTTTTCCTCTTGAATGGAGCCGAGCTGAACACCGACGGTTTTGCCTTTCAGATCATTCAAGGATTTCATGCTGCTTCCCTTTTTCGTAACGATCATATTGTTAGCAGTATAATAAATATCAGAAAAATCAACTTGCTTTTTCCGTTCCGGCGTAGGTGTCATTCCAGATAAAATCATATCTACCTGCTTGGACTTCAAGGCTGTAATCAGGCTGTTGAAGTCCATGTCCTGCACCTCAACGTCATAGCCGGTCTTTTTGCCCAGAGCTTTTGCCAGATCAACGTCAAACCCGGTGATCTGATCGCCGTCTTTATATTCAAATGGTTTATAGTCAGCCGATGTACCCATAATCAGCTTGTTCTTTCCGCCCTCTGAGCCTGAATTGCCTGATCCGCAAGCGGACAGCGCAAAGGTGATACATGCGGCAGCTAATACCAACAGCCATTTCTTCATGATTCATTTCCCCCATATCTACTGATCTCTTAAATTTGAATATTTATTCGTTAACTTGTATTTTAAACACTTTTTAATTGTGATGCAATACTATTTTTGAAAAATATATTTTCCTTTCTGTGTTTATTATAGTCATTGTTTTTCAGGTTAGTGACAGCTGAACGCCGATGTATATATATTTATATTTATACATATGCCATATAAAAAAAACCCCCAAGCGCTTGGCTCCGGGGTTTTTCTTTCACTTATACTTCTTCACAATATTCTTCAAATGCTTCCTGCAGTTTTGTGACGACGGCCATCGGCTCATGGCCTTCAATTTCATGGCGTTCCACCATTTTCATGATTTTCCCGTCTTTTAAAATGGCAAATGACGGAGAGGACGGCGGATAGCCTTCAAAGTATTCTCTCGCTTTGGCTGTCGCTTCTTTATCCTGTCCGGCAAATACCGTCACAAGCTGATCCGGGCGTTTATCGTAATGTACGGAATGGTACGCGGCAGGCCGTGCAATACCGCCTGCGCATCCGCACACAGAGTTAACCATAACGAGTGTGGTTCCTTTTTTCGAAAGCGCTTCGTCCACTTCCTCAGCGGTTTTCAGCTCTGTATACCCGGCGGCCGTGATTTCCTGGCGGGCTTGACGCACGACATCATTCATAAATAAATTAAAATCCATATTCAACTGGGACCTCTCCTTTTTGATCATCTCTTCTTATGATAGCAAGGAACCTCCCTATCGGCAAATGACACCGCTCATATCCAATTGTTTTTGTCCCTTTTATGTACCCGATGTAAGTTTATGACCTTTTAAAAACGGGAAACTTGTTAAAGAGATTGTCTGAAATAAAGGAGCAGTCGTATGAGCCAACGGAAAGCAGTATTAATTTATAACGGAAACGCCGGTCAAAAACAGATTGATAAAACGCTCGGCACGGTCGTCCCCATTTTGGCCCAGTCAGCTGACGAACTTTTGATTAAACCGACCAAACATCAGGATGATGCCCGTCAGTATTGTGAAAATCTCGACAGTTCAGTTGACTATTTATATATTTTAGGCGGAGACGGCACTGTGCATCAATGCATCAACAGCATCAGCAAACTTGATCACAGGCCCGCTGTCGGCATTTTGCCGGGAGGAACGTGCAACGATTTCTCACGGGCGCTCGGCATCCCGCAAAACCTTCAAAAGGCCGCTGAAGCGCTCGCGTCCGGACATAAACGAATGATTGACGTCTGTAAAACGGATGACGGCTATTTTCTGAACTTTTGGGGCATCGGATTGATCACCGAAGCATCAAGCCATATCAATGAAACTGAAAAAGCATGGCTCGGTAAAATCAGCTACTTCACGAGCGCCTTGCGAACGATGACAAGCGCGAACCCGTTCCCTGTCAAATTGACGATTGACGGCGAGGTGAAAGAAGACGAAGCCGTAATGGTGCTTGTCATGAACGGGCATTATATCGGGACAAACCGAGTTCCCCTGCCTGATGCCAGCCTCCGGGACGGCTTAGCCGATGTGTTAATCTGCCGCAACACAAGCCTTGCCGCGTTGCGGGAGCTGATGACGATGGAGCAGGGTTCATTTGATGATTTCAAAGGGGAGCTGTCCTATATTCAGGCCTCCAGGATTGAAATCGAAACCGGACGTGAAATGGACGCGGATACAGATGGCGAGGTATACGGAACAACGCCTTGTACGATCGAAGTGAAAAAACATCATCTCACTATGCTTGTTCCCGAGGATTCACAATGAAAGTAAAAAAACTCCTTTTGCCGCCCGGGCAAAAGGAGTTTTTTTAATAGACTGAAGTATTTTCGTCAATGTTTTCTAAGATTTCTTTGACGCGTCCGAGGAATCGGCCGCACACGAGCCCGTCGAGCACTCTGTGATCTAAAGACAGGCAAAGATTAACCATATCACGAACGGCAATCATCCCGTTATTCATGACAACCGGACGTTTGACGATAGATTCTACCTGAAGAATCGCCGCCTGCGGATGGTTGATAATGCCCATAGATTGAACTGAGCCGAAAGATCCCGTGTTATTGACGGTAAATGTGCCGCCCTGCATATCTTCCGCGGTAAGTTTTCCGTTTCTCACTTTTTTCGCAAGGTCCGTTATTTCTCTGGCTATGCCTTTAATCGTTTTTTCATCAGCATGCTTAATAACCGGAACAAACAGCGAATCTTCCGTGGCAACGGCAATAGAGATGTTGATGTCTTTCTTTTGGACGATTTTGTCTCCCGCCCACATGCTGTTCATCTGCGGGAACTCTTTGAGAGCCTGCGCCGCCGCTTTTACAAAGAAAGCGAAAAATGTTAAATTGAAGCCTTCTTTCTGTTTAAATGAGTCTTTTATGCTGTTTCTGTACGCCGTCATGTTCGTGACGTCGACTTCCATCATCGTCCAGGCGTGCGGAATTTCTGTTTTGCTTTTATGCATATTGGCGGCGATGGCTTTTCTGACGCCTGTAACCGGAATCTCAATATCACCGGCTGACAGAGCTGGCACCGGCGCTTGTTTTTGCTGTTGTTTCGGCGCTTGTTGCGTTGTTTGAACGGCAGCCGGCGCCGGTGCTTCCGACTTCTGCTGCATTCCCGAATCAATGATCTTTTGAATGTCTTTTCGCGTAATTCTTCCGCCTGCACCCGTTCCTTCAACTTCTTCAAGCTGAATGCCGTGTTCTCCTGCTAATCTGAGCACGGCCGGTGAATAACGCGCTTTATTTGACTGATCTTTACCTTGACGGTTTGCATCGGTGTCTGAAGGGGTATTCTGCTCTTCTTCCCGCTTCGGCGCCTCTTCGGTTTCCGTTTCTTCCGTTTCAATTTTGCAGATGATCTCGCCGACTGTAAGAGTCTGGCCTTCTTCTCCTACAAGTTCTGTAATCGTACCGGTAAAAGAAGACGGCACCTCCGCATTCACTTTATCCGTCATGACCTCCGCAATGGGGTCATATTTATTCACTTGATCACCGGGGGATACCAGCCACTTGCTGATCGTCCCTTCCGTCACGCTCTCTCCGAGCTGAGGCATAGCCATTTGTTCAATCGCCATGTCAAAAACCTCCTTACGTCTTTAAAACTCCGCTAATTCTCTCATCGCGGCTTCTGCTTTGTCAGGATTCATCATGAAGTATTTTTCCATTGTCGGCGCATAAGGCATTGCCGGAACGTCAGGACCTGCAAGCCGCTTGATCGGCGCGTCTAAATCAAATAAGCAGTTTTCAGAAATAATGGCGGCGACCTCGCTCATAATACCGCCTTCTTTCGTATCTTCTGTGATCAGCAATACTTTTCCCGTTTTAGACGCGGCTTCAATGATGGCTTCTTTATCTAACGGATAAACCGTACGCAAATCTAATACGTGTGCGGAAATTCCGTCTTTTTCAAGGCGCTCGGCAGCCTGCAAAGCAAAATGGACGCATAATCCGTACGTAATGACAGTAATGTCGCTGCCTTCGCGTTTTACATCCGCCTTTCCGATCGGAAGGACGTAATCATCCGCAGGGACTTCGCCTTTAATCAGGCGGTACGCCCTCTTATGTTCGAAAAACAGCACCGGATCTTCGTCACGGACTGCAGCTTTCAACAGCCCTTTTGCGTCATAAGGAGTTGAAGGCATGACAATTTTAAGGCCCGGCTGGTTGGCAAAAATGGCCTCCACAGATTGGGAATGATACAACGCGCCGTGCACGCCGCCGCCGTAAGGCGCTCTGATGACCATCGGACAGCTCCAATCATTGTTTGAACGGTAGCGTATTTTTGCCGCTTCTGAAATGATTTGGTTGACCGCAGGCAGAATGAAATCGGCAAACTGCATCTCGGCAATCGGGCGCATGCCGTACATCGCGGCGCCGATCCCGACACCGGCAATCGCTGATTCAGCAAGCGGCGTATCCATCACCCGCTCTTCTCCAAACTGTTCATAGAGACCCGCCGTTGCTTTAAACACGCCGCCTTTTCTCCCGACGTCTTCCCCGAGAACAAAAACGCGCGAATCTCTTTCCATTTCTTCTTTCATTGCTGCATTAATACTGTCAATATAAGACATTACAGACATAAGTATTCCTCCCTACTTCGCATAAACGTGATCAAGCGTTGATTCAGGAGATGCGTATGGCGCTTTCTCCGCTTCGTCTGTCGCTTCGTTTACGATAGCCATGATGTCATCCAGCATGGTCTTTTCTTCTTCTTCACCTAGAAGCCCGGCTTCTTGCAAGTATGCTTTGTATAAAAGAAGCGGATCTTGTTTCTTCGCTTCTTCTACTTCTTCGCGTTCTCTGTAGCTGCTGTCGTCGTCATCACTGGAATGCGGCGTCAAACGGTAGGAAACCGTTTCTATTAATGTAGGGCCTTCGCCTTTAGATGCCCGTTCGCGCGCTTCTTTTACGGCCCGGTAAACTTCCAGCAGGTCGTTTCCGTCAACTGTGACTCCCGGCATGCCGTAGCCTGCCGCCCGGTCGGATATTTTCTCGCACGCCACCTGTCTGTCATACGGGACAGAAATGGCATACTTATTGTTTTCACACATGAAAATGACCGGCAGTTTATACACGGCGGCAAAGTTTGCCCCTTCGTGAAAATCCCCCTGGTTGGAAGATCCTTCTCCAAAGGTAACGAAAGAGACGATATCCTTTTTATCCATGCGTCCCGCAAGCGCGATTCCGACTGCATGAGGAACCTGCGTCGTAACAGGGGATGAGCCCGTTACGATTCTGTTTTCCTTTTGCCCGAAGTGGCCCGGCATCTGCCTTCCGCCTGAGTTCGGGTCAGCTGCTTTCGCAAAACCCGACATCATCAAATCCTTTGCAGTCATACCGAATGCAAGCACAACCCCTATATCTCTGTAGTACGGAAGCACATAGTCGGTATCACGGTTTAAGGCATAGGCCGCGCCTACTTGCGCCGCTTCCTGTCCTTGACATGAAACAACGAACGGAATTTTGCCCGAGCGGTTTAAGAGCCACATTCTTTCGTCGATTTTTCTGGCTAACAGCATAGTTCTATACATTTCAACGGCTTCTTCGTCAGAGAGCCCTAATGCTTGATGGCGGTTTGTAGTCATTCAAACCCCTCCTTCTTTCCTTTTAAAAATGAATCGCGTTTCCGTCTGCGGCTAACGCAGCTTCTCCAATCGCTTCTGACAGCGACGGATGCGGATGTATGGACTGGCCGATTTCCCAAGGCGTCGCGTCGAGCACCTTGGCAAGCCCCGCTTCAGAGATCATATCGGTGACGTGCGGGCCGATCATATGAACACCGAGAATATCATCTGTATTCCGATCGGCGACGATTTTGACAAAGCCGTCGCTTTCTCCGTATACAAGAGCCTTTCCGATCGCCATGAACGGAAACTTCCCGATTTTCAGTTCATGCCCTTTTCGAAGAGCTTCCTCTTCTGTCAGACCGACGCTCGCCGCTTCCGGATTTGAATAAATACATTTCGGCACAAGAGCGGCATCAAGCGGAGCCGGATTAAGACCCGCCATATGCTCAACGGCAATGATGCCCTCACGGGAGGCCACATGCGCAAGCTGCAGCCCGCCGACAACATCACCGATCGCATAAATGTGCGATTCCTTCGTCTGCCCGGCTTCGTTCACGATGATAGAACCGTTTTCCGCTTCAATATCCGTGTTTTCAAGCCCGATCCCTTCAATGTTCGGCTGGCGGCCGATGGAAACAAGCATTTGTTCCGCTTGATACGTTTCTTTTTTTCCATTCTTTTCAGCGGCAATTGAAACGCCGTCCGCTTTTTCCAATGTATCCGGAAGCACTTTCGCACCCGTCACGATCTTAATTCCTTTTTTCGTTAACAGTTTTTCCATCTCGCTTGAAATATCACGGTCTTCCGTCGGCAAAATGCGATCCGCATATTCAATCACAGTGATATTGACGCCGAAATCGTTCAGCATGGATGCCCATTCAATTCCGATGACACCGCCGCCGACGATCATCATGGATTGGGGCAGACGTTCAAGCTCTAACGCTTCATCTGATGTCAGAATATATGTACCGTCTGCTTCTAAACCCGGCAGCATTTTCGGCCTTGAACCGGTTGCGATAATCAATTGTTTCGGTATCAGCATGTCGTTTTCTTCACCATTTGCGTATTCAACGGAAACCGTACCGGGAAGAGGTGAGAAGATGGAAGGGCCGAGCATACGTCCGTACCCGTTGAATACATCAATCTTCCCCTTTTTCATCAAGTGGGCGACACCGCCAGCCAGCCGGTCAACGATTCCCTGCTTTCGTTTTTGCACGCTGTCAAAGCGGAGGGAGACACCTTCCGTTTCAATGCCGAATGCTGCCGCTTCCTTTGCGGTTCGGTACACTTCCGCGCTTCTTAACAGCGCTTTACTCGGGATACATCCTTTATGCAGGCATGTTCCGCCGAGCTTTTCTTTTTCTACAACGGCCGTTTTTAAGCCGAGCTGGGCCGCTCTGATGGCGGCTACATAACCGCCCGTGCCGCCGCCCAGAATGACCACATCATACTCAGTCGCCATTTGTTTTCACTCCTTCGCCGATCTGATATTGCTTTGACTGCTCCTCACCGGCTAAAACCCGAAGCGCGCCTTGCGCGAGAGATTGCAGTTCATTTTCTCCCGGGTACACCAGTACATCCGAAATCCAATCTATGTACGATCTGATGGCGGATACGAAACTTTTCCCGTACGCCAATCCGCCCGTCAGGACGATAATGTCTACTTTTCCTTTTAAAACGGCGCTTGCCGCCCCGATTTCTTTTGCTACTTGATAAGCCATGGCGTCATAAATGAGCCTCGCATGCTCATCTCCGGCCTGAATGCGTTTTTCCACCTTCACCGCGTCCGTTGTCCCCAGGTAGCCGGAGAGTCCGCCCGTGCCGACAAGTTTTTTCATCATATCGGCTTTTGAATACTTGCCGGAAAAACACATCTCCACCAAATCACCCGCAGGAACGGTTCCCGCGCGCTCCGGGCTGAAGGGTCCTTCTCCGTGAAGCCCGTTGTTGACATCCGTCACCCGTCCGCAATCATGGACACCGACTGTGGTGCCGCCGCCCATATGAGTGACGATCATCTTCATCTGTTCATACCGTTTGCCGAGGGACGCCGCCGCCTGACGGGCAACAGCTTTTTGATTCAAAGCATGGAAAATGCTTTTCCGCTTGATTTCAGGCATTCCTGATACTTTAGCGAGCGGAGTCATCTCATCCACCACGACCGGATCGACGATATACGCGGGGATATTTAATCCGTCAGCTATTTCCCTGGCAATAATTCCGCCCAGATTAGAAGCATGCTGGCCGTTGTAGCCGTTTTTCAAATCAGTGATCATGGCGTCATTCACTTCATATGTGCCGCCCTCAATCGGTCTGAGCAGGCCGCCCCTGGCACAAACGGCATCGAACTTTGAAATGTTGATGCCCTGTTCGTGTAAAGACTCAAGAATGCTTATTTTTCGAAATTCGTATTGGTCGATGATGCTGTTAAATGTTTTCAGCTCTTCTTCGGGATGCCGCAGCGTCTTTTCAAAGATACAGCGTTCATTGTGAAAGACACCGATTTTCGTTGATGTTGAGCCTGGATTCAGAATGAGAATGCGTTTTTCCTTTTCGAACATTTTCATACCTCCAGATCAAATTCCTATCGTCTGCTTAATATACTTTGGCCGTTTTGCAGAAACTGGCTTCTTGAACGGCGCATGCGCTCAATTCGTTCCTCAGCCAGACGGTCAGCCGCTAAGTATGTCGGAATGCCGTCACGCGCGGAAATATCGAGCACCCTCTCAATGTTTGCATAAATGCCTTCAACCTTTTTCAAAGCCCGCTCAGCATTGTAGCCGTAAAGCTCATCGGCCACATTGATGACGCCGCCTGCATTGATGACATAATCCGGAGCGTACACGATTCCCATTTCATGAATGGTATCGCCGTGACGTGTTTCTTTCAGCTGGTTATTGGCCGCTCCCGCAATGACTTTCGCCTTCAGCTGTTTAATCGTGTCATCGTTAATGACGGCGCCGAGAGCACATGGGGCATAAATATCGCACGCCTGTGAGTAAATGTCGCCGGGATCAACTGCGCGTGCGCCGAAGTCCTCAACGGCACGTTTAACAGATTCTTTATTGATATCCGTTACGATTAAAGAAGCGCCTTCTTCGTGAAGGTGGCGGCATAGATTGTAAGCCACATTTCCCACGCCTTGCACGGCAATTGTTTTACCTTCCAGGGAATCAGTGCCAAACGCCGCTTTCGCTGCGGCTTTCATCCCTTTGTAGACGCCGTACGCCGTAACCGGGGACGGATTTCCTGATGAACCGAATGCCGGAGAAATTCCGGTTACATAGTCTGTTTCATCATGAATGATGTCCATATCTTCAACGGTGGTGCCGACGTCTTCCGCCGTAATATACCTTCCGTTTAAGCCTTGGATGTACCGGCCGAACGCGCGGAACATTTCTTCATTTTTATCTTTGCGCGGGTCTCCGATAATAACGGTTTTCCCGCCGCCTAAGTTTAAACCGGCAGCCGCATTTTTATAAGTCATACCTTTTGCGAGTCTTAGTGCATCTTCAATCGCCGCTTCTTCACTGTCATATGTCCACATTCTTGTTCCGCCGAGTGCGGGGCCGAGCGTCGTATCATGAATCGCGATGATCGCTTTTAATCCGGATTGTTCATCTTGGCAGAATACCAATTGTTCGTAATCATAAGTCTCCATATATTTAAAAATTTCCATAGGTTCGTTCCTCCTACTGTTCTTGTGATGCGCAAAACGCAAGCGCAATTGAATACAGTTTATTTTCTGCGGTATCCGCTCTGCTCGTTAATGCGATCGGCGCTTTTGCACCGGCGATGACGGCAGCAACATTTGCTTTCGCAAAATAAATCATTGACTTATAAAGCATATTTCCGGCCTCGATTGAAGGAACCAAGAGAATATCCGCCTGGCCCGCTACGCTTCCGGAAATTCCTTTTTGCAGCGCAGCCGCTTGAGATACGGCATTATCCAAAGCAAGCGGTCCGTCCGCAATGCAGCCGATAATCTGTCCTCTATTGCACATCTGGACGATCGCAGCCGCGTTCAGCGTCGCCTCCATTTTCGGATTAATCGTTTCAATAGCGGCAAGGACTGCGGCTTTCGGCATAGGATTCCCTACTGAATGTGCGACATGAACCGCATTTTGCAGAATATGCCCGAGCTCTTCAAGAGACGGGGCAATGTTCAGCGCTGAATCAGTCACATACATCAGCCGGTCATAGTCCGGCACCTCAAAAACGGCTACATGTGATAACACCTTTTTTGAACGAAGCCCTTCATGGCGGTTTAAAACCGATTTCAGAAGAGTTGAGCTCGGAAGATTCCCTTTCATTAAAACGGCCGCCTCTTGTTCACGCACTGCGCGCACTGCTTTTGCCGCAGATTCTTCGGGTGAATCGGCGTGGATGATTTCAGCATTGAACTTCGGCTCATTTGCGAGAAGCTCTTTCAGCTTTCTGCTGTCACCCGTCAGTAAAAATCGTGCCGACAAGTGTTCTGCCGCCATTTTGACGGCCTGGATCACTTCTTTATCTGCTGCGTGGGCCACTGCAATGGTTTTTGCGTTTTTTGCCGCGGCTTTTTCAACTAGGTCTCTCAGCTTCATTTTGTACCACCTTCCTTGTGCGAATCCGCTTTTAACAATGCAAGTTCCGTGCCAAATGTGCGGGAGGGTTTATTCCGGCTTTCTTCAAGAAAACATGCAGCTGTTTGCGCTTTCTCTGCAATTTATTGCATGCCGTCATTTGCAAGGCCGTACTTGTCCATTTTGTAGTACAGATTCCGAATGCTGACACCAAGCGCTTTTGCCGTTTTGGTTCGGTTGAATTTATGCTTTTCAAGCGTTTTTTGAATGACGTGCGCTTCAAATTTTTCAACAGCCTGAGACAGCTTTTCCCCTTCCACATCCGGAAAATCACTTTGGGTGCCGTTTTTTTCATTCAGCTCTGATTCAAAAACAGGCAGATGCTGCTGTTCGATCCGTTCCATGTGCGGCTCTAAAAATATCATTGCCCGTCCGAGAACATTTTCAAGCTCCCGTACGTTTCCCGGCCAGCTGTAGGCTGATAAAGCTCGCAGCGCGTTCGGCGTGAGCCCCTTTACATTGCGGCCGTAATCCTGATTGATTTTTTCAATGAGCCGAATGCTCAGCGCTTCAATATCTTCTTTGCGCTGCCGAAGCGGCGGGATTGAGATCGGATAGCGGTTAATCCGGTAATACAGGTCTTCACGGAACGCGCCTTCCGCCATGGCCTTTTCGATGTTGACGTTTGTCGCTGCGATAATTCTGACATTGACAGAAATCGCTTTAGCGCCGCCGACTCTGATAATTTCTTTTTCCTGCAGAACTCTGAGCAGCTTTGCCTGGGTGCTTTGGGTCAGCTCTCCGATTTCATCTAAGAAAATGCTGCCGTTATTCGCTTCCTCAAAAAGTCCTTTTTTGCCCCCGCGCCTCGCACCCGTAAACGCGCCTTCCTCATAGCCGAAAAGCTCGGATTCAAGCAGGGATTCAGACAGGGCCGCACAATTGACCCGGATGAATTTATTGTATTTTCGGTCGCTTTCATTATGGATGGCGTGGGCGAAAAGTTCTTTTCCTGTGCCGGATTCTCCCCGCAGCAGAATCGTCGCCGGCGTTTTCGCCCCGAGCTTCGCCTGTTCAAGGGCGACCAGCATTTGTTCACTCGTGCCGATAATGTCGTCAAACGTGTATTTCGCTTCAAGCGTGCGGATGATCTGGCGCGCCCGATTCAGCTCAGCAGTCAGCGTTTTAATTTCTGACACGTCGTGGATGACGCCGACGCTGCCTTTTAAAATACCGTCCACAATAACGGGGGCAACATTTACGATGACATCCTTTTTATTGGGGCCGACCTTCATCCTCACACCCCGAACGGGCCGCCTTGTCCCCAATACTTTCAGGTGCATGCTTTCCCCTTCTGAGATATCGGTGGAAGCGGGTTTTCCGATGACTTCGCTTTCTGACAGCCCGGTCATTTTTGTATACGCTTTGTTGATTAACATTCCGATGCCGTTTTCATCAACGACGGAAATGGCCTCGTCTGACGATTGAATAATCGCTTCAAGCATGGTGCGGATTTGTTTTAAGTTCGTGACCTCTTCCGCCAGTTCAACTGCGTCGGTGATGTCTTTAAACACGCATAACGCGCCGAGAAGTTTTCCGCCTTCATCAATGATCGGCAGTCTTGTCGTGACAATCTGCAGGTGCTTTCCGAGAAGCTGCTTCTGGTTATATTCCGGCTCTCTCGTTTCCAGAATCCGCGGCAGCTTTGTGTTCGGCACTACATCTTTAATTTGGCGGCCGATGACATCCTCCCGTTTTTGGCCGACCATTTTTTCTGCCATCTGATTAAATAAAATGATCGTTTCGTTGACGTCTATAAAAATCATGCCGTCGTGCGTTGAATTAAAAATCCGGTCATGCTTATACGTCTGCGACTTCAGCATTTGGATAAGCTGCTGTTTTTCCTCCATCAGCTGAAACACCATGTACGCCAATTTTCCCGGCATGACGATGGTTTGTTCTTTTTTCTCATGGAGCAGCTCATCCATGACCGCTTTATCGCCTGTTGTATGAATGATAATATCTATATCTTCAGTTATGTAGGGTTTCCAATCTGATGAGGTTGCAATTCCATATCTCCGGGCTTCTTGCAGCCCTTGCGCCTCCGGATCTTGATCAACCACCGCAATAATCCGGATCAGCTTTGTTTTCATCAAAATCTGTAGGAGCGCCGTGCCTCCTTTACCAGCACCTATAATCAGCACCTTCTGCATCCCGATACCCCTTTATATGAAAAAATTTGCACACCTGTATTTCCCGTTGCAATAATTTGCACAACCCTATGTTACCACGTTTTGATCTCTTGACAAAATATTTTTTCGATTGGACAATAAAGGAAAACATATCGTAAAGGGGTTTTCTGAATATGAGCCGGCTTGTAGCGCTTTTGATTCTGGTCCTCCCCGGCGCTGTCGCGGCGCTCGGCATTAAGCTGATGAGAGATGCATTATTCGGGCATGCGTTTTCCCCGTTTCCGTCCCTTTTTCTTCAGGGGGCGGCCGGATTGGCGTTTTTTTTGTTCGGCCTTTATGTTCTGGCCGGATTTATTCTGTACAGAGATCGGAAACGCAATCAAGTCAGCCCGCGGTTCAGGAAAAAAAAGCTGTAAAAAAAGCCCTTGCAAAAAAAGGGCTTTTTCAGTCGTCCGGCAGTATCGTTTTGGCAATGGATTGATCCAGTTCTTCATAATCATCGTAAGCGATCGTTTCATATAATTCTTTTCTCGTCTGCATATCCGAAAGCCCCTCTTTTTGCGAGCCTTCTTCTTTCAGAAGGCGGAAAATACGCTCAAAAGCCTTGGCCGCCGTTCTGAGTGACGTGACCGGGTAAATGACCATCTGACAGCCCATATCGGAAAATTCATCAGCACTGTAATACGGCGTTTTTCCGAATTCAGTCATGTTTGCGAGAATCGGCACACTGATTTGTTTGGAAAACGCTCTGAATTCACTTTCGGATTGGAGCGCTTCCGGAAAAACAGCGTCAGCACCCGCTTTTATATAAGCGGACGCCCTTTTTAATGCCCCCTCCAATCCTTCCTGCTGTCTGGCGTCTGTTCTCGCAACAACAAGAAGAGTCGGCGCGGCCCGCTTGACCGCTTGGATTTTTTGCGCCATTTCTTCAATCGGCACGAGCTGCTTCCCATTCAGATGTCCGCATTTTTTCGGCAGGCGCTGATCCTCCATCTGGACGGCGGCCGCGCGCGCTTCATACATTTCTTTCGCCGTCCGGGCGGCATTCAGCACTCCTCCGAAACCCGTGTCAATATCGACAAGGACGGGCAGATCAGACGAGCGGACCAGATCTTTAACCCGTTCAGCCATTTCCGCCGACGTGATGATCCCTAAATCGGGCAGCCCTCTGCTCGCCGCGTAAGCCGCGCCTGATAAATAAAGAGCCGAAAACCCCGTTTTCTTGGCGATAAGAGCGGCCATCGCATCATGGGCGCCGGGGATCTGCAGTAGATCCGGCGCTGTCATCAGCGTACGGAACCGCTCTGCAAGCTCCTCTTGAGACGACTGCTCGCTGACGATCCACGTCATGTTTGTCACCCTCCTATTTTATACGAGAAATAAGTCCATAAATTCACTGACGCTGAGCTTCTGCATTCGGCCGCTATGTTCGCAGGCCTCTTCGATTTTTCGCTGCTGCTTCAATGAAAAATGAGTGCTGATGTTTGCTGAAAACTTGGCAAGAATCTTCGGAACGGCTTCTTTTCTGCGGAACCGGTGCCCGAGCGGGTATTCACATTCAATCCGTCCCGTAGCCGTGCCGTCTGTAAAATGCACCTGTACGGCATTTGATATGGATCGCTTATTCGGGTCTAAGTAATCTTTTGAGTACGCTTTGTGTTCCGTCACCTCCATTTTGCTCCGCAATGTATCAATTCGCGGGTCAGACGCTGTTTCCTCTTCATAATGATCGGCCGTGATATCTCCGAAAAGCAGCCCGATTGCCGTAATGTACTGGAGGCAGTGATCCCGGTCAGCCGGATTGTGAAGCGGCCCTTTTTTATCGATAATCCGGATTGCCGACTCATGGGTCATAATCGTGATCCTATCAATGTCTTCGATGCGGTCTTTCACCTCGGGATGAAGCCGGACCGCGCATTCCGCCGCTGTCTGGGCATGGAATTCAGCCGGGTAGGATACTTTAAACAGAACATTCTCCATCACATAAGACCCAAGCGGGCGGGCAAGCTTTATTTCCTGCCGGTTAAACAATACGTCTTGAAATCCCCACCCAGATGCGGTCAGAGCCGTCGGGTACCCCATTTCACCTTTGTGCGCCATAAGGGCCAAATATACGCCTCTGCTCGTCGCGTCGCCGGCCGCCCATGATTTGCGTGATCCGGTGTTCGGCGCATGACGGTACGTTCTGAGGCTTGAATTATCAATCCAGGCATGAGATACGGCGTTATTGATTTCCTCTTTTGAGCCGCCCAGCATTTGCGCGCAAACAGCCGCAGTCGCCACTTTCACAAACAGCACATGGTCAAGCCCCACTCTGTTTAAGCTGTTTTCCAAAGCGAGAATTCCTTGAATTTCGTGCGCTTTGATCATTGCGCAAAGCACATCGCGCACGGTAAGCGGTTCTTTCCCTTCTGAAATCCGCACTCTGGATATATAATCCGCACAAGCCAATATGCCTCCGAGATTGTCAGACGGATGACCCCATTCCGCCGCAAGCCACGTATCATTATAATCAAGCCACCTGTTGATACAGCCGATATTAAAAGCAGCCGTGACCGGGTCTAAAACAAAAGGCGTGCCCGGGACTCTGCTGCCGTTGGGCACGGAGGTTCCCGGGACAATCGGGCCGAGCAGCTTTGTACATTCGGGATAGCTGAGCGCCAAAATTCCGCAGCCTATCGTATCAAGAAGCACATGTCCTGCCGTAGTAAAAGCTTCTGAACTGTCAATTTCCTGATGGAGCACGTAGTCAGAAATCTCTTCGATTACAGCGTCCATTCGGCGGGGTTCTGTCATGTTTTCATCTTCCTTTCTCATCTGTTTACAGGCGCGCTCCGGTATAGCGGACACGCGGGCGGAAAAGCCGGTTTCGGCTGTGCTGTTCAATGACGTGAGCGCACAGTCCGACCGTCCGTGCGCTGAAGAATATAGGCGTGTACAGCGGTATCGGGATGCCGAGCATGTAATAGACCGGCGCTGCGTAGTAATCTAAATTCGGATAAAGGCCTTTTTTCTCCCGCATGACGGTTTCGCCGGCTTCACACATATGATAAAGACGGAAATCACCTGAAAGATCAGACAGCTTTTTTAACGCTTCTTTCATCATGAGCGCCCTCGGGTCCATTTTTTTCATGTAGACACGGTGGCCGAAGCCCATGATTTTTTCTTTGTTTGCGAGTTTTTGAGTTAATAATTGTGTAAACCCGTCTGTATCCTTCGCTTCCTCAAGCATGTACATAACCGCTTCGTTCGCTCCGCCGTGAAGATTTCCCTTAAGCGAGGCGACGGCTCCGGTCAGCGCGCCGTAAATATCCGATTGCGTCGAAGCGATGACACGGGCCGTAAACGTTGAGTTCGGCAATTCATGCTCACTGTATAAAAGAAGCGACCTGTCGAAGATTTCTTCTTCCAAAGATGACGGCGTTTTTCCGGTAATCATATATAAAAAGTTTGCGCTGTATGATAAGGTTCCGACCGGCGCCAAAGGCTCCAGCCCGTTGATGACTCGATAGCTGTTGACCGTCAGATTCGGCATTTTGCCTATCAGTCCGCGTACGCGGTGCTGATTTACGGAAGATGAACGGTCATCGATGTCCTTGTCAAAGCCTCCAAGCGCAGACAAACCCGTCCTCAATCCGTCCATCGGGTGAGTATGTTCGGGCAGCAGACGGCATATGTGCAAGATTTCCTCGGGAAGGTGTCCGCCGCGCCGAACGTCTTCTTCAAGCGCCGCCTTCTCTTTCACATCAGGAAGTCTGTCTTCCAATAAGAGATGAACAATGTCCATATAGCCGGCCGTTTTAGAAAGCTCAATCAGATCGTGGCCTTTGATTAAAATACTGCCCTGCTGTGTATCCAGGAAAGAAATCCCCGTTTCCACCGCAATGACGCCATCTAAACCGGGAGAATAAGATTCCATGGTTTCGCTCCTTTGCGCACTTTTTATTGAAGAAGATACTTAGAAATAATCAGCCTTTGAATCTCATTGGTTCCTTCATAGATTTGCGTGACTTTCGCATCCCGAAATAAACGCTCCGCGGGATACTCTTTCATATAGCCGTAGCCGCCGTGAATCTGCACAGCCTCCACCGCCGCTTTCATCGCCGCATCGGACGCGAATTGCTTCGCCATAGATGCTTCTTTTCCGCACGGAAGCCCTCGCTGATACAGATCAGCAGCATGATAGACCAATAATTTGGCAGCTTCCGCATTCGTCGCCATGTCAGATAATTTAAATGAAACGGCCTGATTCGAAGCGATGGGTCTGCCGAACTGGCTGCGGGTTTTGGCGTACTCCACCGAGCAGCCGAGCGCCGCTTCGATAATCCCGAGCGCCTGGGCCGCTATGCCGATCCGTCCGACGTCAAGGTTTTTCATGGCGATTGAAAAGCCTTCGCCCTCTTCGCCGAGCCGGTTTTCAATCGGAATTTCCGCTTGGTCAAACTGCAATTCGACAGTGTTGGAACCTAACAATCCGAGCTTTTTTTCTTTTTTTCCGATAGAAAAACCGGGTGTGTTTTTCTCAATGATAAACGCGGAAATTCCCTTTCTCCCCTTACCCGGATCGGTTATGGCGAATGTCAGATACAGATCTGCCGCTCCGCCGTTTGTAATAAAGATTTTTGAACCGTTCAGAATATATGAACCGCCTTTTCGCACGGCCGTTGTTTTCAGGCTTCCCGCATCAGATCCGGATTGAGGCTCAGTAAGCGCAAAAGCCCCAATATATTCGCCCGCTGCCAGCTTCGGAATATACGTTTGTTTTTGGGCTTCTGTCCCGAAATGCAAAATCGGGATTGTCCCTACCGATGTGTGGACGGACAAAATGACGCCGACGGCCGCGCTGACTTTTGATATTTCATGAATCGCTAAAATGTAAGATGTTGTATCAGCACCCGCCCCGCCGTAAGCTTCCGGGACGGGAATGCCCATCAATCCCGCTTCGCCCATTTTTTTAATCAGCCGCTCCGGAAATTCATCTGTTGATTCCATGAACTCAACCATCGGCGCGATTTCCTTGCGGGCAAAATCACGCACCATTTTTCTCATCATGATGTGCTCTTCTGTAAAATGCATGGCTGCCGTCTCCCCTCATGATCTTTACGTCATCTGCCGTACTCATAAAAACCGCGCCCGCTTTTTTTGCCGAGCCAGCCGGCGCTGACATATTTTCTGAGCAGAGGGCATGGGCGGTATTTCGAATCTCCGAGCCCCGCATAGAGAACCTCCATAATGGAAAGGCACGTATCCAGCCCGATGAAGTCAGCTAATGTTAAAGGACCCATCGGATGACGCATGCCGAGCTTCATCACCTCATCAATCGCTTCCTTAGAAGCTGCTCCTTCGTAAAGGCAATAAACGGCTTCGTTAATCATCGGCATTAATATGCGATTAGATATAAAGCCCGGGAAGTCATTGACTTCGACAGGGGTTTTATTCATCCGGACGGCAAGCTTCTTTACTGTTTCCGCCGTTTCTTCCGATGTGGCGAGTCCTCTGATGACTTCGACAAGCTCCATGACAGGAACCGGATTCATAAAATGCATGCCGATTACTTTTTCAGGCCTTTTTGTGGCCGCGGCAAGCTCCGTAATGGGAAGAGAAGACGTATTGCTTGCCAATACG
Organism: Bacillus sp. EKM206B; assembly: GCF_011066015.1. Lineage (NCBI taxonomy): Bacteria > Bacillati > Bacillota > Bacilli > Caryophanales > Bacillaceae > Bacillus > Bacillus sp. EKM206B. Next base: position 50,846 of record NZ_JAAMNL010000003.1, read on the forward strand.
GCATGAGGGGGACAGATTTTATCTAGTGTGTCAAACAATTCTGCTTTTGCTTTTTTGTTTTCGGCAATGGCTTCAATTATAAAATCAGCATCTTCCGCTTCTGTGAGTTCTGCTGGGGAAATACGGCTGAAAACGGCATCTGTCTCCTGCTGTGACTTCCGTCCTTTTGCCTGCTCTTTCTCCAGGTTTGTCTTTATGCGGTGAAGACCTTTTGTTACCGTTTCCGGCTCCCAATCGTATAACTTGACGGCAAACCCGGCTTCTGCAGCCGTCTGCGCGATGCCTGCTCCCATCTGACCGGCACCTGCGACCATGATTGTTTTCATCTTCATCTGTCGCTCCCTCCTTTTGATCAGTACACCTCCAGCAAGACGGCATCTCCTTGAGCCGCTCCGCTGCATATAGCCGCTATGCCTAAACCTCCTCCGCGACGCTTTAATTCGTATATTAAACTCATGATGATTCTCGCTCCGCTTGCACCGATCGGGTGGCCGAACGCAATCGCCCCTCCGTTTACATTCACTTTTTCCCGGCTGAACCCGGCTATTTTTTCACTCACGAGCACGACGGACGCAAATGCTTCATTTACTTCAAACAAATCAATATCGTCAACGGACAGTCCGGTTTTTGTCAAGAGCCGGCTGATGGCCTCTCCCGGCGCGCTGGCCAGCTCGGACGCTTCCAGTCCGACGGACGCAAAGCCAAGTATCGCTGCGAGCGGCCTGACATGCTGCTTCGCGGCTTTTTCCTCTGACATCAGCACAAATGCTCCGGCCCCGTCATTTACACCGGGAGCGTTTCCGGCTGTAACCGTTCCGTCGGCTGTAAAAATTGGCTTGAGCGCTGCAAGCTGCTCAAGGCTCGTATCAGGGCGCAGCCCCTCATCCGCTTCAACGGTATGCTGTTTGCCCTTTTTGCCGGTCCAGGTGACGGGGACAATTTCTTCACGCAATTTGCCCGCCTCGGCCGCCTCAGCCGCGCGTTTCTGGCTCAAAAGAGCGTAATGATCCTGTTCATCCCGGGAAATGCCGTACTTTTTGGCCGCAGTGCTTCCGTGGACAGCCATATGCACCTGGTCGAACGCACAGGTCAGCCCGTCATGAACCATTAAATCCTGAAACACCCCGTCCCCCATCCTCACACCCCAGCGGCCGGCCGGAATGGCGTACGGAATGTTGCTCATGCTTTCCATTCCGCCTGCAATCAGCACGTCCGCATCTTTCGCCCGGATCATTTGATCACAGATGGTAACGGCCCTGAGCCCTGATGCACAGACCTTATTAATGGTTTCAGCCGGAACGGACCACGGAAGCCCGGCATATCTTGCAGCCTGCCGTGCCGGAATCTGCCCGGCACCCGCCTGGACGACCATTCCCATCACCGCTCCTTCCGCTTCGCTTTCACTGATAGCGGCGCGCTTGATTGCTTCTTTTATGGCAATGCCGCCAAGCTCGGCTGCCTTTACCTCTTTTAATGCGCCGCCAAATTTTCCGAACGGCGTTCTTGCCGCACTGACGATAACCGTTTTTCCCACAATTTTGCCTCACTTTCAATAAGATAAAAGATAACGCTTACACAAAACGCCCTGTTACAATATATGAACCGGCTGACCGAGTTATGAGTGCACCGCCTTTTTCCCGCCCATAAAAAAAGAAGACTGTCTGAACAGTCTTCTCAGCTGCGGCATTCTTTTTTTATAGAAACAGCCAGCTTTGGATAATCGGTAAAAATTGCGTCTGCTCCCGCTTTCATCAGCTGCTTCATATCCTCAGGACGATTGACGGTGAACGGACGGAGCGCCGCTTGGTGTTTTGCAAGATGTTTGATCACTTCAGCGCTCACCGCCGGCGTACCGAGCTTCGGATGATAACCCGAAGCGGGAATGGCGGCAAGATACCGTTCAGGCCGGTACAGCACATCCATTGTCAGCACCGCCCGTTCAATTTCAGGCGCCAAGGCGTGGCAAACCGCAAGACTCTCATGATTAAATGAAGAAAAAATAACGCGCTTTTCCAGTCCGTAATATCTGACTTTTTTAATCACTTCTTCTTCCATTCCTTCGTAACGGAATACACTGTTTTTCAGCTCAATGTTTATCAGAAAATCAGCACGTTCCGCAAAACGCAGCACATCTGACAAAAGCGGAATTCTGACACCTTTAAAAGCATCTTTCCATTTTCCGGCGGCATCGGCGGTTCTGATTTTGTCATACGCCGTATCTTTCACAAATCCTTTCAAAGACGTCGTGCGGTCGAGGGTTTCATCGTGAATGACCACGATCCGGCCGTCTTTTGTCATCTGTACATCAAGTTCGATTCCGTCAGCCCCGTCCTCAATCGCTTTTTTGAACGCGGGCATCGTATTTTCAGGGCAGTCGCCCGACGCCCCCCGGTGGGCAAAAATATTCGTCATATGTGTCACCTCAGGTGTTTGTCATCGCTTTTCTCTATTATAATCGTTATGCACATAAGGAGGGCGCTATTTACACATATTTTATAATTACCGTCCGCTGTAATAGGTTTCGATTCCGTTTACAACGGCGTCCGCGGCGTGCTCTTGTCCGTTATCGCTTTTCAGCTTGTCCGCATCTTGAGGATTTGTGATAAAACCTAATTCAGCCAGCACACTCGGCATCTTTGAATATGTAATAACATAAAAAGGAGCTTCTTTTACGCCTCTGTCCTTCATCCCTAAAGACGTGACAAGCTGCTGCTGGATGTCGGAAGCAAGCCTTTCGCTGTCTGCTCCTTCATATGTCGAATTAAAATACGTTTCCGTGCCCGATGCCGTTGAGACGGCTGAATTCGTATGGAGGCTGACGAATAAATCGGATTGGCTGGCGCTTGCTTTCGCCACCCGCTCGTCCAAACGTAAAAAAGTATCGTCAGTCCTTGAAGCAACAGGTTTTGCGCCTTCTGTCTCCAATTTGGCGATCACCTTGTTTGACACCGCTAAATTGATGTTTTTCTCAAGCAGTCCATTTCCGCCGGCCCCGCTGTCTTCTCCGCCATGTCCGGCATCGATATAAATGGTTTTCCCTTGCAAAGGTTCAGCTGCATAAGCAGACGGCGCAAGCAGAAGCAGAGCGGCACCGAAGGCAGCAGCGCTTTTTGTCAGTAAACCCACGTTTTTTTCCTCCCCGTTTTCACATATCTGTTTCTTTTTTCAGTTCCTCAAGCCGTAATTGTCCGTTGCTCTCTTTTTTATAGGTGATTTGCACCGCCGTATGTTCAGGCAGGGACTGACATTCAAACCGCTTAGCGAAAGGCACCTTCACCTCTTGCCTTTCTCCGTCAATTTCGACCGCGATCGTATCGTTTCCGGCCGCTTTTATAAATGTTCCTTCCTGTGTAAATGACGGCGCCGCATCAGCCTCCGCGGTATACTCGCAGCCTGATAACAGCCATGCGGTGAAGATCAGAAGTATGACAGACTTCACACAGATCACCTCACGTTTTCTCATTCGGCTTTATCTTTGAACAGAATGACCGATTTGTAAAGGGAGCCCCCATTCCTCCAGCGCTTTTCCATATTTGGAATGAAGGCTATCTGACCTGCTGTTTACCTGAACTTAGAAAGAAAACAAGCTGATCAGTCTATGAAAAAGGTTCTGTCTGAAGGCCAAATATGCAGAATTTAACGGAAACGGACGACTTTCTGTTCATTTTGAAAAAATATCAGATCGGCAAAAAAAGAGAGCCGCGTCATGCGCTCTCCCGAATAGAAACATTCATATTTATTTTGAGCTTTTCATAAAATGAACGGGACAACTTAAAAGAGCAGCGTATTGGCGGCAATGATGAGAATAATCACTCCGCTCAGCACCGTGCTGAACTGTCCGACGTGAAAAGAACCGATGCGCAATGATGCGGCTTTTTTTCCAAGCGAGCAGCCGATCCATATGGTCAAAAAGCTTCCGACCGCCGCAGTGATGGAAATGGCAGCGGGAGAAAGCCCGATCAACCCCGCGCTTAATCCGTTGGTCAGCGCATTTGCGGATACGGCCACCCCGAGAACCATGGATTCCAATATACCGATTTCTCCCGAACCGTCGGCATCCGCTGCCTCCGGATTTTGCAGCAGACCGGCAAAACGGCCTTTTTTTCCTGACGCGCCAACACGCGCTGTTTTTCTCGGCACAGCCATCAGAATGATGCGAATACCGATGACAGATAAAATAAACGCCGCCAGCAATACAGGAAGAAAGCCCGGTAAAACGGCTGAAATCCATTTGCCGAAATAAATTCCGATATAACTGAATACAAAACAGATAAAAGCGATCATCATATTTGACGCATGCGATATTTTGATTTTTCTGATGCCGTATGACATCCCCACTCCTAAATTATCAATGCTCGAGGACACTGCCAAACCTAAAATCAATAACCAAGCCATGTTCGTTTCTCTCCATTCTTTGATGTCTTTTCAACATGTTGTGCCGTTGAATCTACACTATCCTATTCAGCAGCACAAAAAAGGTACCTTTTCTGCAAAAATTATTGATTAATGATCATCATTCCGGCGGAAACGAGGTGACACCCTTGACAGAAAATAAAAATACGACACTGGGGCCCCTTTTAAAATCACTGCTTGATAAGCACTCGCTCTCCATGAGAAAGCTCGGCGCCTTAACAAACATTGATACGGCCACCATCTCCCGGATTATCAACGGCAAACAGAAGGCCAATTTAAAGCATCTTCAGGAATTTTCAAAACACCTCCGCACCCCGCTGGAGGAATTGCTTGAGGCGTCAGGCATAGACATCGGTCATGAAAAAGAAGCTGCGCCGCAAGACCCGATGCACGCGATTCAGGATATGCTGAATATGGCCGAGATGTTTGATCAGCCTTTTTCCCGGGAGCAAATTGAGCGCGAACTGACCAGATATGAACAATACGCCAAAACCCAGCAGGGCCATCGCCTGATTTGCGATGAGTTTCAAAAGAAAATGGACAATGAAGAAAGCGTCGGCCCTTTTATTGATCATTTGAAAAACATGCATCATCAGTATATGGATGAATCAACACCGGCTGAAGACCGCGCGATTCTCGGGAGCGCGCTGCTGTATTATATTTTAGCGACCGACGTCATTCCGGATTACATGTTTCCGATCGGCTACCTGGATGACGCCATCGCCGTTCAAATCGCTTTGAACCGGCTGAAAAAAAAGTAAAGGCGCTTAAAAAAGCGCCCTTTTTGTGTTGAAAAATATGAAACACCGCATTACGGTTTTGTCAAAACAGAGACAGCTGTCATATGATACATCAACCTAACAAAAAGGAGGGTGTCTTCTATGGACAGCAACACAGTTGTGGCAGTGTGCGCTCTGTTAAGTGTTGTGATTCAGATCGGAACGATATTCGCCGCAGGAAAGTGGAAAAAAGAATAAATAAAAACAAATTGACGGTTTTTTCGCACAAGCGTATGCTTATAAATAACCTTGTAAAAGATAAGAAAGAAGATATGTATATGAAAAAAATCATTCTCCTCTTCGCCGCCGCTGTCATATTCAGCTCGATCGGCCATCAAATTTCAGGAGGATATAAAGATCCTGAAAAGGAACGGAGAAAACCGTTTCATTCGTTTAAATGGTTCAGCCGATCATAACCTCAGGAAGAAGAACAAGCAAAATAATTGCACACAATTAAAACATAAGCTAGAATACGGACGAGTTAAACTCCTAAGGAAGAAGGCGAAATGATGAAGCAAACTTATAAACCGCTGTTTGAACCTTTTACGTTCGAAAGCGGCGTCACCATACCAAACCGTATTTCAGTCGCACCGATGACACACTATTCATCAAATGATGACGGAACAATTTCCGACCGTGAATTAAGCTACATTACTCCCCGTTCAAAAGAAATGGGCATGGTCATTACGGCATGTGCAAACGTAACGCCGGACGGCAAAGCGTTTCCAGGCCAGCCCGGCATCTATGATGATTCTCACATTCCCGGCTTGAAAAAACTCGCTCAGGCGATCCAGTCTCAAGGAGCGAAAGCCGTTGTGCAGATTCACCACGGAGGATTGGAATGCCCTCCTGAACTCGTGCCAAACAACGACGTCGTCAGTCCGAGCGGCTCAGAAGAAGACGGGAGACAAACGTCCCGGGCTCTCACCGAACAAGAAATTGAGCACATCGTGAAAGCATTCGGCGAAGCGACACGCAGAGCGATTGAAGCCGGCTTTGACGGTGTTGAAATTCACGGGGCAAACGGGTACCTGATTCACCAATTTTATTCACCGAAAACAAACCGGCGCACAGACCGCTGGGGCGGAAGCGATGAAAAGCGCCTTGCGTTCCCGCTTGCAGTCGTTGACGCTGTCAAACAGGCAATTGATACACACGCTGAAAATCCATTCGTTCTCGGCTACCGCCTGTCACCGGAAGAGCCGGAAACACCGGGGCTTACAATGAAAGAAACATTCATGCTCGCCGACGCGCTTGCGGAAGAGAACTTGGATTATCTGCATATTTCACTGATGGATGTCAATTCCAAAGCCCGCCGCGGGGCGGATACTTCACGGACCCGGATGGATTTATTAAACGAACGCGTCGGCCATAAAGTGCCGCTGATGGCCGTCGGTTCCATCTATACCGCGGACGAAGCGCTTGCTGTATTAGAAAGCGGAATTCCGCTGGTGGCTCTGGGACGTGTCATTTTGATTAACCCCGAATGGGCGGTGCTGGTCAAAGAAGGCCGCGAACAGGAAATCGAAAAAGCCATTCAAGCATCTGAAATTGAGAAATACCGACTTCCTGAACCGTTATGGGAAATGATTCAGAATACAGGCGGCTGGGTGCCGTTTGAAAAGTAGACTAAAAAAACTGCCGGATGTCCGGCAGTTTTTTTGATTTACAAGTTTTTACCGCTTTGTTTACTCCTATTTCTAACACACAGCGTACATATAGTAAATAGATTAATAGAAAGGAGACCGTATATGATGGCTGATTTTCCTATTACGATTAACAGTCTTTCCGGAAACGGGGTTGTCAATGTCGGCGGTGCGTTTTCGATAAGTCCTTTAACCGTATCAAAAACCGTCTACGGCTCAGGTGGGGGAAATACAGGGATGGTCCTGCAAATGAATCAATCCAGTACATCTCAATCTTCAAGCTCTCAATACTCTGATCAAAATGTAACGAAAACACTATGACATCCGTATTTCCCTCCCTTTCCGGCTGGCAGCAGCCGGATTCTTTTTGCCGTTTTGTTTAATCTTCTTCTATATCACAGCGTACATATAGTTAGTAGACTGTGAGAGAAAGGAGAAAAAATAGAATGAGCGGTTGCCCGATTACGATAAACAACGTATCAGGAAACGGAGTTGTCAATGTTGGCGGCGCCATATCCATCAGTCCGCTGACTGCATCAAAAACTGTTTTCGGTGCCGGAGGGGGAAATATCGGCATTGTCATTCAAAACAATGCTGTAAGCCAGTCCAAAATGTTTGAACATCAATTTTCAGATCAGAATATTGTAAAGTCAATTTAAGGGCTGCCATGCAGCCCTTTCAGCATAAATAAAGCAGGCGTACTGATTTCCTGAAACCTTGATTTTTAAACATCAGCGATCACCTTCCCTTGTTTTGAATGATTTCAGTTCAAGGTGAATAGAATGCAGATTGAAAGCATGAGTACTGAAACTCATTAAGGAAAGAAGGAATCATGATGAAAAAACTTTGCCGGGAAGTTTGGATTGAAGTTGACCTTGATGCGATAAAAAAGAACGTACGGGCGATCCGCCGCCATATTCCGAATACGTCTAAAATTATGGCCGTCGTAAAAGCGAACGCTTATGGCCACGGCTCTGTGGAAGTAGCGCGGCAGGCACTGGAAAGCGGGGCGAGCGAGCTCGCTGTCGCCAGCGTCGAAGAGGGAATTGTGTTACGGAGAGCGGGAATTACGGCACCTATTCTTGTGCTCGGCTTCACAGCTCTCAGCTGTGTGAAAAAATCTGCCGTTTGGAACATAACATTATCAGCGTTTCAAGTCAGCTGGATCAAAAAAGCGAATCGGATATTGGAAAAAGAAGCAGATTCGAAACGGCTGTCCATTCATATCAATGTGGATACGGGAATGGGCCGGCTGGGTGTGCGTACGGAAGAAGATCTTTTAGCAGTGGTGAAAGCGCTCAAGTCGAGTACATATCTGTCATGGGATGGCATCTTTACACATTTTTCAACAGCGGATGAACCGGACACTGAGCTGACGATGCTGCAGCACGAAAAGTTTATCAGCTTTCTCCGCTTTTTAAAAAATCAAGACATTACGCTGCCTACCGTGCATATGTGCAATACAGCCGCCGCTATCGCATTCCCGGAATTCAGCGCCGACATGATCCGTTTAGGCATTGGGTTATATGGTTTATATCCGTCCGCCTCGATAAAGGAACTGAACCTCGTGGATCTCACACCCGCACTAAGTTTAAAGGCGCGTATCGCTTATGTGAAAGCCATGGTGACAGAGCCCCGGACCGTCAGTTATGGTGCCACATATATCGCCGAACCGGGTGAAATCATCGCGACGATTCCAATCGGCTATGCTGACGGTTACTCCCGCGCCCTGTCCAACCGCGGGTTTATTCTTCACCGCGGCAGACGGGTGCCGGTGGCGGGGAGAGTGACAATGGATATGATCATGGTCAGTTTAGGTGAGAATGAGGGCAAACAAGGAGAAGAAGTCGTCATCTACGGTAAACAACAAGGAGCCGAGATTTCCGTTGATGAAATTGCCGAAATGCTCGGTACGATCAGCTACGAAGTCTTATCTGTGTTAAGCCGCCGCGTCCCCCGCTTTTATTTCAGAGACGGCAAAATCATTAAAATATCAGCTCCGGTATTATACGTGTAGACGGCATAGACCCCGCATTTATGTATAGAACAAGTACCGGCGTGAGTGATTTCCAGTGTTTTCGTCAGCAAAATTTCAAAACGCCTTCTATTCCGCGTTCATGCACGGAATAGAAGGCGCGAAAAAGACATCTAGCCAAAAGCTTGCGTTACGAAGCTTTGTGCTCCAATCTCAGCTTGTCAGCAACCATCGCGATGAATTCCGAGTTGGTTGGCTTTGCTTTTGTCATGCTTACCGTATATCCGAACAGTGAAGAAATGGAATCAATATTTCCCCTGCTCCATGCGACTTCAATGGCGTGGCGGATGGCCCGTTCTACACGGCTTGCGGTCGTGTTGAATTTTTTGGCGATGTCGGGATAAAGGACTTTTGTGATGCTGCCGAGGAGTTCAATATCGTTATACACCATGGAAATGGCTTCACGCAAATAAAGATAGCCTTTGATATGGGCAGGCACACCGATCTCATGGATAATGCTTGTAATGCTGGCATCGAGATTTTTCCGCTTCGGCTCAGGCTGGCTGCGGATAATGCTGCTTTGCGCAGACGGCGCACGGTGTGTGACACTGCTGACATTTCCGCTTACCTGGCGGATATGGCCGACAAGGTTTTCCATATCAAACGGCTTCAGGATGAAATAGGACGCGCCTAAATCGACGGCTTTTTTCGTAACGTCTTCCTGACCGAATGCCGTCAGCATGATGACGTTCGGCTGCTTCTCGAGCTCTGATTCCCGCAGACGCTCCAAAACCGCAAGTCCGTCCAGATGCGGCATGATAATGTCTAAAACGAGCACATCTGGATTCTTATCTTTAAACAAAGAAAGACATTCCTGTCCGTTATAAGCAACGCCAATCACTTCCATATCATCCTGTCCCTCTATATATTCACTCAACAGGCTTACAAGCTCTCGATTATCATCAGCAACACAAACTTTAATTTTCTCCACGTTTCTTCCTCCCCCAATGTATTAACAGGACGCAACCCATTTGACTGCTACATGTTACATTCGACAAAACCACTACTTCCCCTTTTAAAAAATCCATATTTACCAATAATAGTGGTATATCTTTGTTTTTCTAGCATTTTCTAGGTTTTTCGACTAAAAATTAAGTTTGACAAATCAGGAAACGTGAATTTGTCGAAAAATCTTCATGTCTTATTTTACATGAATCCAGGAAAGAAGTGAAGAACGCATCACATAAAAAAACTGCCGGATCATCCGGCAGTCAGCTTGCTTTATCTTTCCCGTAAACATCAACACCCGCTTCAGACAGCATCCATTCGATATGAACGCCGTAGCCGCTTGTCGGATCATTGACAAATACGTGGGTTACGGCTCCGACGACCTTTCCGTTCTGGATGATCGGGCTTCCGCTCATCCCCTGAACGATTCCGCCGGTTCTTTTCAGCAGTTTCGGATCTGTCACTTTCAACACCATTCCCTTTGTCGCCGGGAATTTTTGCGGCGTGGTGCTGACGATTTCAATATCAAATTTCTCTACTTTATCGTTTTCGATAACCGTCAGCATTTGCGCAGGTCCTTTTTTTACTTCATTTGACAAAGCAATCGGAAGCGCTTTGTCGGAAATGTTGTTTTTAATCGGCTGATGCAGTGTCCCGAAGATGCCGAACGGGCTGTTGCGGTTAATATCGCCGATCGTTTTCCGTTCTGACGAAAACCTTGCCAGTTTTTCGCCGGGATTGCCGCCTTTTCCTTTTTCAATCGATGTTACAGTTGAACGGACGATTTCTCCGTCTTCTACAACAATCGGTTTTTTTGTATCCATATCAGAGATGACGTGGCCCAATGCGCCGTATTTTTTTGTTTTCGGTTCAAAAAATGTCATGGTGCCGATGCCGGCTGCCGAATCGCGGATATAAAGGCCGATTCGATATTTCCCCTCGGCTTCGTCCTTTGTCGGAATCAGCTTTGTTTTGATTTTTTGCTTATCGCGTTTCACCAATAAATCCAAAGATTCACCGGTTTTGCCCGCTTTTTGAATAAACGGGGCGATGTCGCTCATTTTTTCAATTTTATGTCCGTTCATTTTAATAATGATGTCGCCAGATTCAATTCCCGCTTGTTCTCCCGGAGACTTTTTCCCATCCTTTGTCATCACTTGGTGAAAACCGACCACCAAAACACCGACTGAATGCAGTTTTACACCGATGGACTGTCCGCCCGGAATGACCTTCAATTCTGGAAGGACACGTACTTTTGTTTTTTTAATGGGAAACCCGGCAAGATCATATACTACTTCTGACCGGCCTTGTGTTTGCCCTGTTATGTTTGCATGGCCGTGCTCTTCTTTCAGCGTAAAGGCTTCTGATAATTCGCCCTTTTCAGCGCTTATTGATGCATTGACCGGAACGGCCTGTGTCTGGTTTTCAAAGACGCTCATTTCTGATGGTATCAGTAAATATTCTTTAAATGGCTTAAAAAAGCCTACACTTAGTAAAGAAACAAGGAGAATTACACCTATTGCTTTCCTCATGTTATCGTGCATTCATTCCTTCACTCTCCTCGCTCCTATCCCACACCACTTTCTTTTTCTGCTACATCTATACTTTTGCCTTCCTGCGCTTGATTTATAACCGGCATACGAAGAAAAACATTGGATACACTGTTAGAGAAATGGAACAAAAAAATAAGCTGCCTGTATCAGCAGCTTATCCTGTCGTTTTTACCTGTCCGGCCTGTTTTAAAAGCTCTTGTGCATGCCGTTTTGTCAGATCGGTCACTTCAACGCCCGCAATCATGCGGCCGATTTCCGCTACCTTGTCCTGTTTGGAAAGCGGCGTGACATGCGTTGTCGTCCGGCCGTCTTTGAATTCTTTTGCGATCAGAAGGTGCGTATCCGCCATAGCGGCAACCTGCGGCAGGTGTGTAATGCAGAGCACCTGTGAACCGGTCGATACTTTATGGATTTTTTCCGCGATGGCTTGGGCAACCCGCCCGCTTACACCGGTGTCCACTTCGTCAAAGATGATGGAGGTGACATCCTGCTGGGAAGAAAAAATACTCTTCATCGCCAGCATCACCCTTGAAAGCTCGCCTCCGGAAGCGACCTTTGACAGCGGTTTTAAAGGCTCACCGGTGTTTGTTGATATTAAAAACTTCACAAGGTCAATCCCCTTTTGGGTAAGCTGCACGGGCTGCCCGTTAACAACCGGTGCTTCACTGGCTGACGGATCGGTTTTCACGAGAAATTCCGTATCAAACGTTGATTTGCCCATATACAGACTTTTTAATTCCTGATGAATCGCTTCCGCCAGTTTCTTAGCCCATGCTTTTCTGATTTTTGATAAATTGGCGGCTTCTACGGCCACATCTTTGCCGACCGACTCCAATTCCTTCTTCAGCGCTTCAAGGTGGCTGTCGCGGTTCTCGATTTGATCGATTTCCTCTTCTATTTTAGAGCCGTATTCCAAAATGTCTTCTACCGTCGCTCCGTATTTGCGCTTCAGCTGTTTAATCTCATTTAAACGGGTTTCAATAAAATTCAGCCGTTCCGGGTCATATTCCAGATCATCTAACAGATTGCGCATCTGAAAGGTTGCATCCTCCAGCAGATAATAGGAACTTGACACACTTTCTGACAGCTTTTGCAGCGGTTCATTGATATCCGAAATATCTTCAAGCTGGGCAGAGGCCATTCCGACCCAGTCAAGCCCCCCCTGTTCGCTGCGGAGCGCATTATAGGCGTTTTGCAATGATTCATAAATTTTTTCAAAGTTGGATATCTGCTTCCGCTCTTCCTGAAGAAGCTCGTCTTCATTCAATTCAAGCTTCGCCGACTCGATTTCTTCAAGCTGAAATTGAATCAGGTCTAACCGATGCGCCATTTCCTGCTCGCTTTCTGACAGCTTCTTCACTTTTTTGAGCAGCTTCATATAACGCTCATAGCCTTCATGGTAAGCCTGAAGCGCGGATTCGGCCTCAGCGCCCGCAAACCTGTCCAACAGCTCTAAGTGTTTATCGTCCTCCATTAACAGCTGGTTATCATGCTGTCCGTGAATATCTAATAAAAGTCTGCCGATCTCCCTTAAAGCCGCAATCGTCACTAATTTTCCGTTGACACGGCAGACGCTTTTTCCTCCGGCATTAATGTCCCTTCTCATGACAATCATGTCGTCAGATGCGTCTATTCCCTGCTCACGGCATACTTTAAAAACGGGATGACCGCTGTCCAAAAGAAACAGTCCTTCAAGCTCGGCCTTTGTTTCACCGTAACGGACAAATTCAGACGAGCCGCGGCCGCCGACTAATAGGGAAACGGCGTCTATAATAATTGACTTGCCGGCCCCTGTTTCTCCCGTCAGGACGGTGAGCCCCCGTTCAAACGAAATCGTCAGTTCCTCTATAATGGCAAAGTTTTTTATTGATAGTTCAGCTAACAAACAGCATTCCACCTTTTATCTGATAATTACGCTACAGCAGCTCCAAAAGACGGCTTTGAACGCCCTCCGTATCTTCAGGCGTCCTGCAGATGATTAAGATCGTGTCATCTCCGCAAATCGTGCCCATGATTTCTTCCCATTCGAGATTATCCATCAGAGCGCCGATTGCCTGAGCATTCCCCGGCATCGTTTTTAATACGATCATATGGCTTGCTGAGTCAATTTTTACGAACGCATCCATTAATGAACGCTTCAGTTTTGACAGCGGATTGAACCGCTGATCCGCCGGCAGGCTGTATTTGTAGGAGCCGTTGTTTGTCGGCACCTTAACGAGATGCAGCTCTTTAATGTCTCTGGAGACAGTCGCCTGAGTTACCTTATATCCTTCTTCTCTCAGCATGTCAACTAAGTCATCCTGCGTTTCAATCTCATGGCTTGTAATAAGCTCTCTGATTTTTATATGCCTTTGGCCTTTTGTCATGTAAGCACCTCTGTTTTCAAGCTGTTCTTGTCATTATGTTAACCGCTTATTGATAAAAAGTACATGATGGCAGAAAAAAGGAATAATAGCCCCCTATTATTCCGGTACATCTGTCTTTTTGGCTTTTAATGTCTCATGTGCTTCGCGGACGGTACGGAGAATGTCTTCTTCCGGCAGTTCAGCGCCGTTTCCGTCTTCTCCGCCCCATTCCAAATGAAGCAGAAACTCAATATTGCCATCTCCCCCTGTAATCGGTGAGAAGGACAGTCCTTTCACTGTATATCCTTCAGAAGCGGCAAATTGATTCATGCGGCGGAGAACGTCAGTATGAACGCCGGGATCTCTGACAATGCCTTTTTTGCCGACGGATTCCCGTCCGGCTTCAAATTGCGGCTTCACCAGTGCGATACAATCGCTCCCCGGTACAAGCAGCGTTTTTAAAACCGGCAGAATGAGGCGGAGTGAGATGAAAGAAACATCGATTGTCGCAAATTCCGGCAAACCCTCTGTGAAATCGGAAGGCTCGGAATAGCGGAAATTCGTCCGTTCCATGACGACGACCCTCTCGTCCTGTCTGAGCTTCCAAGCAAGCTGATTATAGCCGACATCCACTGCGTAGGACCGCTCGGCTCCGTTTTGGAGGGCGCAATCCGTGAATCCCCCTGTAGACGAGCCGATGTCAATCATCGTTTTGCCTTTTACCGAGACGGGAAACACTTCCAGAGCTTTTTCAAGCTTTAATCCGCCTCTGCTGACGTATTTAAGAGGGTTTCCTTTTACCGTTAACGGAAGATCCCGGGCGATTTTTTCACCCGGTTTGTCCAATCGGTTTTCATTTGAGTATACGATACCCGCCATAATGGCGCGTTTCGCTTTTTCCCGCGTTTCCGCAAGGCCTTTTTCTACAAGAAGTACATCTAATCGTTCTTTTTTTGCTGTCATGATCCAATTCCTTTATGTGTCTTCGGCGGCATCAGCAGTTTGATCCGGTTCATAACCTCAGCCTTCGTGAGACCGATTTCTTCAAGCAGGGCGGTTACGCTGCCGTGTTCAATAAACCGGTCTGGGATGCCCATTCTGTCAATCGGTGTATGATACATGCCGAGGTCATGAGCGTATTCAAGAATCGTGCTGCCGAATCCGCCTTCAAGCACGGCTTCTTCTATCGTTAAAATCGGCAGACCTTCATTAAGAATGGCCTTCATCATTTGTTTATCAATCGGTTTTATGAACCGCGCATTCACGACACGCACGGACAGGCCTTCTTTTTGCAGTTCTTCAGCCGCTTCCAGCGCCATTTCAATGGTCGTACCGAATGTTAAAATGACCGCGTCTTTTCCGGGACGGAGCACTTCCCATGTTCCGATCGGAATGGTTTTCAGCTCTTTATCCATCTTTACGCCGAGCCCGTTTCCGCGCGGGAAGCGCATCGCGATCGGGCCCTCCTCATAATTAAGGGCTGTATTGACCATATGGCGGCCTTCATTTTCATCCTTCGGCATCATTAAAACGAGGTTTGGTATATGCCGCAAAAAGGCGATGTCAAAGACGCCTTGATGCGTCTCCCCGTCAGCGCCGACCAAACCGGCGCGGTCAATGCCGATAAATACATTCGCGTTTTGACGGCAGATGTCATGGACGACCTGATCGTACGCCCGCTGCAAAAAGGTCGAATAAATCGCAAGAAACGGCTTCATGCCTTGGAGCGCCATTCCAGCCGCCATCGTCGCCGCATGCTGTTCTGCGATTCCGACATCAAACATGCGTTCAGGGAATTCTTTCGCAAACCCTTCCAGTTTGGAGCCGACCGGCATGGCCGGTGTAATGGCGACAATTCTGTCATCCTCGCGCGCCAGCTCCTGCACGGTGCCGCTGACAAGTCCGCTCCATGAAGGCGCCGCGGCTTTCGGCTTGACGAAATCACCCGTATTGATTTTATAAGGACCCGTTCCGTGCCAAGTGCCGATTGTGTCGGTCTCAGCCGGTTTATAGCCTTTGCCCTTTTTCGTGATGACATGTAACAGGACAGGGCCTTTCGTTTTTTTGGCGTATTGCAGGTTTTCAAACAGTTCGTGGTAGGAATGACCGTCAACCGGGCCTAAATACGTAAAGCCCAGCTCTTCAAAAAACATGCCTGACACAAGCATATATTTCAAACTGTCTTTTATCCGTTCAGCTGTGGCGGCCAATTTTCCGCCGACGGCCGGGATGCGCTTAAATAAATATTCAAGCTCGTCTTTTACCCATTGATATTTGCCGGCCGTGCGAAGCCGTCCCAGCATAGAATGAATCGCCCCGACATTCGGCGCAATGCTCATCTCATTATCATTCAGGATGACGATCATGTCTTTCTTCTCATCACCGATATGGTTCAGCGCTTCAAGCGCCATTCCTCCGGTTAAAGCGCCGTCTCCAATAATCGGGATGATATATTCTTTCGATCCTTTAATATCACGGGCGGCAGCCATTCCCATCGCGCCTGAGAGCGAGGTTGAGCTGTGGCCTGTTTCCCATACGTCATGTTCGCTTTCGCTGCGTTTCGGGAAACCGCAAAGCCCTTTATATTGGCGCAAGGTTTCAAACTCCTTGCCGCGTCCGGTTAACAGTTTATGAACATAGGACTGATGTCCGACATCCCATAAAAATTTATCTTTCGGACTGTCAAATTCTTTGTGAAGCGCAATTGTCAGCTCGACAACCCCGAGGTTCGGCCCGATATGGCCGCCAGAGGCAGACAGCGATGTGATGAGGAAATTGCGGATCTCCTCACTCAGCTCTTCCAGCTGTTCAATTGACATCTTTTTAAGAAATGACGGGTCCTGTATTGATAAAAGATCCAAAGCGGATCAACTCACTTTCAGCATGAATTTCTGCAAATTAAACAGTGTCTTTTTGAAAAAAGAAAAAGACTCCCTTTGTATTTTCATCGAAACTGCTTACATTTTACCATAGGAGCGGCAGCCCCTTCAAATCAGGACCGTTTTTAATGATCTCTCGCCGCGATTAAATCACAGAGGTCATGCAGCAATTCTTTCTGAAGAGAAAGGCCGCTGATGATCTGTTTCGCCTCGCTGATATGATACGCAAGCTTTTCTTTCGCGCCTTCAAGCGTTAAAAGCGACGGATACGTTGATTTTTCATTCGACGTGTCTGAGCCGACCGGTTTGCCAATCTTCTCCTCATGCCCTTCAATATCAAGGATGTCGTCTCTGATTTGAAATCCGATGCCGATATGGCTGCTGAACAGACGCAGCTTTTCGACTTCATCCTCCGGCGCATCTGCCAAAATGGCGCCCGCCGTCACAGAAAAACCGAGGAGCTTGGCCGTTTTCCGCTCGTGGATGGATTCCAGCTCCTCAAGCGTTATCCGCTTTTGTTCCGCTTCCATGTCGGCAGCCTGTCCGCCGACCATTCCTTCCGTTCCCGCCGCGCTGATCAGCTCATCGACGAGACGGAGCCGTTTTTCTGCTGAAACCGCCTCAGACACATGAGATGTGATCAGTTTAAAGCTTTCTGTCAGAAGCCCGTCTCCGGCCAATACGGCTGCCGCTTCTCCGAAGACTTTATGGTTTGTGGGCTTTCCCCGGCGCAGATCATCATCGTCCATGCAAGGCAGATCATCATGGATTAAAGAATACGTATGAATCATTTCGACAGCGCATCCGACCGGAATCCCGTCTTTTTCATCTTTTCCGTAAGCATTCAGAACGGCTAAGACGACGAGGGGGCGCAGCCTCTTTCCGCCCGCTTCCAAAGAATACAGCATAGATTTTTTGAGGGTTTCCGGCATCGCAAGCCGTTCTGTATACAAAGAAAGCTGCTGTTCAATCAGTTGTTTGCGCGATGCTAAAAATGCGTCCAGTTTATTTGTCACCTTCGTCTTCCTCCTGAACGCTGAAAGGTGCAAGTTCGCCGTTATCTTTTAAAATAAAGTCCATTTGCTTTTCGACATGCTGAAGCTTTTCATGGCACATTTTTGAAAGAGCCATCCCTTCCTGAAAATAATTAATCGCCTGCTCCAGCGGCACGTCTCCTTCTTCAAGCTTTGCCACAATGCCTTCAAGGCCTTTCATCGCCTCTTCAAATGTCAGCTCTTCACTTTTTTTGGTTTCTGTCATTATCGTTCGCCTCTCTTTTGCAATACTTCACACGTCAGAACGCCGTCTGTCATCTTTACTTCAAGCGTATCATTTTGTTCCACTTGATCAACGCTTTTGATCAGCTCTTTGTCTTTATAGGCCAGACTGTATCCTCTCTCCATCACCTGAAGGGGACTTAATGCATTCAGTTTACCAAGAACCGTCTGAAACTGCGAATGAAGCTGCTTCAACTGGACATTCATGCTTCGGGCGAGCTGATTTGAGCGCTCCTCGTACCGTTTTTTCGCCTGTTTCAGCTGGGTTTCAGGGTGGAGCGCCGTTAATCTGTACGTATTCCGCTCCAGCTGCCTTTGTTTCCTGTCCGTAAGCCCTGTGAGCTGTGATTGGAACTGCTGATACAAAAGGTCAAACTGCTGTTCTTTTTGGGTATACAATCGTTTCGGAAAACGGAACGCGTAGGATGACTGGAGCGATTGAACCCGTTCTTTTTTCTTGCTGATATGCTGCTGCATCGCTCTTGTCAGGCGGACTTCCGCCGTTTTTGTCCGTTCCATTAAGTCCGTCGTGTGGGGGACGGCGATTTCTGCCGCTCCTGTCGGCGTTGCCGCCCGGATATCCGCGACGAAATCACTGATTGTAAAATCTGTTTCATGTCCGACGGCTGATATAATCGGAATGGCGGAAGCAAAAATCGCCCGGGCCACGATTTCTTCGTTAAATGCCCACAATTCTTCGATCGAGCCCCCTCCCCTTCCGACGATCAGGACGTCACACATTTTTTGTGCATTGGCTTCTTCAATGCGTTTCACAATCGATCTGCTGGCATTTTCACCTTGAACGAGCGCGGGAAGCACAATGACTTTCACAAGGGGGTATCTTCTTTTGAGTGTGGTAATGACGTCTCTGACGGCTGCTCCCGTCGGTGACGTGACGACCCCGATCGTGGCCGGAAAAGCGGGGATGGCCTGCTTATGCCGGTCATCAAACAACCCTTCGCCGACAAGTTTTTTCTTTAATTCTTCATATGCTAAGTAGAGCGCCCCCACACCGTCCGGCTGCATTTCTTTCGCGTACAGCTGATAGCTTCCGCTCGGTTCATAGACGGAGATGCCGCCTCTTACGATGACCTTCATTCCGTCTTCTGGCTTAAACGCAAGCCTCGAACTTTGCCTCTGAAACATGACGGCCTGCATGCGGGCATGCTCATCTTTTAATGTAAAATAGATGTGGCCTCTCGTATGAATTTTAACATTGGAGAGCTCACCCTTAATCCAAATGTCTTCAAGATGAGGGTCCACATCGAATTTTCGTTTAATGTATTTGGTCAGCGCGGAAACCGTGACATATGCCGCTTCACTCACATCCTGCACTCCTTTCATAAAGGCTTTTTGCCCTAAACTAAGAAAACCCGCTCTGGCTGAAAGGAGCCTTAAGAAGCGGGTATCGTGCTCATTGTCACACTTTTTGTGACTGTCTCCGGTTATCTATGATAACGTACGTCTGGCAGATTTAACAGTATTATGCGCAAGCATTGTGATGGTCATCGGACCTACTCCGCCCGGCACCGGCGTAATGAAAGATGCTTTTTCTTTCGCTTCATCAAACTGAACGTCTCCGCAGAGTTTTCCGCTTTCGAGACGGTTGACGCCGACATCAATGACAATGGCGCCCTCTTTGATTTGATCAGCTTTGATGAAGTTCGCTTTACCGACCGCTACCACAAGAATATCTGCTTTTTTCGTATGCTCAGACATATTTTTCGTGCGGGAATGGCAATATGTGACGGTCGCGTTTTCGTTCAGCAGCAGCTGGCCGACCGGTTTACCGACAATATTGCTTCGTCCGACTACAACAACTTCTTTGCCGGAAAGATCTACGTTCGTCTTTTTCAATAACTCGACAATTCCGTGCGGCGTGCATGGAAGAAATGTATCTTCGCCAAGCAGCATTTTCCCGACGTTGAGAGGGTGGAAACCGTCAACATCCTTATCAGGGGAGATCCGCTCGATTACGGCTTTTTCAGAAATATGATCCGGGAGCGGCAGCTGGACGAGAATGCCGTGGAATTCCGGATTTTGATTATACTGATCAATCACTGTTAAAAGCTCCGCCTCGGTTAAGCTTGAGTCAAAGCGGTCAAGCTTAAATTTCATTCCCATTGTTTCAGCGGCTTTTTTCTTGCCTGTCACATATGAAACAGAAGCGGGATCGTCTCCGATTAAAATGACCGCCAATCCAGGCACTACGCCTTGTGCTTTCAGCTCTTCTACTTCTTTTGCCAATTGTTCGCGTTTTTCTTTAGCCGTTTCTTTTCCGTCGATGATTGTTGCAGTCATTTTCTTTCCTCCTATGATTCGATATCAGTTTTAATGTTAGAAAGAACCCCGTTTACGAATTTTGCAGCTTTATCGTCGCCGAACCGTTTTGCCAGCTCGATTGCTTCGTTTAATGACACGTTAGCAGGAATGTCGTCAGAATAAACCATTTCATACACCGCCAGACGCAGGATCGCGCGGTCTACGTTTGCAATCCGGTCAAGCTTCCAATTGACGAGATGGCCGGAAATCATTTCATCAAGCTGAACCTGATGTTCGATCACTCCGTACACCAGCTGTTCAAAGAAGGCATCTGTTTTTTCACCATCAAGCGCGTGCTCAATGGCATCGTTCGGTGCAATATCGCTGACATCAATCTGAAAAAGTGCCTGCAAAGCTTTTTCTCTAGCTGTTCTTCTTTTCATTTTCTTTCTCCTTCAGATCCGCTTTATCCGCTTGTCGTTAAGCTTAAAGAGATCATAACATATTTTTTTCTCAATCGCATGTCGAAATTTAGGTTTTTTCACCCTAATGCCGAATATTTTCACAAACCGTATTAATTTCATTCGGATTTCACAGCATGAAGAAACTCGGCTGCCGTTTGTAAGCCGGCTTTCTTCATGCCTGAAATGACGGGAAACGTATAAAAAACCAAAGGGCTGCCCATCCCCTTGGTTTTTATACGCTCATTACATTTCTTCGTCGATTTCGACTTCTTGGGCTTTCGTGTCAAATTGAATGCCGACGATATGAATATTGATTTCATTAATGGTCAGAGACGTCATGTTTAATAAGGTTTGGCGGATATTCTCCTGAACGCTTGCCGCCACTTTCGGGATCGAGATCCCGAATTGAACGACGCAATAGACGTCGATGGTAATCCCGTCATCGGCTAAATCGACCTTTACGCCTTTGCCGTGATTGATTTTGCCGAAGCGTTCTACGACGCCCGTGGCGAAATTGCCGCGCATTTCAGCAACTCCTTCAACTTCGGAAGCGGCGATGCCGGCAATGACTTCAATGACCTCAGGAGCAATTTCAACCTTGCCTAAATGAGCCTCATCATGATCCATTTTAAGCACACTGTTGTCTTCCATTCAATTCACCTCCCGCAAAAATTATGAGCCCATTACATCATATGTTTCTAAAAACTTTGTATTAAACTCTCCGCTGACAAATGTTTCGTGTTCAAGCAGTTTCAAATGGAACGGAATCGTCGTTTCAATACCTTCAATCACGAATTCGCTCAGCGCGCGTTTCATCCGTGCGACTGCCTCATCACGCGTTGTTCCGTATGTGATGACTTTAGCAATCATACTGTCATAGTACGGCGGGATCGAGTAGCCGGGATATGCGGCTGAATCCACGCGTACGCCGAGTCCGCCCGGCGGCAGGTACATGTTAATTTTACCGGGTGAAGGCATGAAGTTTTTCGCAGGATTTTCAGCGTTGATGCGGCATTCAATCGCCCAGCCGTTAAATTCAACGTCTTCCTGTCTGAGCGAGAGCTCCTGTCCGGATGCCACTTTAATCTGTTCTTTGATCAGATCCGTTCCCGTCACCATTTCTGTGACAGGGTGCTCTACTTGAATACGCGTGTTCATTTCCATGAAGTAGTAGCGCTGTTCTCTGTAGTCATAGATGAATTCTACTGTGCCGGCTCCCGTGTAACCGACGGCCTTCGCTGCTTTTACCGCTGCTTCACCCATCTGCTCCCTGATTTCAGAATCAAGCGCAGGTGACGGTGACTCTTCAAGAAGTTTTTGCAGACGTCTTTGGATAGAACAGTCACGCTCTCCGAGATGGATTGTGTTTCCGTAATTATCCGCAAGCACCTGAATTTCAACATGGCGGAAATCTTCTATGTACTTCTCGATGTACACACCCGGATTTCCGAATGCCGTAGCGGCTTCCTGCTGGGTAATCTCAATGCCTTTGATCAGTTCTTCTTCTGTGCGTGCGACCCGGATGCCTTTTCCGCCTCCGCCCGCAGTGGCTTTTATAATGACAGGATACCCAATTTCACCTGCAAGCGAAACCGCTTCTTCCGTATTTTTTATGATTCCTTTTGAACCGGGCACAATCGGCACGCCCGCCAGCTGCATCGTGTCGCGCGCGATATCTTTTGTTCCCATTTTTGAAATGGCGTCAGCCGTAGGGCCGACAAACGTTACGTTTAATTCCTCGCACAGCTCGGCAAAGTCGGCGTTTTCAGCTAAAAACCCGTATCCCGGATGAATCGCATCCGTGCCGGTCAGCTTTGCGACGCTGACGATGTTCGTTACATTTAAATAGCTTTCTTTTGATGTTTTCGGCCCGATACAAAAAGCCTCATCGGCCATTTGGACATGCAGGGCGTCTTTATCTGCCTCAGAATAAACGGCTACAGTTTCAATGCCCAGCTCTTTGCAGGCCCGGATGATTCTGACGGCGATTTCTCCTCGGTTGGCGATCAATAGCTTTTTAATCATAATAGCAGGTCTCCTTACTCAGCTTTTACAAGAAATAGAGGTTGTCCGTATTCGACCAGCTGGCCGTTTTCAACTAACACTTCAACGATTTCTCCTTTTACTTCGGCTTCAATCTCGTTAAAGAGTTTCATTGCTTCTACGATACAAACAACTGTATTTTCGCTCACTTTTGAACCTTGGTTTACGTAAGGACCGGCTTCCGGCGATGAAGAAGCATAAAACGTTCCGACCATCGGAGACGTAATTTTGTGCAGGTTTTCGTCTTGTTTCGGCGCTTCCTGAGCAGGAGCGGCTTCACTCGCTTCCGGTTTTGCAGCCTGCGGAGCAGGTGCGTAAGCGGCGGGAACGGCTTGGGCTTGTCCCGTTACATTCACTGCCGGCGCTTCATTTTTTTTCAGTTTGAGGCTTACGCCTTCAATTTCGTAAACAAATTCGTCGATGGAAGATTCATCGATTCTTTTTATCAGTTCATGAATTTCGTTGATTTTTAACATCAGTTTCCACTCCTATGTATAAAAAATAGAAATTTATGGGTTGCTACTAAAAGTACATACTATGTTTATCTTACAGGAGCGCTTGTGTAAATTCAACACTGATCTAAAATGACATCAGAAAAGCCCGCAGCGGGTGCGGGCGGTTCAGGTCTCTTACTTTGTCGGTTCAAACGTGACGGCGACGTCTTTCATCGTCTTGATTTCTTTTTCCACCAGGTCAATGATAGCGGAAGCTTTTGCGTTTGAATGTTTGTCAGACATGACGGTAATGTTGATTTTGTCTCCTTCAGCATCCACGAGCGCATCTTTGTAGCCTTGTGTTTTAATCAGCGTTTCCAGCTGTTTTTCCGTCCCTTCAGCATTGCTCAGCGCCGTCATTTTATCGTAGGCTTCGCTTTTTTCCTTTGCGGTCGCATCATCGCTTGAAACAATGCTGTTTAACTGTTCCCTTTCTTTGCTTCTCGCGTCTTCAAGCTCCATGCGGTATGCGGTAAATAAGTTTTCATCAGCTGTTTCTGTGGCGACCGATCCGTCTTTGTCCGATGCTTCGGCTGATGTTTCTTTATCCTCTTTTGTGCCTTTAGAATCTTTCGTTCCTTTTGTGCCGTCTTCTTTTTCCGTGCCGCTTCCGCTCTTATCTTTCGTTTCAGGAGCAGGCGTTTTTTCAGTGGCGACTTCTCCGCTGCTTTTTTCGCTTTTCATCTGCACGGCATTTTTGCTTTCCGGCGACATAATATAATAAACACTTAATACCACGACGAGACTGAGCATTGTTAAAAGCCAAACCGTTTGTTTTTTCAGCATGATTTATGAATCCTCCTTGATTTTTTTAGGGGCAACCGCTACACGGTAGCTCGGAACATCAAGCACCCTTGTGACGGCATCAATGATGGTTTTTTTTATTTGAACGTTGTCCACTCCCTGAGCGACAACGAGTACACCGCGGATATCGGGCTTTTTCGTCTGGACGACGACCGGGGTTTCCTGGTCCCCGTTTCGAATCATGACAATTTGTTCTTCAGAGGTTTGATCGGTTACGCTTCTTTTGCCGCCTTCTTTATCGGTTTCTTCAGTGGTGGTGTCTTTTTTCGTTTTATTTTTCTCAAACACTTTCAGAGATGTTGCGTCTACGTTTACGACAATTGAGACATCCTCCACGCCGATAATCGTTTCAAGGATTTCTTTCAGCTGGTTTTCATAGTCTCTTTCGTAATCATCGATCGTGGTTTTTGCGCTGCCGTCTTTCGATGCCTTAAAAACGGGTGCACTTTTTTGCCCGCTTTTGTCTTCCGTTCGGCCGGACATGACGGTCTGCACCGCTTGGTCCTTCCCGGTTTTCTCCGGTGAAGAGAACAGCTGGCTGACCAGCATAAAAGATACCCCGAGCACAAACACGAACAGAAAGTAATGATATTTTGTCAGTTTTGGTTTTTCTCCGTCTTTCGCCTGTCCGATCATCAGCTGTTTTTTGAGTATGGTCCATAGTCCGTTTTTATTCATGGCCGTTTTTCTCCCCGCCTTCCATATAAACCGTAATTTTCTCACTGCCGATTTCCCATATATCCGCAAGTTTTTCTTTGATGTCTGCGGCCTCTTTTTTGTCGGCTGCGTCTTCCGGTTCGTATTTGCGGTCTGTGCGGATGTCGATCGGTGCGACGGTTTGCACGGTTTTTTCAGAAGATGGGGCCATATACACGCTGATCGTTTTTACATCTTCTTCTGAACGAACCTGTTCTTCCGCTGTAAGGCGGATGTCGTCTATTTTGTATTCGTCATGACTGAACATCTCCTCCGCTTTCTTTTTTAGTTGGACAGCCATTTCTTCTAAAACATATGCGCGGTTTGATGCTTGTATTTCTTTTTTTTCTGATTTAATTTGATTTTTTATATCAGCGGATTGAGATTGCTCTTGTTTTGTCAAATAATCGAAGATGATTTCCGGGTCTGTTTTGAAAAGTTTGAATATCGGGTTGAGCATGACAATGATTAACAGCAGGCTGACAACCATCTTGGCGTATTTTTGCATACTGGAGCTGGGCAGCAGCATGTCGATGACGATGGCGAATAAGATAAATAAAATAATGCTTGTCAGCCATTCTGTTAAAAAGCTCATATCCAATGGGCCTCCTTTATTTCATCATCATGGTGAGGTTGCCTGCTGTAATAATGACTGTGATGCTGAGGAAAAACATGAGAGAGACGATGGCGAGCGCCGCGAAAATATACAGTACGCTTCTGCTGATGACGCCGAGGCACGTAATGACGGGCCCGCCTCCGAGCGGCTGCAGAATAGCGGCCGCGAGCTTATAAATAAAAGCGAGCGAGAGCACTTTGATCGCCGGAAACGCGGAGATGCAGATCAAAATTCCGACTCCGAGGATTCCCACGGTGTTTTTTAATAGGAGCGATGCGCTGATGACCGTATCCGTCGCATCCGTAAACATCCGGCCGAGCACGGGAATAAAATTGCCTGTTATAAATTTTGCAGTCCTGAGCGTAATCCCGTCCGTCACGGCAGCCGAAGCCCCCTGTACGGAGATGACGCCGAGAAACACGGTGAGAAATACGGCAAGCGCTCCGATCGCGATATTTCTGAGCAGATTGGCAAGCTGCGTGACTTTATATTGATCCGTCATCGTGCTGACGATGCTTAAAATCGCTGACAGGAAGATAAGCGGCATGACGATGTTTTGAATGAGAAGGCCGCTCGTATTCATCAGAAATAAAATAACGGGGTGAAAAAAAGCTGCGGAGACGGCTCCCCCGGAAGACGCCAAAAGCGCGAGTAAAAGCGGGATGAGCGCGAGAATGAAGCTTGTCATCGTCTGGATCGCTTCACTGGCATAATTGACGGCAACATGAAAGCTGTTTAAAGCGAGAATAATCAGCACCATGTAGACGATTGCATAAGCCACTTTGCTGACGGTGCTCTGCTGGAACGCATTTTGCAGGAGCTGCAGAATGACACAAAAAATGGTGAGAAGAATCAAAGTTCCCAGAAGCTTTCCGTTTGCGAGCACTTCATGAAACAAGTATGAAAATAAAGCCTTCAGCCATGCCTCCGGCGAGAACGTTTTTTCTCCGTTAATAAAGTCGATGATGCTTCCCTTTTGGCTTTCAGGCAGAAGGCCGCCGTATTCTGTCATGATGTCGTCCCAAAACTTTCCGATGCCTTCTGTTTTCAGCGCTTCGGCCTGCTTTTTCGCCACTTCATCAGCGGATTCTTGGTGAACTGCGGTTTCCTGCGACGCACCGTCTGTTCCGGCAGCTTGTACACATTCAGTCTGAAAAAATAAGAGGATGAACAAAAAAGCTCCCGCCCACCGAAAGCGCTTCATTTTTTGTGCCCCCCTTTCCATTTTATTTATGATCAAGAAGGAATAAGTCCGAGAATCGTTTCAATAATGACGGTGAGTATCGGCACGGCCATTACCAGTATCAAAATTTTTCCGGCCAGCTCTATTTTCGAAGCAATCGCTCCCTGGCCCGCATCCTTTGTCAGCTGCGCTCCGAATTCAGCGATGTAGGCGATGCCGATAATTTTTAAAATGGTTTCCACATAGACCATATTGACATTTGCATTGACGGCTATTTTTTCTATCATTCTGATAATGTCGTAAATCTGGTCGATGAGATAAAGAAAGATCACGCAGCCGCTGAAGACGACAATCATAAACGCGAAAGTCGGTTTCTGTTCTTTTACGATCAGGGAGAGAAATGTGGCGATCAGGCCTAAACCTACAATTTGAACAATCTCAATCTGTAAGCCCCCCTATCCTTGGAATAGAAACACAGCTTTGATCTTTTTAAACAGGTCATCGACAATCGTCGCCACCATAAATAAAATATAGATAAAGCCAAGCAGCGTCACCCATTGGGCGTATTCTTTTTTTCCCATTTGGTCAAGTATGGTGTGCAGAAACGCAACCACGATACCGACTCCGGCGATTTGAAAAATGACATTTACGTCGACTCCCATTTTATGTTTGCTCCCCTCATGTTTACATCAATAGAAGAATGAGTAACAGTCCGGCTAAAAATCCTAAGCTTTTCACCATTTTTTCATTTTTCGCCTGCGCCCGTCCGGCATCCGCTTCCGCCGCTTCCAAATGTGTAAGCGCAAGCTTGATATGTTTCTGCTGAGAAACACGGTCATGGAGCCCGAGCGTCTCTCCGAATTGCTTCAGCACATCATATTCACTTTTTTTCATCGCCATGGACGACCAATTATGTTTCAAGCTCTGTTCCCAAGCCGTTTTGGCGGAATCGCTTCCCTGCTCAAGCCTTCTGCTGAAAGCTTGAAACAATAACGATACAGGTTTGGAAAGCTGTGCAGCAATTTGTCCCGAGGCGGTATGCAGCGGTGTATGCCCGAACATGATTTCCGCTTCAAGCGATTGGAGCGCCGCGCGCAGCTGACGGATCTGCCTCGGCCTTTCTATATACATTTTGGCGATCTCAAATCCGGTCCAAGTCGTCGCTGTCAGAATAAACACGGCACCCAAAAGCTTCAGCATGTCATCACGCTTTCAGCATGCGGAACAGGTTCCCCGTCCTTTCCGTACATCCTGCTGATCGTTCCCGGACCGCGGCGCCTTGACAGTTCAACATATCGGTCAAACACGTTTTCCTCCCAAAGCATTTTCAGCGACGGCCTCTTTACCAAGTCTTTCATATTCCACCCGTGCGCAGATACGATGACGGATACGCCCGCATGGAGCGCCTCCAGCAGCGCTTGTGAGTCTTCCATTCTCCCGATTTCATCCACAATTATGACATCAGGACTCATAGAGCGAATCATCATCATCAGCCCTTCCGCCTTCGGACAGGCATCAAGGACATCGATTCTGCGGCCGAAACTGTGCTGGGGAATGCCCCGCAGGCAGCCGGCAATTTCCGAACGTTCATCTACGATACCTGTCTTTTTTGCGGGAATGCGTTTTGATCCGGTGCTGGAAAGCCGGGCCAAATCACGAAGCAAAGTCGTTTTCCCCGTTTGCGGAGGACCGATGATCAGCGTATTCAGCCAGTTTTCTTTCCATAAGAAAGGAATGAGCGGTTCTGCGATTCCCAGCTTCTCCCGGGCGATTCGGATATTAAAAGAAGTAATATCCCGGAGTCCTTTGACGGCTCCGTTTTCGACGATGACTCTTCCGGCCAGCCCCACACGGTGGCCTCCTCTGATTGTGATATATCCTTTTTTCAGCTCTTCTTCCAGCGTGTACATACTGTAATTGCTGAGCCGGCTGAGGATCAGCTGTGCGTCGCCGGCCGTACAGACATATGACAAATACAAAGGTTGTCCTTTTTGGATCAGTTCAACCGGCCTGTCGACGCGGATTCTGATTTCTTCTGTATCCCGCCTCGCTTCTTCGGGCACGGCGGAGATGGCATCTCTCAATAATTCAGGGAGAACCTCTGTAATCTCATTCAATAGAGTCTCCTCCTTTTTTACCGATTGGCTTCTTTAAAATGTATGATCCGGGACAGACTTTATGACACCCCGGCCCTCTATTTATGCACACCGGCCAAAATCAGCACCACTCCCGCAAAAATCAATATTAATTTTGCATATGAGAGCTGTCCGGCAATCTGATAAATGCCGATCGTCATTGTGATGATAAAGATCAGCGGGCCGACGATTGCCAAAATACTATTCACCACAACCGCCTTTCTGATGTCGTTTGTCAAAAGCATGATAATAGCGGCCGATAATTCAATGAGCGAGGACAAAACTCGTAAACCGGCCATCGTTAAAACAGTAGAATTGATTGAACCAAACAAAAATTTCATTGCAATCCCCCAACTTCAAGCATTTTGTTACACTATATGCTCTAGCTGACGGAAGTAGTCTCACTATTTTCATATAGAAGAAAGATTCAGGCAGAACGCAAAAAAAGCCTGCCCCGTAAAAGGAGCAGACTCCGAATTTCTTTGACTACGCTCTTGACACGTAAGAGCCGTCTGATGTATTTACAACCAGCGTATCGCCTTCGTTCACGAAAAACGGTACGTTTACGACAAGACCTGTTTCCGTTTTGGCAGGTTTTGTGCCGCCTGACGCCGTGTCGCCTTTAATTCCCGGCTCTGTTTCAACAACTTTCAGTTCAACTGTGTTCGGCAGTTCAATACCGAGCGTTTCAGACTGATACATCATGATGTGCACAGACATATTTTCCAGAAGATATTTCAATTCTTCTTCGATTTGGTTTTCGTTCAATTCAAGCTGTTCATATGAGCTTGTATCCATGAACACGTGCTGATCGCCGTTGGCATAAAGATACTGCATCGTTTTTGTTTCGATTTGAGCTTTCGCGACTTTTTCACCTGCACGGAATGTTTTCTCCTGAATAGCGCCCGTGCGGAGGTTACGCAATTTAGAACGGACAAATGCCGCTCCTTTTCCCGGCTTTACGTGCTGGAAGTCAACGACGCGCCAAATGCCGCCGTCTACTTCAATCGTTAGTCCTGTACGAAAATCGTTAACTGAAATCATGTTTGATGTCCTCCTATATTCCGATCACAAAATAATTAATTCTTTAGGGGAATGCGTAATTGTCCGGTTGCCGTCGTCAGTGATGATGATATCATCTTCGATTCTTGCGCCCCCAACTTCCGGTATGTATATGCCCGGCTCAACCGTTACCGCCATGCCCGGCTCAAGAACGGCCGATGACCTGAGAGACAGCCCCGGTGATTCATGGACTTCCATTCCAAACCCGTGTCCTGTCGAATGGCCGAAATACTGTCCGTAGCCTTTTGCGGTGATGTGATCCCTCGTCAGGGCGTCCGCTTCTTTTCCCGTCATGCCGGGTTTAATATGCAGGACACCAAGCGCTTGGGCATCGTATACGACCTGATAAATCTCTTTCAGTTTATCACTTGGCTCTCCGACCGCGACGGTGCGTGTGATGTCAGAACAATAGCCTTTATAATAAGCGCCGAAATCGAGCGTGACCAAGTCTCCCTTTTCAATCAATTTGCCGCTTGCCACTCCGTGGGGAAGGCTGGATCTGACTCCCGAGGCGACGATCATATCAAAGGAAGAGCCGTCTGCTCCTTGACGTCTCATATAAAATTCAAGCTCGTTTGCAACTGAAATCTCTGAGATGCCCGGTTTGATAAACGTCAGAATATGTTCAAACGCATCATCCGCAATCTTCGCAGCTTCCTCTAATATCTTAATCTCTTCACTTGACTTAATCAAGCGCAACTTTTCAACGGAATCCGCGACGGGAACCATCTCCGCTTCCTGCAGCACCGCTTGGTAGGATGCATATGTTCCGTACGTCATGCTGTTTTGCTCGAAGCCGAGTTTTTTAATGCCGTACTCAAGAATCGTATCCGCAGCCGTTTGGATTAAGCTTCCGCCGTGCTCGATAATGTCAAAACCCTTCACTTGCGTCTTCGCCTGCTCGGTGTAACGGAAATCCGTGATAAATGCCGCACGTTCTTTCGATATGACCGCAAGGCCTGACGAACCCGTAAATCCCGTCATATACTGCAGATTGGCGGAGCTTGTCACCAACATTCCGTCTATATCCAGCTGACCGAAAAGATTTCGCAATTTCTCAAGTTTCATTCCCTTTCTCCTCCTCGCCGATTCTTGACTGCCGCCTGACAACGCGGGAGCATCCCCGCCCGGTTTTCAGCATAAAAAATGTTCACTTCTCGTGAACATTTTACCATACCGGACAGGGATTATACACTTATTCACTTGTTGCCGAGCGCCCTTGCAAGCTTGTCTGACGTAAGTTCATTGTAGTTGAAGGAAATTGAGTAGCCGACAAACAAACCGTACAGAATGTAAAGGCAAAGCGTCGTCACGATTGTATCTGATTTCAATTCAGTGACGGATTTCACATCTTCGAAAATCGGATTGAATAAGAAAAAAACCGCACACCATAAAATGATGCCGTACACCATCCCCGGCCACATGGTTTTAAAACGCTTCAGGCACACGAAATAAATGAACGCTCCGGCAATTGAAATCAACCCGATGACAACGATGCTGACCATCGTGCCGAGCCATTGTTTTTTCCATTCTCCGATCATAAACGGCTGAAGAATCATGTTGGGGCTGATCTCTGAAAAATGAAAGACATACCCGAGATAGCCGATCAAACTCCAAAATACACCGCCGGCAAATCCTATACCGCAAATTCTGCCGGTAAATGAAACAGGCTGCTGATCATCATCCTGCTTCTTTTTTTCTTCCTGTTCTGAATGTTTTTCGCTTGTCATCATGGCACCTCCAGTCATAGACTGCCCCAAAATTGAAAAGTCATAAAAAACTGCGCCATATTTTCATTCAATGAGTAAAATCTAAAGAAACGGGGTATACTGCATGTAGAAAAAGCATTGATTTTCCAGCTGTCTAACTAGAGGTTTACCGCGGTTTCCTGTACAATAGAGTGAAAGGAAACGGTTAGTAAATCCTAAAAAAACAGGCAGGTTGATAAACAATGTCCAAACAAAAAACGCCCCCTGCTTACGGCGGGCAGGCTGTCGTTGAAGGGGTCATGTTCGGCGGCAGAAAAAATTATGTTACCGCCATCCGCAGGAATGACGGAAGCATTGATTTTTTCAAGCTTCCGAGAGTGCCGAACGCCAAGCTTTCGGCTTTAAAAAAGATTCCTTTTTTGCGGGGAATCGTCGCCATCATTGAGGCGAGCGCCAACGGCACAAAGCATTTAAACTTTTCCAGCGAACGTTACGGGCTTGATCCTCAAGATGACGCCAAGCTGGAGCAGGAAGATAAGAAGGGTTCGGGCTTATCGATGTTTTTCAGCCTGGCGGTGATCGGCGTTCTGTCGTTTTTGTTCAGCAAATTCGTTTTTACGCTCGTCCCGGTCTTCTTAGCGGAGCTTGTAAGGCCCGTCTTTTCCTCAGACGCCGCGCAGATCGGAATCGAAAGTCTGTTTAAGCTTATTCTGCTTCTCGGCTACATTTATTTTTTATCACTGACGCCGTTAATTAAAAGAGTGTTTCAATATCATGGAGCCGAACATAAGGTCATAAACTGTTATGAACAGAATTTGCCAATTACAATAGAAAATGTTCAGAAGCAGTCACGGCTTCATTACCGTTGCGGTTCAAGCTTTATTTTATTTACAATCATTGTCGGCATGTTCGTCTATTTACTCGTTCCGACAGATCCGCTTTGGGTGCGGATTTTAGACAGGATTGCGCTTATACCGGTCGTTCTCGGCATCTCCTTTGAAGTGCTCCAGCTGACGAACAGAGTGCGGAATATCCCCGTTTTGAAAGTGCTCGGTTATCCCGGCCTGTGGCTGCAGCTTTTAACGACAAAGGAACCGGCGGATGACCAGGTCGAGGTTGCCATAGAAAGCTTTAACGAGCTTCTCAGACTGGAAGACATTTCAGAACAGAGCGAAAAACCGTCTCACAACGTAATCTGAACCGTTACCGTTATTATTTTGGAGGTGGGCAGTTATGAATCATCGTGTACAACCTTTTTTTGCTGTATTGATAGCGCTTGGCGCATTCGGTTTCATTTATGCGGCGGTAACCAACCCCGGGCAGATGATTTCAAGAGCGATCACCATTATTATCGCAGGCATCATTATTTATTTTATCGTGAGGACGGTCCTGAACCGCCGCACCGGCCGTGACGGAACCGCTTTCAGAAAAGCGGCCAGACAATCGCGGCTCCGAATGAAGGAGCAAAAAGCGAAGCACCGCGCCGGACACAGAGGCCGGGTCAGCCATTTGCGGAGCGTGCCGAGCAGCAGCAGACCGAAGCCGATGATTCTTAAGAAAAAAAGCCAGACCCAGCTTACCGTCATAGAAGGCAAAAAGAATAAAAAGAAAAACAGAGCGCTTTTTTAATAGCTCCATTGCTTCAAAAATTGCTCTGTTCTGCTTTTTCCTAGCTCAATGAGAGCTAGTTTTTTTTGCGGTGTGAGATGAAACTCCGTCGCCATCACATGTTCCACCGGAATAAAAATAATATTCTGTTCGTACTTTGTCGCGATATGCCTGGCATCATGAGCGTCTTTCATCGTTTCAAACAAAGCCCCGAACAGCTCAAAAGCGTTCCGGATTGATTTTTTCGGGCGCTCTTTTTCGTTGGGCGAAAGCGAAATTCCGATGACCGGCCGTTTGCGTTCTTTTGAATACAGCCAAATCGGGAAATTGCTTAACACGCCGCCGTCAACAACCGTTGAGGTGCCTTTTTCGGTCTTCAGTTTTATCGGTTCAAAAAAATAAGGAATGCTGCAGCTCATTCTGACGGCTCTGGCAACCGGGAACATCTCCGGATTTAATCCGTAGCGGGGAAGATCGTCAGGAAGCACGATCATCGTTCCGTTCGTCAGATCTGAAGCGATGAGACGGAGCGAGCCTTTTTTCAAATCGCCGAACGCGATGATGCCCTTCGCTTTTAATTTATCCGCAATCCATTTTTCCAGCATATCGCCTCTGTATAGTCCGAGGCGCCAATATATCGACACCCACCGCAGGATTTTCAGCGGGAGGAATGAGTATCTCTGATCAAGCAATTGCCTTCCGTCCACCTCATCTATGATGGAATGAACCTCTCTGCTCGTATAGCCCGCAGCGATAAATGCGGCAATAATTGCGCCGGCGCTTGTTCCGGCGAGCCTTTCAAAGCGAAAGCCCTTTTCTTCCAGCGCTTCATAAGCGCCGGCAAGCGCCACCCCTTTTATCCCCCCGCCCGAAAATACGCCGTCAATCTGCATAGCGCGCCCTCTCCCTTCCATCTCAAGGTGTATTATTATTTTAAGAAACGGCTGGGCGAAATAGACCAAAGAATGAAGACATTAAAAAAAGGGCGCCCCATTTCGGGCTGCCCTTTATTCACCGGAATTTTCGGTTTTTTTCTGTACGGATTTCAATTCTTTTTTCCGGCTTGCGTCATCTTCAAAATACTGAACGAGGTCGCCGATGCGGTCAATGCTGTTCCAGCTCAGATGATGTTCGATTCCTTCAACATCATTGTAAATCTTCTCTTCATCAACACCAATGATTCTTAAAAACTGCTCAAGCAATTCGTGTCTGTATACGAGCCGTTTGCCGATCTTTTTGCCTTTTGACGTCAATACGAGCCCGCGATATTTTTCATAAATCAAATACTCGTCTTTATCTAGTTTTTGAACCATTTTCGTTACAGAGGAGGGGTGGACTGCCAAAGCTTCCGCGATATCAGAAACCCGTGCATATCCTTTTTCTTCTATCAGCATATAAATCTGTTCAATATAATCTTCCATACTTGGTGTTGTCATAAGTAACCCTCCCAAAAAGCACCTTAACTTTATAAACCATTACAAGTTTACACTAACGGTCATGAAAAAACAAGGATGCTTCCGGTCTGTCAAGCCTTATCAGCGCTTATAATTCCATTCATCAGACGCGTATTTCGTCTCAGCCAGCTCATTGACAAATGCAAGCTCTTCAGACGTGAGTGTGTAAGGCTCAAGATGAATGTTCAGCCCTTCCTCAAAACCGGCTTTAAAAGCGATTCTGGCCTCATCCATCGTTACCCGTTTCGGCGCTAAGGCGTTGATGGCTACCGCCTTGTTTTTAAAATTCCGCTGCATGCGCTCACGGACTCTGTCGCTCGGATATAAAAACAGATCAAACAGCTTATCCTCATCAATGTCAAGCAGGATGGAACCGTGCTGAAGAATGACGCCTTTTTGGCGTGTCTGTGCGCTTCCGGCAACTTTCCGTCCTTCGACGACCAGTTCATACCACGAAGGCGCATCAAAGCAGACGGACGAGCGCGGATTTTTCAAGCTTTCTTTTTCTTTCTCCGTTCGCGGAATCGCAAAGTAGGCATCAAGTCCAAGGTTTCTGAATCCCTGCAGAATGCCTTCTGAAATCACGCGGTACGCCTCTGTCACCGTGGCCGGCATTTCCGGGTGATCCTCTGAAACGATTACGCTGTAAGTCAATTCTTTATCATGCAGAACACCCCGTCCGCCTGTCGGTCTTCTGACAAACCCGAGGCCGTGTTTATGTACTGCGTCAAAGTTAATTTCCTTCTTAATATTTTGAAAATACCCGACAGACAAAGTTGCCGGATTCCAGCCGTAAAAACGGATCACCGGAGGAATTTTTTTTTGGCTGTGCCAATATAAAAGCGCTTCATCCAGCGCCATGTTAAATGCCGGGCTTTCATTCCCTGAGTCAATAAACCGCCATGTTTCTTTTTCCATACACTGAACCCTTCTTTATCGTTTTAATAAAATCAGTTTAACAAACTGCCTTGAAAATGAAAAATATTTCGTTTCATTAAGGATGACAATCGCTTCATGCTTTACTATAATAGTATTTGTCCCAAAACGTCCGGTAAGCCTTGTTTTCAGGAAGCAGGGTTTTGATTTTATAAGTTAAAGGAGTAGAATCGCATTGTCTAATATGATTGCTTTAATTATTGTTGCGGCGTTTATCGTTTATATGATCGTGTCGTATTTTTACCAGCAGCGTTTAATGAAAACACTTACGGAAGAGGAATTCCGCGCGGGCTACAGAAAAGCGCAGCTGATTGACGTCCGTGAGCCGAATGAATTTGAAGGCGGCCATATTCTCGGCGCGCGCAACATTCCGCTGTCACAGCTGAAACAGCGCAAAAGTGAAATCCGTCCTGATAAACCCGTTTATCTGTACTGCCAAAACAATGTCCGCAGCGGACGCGCGGCACAGACGCTCCGCAAACACGGCTGTAAAGATATTTACAACCTGAAAGGCGGATTTAAAAAATGGGGCGGAAAAATTAAAGCAAAAAACTAATCATAAAAAAAGAGCTTCCGTATAAAACGGACAGCTCTTTTTTTTTACACCGTGTCAGCAGCTGCCGTCAAGTGTACGTTCGTATTTTAAAACGGGCTTTCTTGCCGCCTTGGTTTCATCCATTCTTTTGACAACTGTTGTATGCGGCGCTTCCTGAACGATTTCAGGCGATTCCTCCGCTTCCCGCGCAATTTGAATCATGGCATCTATAAACGCATCTAGCGTTTCCTTTGATTCCGTTTCCGTCGGTTCGATCATGATGCTTTCTTCAACATTGAGAGGAAAATACACAGTCGGCGGATGATAGCCGAAATCCAAAAGCCGTTTGGCAATATCAAGCGTTCGTACGCCGAGCTTTTTCTGCCTTCTTCCCGATAACACAAATTCATGCTTGCAATGACGGTCATACGGGAGATCATAATAAGGCGCGAGTCTTCTCATCATATAATTTGCATTTAAAACCGCGTTTTCGGTCACAGCTTTTAAGCCGTCAGGCCCCATGGACCGGATATACGTGTAGGCTCTGACATTAATGCCGAAGTTGCCGTAATAAGGTTTTACACGCCCGATCGACTGCGGCCGGTCATAGTCAAAAGTCAAACGCCCCTCTTTTTTCGTGAGAACGGGTTTCGGCAGATACGAAATGAATTCTTTTTTCACTCCGACCGGACCTGAGCCCGGTCCTCCCCCGCCGTGCGGCCCGGTAAATGTTTTATGCAGATTAAGGTGAACGACGTCAAATCCCATATCTCCCGGTCTTGCTTTACTTAAAACGGCATTTAAATTCGCTCCGTCATAATAAAGCTTTCCGCCGGCCTGATGGACGATTTCAGCCATTTCCGTAATGTTTTCCTCAAATAACCCGAGGGTGTTCGGATTCGTCAGCATCAGCGCCGCTGTTTCTTCGTTTACCGCTCTTTTCAAATCTTCAATGTCAACCAGCCCGTGCTCATTTGACTTAACGGTAATCGTTTCAAAACCGGCGACCGTGGCGGATGCCGGATTCGTACCGTGGGCTGAATCAGGGACAATCACCTTCGTCCGTCCGAAGTCTCCCCGCGCTTCGTGATAAGCGCGGATCATCATCAGGCCGGTCCATTCGCCGTGAGCGCCCGCCGCAGGCTGCAGCGTCACCTCGTCCATGCCCGTAATCTCCTCCAAGTGTCCGCTTAAATCGTATAAAAGCTCAAGCGCCCCCTGAACCGTGTCCTCGTCCTGAAGCGGATGAATAGCGGAAAAACCTGCGATCCGGGCAATTTTTTCATTTAATTTCGGATTGTATTTCATCGTACAGGAGCCGAGCGGATAAAAGCCTGAATCAACTCCGTGGTTCCTCTTAGAAAGAGCGGTATAATGCCGCATAATATCGAGCTCTGATACTTCCGGCAGCTTTGCGTCTTCATCGCGGATATAGTCACCGGGAAGAAGGCTTTCAAGCTCTGTTTCCGGCACATCAAGCTCCGGAAGGCTGTAACCGATACGCCCTTCGCGGGACATTTCAAAAATAAGCGCCTGATCTTGATTATTCATGTTGATCCCCCAATCCCGCAATAAGCGAATCGATCTCTTCTTTTGTTCTCAGCTCTGTGACGGCAATGAGCATATGCTGATTCAGTTCCGGATACGCAAGGCCTAAGTCATATCCGCCGATTATGCCGTCTTGCAGGAGCCGCCGGTTTGCTTCCTTGACGGGAAGATTCAGCCTGACGGCAAATTCATTAAATATCGGGCCGTCAAATGCTACGTGCAAGCCGGCTTTTTCCGCTTGGCGTCTCGCGTAATCAGCTTTCAATATATTTTGGCGGGCCATGTCTTTGACGCCGTTTTTTCCGAGCGCCGTCATCGCGACTGAAGCCGCTAAAGCATTCAGCGCCTGATTTGAACAAATGTTAGACGTGGCTTTGTCTCTTCTGATATGCTGCTCGCGCGCCTGAAGAGTGAGAACAAAACCTCTTCGCCCGTTTTCATCCTCCGTTTGGCCGACAAGCCGGCCCGGAACCTTTCTCATCAGTTTTTTCGTTACTGCAAAATAGCCGCAGTGCGGGCCGCCGAACGCCGCAGGTATGCCGAAAGGCTGCGCGTCCCCGACGACGATATCAGCTCCGTATGCCCCGGGCGGTGTCAAAATACCGAGCGCGAGCGGGTTTGAAGAAACAATCAGCTGGCTGTTTCCTTTATGTGCGAGCGGCTCAATGTCCTTTAACGGCTCGATTTGTCCGAAGAAGTTCGGATACTGGACGATCACGGCTGCCGTTTCATCACAAACGGCATGTTCCAATGCTTCAAGATCTGTGACGCCGTTTTTCGCGGGCACCTCTACAACCTCAATATATTGGCCCTTTGCGTATGTTTTCAAAACATCCCGTGATTCCGGATGAACGGCTGCGGAAATGACGATTTTTTTCTTTTTCGTATGGCCCGACGCAAGCATCGCCGCTTCCGCCAGCGCCGTTCCCCCGTCGTACATAGAGGAGTTTGCGATATCCATTCCCGTTAATTCACAGATCATCGTTTGAAATTCAAAAATCGCCTGCAGCTCTCCTTGTGAGATTTCAGGCTGGTAAGGTGTATACGCCGTGTAAAACTCTGATCGGGATATCACATGATCGACGATAACCGGCTGGTAGTGATCGTACACTCCTGCGCCCAGAAAAGATGCATATGTAACAGCGTCTTTATTTTTCGCCGCAAGCTTCGTCAGCTCTCTCGTCAGCTCTGTTTCTGATTTTGCTTGTTTAATTTGGTAGTCTTTTTGAAACCTCACATCTTCCGGAATATCGGCAAACAGTTCATCAATTGTTTCTGCGCCGATGGCTTTCAGCATTTCTTTTTTATCCTGTTCTGTCGCGGGCAAATATCGATGCTTCATATGACTCTCCTTTTTCAGCTCTGTTTTGGACGTTTATAAAACGGTGTGCGGACAATCTTCGCTTTTACCGTTTTTTTACGGATTTCCACTTCTACTTCCGTTCCGACTTCACTGAATTCCGTTTTGATTAAGGCAAGGCCGATATTTTTCTTTAAAGTCGGAGATTGCGTGCCTGTCGTGACTTCACCGATTGGAACACCGTCTTTTTTCACGGCGTACCCGTGTCTCGGAATCCCTTTTTCAATCATCTCAAGTCCGACCAGCTTTCGCGGGGCTCCTTTTTCTTTCTGTTCGCGCAATACAGACTTCCCGAAAAAATCGGAATCTTTCTTGTGTTTCACGGCAAATCCGATTCCGGCTTCAATCGGTGTAATATCTTTCGTCAATTCCTGACCGTATAAAGCAAGCTTCGCTTCAAATCTCAGCGTATCACGGGCGCCGAGGCCGCACGGAACGAGGCCTTCATGCTCTCCCGCTGCAAGTATCTCCTTAAATAGATGAACCGCATCTTCATTACGGCAATATAACTCAAACCCGTCTTCACCGGTATAGCCTGTTCTTGAAAGCAGGACTTGGCGTCCGGCAACGTCCGCCTCGTCAATAAATGTAAACGGCTTTAAGGAGGACAAATCACATTCAGTCAGCTTCGCAAGAACCGACTGAGCATTCGGCCCCTGAACAGCAAGCAGTGAAATCCCGTCAGACTGATTCGTCAGCGTGACATCGCCTTCCGCATGTTCCGTCAGCCAGGCGATGTCTTTTTCAATATTAGACGCGTTAATCACGAGCAGATAGCAGCTCTCGCTTTTCTGATAGATCAGCAAGTCATCGACCGTACCGCCGTCAGGATAACACATGGCGGTATAAAGCGCGTTTCCCGGCTTTAAATCGGCAACGTCATTTGTCATCATTTTTTGCAGAAAAGACAGGGCGTCTTTACCGGATACTTCAACTTCTCCCATATGGGACACATCAAACAGGCCCGCTTTTGTGCGGACGGCTTCATGCTCCTCTTTAATAGAAGAAAATTGAACCGGCAGCTCCCATCCTCCAAAATCAATCGTTTTTCCGCCGTATTCTTTATACACGTCATAAAGCGGTGTTCGTTTCAGCATCATCTTCCCCCTTCAGTCATTGGCGCATTGTAAAAACATATAAAAAAGGACAGAGAAACACCTCATGAAAATGAAGGTTTCTCTGTCCCGGCACCTGAAAGTTTACTTTATGAACATATCATAAAGACGTCCCCTTTGGTGGCCTGCTTCTTCTAAGTGCAGACACTCTCCAGAGTTGCGTCGAGCAAGAGTTCTTTTGCCTGAGAGATTCACTCCGCAGTTTGCTCCTTCGGCGCCCGGACGCCCATCTTTCGTCCGAGTCTCTCCCCTTGCTGTCATTCGCTCATATTTACCAATTTTATGGACATACTAAAGCAATATCTTTTAGTGAAATCATTACTTATATCCTACCACCCTCATTTACGTCCGGCAACAAAAATTATGATAAATCAGTTTTTTAAAAGAAAGGCGGTTTTGTTACATATGACAGCAGAGATCATATTTGATGCAAACTGGCCGGGAGAGTTTTCTGAGCGGCTGAAAACGGACGGTCCCTGGTCAAATTGGGAGATGTACAAACTGTCGGCTGAAGTCCAGCAGACCCTTGCCATTCCTGAATTTGAAGGGTTGAGGGCTCCTTTATACCTGCCCGATTTCACTCCGCTTCCCCATCAGCTTGAGGTCGCGCAGAAAGTCGTTGAAAAAATGAACGGCAAGGCGATTTTGGCTGATGAAGTGGGGCTCGGAAAAACGGTGGAAGCGGGCCTGATTTTAAAAGAATATATGATTCGCGGGCTGGCCAAAAAAATCCTGATTCTTGTGCCGGCATCACTCGTTTCCCAGTGGGTGAAAGAGCTTCAGGAGAAGTTTTTAATACCCGCTGTTGAACAGAAGAAAAGCTATGTGTGGGAACAGTGCGATATCGTCGTTTCTTCTATTGATACGGCCAAACGCTCGCCTCACAAAGACATTGTCCTTTCTATTCCGTATGATCTCGTCATTATTGACGAGGCGCACAAGCTCAAAAACAGCAAAACGAAAAATTATGAATTTGCGAGAAGTCTTGTGAAGAAATACTGCCTGCTTCTGACGGCGACGCCGATTCAAAACCGGATCGAAGAAATCTTCAATTTAGTGTCACTGTTAAAGCCCGGCCATTTAGGAAACGAAAGCGGATTTCAAGAAACCTTCAATCAGAAGGACGGGATTGACGCTCATGAGCATTTGAAAGAACTCGTCAATAAGGTGATGATCCGCAACACGCGGAGCGACACCGGCCTTACATGGACGAAGCGCCACGTGGAAACAGTGCCGATCACCTTTTCACCGACGGAACAGGCGCTTTACGATGACATTGCCGCACTGAAAAACGGCACGGAAAAGCCCGCAAGCGCATTTTCCATTATGACGCTGCAA
Organism: Bacillus sp. EKM206B; assembly: GCF_011066015.1. Taxonomy (NCBI): domain Bacteria; kingdom Bacillati; phylum Bacillota; class Bacilli; order Caryophanales; family Bacillaceae; genus Bacillus; species Bacillus sp. EKM206B. The sequence goes on from NZ_JAAMNL010000003.1 coordinate 92,083, forward strand.
AGAGAGTGCTGTTCAAGCCGGGAAGCCGTGTATATGACGCTCAAAAAAATGCTTGACCAAAAAGACAAACAAGCGCCCGCATTCGATGAACAGACGATCGCTAATTTAATGGACCGCATCAATCAAGTCACGCAAAACTCAAAAGCGATTCAAGTTGTTGACTTGATCCAAAAGATTAATGATAAAGTCATTATTTTTACTGAATACAGGGCGACACAGATTTACCTGCAATGGTTCCTTCAGCAGAACGGCATAAGCTCCGTTCCGTTCAGAGGCGGATTTAAACGCGGAAAAAAAGACTGGATGAAGGATCTTTTCCGCGGCAAAGTGCAGGTGCTGATCGCTACAGAAGCCGGAGGCGAAGGGATCAACCTGCAATTCTGCAACCATATTATCAATTATGACCTCCCGTGGAACCCGATGCGGCTTGAACAAAGAATCGGAAGGATTCACAGACTCGGTCAGGAAAGAGATGTCCATATCTACAATATGGCGACAAAACATACGGTGGAAGAGCATATCTTAAAACTTCTGTATGACAAAATTCATTTATTTGAAAATGTCGTCGGAGAATTAGATGACATTTTAACAAAAATCAAAGTGAGCAATTTTGAAGACCATTTGCATGATATTTTATGCCATTCGCTGACAGAGGAGGAAATGAGAATCAAAATGGACAATCTCACCTCTTTTCTGTCGTACAGTACGGAAAAGCCCGCCACAAAAAAAGGCTCTTAAAAAGGAGGAAGCGCGACATGAGACAGCAGGAGGTTCACCAATTTTTACTGCGCTTTTTTGAAGCGAACCACTGCCCGATTACAGAACACGGGCCGGGTTTTATGACGGTTCAGTTGACGGTCGAGATGGACAAACAAATTATGAACCGCCCGTTTTATTGGCATTGGCGTGAAAAAACGGGCGGCGAACCGAACCCGATGAAGATTACGTTCATCACTGATAAAGAAACGGCTCCGGAGGATATGGACGGCGAGTTTATTTACTTTGGAGCCCCGCGCCTCTTTCAAATCTTTCAAGCAGTTAAACAAAATGGGAGATTTACAAGAATATATGAGAAAATTGTATCAGCCGGAGCCAGAGTGCCGCTTCAGCCCTGGCTTGGATTAAATGTAGTGATTTCATACCAATCCGACATGAAAAAAGACAGACTTTTGTCTTTAGGCCTGCATCTTGTTTCTGGAACAATTATAGAAGGGTTTCAGCAGAAGCTTGCAACGCTTCCGCTGACCTCGCAAATATCAGACTATTGCTTTACCATATCGCCGATGATTAAGCCGGAAAGCGGGATTAAAAGGATGGAGCATTACTTAAAAGACGCTGCCGCCAAAGAGCCGTCAGACTGGGCTGACAGCGCGATCGCCAGATGGAAAAAGGACCTCAGGCTGCTCGATCAGTTTTATGAGCAGACAGAAGAAAAACCTGAGGAATACCATTTGGAAAAACAAGCGCTGAAAGCCTTATATCAGCCGAAAATTCACATTCAGATTGAAAACGGCGGTTTATTTTTCCTGCAAAGTAATTTTTCTGGATAAGCGTTATCCATTCGACACCTTTCCCGTTTTTTCTGGAAATTCTATATTATAATAAAAGTATATAGAAAAAATTTCTGGCGTTTCGCATGCGATGAATCACTTCCAGACATGTAAAGATAAGGTCATGGGCGGATTGGCTGAAATACATAAACAAGTATTTTAGGAGGAGAAAATGCATGAAAAATGCAAAAATGGAATTTTCGCAATTAGATAAGGAATGGGTTGAGCTGATATTAGAAGCTCAAAAAGCAAATATCAGCCTAGAAGAAATACGCAAATACCTGCTTTCGCATAAAAAGTCTTCTCAACATATCCAGGCAGCCAGAAGTCATACCGTAAATCCTTTCTGAATGTGCTATAATATCACAAGGAAGGTGATGACATTGATTGGCCAGCGTATTAAACAATACCGAAAAGAAAAAGGCTACTCACTATCAGAACTAGCTGAAAAAGCTGGGGTAGCGAAGTCTTATTTAAGCTCAATAGAACGAAATTTACAGACGAACCCCTCCATTCAATTTCTCGAAAAAGTCTCCGCTGTTCTGGACGTCTCGGTTCATACTTTACTTGATGAAAAACATGAAACCGAATACGATGGTCAATTAGATAGTGAATGGGAGAAATTAGTTCGCGATGCGATGACATCCGGGGTATCAAAAAAACAATTTCGTGAATTTTTAGATTATCAAAAATGGAGAAAAGCGCAAAAAGAGGAGTAGTGCCGCCATATGTGCACAACTCCTCTTTTAACTGTCCGACTTTCGGATTAGTTTTTATCCTCACTGTGAGCCTTTTCATTTTCCTTGACGTAACCGTCTTTATCCGTATGATCTTTCGTAATGGTCAAGCCGTTCCATTGCGTGGCTTCAAAAGAGAATTGAAGAGAAATCGCATTGCCTTGGAACTTGTTTTGCACACTTAATCCGTCCGCAGTTTTTGCGGTGTCATTTTTAAATTGGATTTCCATTCTCACCTGGTCATAATCAGCAGGCGTTTTCGGAACTCCGTCGTACTCAGGAGCTGTTTTGCCGTTAATGGTTGCCACATTGACTTTTCCGCTCTCACTCAGGAATTTCGGATCAATGTGCTTGCTGATCGCTTCGGCAGCTGCTTTATCCTGTTTTGTTGACATTAAGTATAAGTCTTTCAGGCTGGCCGCCTTTAAAATGATATTTTTAGGATAGCCGTTGCCCCCTTCTTTACCGACTGTCAGAACCGTAATTTCAAACTGGCTGAGGAAATCCTCCGCAGATTCATTTCCTTTCTTTGCTCCTTTAAAGTCAGTAAAATTCAAAGCCATCAGCACTTCTTTAATGGCAAGTGAACCGTTGTTTCTGAATTCAAAATCTTTCGTCAATTTATCACCTGGTTTTAAGTTTGACAAATTGACATTGGCTGATTGTTCTTTAGCCGATAAATCAAGTGTTCCTGACGCAAATGTAGCGTCCGTCGACTTCACATCATTAAATGCGGCCCATGTGCCTCCTCCTACTAATGCTAAACCGAGTGCGGCAGAGGCAACGCCCAAGCTTAATTTCTTTTTCATACCCATGTTTGTACTCCCCTTACTTTTTATTTTTTGTTATCAAATCCTGTCGCCAGGTTGCAACCGTATTCATGTGGAGATGGTTCCCTTTTTCGCATGTTCTTCCAGCGCTTTCGTTTTCCGCTCAATATCGCGGAGGGCGCTGACGATGACTGTTATTGAGTAAATCAAAAGCATGACGCCGGGAACGATTAACAGAATCGCCGTTCCGATCGGCTGGCTTGCCAAATGTATGACATATCCTGCATACGGAAGCTGATATCCCGTATACTGGGCCGCCACTTTTTCAGCTTGAACGGGTGCGGCATCCGGGGCGGCATTATGGTCCCCTTTTGTCTCAAACAGCAGGTTCCCGTCCTTTTTTGTGATCCCGATTATTCTGTGTGTGACGGCTGTTCCGTCATCTTGCGTAAAGGTGATCACATCCCCTTTTTTTAAGTCATTTACGTCAGAAATTTTCTTTACCGCTATGAGCGAACCCGTCTTAAATTCCGGGTCCATTGAACCCGACAGCACGGATTTCAGCGTATAGCCGAAGATGGCCGGCTCACCCCCGGAAGCCCGGGTCGAAATCACCGTTAACGTCAGCACAATAATCAGACTGAAGATGACGGCATATAAAATATTACTGATCAGTTTCAGCGCTTTTTTCATGTTCTTCCCCGCTTTCTTTTACCGGCTCAGCCGGCTCTTTCTCCGTTTTCTTTAGATCAGAAACGGTTGCCTGTTCCCGGCATTTGACGAGTTTCATAGGTCTTGACCACTCAAATTTTTCTTCGTCCGCCGGATACCCTTCAGGTTTGTAAACCTTGAATGCGTATATGCCCGGCTGTAAAGACCGCTTTGACTCAATTTTATAAATCGTTTTGCTTTTTTTATCAGTAATAAGCCCTTTATCCACAACATTGCCGTTTCGTAAAGGCTGCTGCTGAGAAGCGATTTTATGGAGCTCCCATTTCCAGTCAGAAACAGTCCGCTCTTTTCCCTTATTCTCCAGCTCGGCATAGAGCTGAAGCGGCGCACACACGGTGCCTGACGTATCAGTTTGATTTGTTATATGTAAATCACTTTGATCCCAGCGTTCGTCATAACGGCAATCGTCATCCGTATATTGAAAATCTCCGCACGTTTGAACCTGGAGACTGAAGCTTTTCACATCATTGAAGGAGGAACTTGTATCACCTGTGAACTGAGCACATATCGTCACGGACAGGCAAAAAATGAACGAAAGCCGTAACAATAGCATCATCCGCCATCTCACCTTGCACTTTTTTTCCATTCGCAACAATCGGAACATGCCTTACCCCCTGTAAAACTGTTAATAAATATGACAACCGTTCTCTTTAAAGAACTGTATGAACAAAGTATAATCAAGGATTATCGTCTTGAAAAATGTCGAAATCGGTCAAATTGTTCGTTTTTGAGAATGGTATCTTTTAAAAACAGCGTTTTGCTTCAAATTACACACCTTTTTGGAATTTTTTCTAATAAAACGTGAGAAAATAACGAGGTGCCTAGAACAAAATGGAAAGTATATACAGCGAAAGGACGAAGAATGATGATCAAACAAAGTCTGATTTGCCTTTCTCTTCTTGTTTTCGGGGTTTCAGGAACAGCTCAGGCGGAAACGGTGCCTTATTATGCTGTTCACCATAAATCAAAATGGGAAAAGTTAGCAGAAAAGGAAGCTAAAAAAAGATATCCGCTCGCCCAGACGTTATTTATTCAAAAGGTGTGGGATCGGAAAAGAACGGACGAAGCAGTCAAGCAATACCACTTGACATTGCGGGATGGCGCAAAAGAATTTGGCGTGTTTGTTACGATTTCTTTTAATCCCTACAGCCAAAAGGTAAATAAAATTGCCGTCATTGAGGAATACCAATAAGGCCCTCCTGTATCAGGAGGGCCTTTCGTGTGATTCACTTTATTTTTTCCGCTGCATCCACAGCTTAAAACTATACGGCAATATTCCGAACCAGTGCTGAGAAGCCGGCACTTTCTTTTCTTTCCGCACTTCTTTTCGCTCTCTCCGTTCCTGTTTCGGCGTATCGAAATATTTAACGAATTGCTCAGTCATATATTTTACATAATCATTTGTTTTCACGGCTCTCACCTCATAGTGCTGTCTTTACTATGAAGTGTTGTCCCGCCGCCTCTTTTTTATACTTCCGTCCATTGAATCAGCTGTTTCTTCTTCTGATCGAACAAAAGGTGAGCCTCCCGTCTCGTACCTGTCGTTGTTTCCGCCTGAATTGTAACCTGAACCGTTTCCCGGCGATCACTCCCCGTGATGTGAAAAGAAACGGTGCCATACGGAAAACGCTGTGTACCAGTTTGGACCTTTTGTCCCTGTGTCATATGGCGGCTTGACAGCAGCGCGCCGTTTTGGAGCAGGTTCTCTCCGATCCAGTACTCCCCGGCCTCTTTTGCAAATGTTTTTCGGGTGATGAAATCAGATGAAGTATAGCTGATGACAAGTAAAACTGCGGCAGAAACAAACAGAACCGCGGGATATATAAAACCGTCAGATTTGTACATTTAATCACCTTTAAAAGAGCTGTAAACCGGAATGACCGCCTGATTCTTTTGACCTGTAACGCTTGAAATCTCTAATAAGAGCAGGCCGTTTTTCACATCAGCCGTTAATGATGCCGCGTTTTGCAGGATCGGCACGTGGCCTTTTCCGTTTACTCTTTTCCTTATCATCTTAAGATAAATTTCAAAACGCACTTCTTCGCCTCCTGTTTTCCGGCATGCTAACGCCCGTCCGCCGTCCGCCGGCTTCACAGTCTCAGCCTGTTTACATTCGTTCATGATCTGCTGAACGGCAATTTGATGCTCCCGGCTGTCTAAGCCGCCGGTATCGGCCCGGTTTGATAAAAACAGATGTAAAATCGGGCCCAAGGTGCCTGATAGGAAAAGACAGACTGCCAAGGAGAACAAAACATTAAGAAGCGTAAAGCCAGTCTGTTTTGAGAATGCTGAGGCACATTTCTTTTTCGCTGCGGTCAGCCGCACACACTTTGTAATACTCACCATCCTCCTTCCACTTCACACCGGGAGACGGCGGCTTTTTTCCGGTCATCATATAAGTGCTGATATGTTTCTGAAGAAGCTGGTACGCTTCATGGCGATCTTCTATTTTCAGACCATCTGTCAGCATGCCCGTCCAGACCGGAATGATAGACGTCATAAGGAACAGCCAAATGGCCATTGCTGATAGTGTTTCAATAGTAGAGAACCCCTTATTTCCGTTTAGCATGGACATTTCCGCTCCCTAAGTAAACTGTGATCTCATAGGTGAACCCGGCGCTCTTCAATTGAATCTTTCCTCCCGAATTCGGATGGCCTTTTTCGTTAAATTCAAGGCTCTCCGGTAAAGTCACAAGTGTAATGTGAAGCGAATCAAAGGAACGCTCGAGAATCTTTCCGCCTGACTGCAGTTTGTATTTATGCTCTTTTGGAAGAAAAGTGATTTTTGTTCTTTTATGTTCTGCGATAGCCGTTTCCTGAGCAAGCTGAATATCTTTTTGGAGCTGCTCTGTTTTTTGCCGCACGGCAAGGTGGGTGTAGGCCGGCGGAACCGTCGTGAACAAAACCGTCAGCAGGACGGACGCCAGGCTTAACACAATCAGGCTTTCAAGAAGGGTAAACCCATTTTCTGTCCGCCTGTTATTGTTCAACTGTAACTTCTCCGCCACTAATTAAGATCTGTTTACCATTCGGGCAGGCTGTATTCTTTTTGATATACCCCTCTGATTGTAAATCGTTCATATCCGGCATTTTACCTTCATGATCGATTTCGTACGCCGTCACTTGGGCTTTCACCATATTCTGCAGTCCTTCACAGCCTTTATGCTGAATGCTTTGATTATGTTTTGTAACGTTAGGAATGGTGATTAAAAGCAGAATGGAAACGATAAATAAAACGATCAGCATTTCAATTAAAGTAAATCCATCTTGATTTTTCAGACGAAGCACTCCCTTACATTTGGTTCATCATCTGGTACATCGGCATCAGCATTGACATGTAGACAATTAAAATCATACCGGCCACAACACCGTAAATGACAGGCTGGAGAATGCCGGTATACTTCGCCGCGTTTTGTTCAAGACGCTCCATCATAAACTGGCTGTACGTATAAAGTTCGCGGTGAAGCCGGCCGTTTGCCTGTCCGTGGCTGACTGCAGCCGCAAGGTCTTTTTCATAACACGGATGCCCGGAAAGAGCGGATTCTATGGTTTCTCCGGCTTTCAGACGTGTAATGAGCATCTCTGCTTCTTCACGATAAAAAGGCAGAAAAGATTGTTCTTTAAAAGCTGTTAAGCTGTCATAGATAGATAGGCCGGATTTCAGAAGACTGCTGAGCTGTAAAGAGAAAAAGTAGCTGTTAAAAAGAACGGCCGCTTTTCCTAATAGTGGTATTTTCACAACAATCAGCATTTTATCTTGCGGGGATTTTTTCTTACATAAGAACCAAACGTACAAAAACAAGCAGAAAGCGACGGACAGCGCCAGTGCACAGGCTTCATGAAAATGCCGAAAAAACGCAAAGATGAAAGCAGTCGCACCAGAAGTATTCATATTCATTGATTGATAAATCCCAGAAAACTGCGGAATAATTAAACTTTGCAGGATATAAAACATGACACAGACGGAAGAAATTAAAAACATCGGATACCGGAGCATTTTTTTGATTTGATTCGTCTGCATGAGCTTTCTCTGTAATAATTCGCCGCTTTGTTTCATCGCCCCCGGCAATTCCCCGTGTTTCTCCGCGAAATAGCAGATAGAGACGGCTTCTTTGTGGAAAGACAATGCCTCAAGCACTTGGTAAAACGCATCACCTTCCCTCAGCCGGCGGATTCCGTCCGTCAGCTCTGCAAGCTGACGTTTATGAAGCTGGAGTTGCAGCAGTCTGAGCCCTTCAATCAGACTGTATCCTTTTTCCGTCATTTCACCGAGCCTTTTCAAAAAAGCCGCTTGATCCTTCAACGGCCAGGTTCGTTTAATCCGCTTCATGATACACCCACCGATCGTAATTGTCGGTCGTGACATAGCCGAGCGCAATTCCTTTTCTGATCAGCCTGCGGAGCGTCTGATATTGAAAATTCGCGTGCTCTCCCTTTGCTTCCTGAAAGCATTGGGTGAGGTTTTTCCCGTAGAGCAATTCATAAATGCCCGCACGGCGTGTCTGCCTGTACATCCGGCAGTACACGGAACAGTTTTCCTCTTTGCAGAACGGACATGTTAAATCAACCAGACGCTGAGCGGCAATGGCAATGACGGTTTGTTCAATTTCTGTCATGTTCACGCCGAACTCCAGCAGCCTGTATATGGCGCCCTTAGCATCTCTTGTATGCAGGCTTGAAAGAACGAGGTGTCCCGTCATGGCGGCGCGGACTGCGATTTCAGCCGTCTCGGCATCCCTGATTTCCCCTAAGATGATCATATCGGGGTCATGTCTTAAAATCGCTTTTAAACCGGCGGAATATGTGACTCCGGCTTTTTCATTCACCTGAACTTGCAACACATCCTCATCTCTTGTTTCTACGGGGTCTTCAAGCGTGACAATCCGCCGGTTGAAATGCCTTTTTGCATAGTTGACAAGCGAGTAAAGAGTGGTCGTTTTTCCAGATCCGGTGGGGCCGGTAAACAGAAGCAGACCGTGCGAATGCTTCAGAAAGGACAATAGTGCGGCGCCCGCCCCCCGAAATAAGGACAATTTATCCAGAGGGGGAATCTGCCGCTTAGGCAAAAGCCTGATGACAAGACTTTCATCATTCATTGTCGGCAAGGTTGACATTCTCAAATGAACGGTTTCCGTCGGAAGCGGCAGAGACAATGACCCGTTTTGCGGCTTACGTCTTTCTCCTATATCCATGGCCGATAAAAACTTAAAATGAGAAATTAGCCTTACGCATTCCTCTTTTTTTAAGACTCTTTTTTTCACAAGAGCATGGCCGATGCGAAAATGAATGAAAGCATCCTTTTCTCTCGGCACAATGTGTATATCTGAAGCCCTTGCCGTATAGGCCTCGTTTATGATGTTCCTGCTGTATGTTTCTATATTTTCCACAAGACTTCCCTCCTTCCGCACGTATTGTAAATCAGATACACAAAAGCCGGCAAAGGAGAGATTATGCGTTTTACAGTGTGTAAAACGTAAAAAAATAAAAAATAAGCCCCCTGACATTGATTTACCGATGAAATCGGGAACCATTCGGCCATTTTCAGCCATCAAAAAAAGCAGGCGTATGCCTGCTCTTCTTAGCGTTTCTTTTCTTTCCGCAAATATTTTTTTTGATGCTCCCTCAAAATGTCCCCTGTCCAGCCTTTCTGCCGCAGATAAATATAAATCAGCAGGGTTGATACAATAATGAGCACGATGGAACAAATATACGCATATTTCCAATGAAGCTCCGGCATGTTATCAAAGTTCATCCCCCAGAGAGCTCCAAGCGCCGTCATCGGTGTAAAGAGAGTTGTAAAGATCGTCAAGGCTTTCACAATTTCATTTCCTCTTTGGGAGGTAATGACTTCCTCGGCGTGCAGCAGATTGCTCAATTCCTGATCAAACTCATTGATATATGTAATTCCTCTTTCCATCTTTTGATGAGCTCTGAGGTAATCTTTCTGCCTGTCATTTTTGGGGAGAAAAGCTTCTTTTAAAGCCATTTCCACTTTTTTAGCCCCCAGTGTAAGGCCTTTCCAAATGAACAGCTCATGGCGCAGTTTATGCACATTTTCCAAAATTCCTTTGCTGTTGTCATCATGAATCTGCCATTTCAGCGTCCGCTGCTTGACTTCAAATTCATCCAGTCCGATCAGATAGGAATTCATCAGCTCTCCCAGCAGAACAAAAAAGCCTTCAATCGGATTTTCACAGGTTTGAATCTGCTGTGTGGCATGCTTTTCTTTTACACCGCGCAGCAGCGAAAAATCAAAATTAATTGTAAAAAAGAAGTCTCTCGTAATATAAAAGTGAAATACGGTATGGTTTTTTTCATCATCTAATCCTTGATGATAGATTAAAGAACCGAAAACCGCTTCATTATTCTGATCATTTGTATCTGAGCGCAGAAAGTTTATATGATTTTCATGTTCAAACCACTTTTCGCATTGCGGCCAGTGATTGTGATGAATCATTTTTTTCGCTTCTGTTTTTTCATGCGGACCGAGCTGGTACCACAGCCAGTCCGCTCCCGAATGTACCTTCATCTCTTGTCATCCTCCAGTATCGCTTTCTTGTTTTATTACCGTAAATGAAGCAGGCTAAACCAGGTTCGATGTTTGAGCAGCTTTCTACAGTGGTATTATTCCGAAAAAAGGGAGGTGCAAGCCTTCCTTCGCGGAAGGCGTTACATTGTATATCATCAAACTATCTGCCATCGTACTATTTATTTTATTAACGGCATGTTTTGTCGCCATAGAGTTTTCAATCGTTAAAGCAAGGCGCTCCCGCATTAATCAGCTCATTGAGGAAGATGTAAAAGGAGCAAAAGCAGCCAAGCATGTCATTACCCACCTCGATGAATATTTATCGGCATGCCAATTGGGCATCACCGTCACCGCTTTGGGAATCGGCTGGCTGGGTGAACCGACAGTCAAAGCAATGCTTCAGCCGTTATTTTTAAAAACCGGAGTTCACGAAGCGGTTGCCCAAGTCCTGTCATTGATCATCGCCTTTCTGCTGGTTACATATGTGAATGTCGTTATCGGCGAACTCGCCCCGAAAAGTTTTGCTATCCAAAAAGCCGAGCGGATTACACTTTTGTCTGCCAGACCGATGATTTTGTTTTATAAGTTAATGTTTCCGTTCATCTGGCTGCTCAATCATTCCGCCCGCCTGATTACAGCCATGTTCGGCTTGAAGCCTGCTTCCGAACATGAAATGGCTTATACGGAAGAGGAATTGCGGGTGCTCCTTGCCGAAAGCTATCGAAGCGGCATGATTAAAAAAAGCGAGCTGCATTACGTAAATAACATTTTTACATTTGATAAGCGCACTGCCAAAGAAATTATGGTGCCCCGGAATGAAATGGTGAGTCTGCCGTTAGACAGCGGATCGGGACATATGCTCCGGGACATTATCAAAACAAATAAATATACCCGGTATCCCGTAGTAAAAGGAGATAAAGATCATGTAGTCGGCATCATCAATATAAAAGAAGTTTTATTCAGATTCCTGTCAGAAGGAGCGGCGTTTACAAAACACGAACTCAGCCCTTACATCCAGCCGGCGATCCATGTGATTGAGACGATTCCGATTTATCAATTATTCGTTAAAATGCAGCGGGAACACGCCCATATGGCCATTCTCATTGATGAGTACGGCGGAACCGCGGGATTAGTAACGGCGGAAGACATCATTGAAGAGATCGTCGGCGAAATCCGCGACGAATTTGATACGGATGAAACACCTTCCGTTCAAAAGCTTGGGAAGAACCGCTATCTCCTGAACGCCAAATTGCTGATCAGTGACGTCAATGATGTACTCGGAACAGAGATTACGGCTGATCAAGTCGATACACTCGGGGGCTGGTTTCTTACTCAGCATATTGACGCGAAGCCCGGGAGCACCATTGATTTTGAAGGCTACACATTTACGGTAAAAGAAATCGACAGCCATCATATCATTACGATTGAAGCTGAAAAAGCTGAATAGCTGAGGGAGACATCCCTCCCGGCCATTCAGCTTTTCATCATCTTAATGATTCTTTTACGATAAATCCGTTTTTTGCCAGCGCTTTCGCCAGACTCTGCTCCGTTTTCACCTGAGAAAAATCGATGCCGAGCTTCACGACGGTCTGCGCGATTTCCGGCCTGATGCCTGAGATTGTCGTTTCTATGCCAAGAAGTTTTGTGCTGTCAATCACTTTAAAAATCTGATAAGCGACCATCGTATCCACAATCGGCACACCTGATATATCTAAAAATAAATAAGAAAGACGGAGTGAAGAACATTGGTCAAGCACCGATTCCAAAATCATTTTTGCCCGGTAGGTGTCAATTTCGCCGACGAGCGGCAAAATTCCAATACCGTCGGCAATCGGCATAATCGGCGCGCTTAGTTCGTTAATCATTTCTTTTTGGGCGTTTAATTGTGTAACCGTCACTTTATAATATTCCTCTGTAAATACTTCAATCATATGGTCAATTGCTTTGTTCAGCTTCTCTCCCCAATGGAATACCGCATTCGCCCCAGGCTTCTCAGACATTGTTTCACAGCACGTCTGTATGCGGTTCCAGACCAATCTCCGGAATTCTTTAAAGCTCGTGACGCTTTCATAGACCGGTACTTCATGGACGGCCCGGTCCCTTGCGAACTGAAGCGCCCATTTTGTCAGCTCCTCTTCCCCGCCGTCTTTTTCCGATAAAATGCCGGCAACGATTTCAATTAACAGACGGTGCTGCATTTCCGCTTTCTGATCATCTGTAGGCCGCCCCGATTTTGGTATGAGCAGCCACTGGCGTGTGATTTCACCTGATTCTTCAATTAAGGTTCGAGATAATGTTTCACTCAAATGTTTCACGGGTCTCCTCCATTCAAATTCCTTTGTATGTATAAATCGGCGCCGGACGCACATACTGTAATTACATCCGATGGGCTATAGCCAAGCGGTAAGGCAATGGACTTTGACTCCGTGATCGTTGGTTCGAATCCAGCTAGCCCAGTCCCGCAACCGCAAAAAACGAAGATTAGCTGATAAATTTTGATCAGCGGATCTTCGTTTTTCTCTTATGATACAGATTGATGTACCGTTTTTTTCTTCGTCAGCTTCATCAGTTCTCCTGGATTGTATCCGATAACGAGCTTATTTCGATCGATCAGAATCGGCCGCCGCAGCAGTTTCGGCTTCTCAGTCAAAAGCTTCAGCACTTCATTTACAGTCATTTCTTCAATGTTCAGGTTGAGATTTTTAAATGTTTGACTTCTCGTCGCCAATATTTCATCAATTCCTTCAGTCGTTAATGATAAGATCTGCTTCAATTCATCAATTGTCGGTGTCTCCCTGAATAGATGGCGCTCTTGAAAGTCAACATTGTGGGCTTTTAACCAATGTTTCGTTTTTCGGCATGATGTGCAGCTCGGGTATGAATAAAAAATAAGTTCTTTCATTTTTAAAAATTCCTCCCTCGGATAATCCGTCTCTTTGTTAACATAAGTACCCTGAACTTTTTTTCATTAAACATATTTCAAAAAGATTTTTCGGATCTTTTTCAGAGAGCGGCATAAGATATAAAACACAGGGAAAGACATAAATTCCACAATAAATATAATCATGAAAATGTTTACATTTCGAGTGCCGATCTATTATAATAAACTTCAGATAGACTCTCGGGAGGGGATAAGGAATGAATCGCATGTTCCGGGTGTTAGGATTTTGGACGGGGATATTTGCAGTCATGTTTTTTTTAGGGGGCATGAAAGACGCTTCACTTTTGTTTTTTGGACAGACGATCTTTTTCGTATTTCTTTCTTATTTGAATCTGACTGAGCGGATGTATATTTATATTTTCGGAGCTTACTTAACCGTATTTTTCGCCGGATTTACATATTACTCTATTTTTATTATGACACCGGGCGGCGGAACCCACTGACAGAAAAAGACAGACCGATTATGGTCTGTCTTTTTTCATTTACAGTGAAAAACCATTGATAAACGGGTTTCGCTCCTGCTCTGTCTGAATATCCGTTTCCGGCCCGTGCCCGCTTAACACAAGTGTATGTCCGGGAAGCGTGAGCAGTTTTTGATGGATGGAATCAAGCAATACGTCCTGACTTCCGCCCTGTAAATCAGTTCGGCCGATGCCTCCCTGAAAGAGCACATCACCTGAAATCACCAGATCCGCGTCCTTCACATAATAAGAAACGCTTCCCGGTGAATGTCCCGGCGTAAACAATGTCTCCAAATGGAAAGGCCCGATGTCCAAAATGCCGTCGCCTTCGATGAGCCGTTCGGCGGGCCGTGCCGTTACGGCGATGCCCCGCAATATGCCCGATCCGTTTAAGGAAGAGTCCTCCAGCCACTTTTCTTCATTTTTGTGAAGATATACGGGAACATCCCATCTGTCTCTTACTTCGTCAAGCGCGCCGATATGGTCAAAATGGGCGTGCGTCAGTAAGATGGCCAGCGGCTTCAGATTGTTTTCTTTTATGTAATTGTTGATTTTGTCCGCTTCTCCGCCCGGATCAAAAATAACACAGGACTGATCCTCACTGACAAGAAAATACGCGTTTGCCTGAATCGGACCGGCCGGCATTCGTCTCCATTTCACTTTCATCACCTCTTTATGTATATGCCCTTATTATGAAGGTTTTCTGCGGAAGATTCAATGAATGCGGCGGGAAAACGCTATCGACAAACAAAATGAAAACGGTTAAAATGAAATGGAAAGATTTTCAGGTTCCAATGACAAAGGAGGAGCATGATGTTACTTGTTGTAATCTTCGGCCTTGTCGCATTATTAGCTGTATTAGGAGTCCTGCGGGCTGTCAGACAGAGAAATATCCTGGGATTTTTGTTAGCCGCCGCCACGCTGGGCGTGTTTGGCTGGTTTACCGTAATGACCGTTGTAACCAGCGGCTATCCGACTGCACATTAAAAGCCTGTATCCAATGGATACAGGCTTATTTTTTATTGCTGCAAATGTTTGCTGACACTTTTGATTTTGCTCTCCAGTGTCGTTTCTTTATCACGTCTGTCATCAATGCGGATATTTGTCGCCACTCTGTGCAGCCCTTTTTGGAACGGGGCTTCGTGAATGTCCTGAATGACTGCGAATAAGTCGCTCAGCTCACCTTCAATCAAAGTGTTCATCGGCGTGAGCTGAAATTTGATCTTGCCGGCAGCTTTGTAACCCTCCAAAAAGTTTTGCACATCCGCTACATACTCACTGACGCTCGGTGTTTTTGTTCCGATCGGAATGATTGTCACATCTGCAATTGCCATTTGGTTCAAACTCCTTTTTCATTTGTTATGATTGGTTCTGTCATGCCTGTTTTCAGTGAAATCAGACGGTCATACGTAAAGCCGTATAAAGCGTATTCCCCGTTCGGAGAGATCTGAATCGGCTCCATTTCCGTGTTTTTGAGCACCGTCCGCTCCCGTTCGTCTCCTAAGTCAAAGCTGATCAGATTGTAAGAGCGGCCTTCAGGCTTGAATATGTAAAACCGCTTGTGTGTCTGATCGTAATCATATTCCATCGGCGCAAAGCTCTGATACTTTTCTTGGAGAGGAAAGCGGTGCGTCACGGATGCCGGCTTTTGGAAAAGGAACTCGCCGTCTCCGTCCGATTGATCCGTTTGTCTGACGGCAATCGTCATGCCCGGGCGGGAATCGGCCCAGATGACGTGATGAAGCACTCTTTTTTCTTTTTTTGTCTGCAAGTCATAAGAATATAAAGGACCCTCTTCCTCCGTTTTTCCTTGCTTGATATATTGGAATTCATCAGTGGAGGTCCAATGGACAAAAGGGGCCTGAACGGGACTCTTTTTTAAAATGCCGTTGTTCATATCGGCCGTATAGGCTGTGAAGTCCCATGTTTCAGTAAAAACGGTAATCATCATTTGATACGGGTCATACGGATTCCAAGCCGTCTCCAGCTCATAAGAGTTAAAGGCTTTGTGATAAAGTCTTTTCCCCTGCTTGTTCATAAGCACAAGCTCAGTCTGACCGCTGCTTGTCACCTGTACGAGAATCAGCTGTTTTTTCCGGCTGATCTTTACATTGACAATATTGCCCTTTGTTTCATATAGCCGTTCGGATTTTCCGCTGAAAAGATCATATTTCATCAGCTGATGATGTGATGTATACAGAATCGTTCTGTTATCCAGCCATCCTTCCGTTTTCTCCGCTTCCTTTTTACTGAGCGGAACGATTTTCTGTTCTGCCGATTTTGCCGAAACGCCTGTGTCTTGCTGCTGATGAGATGGTTCACAGGCCGCTAAACACAGAACGAATGCGGACAGCAGAACACAAACCAAGTATCTCACCAGCCTTCCCTCCATTCTTTTCTATTGTCCCATATTTGTTTATGTAAACAAATGAGAAATTTCACAGATGTCTCAAAAAACAAGCGACCTCCACAAAATACCTTCCGTCGCTTGATAAATATCAGCAAACTGATGAAAAGGCAAAGGGTTTTTTCCCTTTCCGAGCTCAATGGTATAGCCCTCTTTTCCATACTGCTGTATAAACCAATCCCTAAAACCGGCATGGCTGTCAATGGTTTTAACGCCTTGATAGCGGTTTCCGCTTATCGCTTCAAACTCCCGAATCATCCGGGATGATTGCTCCGGTTCACATTCTTCGTATCCCCAATAAATCTCTTCTCCCTGCGTATGAAGAGCGATCAGCCGGTCAGGCGGCTGCTCCGTTATCAGCCGGTGCATCGCCTGCGCCTCCGGTTCAGTGAGCGGCGCCGTCCCCGGAAAATCACGGTATGAAGGGGCTTTCGGTTTGCGCCTCTGTTCAATATCCCAATTGGCTGGGAAATGTTTATTTAAATCCACACCGTTTATATTCGCCTTCCATTCGCGGAAATCCGGGCGGTGCTCATTTAATTGATTAAGAAATTCATTTTTTTCTGATAAATCTTCACATCCGTAAAGTACGAGATCAACACCGTCGGGATTTACGAGCGGAACGAATGACAATGATGTCCGGCTGAATATATCAAGCGCAGAGTGCCCGAAAACGGCTTTATTTTCGCATAATGCCGCGCAATATTCTTTACACCATTTAAGCACGACCGAGGTGGTGATCCATTCATTGGCATGAAATGAGGCGTTTACATGGACTTTTCTTTCAGCCGTATCCGCACCTATTTTCAGCTCATAAAGCGGCTTTCCCAATACGGAACTGCCGATTTTACGGCACGTGACAAACGGAAAGACATCCGTTATTTTCTCAATTTCTTCATAAACCGATTGGGAGCCGTAGACCTTTTCTTCCTTCACCCATTGATCAGCGGAAAGAATCCTTTCACAGCGCCGGATGTATCGCGAAAGCCCGCTCAGCGTCTCAAGCGGCGGACCCTCTGACTGCCCGCTCACGGCAAAGCCGGGACAAAATAATTCATCGTTTTCCGCCGTTTTATCAGCGGCTTTCAACAGTTTTTCATCAATTGAAAGCACCTTTGCAATATCTTTCATATGCTGTTTCAATTCAGGTTTGACACGAATTCCCGCCATGTTCATCCCCCTTTTTTAAAACTATATGACTGGGGAGATAAAAAAAGAAAGCCGCCCGCGATATGGGCAGGCAGACTTTCTTCAGCAGTTTTGATGTTTGAGCCATTCATTTTTGGCAATCCACGCCCCACCGATGACTCCGGCATCATTTCCAAGTGCCGCAATCGAAATATCCGCCGCTTCCGCAGAACGCGGGAATGCGGTGATTTTGAAAGTCTCTTCCACTTTTGACCGCAGGATTTCACCCGCTTTAGACACGCCTCCGCCGAGCACGATTTTCGTCGGATTCATGGCGCTTGCCAGATTTCCGAGCACGAGGCCTAAATGTTTTGCGACATAATCGACGACTTCAAGTGCTGTCTTATCCTGCTGTTTAGCCGCTTCGAACACGTCACGTGCTGTCAGATCGCGCACTTGTAAGAGCGAAGAGTCGGAAACCGCCGCAAGCTTTTCTTTCGCGATGCGGACGATGCCGGTTGCGGACGCAATCGTTTCGATGCAGCCGGATTTTCCGCAGTTGCACGGAGCTCCTCCTTCAGGAATACTGCAAATATGACCGATTTCTCCGCCGGCCCCGTTTTTACCGTGAACGATTTCTCCGTTGACGATGATGCCTCCGCCGACTCCGGTTCCGAGCGTCACTAAAATGACATCTTTAGCCCCGTCACCTGCACCCTTCCACATTTCTCCGAGCGCCGCGATATTGGCATCGTTTTCAATGACGGCCGGAATACCTGTTTCCGCCTCGAGATGGTCTTTCAGCGGATAGTTTTTCCACCCCATATTTGTCGTCTCATAGACCATCCCCGTCGTCATTTCCACGGGTCCGGGCGCTCCCATTCCGATCCATTTTACGATCCGTTTCGGCTTGTTCAGTTCTTCCAGCTTCTGGTCAAGCGCTTTGGCGATCGTGACCGTAATTGTGTTTCCTGATTTATCAGTCGGAACTTCCCATTTATGCTGAATTTCACCGTACATGTTGATAAAGGCCAGCTTGATGGTTGTTCCGCCAAGATCAATCCCCGCAAACCATGTATCTTCCATAATAATCTCCTTTTCTTATTAAAATCCTGCTGTGTTATCTGCCTTTGATCCGCTCCGATTCTCTCTGAAGAACTCCGGCGGCTTTTTGCCATAATTCTCTTTCAATCACGTTTGACAAGTACATTTCCTTTAATTCATCTTTCATAAAGTCAATTTCGGCTTGTCTGTCACCGAAATAAACGATATGTCCGAATGACTTAAACAGCTGCTGCACGTCATAAAATGAATTCATCTTCTTCACCATTTCTATTCTTCTTAGTATAAGCGTATTTCATCACTGATCCGGGCGTCAAGCAAAAAACGATTGGAGAAAATATCCTTGTATTATTTTCATAAATTGTATATTCACAATTGTAAAAAAACACTCATTTATGCGTTTTTCTGTTACAATACTTTCGTGCCCAAAAGCACAAAAGGATTAAAGTTTGATGGGGTGTTGTTTTGAAACAAGAAAAAAGGCTGACGTTCATCTCAGCCATCAGTTTATTTGTCTTGATGTTAGCAGTCATTATTTCCTGCCTGTTTTTCTTTCATACAGAGCCGCATATGCCGCTGTTCTTTTGCGTCATTATTCTGTCTCTGGCAGGTTTGTGGCTCGGTTTCTCGTGGGACAGTCTTGAAAAAGGAATTGTCAGCGGATTGAAAAACGGTGTGCAGCCGATTATTGTGCTGGCTTTGATCGGTGTGCTGATCGGCGCCTGGATGTACAGCGGCGCCATTCCCACCGTCACCGTTTACGCTTTGTCAATTATACAGCCGAGTCAGCTGCTTTTGACCGCATTATTTTCCTGCATGATTATCAGCACGCTTGTCGGCTCAAGTCTGACAACTGTCAGTACAATCGGCGTCGCGCTGTTAGGGGTAGCAAGCGCGGCGGGAGTTCCGCTCGAATGGACGGCGGGAGCAGTCATTTGCGGGGCTTGTTTCGGTGATAAAATGTCACCGATGTCCGACACGACGAATTTTGCCGCCGGAATCGGCGAAATTCCGATTTTTAAGCATATTCGCCATATGATGGGCACTACCGTTCCGGCACTGCTGATCACGATTGTTCTTTTTTATATTCTCGGTTCATCGGTTTCAATAAATGCCGCTTCAACGCAAAATATTGATGCGGTCATTTCCGGAATAAAAGAGGCCGTGCACGTTACGCCTTGGTCGCTTCTTTCACCTCTGCTGGTGATCATTTTAGCTGTGAGACGGGTTTCCGTGATTCCGGTGCTTACCGCCGGTATTATTTCCGCAGGGCTTCTGACTGCTGTTTTTATTCCTGACAGCAGCATTCAAGGATTTATATCCGCCCTGCAAAGCGGGACGGCGTTTAAAACCGGCGACCAGGCTGTGGCCAGCATTATCAACAGAGGCGGCCTCCAATCGATGATGGGATCAGTCTCTCTGATCATGATCGCCTTTGCGCTCGGCGGTCTGATGGAAAAAACGGGCCTGATCGCGGCGCTGCTTCAAGGATTGATAAAAGGCGTGCGTACGAAAGGGCGTCTTGTCATGGCGACCGTCTTCTCAAGTATAGGCGTAAACCTTGCGACAGGTGAGCAGTATTTGTCGATCTTAATTCCGGGTCAATCTTATAAACCATTATATGACAAGCTCAGCATTAAGCGGATTCACCTTGCGCGGTCGCTTGAGGACGGCGGAACATTGATCAACCCGCTGATTCCCTGGGGAGTAAGCGGCGCTTTTATGGCAAGCGCATTAGGGGTTTCTGTCATCGACTACCTGCCGTTTACCTTTTTCCTGTACATTTCTCCTATGATCTCAATTCTGCTCGGTTTCCTGAAAAAAAGCTGACAATACGAGAAAACCTGCCGTTTTTTACCGGCAGGTTTTCTTATGCAAAAAATCCCGCTGAAAAACGGGATTTGTTTAAAATGCCTGCTGAATGAATTTGTTTCTGATAAACGGTATTTTTAAAAAGAAATGAATGAATGACCGTCTGATCCCCGGCTGGCTGAGCACGCTGTTCATCAGACGGTAGCGGTTTTGGTAAACGGCTAAAACAGATACGGCGCATAATGAGTAGATCAACAATTTTTTCATCTTATCCCTCCTGCCCCTATCGTTTGTCAAACAGCGAGAATTATTCCGGTGCAAGAAGTTTTTTATGCGATTAAGCGATGGTTTCAGATTCAGTCACGATCATATCGACCGGAATATCGTGGGGCATGCGGGGAATACGGTCTGTCAGCTGGCAGTCAAAGAGAAGCGACACGGTACTGCCTTTATAACCGGAGAGGTACCGATCATAATATCCTCCGCCGTATCCGATTCTGAAGCCTTCCCGGTCAAAAGCCACGCCGGGCACAATCACAAGGTCAATGTCATTTGGGGCGGCTTTTTCCGTCTGGCTCTCGATCGGTTCACTGAGGCCCGCATATACGGTTTCCAGCTGATCATACGCAGAAAATGTACGGAACTCCATCGCTCCCGTCTGCGGAAAACATTTTGGGATACAGACTTGTTTTTTCTCTTTCCAGGCCTGTTCAATAATCGGCCGTGTCGGAATTTCCAGGCGTGTCGAGATGGTAACGGCGATCACGCGGGCCTGTTTCCATTCTTTTAAAGAAAACAGCGTTTCACGCATGCTGCGGCATTTTTTCTCCCATTCACTTTCTGTCATGTCAGAAAGCTTTGCTTTTATAGCGGTTCTGATTTGTGCTTTCACGTTTCTCAAACCTCCCTGAAAGACAAAAAAGCCAGAACTTTATTGAAAGCTCCAGCTTTTTCCGCTGTTTTAAACAGCTTATTTTGTTTCACGGTGTAACGTAGATTTTTTATCACGTGGGCAATATTTTTTAAATTCAACGCGGTCCGGATTGTTGCGTTTGTTCTTTTTAGAAATATAGTTACGCTCACCACATTCAGTGCAAGCCAAAGTAATATTAACGCGCATTATTTTCCCTCCAAACTAAATATCATTTACTTATTCAGACTTATATATAATACCACTATAATGGACGGAATGCTAGAGTGATTTACATGAAATGTTGTTTAAGTGCAGAAAACATCAGTTTATGCTTCTGATCCTCTGAATGAGCTTGCGTCAGATGAAGGGAAAATATGACGAAACAGGACAAAAAAGGACTTTCTGATACGAAATCTATAGAGAAATAACCGTTTGCTCCCCGAATAAAAAAGATTTCCCGACAAAATTCCGTTTTTTTCTCTATTTCCTTTAGAATGGCGGCGTTTTATGGTATAAAAAAGAAGGGCAAATTAATAATAGAAGGTGATGAAACGTGGAAATTGCTATTATTGCGTTGTTTATCGTCAGTATAGCGCTTATTGCATTCTCATATTCTCAAAGAGATCCGATGAAAGACGTGGAACAGGAGCTTGAAACGCTTCAGCTTTCCGCCATGCAGGAAATTTACAAGTTGAAAAAGAAAATGACGGTGCTTGAAGAAGAATTGCTGGAAACCAACCTCGTGATCCGCAAAGCCAAAAGCAGCGGCATTAACCAAAAAATCGCCAAACAAATCATTTCAAAATATAACAACGGAATGTCTGCGGAAGCCATCGCAAAAGCGGAGCACGTGTCTGTCGAGGACGTCAATACCATTATTAAAGATAATGAGAAGGTGCTCGTATGACAAAACGGGGCATTCAGGCTTTTGCAGCAGGCATGATTTTAGCGACGGCCGTTCTCGCTGCTGTCTTCTATTTGACTGACCATGACCAGGCAGCCGCCGTTAAAACCGAAAAAACAGCATTGACAGAAAAAGAAGTAAACAGCTACCTCGACGATCAGCAAAAAGTCTCCGTCAACCGGGATGACTATCAAAAACTGCTTGATTCTAAAGAAAAATCGTTAAACAACGACCAAAACACAGACGCCAAAAAGAAAAAAGTAACATACAAACTGACGATTAAAGACGGAATGAGCACTGCTGATGTGTCATCCATTCTTGAAAAAGAAGGGATTATTCCTTCAGCAAAGGACTTTAATGATTACGTCATTGACGCAGGCTACCATAAAGAAATCCGCGCCGGCCATTTCAAAGTCGACTCAGATATGAGCTTTAAAAAAATCGTCAAAACATTAACCCGCTAAAAAAGCTTGCAGGCATCGTCCATTCAGATGGATACGGCCGGCAGGCTTTTTTAATAGGGAGTATAAAACGGACCCGGTCAATGGCCGGGCCCGTTTTTTTCATCCGAATTTTCCGGTGATATAATCATGTGTTTTTTGATGATCCGGCTGAGAAAATATTTTGCCCGTATCGCCCCACTCTACCAGTTCGCCCATATAAAAAAACGCGGTTTGATCAGAGACCCTCGCAGCCTGCTGCATGTTGTGCGTCACAATGACGATTGTATACTTTTCTTTCAATGTCAAAATCAGCTCTTCTATTTTCCGCGTGGACACGGGATCAAGAGCGGACGTCGGTTCATCCATCAGAAGGACGTCCGGTTTTGTGGCGAGCGCCCTTGCGATGCACAGCCGCTGCTGCTGACCGCCTGACAGTGAAAGCGCCTGCTGGTGAAGGCGATCTTTCACTTCATCCCAGAGCGCAGCTGCCTTTAAAGATTCCTCGGCGATTTCAAGCAGTTTCTTTTTATTTTTTTCGCCGTGAATTCTCGGACCGTACACGACATTCTCAAATATTGACTGGGGAAATGGATTGCCTTTTTGAAACACCATACCGATCTGTTTTCTTAATTCTGCCGCATCCGTCTTTTCTTTCAGCAGATTGCGCCCGTTATAGATCAT
This sequence comes from Bacillus sp. EKM206B, assembly GCF_011066015.1. Taxonomy (NCBI): domain Bacteria; kingdom Bacillati; phylum Bacillota; class Bacilli; order Caryophanales; family Bacillaceae; genus Bacillus; species Bacillus sp. EKM206B. The sequence goes on from NZ_JAAMNL010000003.1 coordinate 115,153, forward strand.
GTCGCCTGTCACTTTGACATTCGGGGCCATTTGCAGCATTAAGTTTAATGTTTTAATAAAAGTGGATTTCCCGCAGCCGGACGGACCGATGATCGCAGTTACCTTCCGCTCCTCAAAACCGATCGTAATGTCTTTTAAAGCCTGGTGGGCTCCGTACCATACGTTCATGCCGTGAATATCAAATAAATTCTGTGTGTGCACCGCTTCCTTCACAAGGCTCACAGTCCTTCCCCCTATCCGAACTTTCCATTAATGTAGTCATCTGTCTTTTGCGCTTTAGGACTCGTGAAAATTTGTTCTGTCTGCCCGTATTCCACCACTTCCCCGTTTAAAAAGAAAGCCGTTCGGTCAGACACCCTAAGTGCCTGCTGCATGTTATGCGTAACGATAATAATCGAATAATCTTTTTTCAGTTCTGTCAAAAGCGTCTCGATTCTGGCGTTTGAAATAGGGTCCAGAGCTGAGGCCGGTTCATCTAAAAGTAGCACGGCAGGTTTCATCGCAAGCGTACGGGCGATACAAAGACGCTGCTGCTGGCCGCCTGATAACGAAAGAGCCGATGAATGAAGCCGGTCTTTGACTTCATCCCAAAGCGCCGCCTTCGTTAAGCTTTCCTCGACCGCATCATCCAAAACGGCTTTCCTGCGTTCCCCCGCATACTTCAGCGCATGTGTGATGTTATTGTAAATGGATTTCGGGAACGGATTCGGTTTTTGAAACACCATACCGATCTCCCGTCTGAGAGACACGACATTAATCGCTTCCCCCAAAATATTCAGCCCTTCATAAAGGATCTCTCCCTCGCTTCTTGCCGAAGGGATGGCATCGTTCATTCTGTTAATCTGTCTCAAAAATGTTGATTTCCCGCAGCCGGACGGACCGATCAGAGCCGTCACCGCATGTTTTTCAATATTCATGTTCACATCTTTAACCGCTTGTTTGTCACCGTAATAAATTGATAAATGCTTCACTTCCAAAATTGAAGACTCCGGCGAACGCTTTGTCTGTTCCGCTTGTTCCCTGATGATGTGATCAATCATGTTTTCGCCTCTTTCTGATTAATTTGCCGTAAGCTTTTTATAAATGACAGACCCGAGCCATCTTGCACAAAGGTTAAACAAGAGCACCGAAATCACCAGCACCGCCGAGCCGCCGTTTGCAATCGCTTCGGCGTCAGGGATGATTCCCTGCGTATTGACACTCCATATATGAACCGCCAGCGTCTCAGCCGGCCTGAAAATGTTGAAAGGAGATGATTCAGAAAACGGGTTCAAATCCGTAAAGTTCAGCCGCGGCGTTGTCAGTCCCGCTGTAAATAACAATGCGGCCGCTTCTCCGAATACTCTTCCGGATGCGAGAATGGCTCCGGTTAAAATCGAAGGAACCGCACTCGGAACCAGCACCGTTTTGACGGTATGCCATCTCGATACGCCTAAAGCGAGAGAAGCTTCTTTCAGCTCCTTAGGAACTGCAGTGAGCGCGCCTTCCGTCACCCGGACCATAACGGGAAGGTTAAAGACCGTTAATGCGAGCGCGCCCCCGATAATCGTGTAACCCCATCCGGTCAGGTTTACAAACATCAGCATGCCGAACATCCCGATGACAATGGACGGAAGCGAAGACAGAACCTCAATACACGTTCTGATAAAATCAGTGATTTTATTTTGGGGCGCATATTCAGCCATGAAGACGCCGCCCCCCACTCCAAGCGGTATCGTGATCAGCATGGTGATAAACAGAATGTAAAAGGAGTTAAAAAGCTGATCCCGTATTCCGCCGCCTGACGCAATGGCGCTCGATTTTGACGTAAGAAAATGCAAGGAGATTTCAGAGACGCCGTGAATAAGAATGTACAAAAACAATCCTGCCAAAATCGCCGCGATTACAGCGGCGCATAACCCGAATACACCGGTGGCCAATTTATCCGTTATTTTCCGGTTCATTACACTTTCCTCCTAGACGACAAGTAGCGTATGAGCAATATAAACAGAAACGACATGATGAGAAGAACAAGCCCCATAGACCATAACGTATTATTTTCAATACTGCCGTATGTGGTATGGCCCATGTTTAACGTAATAATCGTCGTTAATGTTCCCGCCGTATCAAGCAGGCTTTCCGGCAGAAGCTTTGTATTTCCGATAACCATCTGTACGGCGAGTGCTTCTCCGAACGCTCTTGCCATCCCGAGCACGACAGCGGTCAGCAATGTCGGAAACGCCGCCGGGATAAGCACCTTTCTGATTGTCTGCCACCTCGTCGCACCAAGCGCATATGAACCGTCGCGAAGGTGTTTCGGAAGTGACGCAAGCGCATCAGCGGAAATCGATGTCACAGTCGGCAGAATCATTACCGAGAGTACGATCGTCCCCGCCAGAAGGCTGTGACCCGTTCCGCTTGATTTAAAAGAGCCGATAAACGGAACCAATACTGTAAGACCTATGAATCCATAAACGACGGACGGAATGCCGACAAGCAGCTCAATTACCGGCTGCAGCACCTTTTTTCCCCAAGTCGGCGCAATTTCCGTCATAAACACGGCACCCGCAATACCGAGGGGCGCTGCGATCAGAGCGGACAGAACCGTGACCGCAAATGATCCGAAAATAAAAGGCAGCGCGCCGAACTCAGGTTTTGCCTGGGTTGGATTCCAATTCAGACTTGTTAAGAACTCAATCGGGCTTACACCATTTACAAAAAAAGATTGCAGCCCCTTTATGCCGAGAAAAATTGTGATCGCCGCTGATGCCGCAATAATAATCGCGGCACACACAGACACAATCACCCTTCCGCGGACTTCATCCATTTGCCTGTTTTGTTTTGAGCTTATTAAGCGTTCGCTTACAGACTCTTTTTCTCTGTGATTTATCATTTGTTTACACTCCTATAAGGAAGAAGAGGCGGGGAGCCCGCCCTCCCCTCAGCTTTGCTTGCCGTTTGCGTCACGTGTGACTTTCATATCAGAGATCGGAATGTAGCCTTGATCTTTTACGATACTTTTCTGTACTTCATCGCTGTTCATATAGTCAAGAAACGTTTTTGTAAGGCCTGACGCTTCACCTTTCGTATAAGAGTGCTCGTAAGCCCAAATCGGATACTCGCCTGTGACGACGTTTTTCTCTTCCGGTTTGATGCCTCCGATCGATAAAGGCGTTACTTTGTCATCGTTTATATAAGAGAATGCCAGATAACCGATTGCTCCCGGCGTTTCCGCAATGATTTTTTTGACTGTATTGGAGGAATCCTCTGTGATGCCCTCTGCAGGCTCTGCTCCGTCAAGAGCATATTTGACGAACGTAGCGCGCGTTCCTGATGAATCAGGACGGTTCACGAGTGTAATTTTTTGATCTTTACCGCCAAGCTCTTTCCAGTTTTTAATTTTGCCTGTAAAGACGTCTGTCAGCTGTTTTTTGGTTATATCCTTTACGCCCGCACCGGGGTTGACCGCAGCCGCCATCGCCACTACCGCTACTCGATGGTCTTTTAGGGCTTTCGCATCAATGCCTTCTTTTTCTTCAGCAAAGACATCTGAGTTGCCGATTTGCACTGCCCCTTCAGACACTTGCGAAAGACCTGTTCCTGAACCTCCCGCTTGCACCTGCACATCAGCATCCGGATGTTTTTCCATAAACTTTTCCGCCGCTGCCAGTACTAACGGCTGCATGGCTGATGAACCAGAAATGGTTAAAGAACCTGATGCTTTTTTATCCTCACTTGCAGATTGACTGTCTGTCTTGCCGCTTTCCTTTGCATTTCCGCATGCTGCAGCAACAATCATAACAGCAGCCATCAGAAGCATAAGCATCCATTTGTTTTTTTTCATTTCCTGAATTCCCCCTGCATTTAATGTGTAATTTGTCCTACAGGTCTAGAGTAAAGGGTTCTTGTAAAATGCGTATAAATCAAGTGTTAAGGTTTTGTAAATCCGGATGTTTTTTTGTATATAAAAAAACGCTCACAAGTTGTGAGCGTTTTTCTGTTAGTGATTTGTATTGCCGTTTTCAGCGTCTTCCTGAATTTTATCTTCGTTTTTCTGCTTCGTATTATTATCTTCTTGTTTCTTTTTCAGCTCAAAGTATTTGTCCAGAGCTGCTTCCCCAATGTCATTAGTTATTGAATACCTGTCATTATAATTTTCATAAGCCCATGGAACCACTACTGAAATAGCAACTTCAGGATGATCTGCGGGAGCATAAGCCACCAAAGTTGTGTTATAAGTAGAAGCACCAGTTCTTGATTTTATAGGTCCATCATAGAAAGCTTGTGCTGTTCCAGTTTTACCGGCAGGGTGATAACTTTTATTAGCAAAATTTGCTCTCGCAGTCCCTTGAGCTCCATTCATAACAAGTTTAAAGCCTTGTTGAACACGTTCAATTTCACTTTCCGTCATATCAAGACGGTTCATCACTTCCGGATTAACAGATTCAACGACGGCCCCGATACCTTTTTTTGAAGGTTTTCTTACTTCTTTCACGACTTGGGGCTTCATACGATAGCCGCCATTAGCAATGGTCGATACATACTGAGCCATTTGAAGCGGAGTGTATGTGTCATATTGGCCGATCGCAAAATCAAGCAAGAAACCTGACTGTCTTTTAGTTCCCACATATCCTGTAGCTTCGTTAGGCAGATCAATTCCTGTTTTTACCCCTAAACCGAATTCACTGAAGTAATAACGAAATTTATCAAATGCGCTGTAATCAAGCGGAAGTGGATGTCCTGATATATATTTACCCTTACCAATTGCGATCGCAGTTTTGAACATATAAACGTTAGATGAACGCTCAAGTGCAGTTAAATCATTTATCGGCCCCATTACACTTACCGATTTTTTAGGAGGAGAGTCTTTAATATTTAAAACTTCATCCGTAAATATATTTCCGATTTTTATAGCACCTGTTTGATAACCTGTTAACAATGTTGCCCCTTTTACAGCTGAGCCCATGTTATAAGAGGAAGTCATTGTTCCTAGTGCATAATCATCGATTTTATATTTGCCGTCTACTTGTTTAATCTGTTTACCCGCCATTGTAAGCACTTCTCCATTACGGGGATCCATCATTACGACAAATGCTCTGTCAAGCAACTGTGTACTCGGTCTTGCCTTTGCAGCCCTTAAATTTTTCTCAATAATTTTTTCAACGTCTTTTTGCAATTCGGTATCTATAGTGAGCACTAAATCATCCCCGGCTTTACCTTTTGAAACCGTTTCTGTATCTGTTACGTTTCCAGAGGAATCTGTCACATTTCTCACTTTCTCTTTTTGGCCCTGCAGCAGATTTTCATATTGATACTCTAAATAACTTTTTCCTACTCTGTCATTCCTGCTGTAGCCAAGTGACAAATAATGCTCAAGAAGATTTGAAGGGAGTCCTTCGTTGGAGCTCGAGACACTGCCGAGAACTGATTTTAACAACCCTTTATTTGGATAAGACCGTTCCCAGTCAGACGTCACGTCAACTCCCGGCAGTTCATCTAAATGTTCGCTGACGACGGCCATTTCTTTTGCCGACACGCCTTCATTTTTGATGTATTGAGGCGTCAGGGAGTAGCCTGAATCCATCTGCCTTTTGATCGCAAGAATCTGCATGTCTTTTGAAGTGAGCTCATTCAGCTGTTTGTCTGTGATGCGTTTCAGCTGAAGCTGATATAAATCATCGTCAGACAGTTTTTTGTCTTCAGCTTTTTGCTTTTCTTCGGCCGTAATCAGTTTTTTCGCTTCATCAGGCCTCGTTAACATCCAATAGTCTTTTTTATCCCGCTCAGTCACCTTTTTGGTGCTTACCTTAATCATACCCGACAGTTTTTTTGCGATTTTCAAACGCTGCGCCTGGGTGGTTGAGGCTGAACGTGTATATGTAATCGCATTTAATGCTTTATTCGTTACGATGGGATTTAGGTTCCGGTCGTATATTTTCCCTCTCGGAACCGCCGTGCTGACATCAGACTCCTCCTGCTTATTAGCGGCATTTTTATAATCATCACCCTGAACGATCTGCTTGATGCCAAGCTCGACGATAATCCAAGTGAAAATAAGAAACGCGGCCAAAAACAAAAAATTAAGCCGGATCGGCAGTGATTTTTTCTTTTCTTTGTTTACAGCTATTTTCTTTTTATTTCTCCTCATGACATCACCTTTTCTTATTTACAGAAAGAAATGACACCTTCTGTTCAGGTGCCATTTTTCATTCTAAAGGTTTTTTCGATATTTTTCTACAGATAACCCTTTTATCTTTCTCCTTTTATAAAATTCGGTTCCGCCGCCTGTTTTTGTCGGTCTTCTTCTACTGTTTCATCAGAAGTTTCCGTATCCAGTTTGATGTCTTTTATAAAGTAATAAATCAGCGGATGGCCGGCTCCGAGCAGCACGAGCGCCGCCGGTATTCCCACTTTTTCCTTGAACAATGTAACGATTACAAGGAAACAAAGGATGGAAACGATCCGGCCCGCATTTAAAAATAACTCCCTGAGCACAATGTATTCAATTCTGGCTTTTCTGGCAAGCCGCGCCCGGCCTATCACATCATATGTAAGCGAGACATACGGCACGAGCAGAACTGGATAGCCGATCGCAATAAACACTCCGTACAAAAGGAGCGTCGTGAAGCTCATTTTGAAAATTATGAGAAACAGGGCGCCGTACAAGATCAATCCGCCGATAAGAATCGCCTTTTTCCGCGCTCTTTTTTTGATGAGCCTTGATGCAAAATAATAGGCAAAAAAAGAAACCGCGGAATTGACGAGACCGAATGTTCCGAGCGCCAGCTCACTGTTTGTCGCAATGAATACAAATACGCTGATTAAAAAAACAAAAATCCCTTCTCTCAAGCCTTGAAAAAAGTGCGCGTTGGTAATCCGGCGCCAATTCAGATTCGTGTGGCGCTCATCAAAAACTTTTTTCAGCATAAACCGGCCTTTCGACTCCCTCCGCTTCAGAAAAAAGCTCATGACCACGGCAAGGGCAAATAAGCCGAGCGACAGGCTGAAAATGATTGTATAACCCGTATTGTTTTCAAGTCTTGAAATGACATATCCGGCCACAATCGGACCGATCATGCCTGCCGATGAAGACAAAATGCCTAAAAACCCGTTAAAAAAATCTCTCGTTTCCGGTTCCGTGATTTCGAAAGTCAGCACATTAAAAGCCAGCCAGTAAAAGCCGTATCCAACTCCGAGCACGGCCCCTATCAAAACGAGACGGGAAGCCGCAGTTTCTCCGGCAAGCAACACACTTAAATAAAAAGCGGCCAAAAAGATAACGCCGAACCTGAGAATAAACACCCTGTCAATTTTTTTAGCCAGCCGGCCAGCCAGCAGAAAGGTAACCGGCTGCATCGTCACGACCGACAAATTGTATATGGCCAAATCAATAAATTTTCCCGACTGCTTCCACAAATACACGTTGACAAATGTATTTGACAGCGCGATGCCCAATGAGTAAAGGCCGCCAATCGTCAATAACAGCAGCAGCCCTTTATTTATTTCGATGTCGCCGATAATTTTTTTTATTTTGCTCATCATTGACTCCCCTTTACTACACATTAGTTTGTCTCACTCAAACTGAGATATGTAAAAGGATTCAAAGTCAATAAAAAAACAAGGCCTCCCGCGGGAGACCTTGTTTGATCGAACTATTTATTTTGCTTCGCTGTAAAGACGGGCAACTTCATCCCAGTTCACAACATTCCAGAAAGCTGAAATGTAATCAGGACGGCGGTTTTGGTAGTTCAGGTAGTACGCATGCTCCCAAACATCAAGACCGAGGACAGGCGTTTTACCCTCTGAAAGCGGTGAATCTTGGTTTGGCGTGCTTGTAATTTCAAGTTTGCCGTTGTTTACAACAAGCCAAGCCCAGCCTGAACCGAAACGGCCGGCAGCTGCTGCGGCGAATTTTTCTTTAAATTGATCGAAGCTTCCGAACGTGCTTTTGATCTCTTCAGCAAGCTCACCAGTCGGTTCGCCTCCGCCGTTCGGAGATAAAAGAGTCCAGAATAAAGAGTGGTTGGCATGTCCGCCGCCATTGTTGCGGACAGCTGTGCGGATGTCCTCCGGCACTGCGTTCAAATCAGCAACAAGCTCATCTACAGATTTCTCTGCAAGCGCTGATCCTTCGATCGCTTTGTTGAGGTTTGTCACGTATGTGTTATGGTGCTTCGTATGATGAATCGTCATCGTTTCCTTATCGATATGAGGTTCTAAAGCATCATAAGCGTAAGGCAATTCTGGAAGTTTGTAAGCCATAATTTTTTTCCTCCTTTAAATATATGTACTGAAATGCCGCTTAACGCGAACTTTTCTAATCTCAATGTAACAAAAGAAAGCATGGTAATCAATGAAAAAGCTCACAATCCGGCGATTCCAGCAGACATATTACACTTTATCCGTTCACTGCCGAAATTAAACCTTTCTAAAGCACCGTCCATAAGAAATATCCGATCATAAAGAGCTGAATGACGCCTTTTGCCGCCACGCTTGTTAAAAAGCCGATTAACGAGCCGAGCCCCACTTTTGCCGCGGACTTGATATCCTTTTGATGAACAAACACCTCAGCGCAGACAGCACCGATAAACGGGCATATTATAATGCCTGCCACGGGAATAACGAAGGGCCCGATCAACAATCCGATCGTGCTTCCCCAGATTGCCGCCCTGCTTCCTCCGTACCTTTTAACGCCAAGTAAATTTGACACATAATCAGCTGCAAATAAAACGGCCGCAAATACCGCCTCAATGAGCCAAAACAGGTAAGAATAAGGACTGAAGGAAAACAAAAATCCGTAGAGAAGAAAACCGGCCACAATAAAAATAACGCTTGGAATCACCGGATATACAAGCCCGATAAAAGCAATGACGAAGACCGCAATGATAATCAGCCAATACAAAACACTCATGACAAAAACACCCTCCTTTATTTTGCGGGCGATCACCGCTTCCCGCTTTATCTTATTATGTATGATTCCTTATCACCGCTTTAAATACTCTCACTTGTGTTCATCCCCTGTGAACGATACAATAAGCAACATATACCAGTTTAGGCTAGGAAGTGAAGATGTTGAACATATTTACGGCTTTATTGAAAAGTACATACTCTCCGGCAGATATTGCAAAAACACGGTTTCAGGGGATAGGAAAAGCGATCCTTTATGTATTTTTGCTGTCTGTCCTTTTTACGCTGCCAAGCGCTTATTACCTTTGCTCCGGCACCGTAAACTCAATGAACGGTTTCAAAACCGTGTTAAAGAAAGATTTCCCTGATTTCAGCATTTCAAACGGAGAATTGCAGACGAAAGCATCCGCCTCTAAGGAAACGGAAGCGAACGGGTTCGTCATCGTGTTTGATCCCACAGATGCTTACGGCGCTAAACAAATAGCGGCGAAACAAAATGCGATCGGCATTTTGAAAAATAAAATGGTGCTTGCTGTAGACGGACAGGCGACAGAAATGAATTATTCGCTGATGCCTGCCGATATCACAAAAAAAGAAATCATATCAGCATTAAACCAAAATAAAACAATGATCGTCACCGTCCTGTCCGTTTTGCTGTTCATCATGACAGCGGCCGGCAAATTCATTGAAGTATCATTTCTCGCCGTCATCGGCCTGATATTGAAAAATGCGCAAAGAAAGACATTGAATTACCAGCAGCTCTGGAAGCTTTCGGCTTATTCCATTACACTTTCGACCATATTCTTTACGATCATGCGCGCGCTTGTTATTACGGTGCCGAGTGAATTTTTAGTGAATTGGTTTGTAAACTTTATCATCCTTTTCCTCGTCTTAAAAGAGATACCGCGAAGTAAAACAGCTGTGTAACAAAGACTGCCCCCGGCGGTCTTCTTTTTTGTCATGAACAAAACGGGACAAGCATACAATGAAGTAAAAATGTATGCGGGAGGCGGTTGGAATGAAGCGGCTTACTTTTGTATTCGGCAGTTTATTTGTGATATTCATTATCTTTTACGATCTTAAAATCGGCACGATCCCTTCTCAAGACCTTCCAGCATACGCAGCGGCGGCACAGCCAGCCCAACAGGAAGCTTCATACAGAACGGTTACGGTCAAAAAAGGCGATACGGTGATGTCGATAGTCGGCGCACATAAAGCGCCAGATGATATTGCACAAGATTTTGAGGCGCTGAATCCGAATGTAAAAGCAAATGCCATTCAGGCAGGCACCGCTTATAAATTCCCCGTCTACCGCAATTAAACGTTAATTTCTTGTCAGTTCGGCAAATACACTGTTACAATATAACATGTAAATAGAAGTTGCCTGACATGTAAAAGGCTCAGCCTGCAAAAGCGGTAACTACAATTAAGGAGCGATTGACAAGTGAGTGAAATCACACATCGTACAAAAACGCGTCCCGTCAAAGTGGGACCTTTAACAATAGGCGGAAATAACGAAGTCGTCATTCAGAGTATGACGACGACCAAAACACACGACGTAGAAGCAACAGTTGCGGAAATCAACCGTTTAGCCGAAGCCGGCTGCCAAATTGTCCGGGTGGCATGTCCGGACGAACGTGCCGCTAACGCGATTGCCGACATCAAAAAACAAATTTCCATCCCTCTCGTTGTCGATATTCATTTTGACTACAAGCTTGCATTAAAAGCAATTGAGGGCGGGGCCGACAAAATCAGAATCAACCCGGGTAACATCGGCCGGCGCGAAAAAGTGGAAGCCGTCGTAAAAGCGGCGAAAGAAAAAGGAATTCCGATCCGGATCGGCGTAAACGCGGGATCTTTGGAAAAGCGTATTTTAGAAAAATACGGCTATCCGACTGCTGACGGAATGGTTGAGAGTGCGCTTCATCATATCAAAATCCTGGAAGACCTTGACTTTCATGACATCATCGTCAGCATGAAAGCCTCTGACGTCAATCTCGCCATAGAAGCATACGAAAAAGCGTCAAAAGCATTTGATTATCCGCTTCACCTCGGAATTACAGAATCGGGCACGCTGTTTGCCGGAACAGTAAAAAGCGCGGCCGGACTCGGAGCGATTTTAAGCAAAGGAATCGGAAACACGCTCCGGATCTCTCTGAGCGCCGACCCGGTTGAAGAAGTGAAAGTAGCCAGAGAACTGCTGAAATCATTCGGTCTCGCTTCAAACGCGGCTACGCTTATTTCATGCCCGACATGCGGACGGATCGAAATTGATCTCATCAGCATCGCAAATGAAGTGGAAGAATACATTTCTAAAGTCAAAGCGCCGATTAAAGTAGCGGTTCTCGGATGTGCCGTTAACGGACCGGGCGAAGCAAGAGAAGCCGATATCGGGATTGCCGGCGCGCGCGGCGAAGGACTTCTTTTCCGCAAAGGCCAAATCGTCCGCAAAGTGCCTGAAGAAACAATGGTCGAAGAGCTCAAAAAAGAAATCGACAAGCTGGCAGAAGAACACTATGCAAAGCTTGAAGCAGAAAAAGCAAAAGCAGAACAAGAAACACAAAAAGCTTGACGGATATTCCGCCAAGCTTTTTTTTGCGTTGTGTTAAAAAAACGGTGTAATGAAGATGCCAAGCACAAGGGAAACAATACCGATTCCCATCGCCCATCCGCCTAAAGCGCCTGCTCCTCTTCTTCTGGCGATATATCCGACGATAATGCCGCATGCCCCTAATAAAACAGGGAGCACAAACAGGGAAATGATAGAAATAGCCAATGCTGCATACCCTATCCCCCGGCCTTCACTTACTCCGTCCCGATTATCATCACGGTCTGCTGCCCGGTCAGAAGCACGATATGGCTCTGAGATTTCGGCCGCTGTTTCTTCTGAATAAACATCACGCGTGATATCGGTTCCTTCCGATCCATGATCTACATAGTAATCGTTGCCTTTTCGATTTTCGTAATCGTATGCCACCTTCAATTCCCCCTTTTTCTTTTATGAAAGGAGCTTTTTTAGTTTCCGCGTTTTTTACGAATTCATGTTTGCTAAACTTTTCTGGTATTGTTAATTGTTTATGTTACACTTGAAGGGATGAATTTATAGGAGTGTGGACATGTTACGGTTAGGTATAGATATTGACGGCACAGTTACGGCACAGGATACATTTGTCCCTTATTTAAACCGCTCATTTCATCTTTCCATTACCTTGGATGATATGACTGATTATGATCTGACGAAGCTTTTGAACATTACAGACGAGGAATTTTGGAAATGGATGAACGTTCATGAAGCAGCCATATATAAAGAAGCGAAGCTCGCGGAATTTGCCAAGCAGGCACTGGACGGACTGAAAGAAGAGCACCGTCTTATCTACATTACGGCAAGACGCGGCCACTTAGAAGATGTTACGCTGGACTGGTTTGCAAACCGGGACATTCATTACGATCACATTGAGCTTGTCGGAGGCCATCACAAAGTGGAAGCCGTCAAAAAACACGGCATTGATTTATTTTTCGAAGATCACCACGGCAACGCGACAATGATCGCAAAAGAAGCAGGCATTCCGGTTATCCTTTTTAACTCCCCATATAATCAGCTCCCCATCGATTCCAATATTATCAGGGTGCAGAATTGGCTTGAAGCCGTCGCCTGGATTCATAAAAACAAACACAGCTTTCAGCATGTTAAAAGCTGAAAAAAAACCTCCTGTATAAGCAGGAGGTTTTTTATCGGCACGCCGGACAGGTGCCGTAAATTTCAAACTTATGGCCGCTGATTTCATACCCTTCCAAATCATCGTGCAGCTTATCCATCGGACAGGACTCAATTTCCTTCGTTTTCCCGCAGGTTAAACAGATAAAATGGTGATGATGATGGGTATAAGAGCATGTAAAACGGAACAGTTTTTCTCCGGAAAGCTCCGTTGTTTCCAAAATGCCGAGTTCTTCATATAACGAAAGATTTCTGTATATGGTATCAAAGCTCAGACCCGGATAGTCGTCATTTAATGCGGCAAGCACGTTTTTGGCGGTCAGATATTTATCAGAATCAGCAAAAAGCTGCAGCATGTCTTCTCGCTTACTCGTATATTTATACCCTTTTTCTTTCAGCAGGTTCAACGCTTCTTGTACGTTCATGAGGACCTCCCCTTTACAACACGGTATCGCTCCAAAAAGAAAATGGCAGCTGTCTGAACAGCAGGCCATTTTCTTATGATGTATCAAATTATACCTATAAAATGATGAAAAGTAAATGAAAGCCTAGTGAATCGCGGTTTTGAACTTACCGCCCCTCGTTTCATGGGTATTCATGATCGTAATAAAGGCGTTTTTATCAATTTCAAACACAATGGATTTCAATTTAGTCACTTCAAGCCTTGTCACGACCGCGTAAATGACTTCTTTGGATTCATCCGTATATCCGCCTTTTCCCTGAAGCTTGGTGGTTCCCCTTCCAAGCCGGTGCAAGATTGCGTCTGAAATTTCCGCATACTGATCTGCCACAATAATGACCGCTTTTGTTTCATCGAGACCCTGAATGACGGCGTCAATCGTTTTCATGGCAATATAATAAGTCATGAAAGAATACATCGCCTGCTCCGGACCGAACACAAAACCGGCCCAAATAAAAATAAACACATTGATGAGCATAACGAATTCTCCGACTGAGAAGGGCAGCTTTTTTGTGAGAAGGATACCGAGTATTTCAGTACCGTCCATCGAGCCTCCGTTTCGGATGACAAGGCCTACCCCGAAACCGAGCAAAAGCCCGCCGAATACCGTCGCCAAAATAGGCTGGGTCGTAATGGCCTCCACATGGTGCAATGAGGATTCAATCAGCGCTAAACCGACGATTCCGATAACCGTAGAGATGAGAAATGTTTTTCCGATATATTTATATCCGAAAATCATAAATGGAATGTTGAGTAACACAACGAATAAGGCGAAATTGAGGAGGGGATTGGACATAAAGAGGTGGTCTAAAATTAATGAAACACCGATAATGCCTCCGTCGATAAAATTATTAGGGACCAGAAACAATTCAATACTTACGGCGGCTGAACCCGCCCCGATCAGAATCATGATGACCCTGAAGATAAAGTGTAAAAATGATTCTCTTTTGTGCTGTTTATTTGGGGTCATAAAATCTCCTTTCCTGTAATAACTATTTTAAACAGTAAGCAACTTCATTTTACCATTAAAAGCCGTAACATTTTAATGATTTGCTCAATACATTATGTCTAAAGAGGTGAAAGTATCGATGATTTTAATACAAAGAATTATTTTGCAGCGGCTCAATCAAGTCACTGCGGACGATCTTCTGAAATATTCCAAGCAATACGGAATCAGCATTACGAGAAGTCAAGCGGCTGAGGTAGCGGCTCTGATGCACGGAAAAAACATCAATATTTTTGATGAACAGGAGCGGCTGCGCCTGCTGAAAAAAGTGGAAACGATAACTTCAAAAGAAACGGCTCGGAAAGTTGACGAACTTTTCAATCAATTCTCAGGATAAAAAAGGAGGGGCAATTCCCCCTCCTTTTTTATTGAGCTGATATTTTTTCAAGAAGCTCCTGATCAAACTGCTTTTCTTTCAGCATTTCGATTTCAAAACGGTACGGCGGCTTCTTATTTTTCTTGTCTTCGCCTACATACGGTGTTTCGAGGATTTTCGGAATATCGGCAAGCTGCTCGTGATGAACGATGTACTGCAGAGCGTCAAAACCGATCTCTCCGAACCCGATATTTTCATGGCGGTCTTTCCGGGCGCCTTTAATATTTTTACTGTCGTTAACATGAAGGACTTTTATCCGATCGATGCCGACGATTTTATCAAACTCGTTAAGAACACCGTCAAAATCATTAGCGACATCATACCCGGCGTCATGGGTGTGGCAAGTGTCAAAGCAGACGGATAGATGTTCATTATGCGTGACTCCCGCAATGATCTCGGCCAGCTCTTCAAAGCTTCTCCCGCATTCTGATCCTTTGCCCGCCATTGTCTCCAGCGCAATCTGCACGTTTTGCCCGGGAACAATCACTTCGTTTAAACCTTCAATGATTTTTTTGATGCCTGTCTCAGCCCCGGCTCCGACATGCGCCCCTGGATGAAGCACGATCTGTCTCGCGCCGATCGCTGCCGTTCTTTCAATTTCAGAACGCAGAAAATCAACGCCCAGCTCAAATGTTGCCGGATTTGTCGTATTTCCAATGTTAATGATGTACGGCGCATGCACGACAATCTCATCGATGCCGTTTTCCTTCATATGGGCGCGGCCCGCTTCAATATTCAAGTCCTCAATTTTTTTGCGGCGCGTGTTTTGGGGAGCGCCCGTATAGATCATAAATGTATTCGCCCCGTACGAAACAGCTTCCTTGCTTGCGGCAAGGAGCATATGTTTTCCGCTCATTGAGACGTGTGAACCTATTTTCAGCAACCCGATTCCCCCTACTTTCCTCTGTTAGATTGGTTTCTTCTCTGCTTCTTTTTAATTTTTTCCATTTCGTAGCTCATTTTCTTTTTATAGCCCGGCTTTACTTTTTTCGGCTTTTTTACGAGGCGTTTCGCAATTTGGTCAGCCTCATTTGCCGTCTTTTTGCGATTTTTACGGCGGTGGCGGTCATCGCCTTTCTTCCATTCCCCGTTTACAAGCTCCGCATAGTCAAACACAATGCCCATCTTTTCAAGTCTTGCGAGCGCATCTTCGTCAGAAAGCTCATAAATGGTCAGTGCTTGGCCTGATGAACCGGCGCGTGCAGTTCTTCCGACACGGTGAACATAAAAATCCAAATCGTCCGGAAGCTCGTAGTTGATGACGTGGCTTACGCCTTTAATGTCAATTCCTCTAGCCGCAAGGTCTGTCGCAATGACATAAGTGAACTCCAGATCATTAATCTGCTTCATTACCTTCTTACGCTCACGCGGCGTTAATCCCCCGTGCAGAAGACCGACCCTCATTCCTTTTTCAGTCAGGTATTTCGCAATATGGTCAGCCGTGTTTTTCGTATTTGCAAACACAATGCCCAGATAAGGATTCAGATGAGACATCATATCAAAAAGCAGTTTGTCTTTATCACGCTGTTTAGAAGGAACCAAAACATGTTCAATCTTTTCGGCTGTGATTCTTTTCGGCTCAACATGCGCGTACTTCGGATTTTCCATATACTTTTTCAAAAACGGCTTCAGCTTTTCCGGAATCGTAGCTGAGAACACAAGCATCTGAAGTTCTTCCGGCATCCGTGATCCGATGTAATCAACGTCTTCTAAAAAGCCCATGTCAAGCATCAGATCTGCTTCGTCAATGACGAGAGACTGCGCTTTATAGACGTTCAATGCCTGCGCCTTAATCAGATCCGCGATCCGGCCCGGCGTTCCGACGACGAGATGAGGCTGTGTTTTCAGCTTATCAATTGATTTTTGCTTGTCCGTCCCGCCGATGAAGCATTTTGTCCGGATCGGCTCATCTTCCGCACCCTGTGTGATTTTGAGCGCTTCCTGATGAATCTGATTGGCAAGCTCTCTCGTCGGCGCCGTGATAACAGCCTGCACCGTATCAGAACCCGGATCAATCCGATTCAAAATTGGCAATAAATAGGCGTGGGTTTTCCCCGTCCCCGTCTGGGACTGCCCGATCACGCTTTCGTTTTTCAGTACGGCAGGTATCAGCCGCTTTTGAATATCTGTCGGTTCATAAAAACCAAGGCGGTGAACTGCATCTATAATAAACGGTTTTAAGTTGTATCCATCAAATTTAGTTTCTTTCATTTTTCCCAGCTCCTTAAAGCGGCACATTCTGTGTCCATCATCACATTATAACCGATTTTATTTAAAAACACCATGTCTTGGGGGAATCCTGTTTTCGAGACAGAAAAGCAAATGCCCCCTCCGATGCATATTGTAATAGCAGAGAGACAGAAAGGAGGTACAAGTATGTTTCCACAGCAGCCGATGAGAAATATGGCGCAGCAGGGCCGGCCGTTGATGAATCCGCGTATGAGGATGGGAGGAAGACCGTCATTGCCGGGCCGGCAGCTGATGCAGCAGGGCCGGCAGCTTTTCCCTCAGCAGCAGATTGCCGGAGCGGGCCTGAGAAACGCAGGCACGGGCGGCGGAGGGGGCTTAAAAGGGATGCTTTCCCGTTTTTTACCCGGTTCAGGAGGAGGAAGCGCTGCCGCGTCGGCACCGGCGGCGGCCAGCGGAGGAGCAGGTGCAGGACTGCAGGGAATACAGAACCTGGCAAGTCCGGCATCCCTGTCGAGCATGCTCGGCAACGTTCAGAAGGTGCTCGGCGTGGCGCAGCAGGTTACGCCGATGATCCAGCAGTACGGTCCTTTAGTACGGAGTCTGCCCGCCATGATGAAGCTTTACAGCCAATTAAGCAGCAACGATGATGAGAATGAATCTGACGAGACAAAAGAAACAGACGAACAGAACAAAAAGGATGAAGCTGAAAAAACAGATGAAACAGAAGATGAAAACAAATCAGACGCCTCATCCAAAACATCAAAGAAGACGTCTGAAAATGCATCCGCTTCAAAAGAAAAAGACGCCGCACAGGCAGAATCAGCGGAACAGCCGCGTCCAAAAAGAACATCGGGCAGATCAAAGCCGAAATTATATATTTAACATTCTTTGATATCTCACGAAAGATTAGCTATAATGAGATCAGAAGAATGCAAGATTTGAGCCGTTTAACTACGGCTTTTTATATTGCCTCTACACTCACTTTTGATAGGAGGACATCTACATTGGACGTTATCAAAATATCGCCGCGCGGCTACTGTTACGGCGTTGTTGATGCCATGGTCATAGCCAAAAACGCGTCACTCGATAAAACACTGCCAAGACCTATATATATACTGGGAATGATTGTTCATAATAAGCATGTTACAGATGCGTTTGAGGAAGACGGCATTTACACGCTTGACGGCACAAACCGTCTGGAGATTTTAAAGCAGGTGGAAAAAGGAACCGTTATTTTCACGGCTCACGGGGTATCTCCGGAAGTAAGAAAAGCCGCTGAGGAAAAAGGGCTTGTTACGATTGACGCCACATGCCCGGACGTCACGAAAACACATGACTTAATCCGAAAAGTAAAAGCTGAAGGTTATCACGTCATATACATCGGTAAAAAAGGCCACCCCGAGCCTGAAGGAGCCGTCGGCGTCGCTCCTGAAATCGTTCATCTCGTTGAAACAGAGGAAGACGTGAGAAATCTCGATATTCAGGCTGAGAAATTAATCGTTACAAACCAAACGACAATGTCCCAGTGGGACGTCTACGATATTATGGAATCAGTCAAAGAAAAGTACCCGTACGTGGAATACCATCAGGAAATCTGCCTGGCCACACAGGTTCGTCAAGAAGCTGTATCAGAGCAGGCAAAAAAAGCGGACTTAACCATTGTTGTCGGTGATCCGAAAAGCAATAACTCCAACAGACTGGCGCAAGTGTCAGAAGAAATCGCCGGAACAAAAGCCTACCGAATCGGAGACATCAGTGAACTGAAGCTCGAATGGCTGAAAGACGTCAATACCGTCGCCGTTACCGCAGGCGCATCAACACCGACACCGATTACAAAGGAAGTCATCCGCTTTTTAGAGCAGTTTGACCACAACGATGAATCGACATGGCAGCTTGAACACAGTGTGCCGCTTAAAAAAATCCTTCCGAAAGTAAAAATAAAAAACTGAGGCCCGGGGCCTCAGTTTTTTTATAAGAAGGTAAATGGGTTTGTATCTGTTTCGGAAGCGAAAATGCGCACGTCATAGTTTTTCTCTCCGGCCATTGCCGTAAGCTTCTCAGCCGTGCCTTTTCTCATGATCTTTTCAGCATAATGCCCCGGGTCCACGACGTTTAATCCCATCATCATCGCATCATGCGCTACATGGAAATAAAGATCGCCCGTCACGTAAACATCTGCACCTTTCCGCTTTGCCTGATAAATATATTTATTTCCGTCACCGCCAAGAACCGCGACTTTTTTCACCTTGCTGTTTCGCTCTCCGACCATCCGGACTCCGTTAACATCAAACTTTTCTTTCACAAACAGCGCAAACTCTTCAAGCGTCATGTCTTGCTGAAGTTTTCCGATGCGGCCGAGCCCTTTTTCAAGCGGAGACTGCTCCACCGGATAAATATCATATGCCACCTCTTCATACGGATGGCTTTTTTTCAGCGCTTTTACGACGGTTTTCTCCATACTTGCCGGAAAAACGGTCTCAAGTCTCACTTCATGGACGAGCTCCAGTTCTCCCGTCTGTCCGATAAACGGTTCTGCCCCGTCCAGCGGCTTAAAGCTGCCGATTCCCTCAGAGGAGAACGCGCAATGGCTGTAATTGCCGATATGTCCCGCTCCGGCGTTACCGAGTGCGGTTCTTACAGCTTCTTCATAGTCTTTCGGAACATATACGGCAAGCTTTTTCAGCGGGTCCGAATATGTCGGGACGAGCACCTCTGTGTCTGTCAGACCGAGAGCTTCGGCAAGCAGGTCATTCACACCGCCGTCCGCCACATCAAGATTCGTATGAGCCGCATATACGGCAATATCATGCTTTATACATTTCTCAATCAGTCTTCCGCCAGGCTGATCAGTGGTGATCTGTTTAAGCGGCCGAAAAATCGGCGGATGGTGGGCGATAATTAAGTCAACTTTTTTCTCAATGGCTTCATCTACCGTTTGTTCCAGAACATCCAGTGTCACCATGACATTTTTCACCGGCTTATTCAATGTACCGATCTGCAGGCCGATTTTATCTCCTTCCACCGCAAAAGCCTTCGGTGAAAATTGTTCAAACAGCTGGATGATTTCCTGTCCGTTCACATGTTTAGGCATGTCCGATTACCTCCTTCAGCAGAGAAATCCGCTCTTTCAATTCAGCTAATTTTTCATGACTTTCATGCTTTGCGCTGCGGCTGATCTGTTCATAAATTTGTTCAGTATGCTTAAGTTCCTGGCTCCATTTCCGAAGAAACACTTCATTCCTCTCTTTTAATAAAAACGGACCCGCAAGCATTCCGGCAGCCATCGGCATGTCCCGATACGGCGCATCACGGTCGCCAGTTTCCGCAACGAGGATTTCATAACACTTTCCGTCTTCTTCGAGAATCACTTCATCAATCAGTTCATAGCCTTCCTGATACAGCCACTCTCTTATATGAACGGCATGAATATTCGGCTGCAGAATCAGCCGTTCACGCCCCGTCAATTTCGTTTTTCCGGACTCCAAAATATGAGCGATCAGCGCTCCGCCCATACCAGCGATTGTAATGGCGCCGGCTTCTCCTTTTTCAAGGACGCTCAGCCCGTCACCTTTCCTTACGGAGATAAGAGTGCTTAAGTCCAGTTTTTCCACCTGCTGTTTGGCGGATAGAAACGGCCCGTCTGTAATTTCACCGGCGATTGCCCGGCTTGCCAAATGATTCAAAACGGCATAGCAAGGAAGATACGCGTGGTCCGACCCGATATCAGCAACCAGGGCACCCGGAGGGATATATTCCGCCACAGACTGCAATCTTTTAGATAACTTCATTTCATTCACAATATCACAACTTTTCTCAGGTTCTTTTTCCTTTACTATCATATAAAAAAACCGCCCGGAATCCAAGCGGCGGATAGAGTTTTTCATATGTCTTTTATATAGGGACCGGTAAAGCTTTATTTAATGTCAGAAACCCATTTTGCCATGTCATCCAGCTTTTCGGCCGGCACAAGGCCCGCGGGCATCCCGTTGCCGCCTTTTTCAATTTTTGTTTTAATCTCAGCGACATCTTTTCTTTTGCCGACGCCTTTTAAGTTCGGCCCTGACACACCTTCATAGTTTTCCCCGTGACAGGTGATGCAGTTCGCTTTATAAATCTCTTCAGGTGAAGCGTTTGCAGTTTCCTTCTCGGCATTTTTGCTTTCACCGCCGCTTGCGATCTGATGCGCATCTCCATTGCCTTTTACAGCTAAAAAGAAAGTCAGCCCTATTCCCAGCACTGCAATGAGCAAAAAAGGAATCAGCGGATTCCACTTCATATCTCCATCCCCCTTTTTCATTCTCCCCCTATGTAAACACTTCTAATTCTAACTTATTTTTACAAAAAGTAAATGGTCTTGCTCAGCAATTTCATTGATTTCACAATTTATACAAAAAGCAAAAATAACTGTTTTGTTTATCACAAAATTATCTTTATTCTATTGTATAATGAATTGTATACGCTTACAATAAAGAATATAAATAAACTTATCTCATTTTCCCCCTTTCAGGACATGCCGCATTTTTTCCAAACTCATTTGCAAAACATATGCTTATCCAGTAAAATAAAGGTATATTATCCATATATCTTATACATAAAAAAGAACGGATCAAAAAGACCCGTTCCATTCTATTCGAGAAAATCCTTCAGACGTTTGCTTCTGCTCGGATGTCTCAATTTGCGAAGCGCTTTTGCTTCAATTTGGCGAATACGCTCTCTCGTTACTCCAAACACTTTGCCTACTTCTTCCAAAGTTCTTGTGCGTCCGTCATCCAGACCGAAACGGAGACGCAGCACGTTTTCTTCACGATCTGTCAACGTATCCAGCACATCTTCCAGCTGTTCTTTTAAAAGCTCATATGCCGCATGATCCGACGGAGATGTCGCTTCCTGATCTTCGATGAAGTCACCGAGATGTGAGTCGTCTTCTTCACCGATCGGCGTTTCTAAAGAAACAGGCTCTTGAGCAATTTTTAATATTTCACGGACTTTTTCAGGTGTAAGATCCATGTCTTCAGCAATCTCTTCCGGTGTCGGCTCTCTGCCAAGATCCTGAAGAAGCTGACGCTGCACCCGGATTAATTTGTTGATGGTTTCCACCATGTGAACCGGGATACGGATTGTTCTCGCCTGGTCAGCGATGGCGCGTGTAATCGCCTGTCTGATCCACCAAGTCGCATACGTACTGAATTTATATCCTTTACGGTAATCAAACTTCTCGACGGCTTTCATGAGACCCATGTTTCCTTCTTGGATCAAGTCTAAGAAAAGCATGCCGCGGCCGACATACCGTTTAGCAATGCTGACAACTAAACGAAGGTTTGCTTCAGCCAGTCTGCGTTTAGATTCCTCGTCACCCTCTTCAATTTTTTGAGCGTAGGTGATTTCTTCTTTAGCAGAAAGAAGATTTACCCGTCCGATTTCCTTAAGGTACATGCGGACTGGATCATTGATCTTTACGCCAGGCGGTACGCTGAGGTCATTAAGGTCAAATTCTTCTTCGGCTTTGGCAAGCTGTTGAATATTAGGATCTTCCGTTTCTTCATTTTCACTAATTAATTCAACACCTTGTTCTCCTAAAAATTCATAATACTCATCCATTTGGTCTGATTCAATTTCAAAGCTGGACATGCGTTCAGCAATTTCTTCATATGTTAAAACGCCACGTTTTTTTCCAGTTTCAGTAAGCTGCTCTTTTACCTGGTCTAATGTAAGTTCTGTTTCTGTTTCGTGGGTTTGTTTATCAGCCATTATGGATCCCTCCTTCCAAAGCTTGCAACGAATTCTAAAAGCGGTATGTTTCTTATCCGACCCGGAAGCCTTCTCTCTTTTTCAGCATGCAGGGCTGCGGATAATAAATGACAATTCATGATGAGGTTAAGCGATCTATTTGCTCCTCCGCAAGGAATCATTGCCAATCAGAACGCAAGCCTCTTTTTGGTGTTACTTTAATGATCGGTTCAATGCAACAATTTCTTGAGCCAGAGACGCAGCTTTCACGAAGTCTTTCTGCCTCTCCGCATCCGCTCTTTCTGCTTCTTTTTCCTTTATCATTGACCATTTTCGGTGATCCAACACTTTTTTTACGTAATCGGATAACTCGGCCTCTGAGAGCTCCTCGTTTACTTGGAGCATCCCTATATCTGAAAGCAGCTGGCTGATTTCCTCATCCTGCATTCTCGCCATAAGATGCTGCGGCGTCATGTCAGCACCCTCTTCATAAACAGCGTACAGGTATGCTGCCAGCGCACGATGTCCGTCAATGTTAAATTCAAAGCCGACACGCTCTATCACTTTCTTTATGACGTTTCGGTCTCTCAGCATATGAGCGAGCAGAAGTCTTTCCGCGTTCTCATAGGCGGGACGGAGACGGCGCCGTTTCGCTTTTGTCGTCACCCGGGCCCGTCTTGTCTGCGGTTCGGCGTTTTTGTCGCCGGGGGCGTTTTGTCTGGCGTAGATGGAAAGCTGTTCAGTCAAAGATTCTACCGAAAGAGAAAATTCGGAGGCGAGCTGCTTCACATACATTTCCTGCTCAAGCGACCCGGAAAGAGCGCTGATTTCTTTCAGCACTTCTTTCATGTAAGCGAGCCGGTCTCCTTCGTCAGATAAGTTTTTCCCTTTGCGGAAATACTGCATTTTAAAAGCCATGACCGTAACGCTTGCATCAATGATATCGGTCCGGAATTTTTCTCCGCCCCGGGTTCTGATATAATCATCAGGATCAAGCCCGTCAGGCAGCATGCTTACTCTTACCTTACAATCGGCTTTCTGGAGCAGGCCGGCCGCTTTCAGCGTAGCTTCGTACCCGGCTTTATCCGAATCGTAGCAGAGAATGACCTCCTGAACATTTCTCCTGAGGATTTTCACATGTTCTTCGGTGAGCGACGTCCCCATTGTGGCGATACTTTCTTTTACGCCTGAGCTGACGGCGGATATGACGTCAGCGAAGCCTTCAAACAGAACGGCTCTCTCCTCTTTCCTGATCGGCAGGCGCGCCTTATGAAAGTTATACAGCAGCTTAGATTTATGAAACAGCGGCGTTTCCGGGCTGTTCATATATTTCGGCTGCTGGCTTCCGAGCGCCCTTCCTGAAAAAGCCGCCACGGCTCCGTGGTGATCATGAATGGGAAACATAATTCTGTTTCTGAAACGGTCAAAATACCCGCTGCCGTCTTCCCTTCTGATCAGCAGACCCGCTTTTTCCATCAGTTCTTCCTCAAAACCGCGCTTTTTCAAGAATTTCGTCATGAAATCCCAGGAATCCAGCGCGTAGCCGATTTCAAACTCATCTATGAGCTCTTTCGTAAAACCCCTTGATAAAAGGTAATCTAACGCTTCCTGGCCTTCCTTTGTATTTATTAGCAAATGATGGTAAAATTTCTTCAGAAGCTCGTGGGCTTCCGCCATCTTCTGCTCTCCGGAAGATTCCGGCCTGGATGCAGAGTGAATCGTTATATCATCAGGGAAATCAATCTGATATTTATCCGCAAGGTGAGAAACAGCTTCCGTAAATGAATAGCCTTCCATCTGCCGTAAGAAAGAGAAAACGTTCCCGCCCGCACCGCATCCGAAGCAATGAAAGATCTGCTTATCGCTGGAGACGGAAAACGAGGGCGTGTTTTCCCCGTGAAACGGACAGAGCCCAAAGTAGTTGCGGCCTTGCTTTTTCAATTGGACATAATCACCTATGACTTCAACAATGTCTGCTGACTGCTGCACCTGATTAACTACTTCATCTGGTATGCGGTTTCCCATCTTATAACACTCCGTCGTACATTATTCGATGTTTTGATTTGAAATCCCTTCATCATTCGACAGGATTTTTTTAAGCAGGGTAACAAATCGATTCCGATCTTCTTTATTTAATTTTTTAGGTCCTTTGGAATGAATGCCGCTTCTTCTCATTTTGCCTGACATATGACGGCTCATCAGAGCGAAGTCAATCGTGTCTTCAGTATAAGAACGGCCCCTTTCCGATAAGACGGCAATATTTCTGTTCAGCAAAAGAGAGGCTAAACCGATATCCTGCGTGACTACGACGTCTCCCGATCTCACATGGTTTGCGATATATAAATCTGCTGCTTCTTTATGAGGATCAACGTATACCCAGTTCTCGTCTTTGCTTCTGGAAAGCTGGTAGTGTTCAAATGATGCGACGAAAATAACCCGAACGCTGTATTGCGATGCAATGAGCATTATTTCCTCTTTTACGGGGCATGCGTCTGCATCGACAAAAATCGTCTTTTCTTTTTCATTTAGAAGACTAATTCTCCATCCCTCCATCAATCTCCTGCATAAAAACAAGCGAAATCGCATATGCTCCATGACTGCGGATCTATTTTGAGCTTTGTCGAAAAATTTCCGGGAGTTATTCTTGACATCTTACCCATAATAGTTTATTCGTATCACACGAAGCTTAAACCTAAAAATAAACATTTTATCACAATTTTTTATTATAATACAAACTTCGCGAAGATGCCATCCTTTTTGTTTATTCCCTATTTGCATACCCAAAAACCCAGGATAAAGCGTCCTGAGTTATCGGCCCTTTGTTTTGAGATGATGAATGATGTTCGCTGTTTCCTCGACCGCTTTATTCGAAACGTCAACGACTTGGCAGCCGATCCGGTCCACGATTTTCTCAAAATACTCCAGCTCTTCTTTAATTCTGTTGATATTGGCGTAAATGGCTTTGTCATTTAAGCCGAGAGATTTTAACCGTTCTTTTCGTATATGGTTCAGTTTATCAGGGCTGATTTTTAAGCCGATGCATTTTTTCGGATCAACGCTGAACAGTTCTTCCGGCGGATCGACCTCAGGAACGATCGGCACATTGGCCACTTTCAGACGCTTATGGGCAAGATATTGTGATAATGGGGTTTTAGACGTTCTGGATACTCCGAGCAGGATGATATCGGCTTTTAAAATGCCTCTTGGATCTCTGCCATCGTCATATTTGACGGCAAACTCGATCGCCTCGACCTTTTTGAAATAATCTTCATCAAGCTGGCGGACGCGGCCCGGTTCATATTTGGCGGTCAGACCGTAAGCCGATTCCATTTTATCGATGAGCGGACCGATAATATCGTAATACAGCACATTCGCTTTTTCCGCTTGTTCAACCAGGTATTTGCGCATTTCAGGAACAACGAGCGTAAAACAAATAATGCCGCCGTCCGCTTTGGCGAGAGACACGACTTCATTAATGGTGCCGATATCTTCCACATAAGGTATTCTTCTGATATGCGTATCATCGGCTGAGCCGTTAAACTGGCTGAGCGAGGCTTTTACAACGAGTTCGGCGGTTTCTCCGACTGAGTCTGATACTACATAAATGATGCGATTGTCCATGTTATCCCCCCGTTAGTTTTCAAGCTTATATGATTTCATTTTCTGATAAACTGACAAGTATCTTAGTCATATTCGTTTTGGTAAACCGGCCGATGACCTCAAAGCCTTTATCCGTATCTTTAATAACGGGCAGGGCATCGATCTGTTTTTCAATTAAATACTTGGCGATGTCCATCACATAATCGTCACGCCGGCAGACGGCGATATTCGGCATTCTTGTCATGATAATATGAACCGGTATTGAGGCAAGTTCCTGCTGGCCGATGCTCGCCCGCAGCAAATCTTTGCGTGACAGCACACCGACTAAGACAGCATCACGATCTACGACAAATAACGTGCCGACATCTTCTAAAAACATGGTGCAGATGGCATCGTATACCGAGACATTCTCATTGATGACAACAGGGATCGATTGAAAATCTTTCACTTGCAGCTTTTTCAATTTATCCGCAAGCAGCTGATTTCCCGTTTTCCCCGTATAAAAATAACCGACCCGCGGACGGGCCTCTAAGAAGCCTGACATGGTGAGTATGGCCAAGTCCGGCCGCAGCGTGGCCCTCGTTAAATTGAGCTGTTCTGCGATATGCTCTCCGGTAATCGGGCCGTTTTCCTTTACAATCTGTAAAATTTGTTCTTGCCGTTTATTTAATTCGATCGTACTCACCACCTTTATGGAAGGGTTTCTTTATCTATGTTTTCATTCTGTGATGTTTATGTAAAAGGGGAAAAGACGATTGCCGATCACACAGCAACCGTCTTTTTCTTTATTTTACAATAAGATGATTCATATTAGCAAAAGACTTGATCACATCTGCAAGAGCGGTCATTTGCGCTAAACGGTTGGTTTTTAATGCTTCATCGTCTGCATTTACCATCGTGTGATTAAAGTAGTCTTCAATCGGCTCCTTTAATCCGCTGAGCACGGCAAGCGCCTGTTCATAGTTTTTGGAGGCAAAGCTTTCCGCGACACTGTCTTTTGTTTTTTGATAAGCGTCAAACAGCTTTTTCTCCTGTTCATTTTCAAACAGATCCGGATTGATATCGCGGCTCTCGCCTTTTTTGCTGATGGAGATGACCCGGCCGAGTGATTCAGCCGTTTCTTTAAAGCCGGGTGTGCCGAGGCGCTTCTCAAGCACTCTTGCTTTATGAACGGCTGCATACGGCTCAAGCTCTGTGCTGTCCAGAACGGCTTCAATAACGTCATGACGGATGTCTTCAGCGTTTAAGACGTATTTCAGACGCTGTGTAAAGAAGTCGAGGAGCTCATTTTCTTTTTCCGTTTCTGTCAATGACAGCAGCTCTTTAAACGAAATGCCCCAATTGCGGTCGATCAGAATGGAAACGATGCCGCTTGCCTGACGGCGCAATCCGTACGGATCCTGAGAACCTGTCGGAATCACGTCAATGCTGAAGAAGGAAGCAATCGTGTCCAGTTTATCAGCTAACGCCACAACCGCGCCGGTAAAGGTTGAAGGCACTTCTCCCCCGGCCGCTCTCGGCATATAGTGCTCATTGACAGCGGCAGCGACGGCTTCATCTTCACCGAGCATGCGCGCATATTTTTCTCCCATCACGCCCTGAAGCTCAGGGAACTCATAGATCATATGTGTAACCAGGTCAAATTTAGAAATCTCTGCGGCGCGCTTCACAAGGTTTTGCGTCTGTTCATCCGCTTTCAGGCGGACGGCAAGTTTGCCCGCAATGGCGGCCACTCTTCTTACTTTATCTCCAAGGGAGCCGAGCTCTTCATGGAAAACGATATTTTCCAGTTTCTTCACGTTTTCATCAATGTTCAGCTTTTGGTCTTCTTTGTAGAAGAACGCAGCATCTGAAAGCCTTGCTCTCAGCACTTTCTCGTTTCCGCGGGCAACATTTTCAATTGCATGGCTGTTCCCGTTTCTTACCGTAATAAAATGAGGCAGCAGATTTCCGTTTTCATCTTTTACCGGGAAGTAGCGCTGATGCTCTTTCATTGTTGTTACAAGCACTTCTTCAGGGATAGAAAGAAACTCGGATTCAAAAGATCCGTAAAGCGCCGTCGGGTATTCCACCAGATGGTTGACTTCGTTCAGCAGGTCCTCATCGATCGGAATGTTCCATTTCTTCTCAGCCGCAAGCGCATCCAGCTGGCTTTGGATCATTTGTTTGCGTTCTTTCGGGTCAGCAATGACGCTTTGTTCTTTCAGCAGCTTTTCGTATGATGACGGTGCATCAACAGATACTTCTTGGCCGAGAAAGCGGTGTCCCTGTGTGTTCCGGCCCGTCTCGACATTTGTGATTTTAAACGGAATGACGTCTTTTCCAAAGAGAGCGATAATCCATTTGATGGGACGGATATAGCGCAGATCCTGCGTGCCCCAGCGCATGTTTTTCGGAAAATGCATTCCCGCAATCAAATTTTCCAGCTGCGGAAAAAGTGTCTTCGTCTCTTGTCCCGCCTGGAATTTTTGAACGAAGACATATTCCGTGCCGTTTACATCTTTTATATACAGGTCATCCACTCCGGCGCCTTGGCCTTTTGAAAATCCGATAGCGGCTTTTGTCCAGTTTCCGTCAGCATCCAGAGCGATTTTTTTCGCAGGGCCTTTTGCTTCTTCCTGAATATCAGCCTGTTTTTCTGCTACGTCTTTTATATATACTGCCAGACGTCTCGGCGTATTAAAAAGTTTCACTTCGCCATGGGCGATATTTTTTTCAGCCAGCCAGCCGGTCAGCTTTTCACCGAGCTGCACCATGCTGTCATGTAAAAACCGCGCCGGCATTTCCTCGAGTCCGATCTCTAAAAGCAAATCTTGTTTACTCATGGGAAGAGCCCTCCTCTTTAAGCATTGGGAACCCTAATTTTTCCCGTTCTTCATAATACGTTTTTGCCACTTTTCTCGCTAAGTTGCGGACACGGCCGATATAACCCGTCCGCTCCGTCACCGAGATCGCGCCTTTTGCATCGAGCAGATTAAATGTGTGAGAGCATTTCAGCACATAATCATAGGCCGGATGCACGAGCCCGTTATCCATTTGTCTGATCGCTTCTTTTTCATAGGTGCTGAACAAATGGAAAAGCATATCCACGTCAGATGTTTCAAAAGTATAAACGGAATGCTCATATTCAGCCATCATAAATAAATCTTTCACAGTAAATCCTGACGTCCATTCAAGATCAAAGACGTTTTCTTTATCCTGAATATATGACGCGAGACGTTCAATACCATACGTGATCTCAACGGATACCGGTTTACATTCAATTCCGCCCACCTGCTGGAAGTATGTAAACTGAGTAATTTCCATCCCGTCAAGCCATACTTCCCAGCCGAGACCTGCACAGCCTAAAGACGGGTTTTCCCAGTTGTCTTCTACGAAACGGATATCATGTTCAAGCGGGTCAATGCCGAGCGCACGCAATGAATCAAGGTAAAGCTCTTGAATGTTATCAGGCGACGGCTTGATAATGACTTGGAATTGATGATGCTGATAGAGCCTGTTCGGGTTTTCACCGTACCGTCCGTCCGCAGGCCGTCTGGACGGCTCAACGTAAGCCACTCTCCACGGTTCCGGCCCGATGCTTCGTAAAAATGTATACGGGCTCATTGTGCCTGCGCCTTTCTCCACATCATACGACTGCATGAGCACACAGCCTTCATTCGACCAGTGCTTCTGCAAGGTTAAAATCATATCTTGAATGTTCATTTCAAGCACCTCCACTTTCTCCATTCTTTTACAAGTGCGGCGGCAACCAAAAAACTCCCGTCTCTATGCTTGCCGGCCGCAAACATAGGGACGAGAGTTCTCCCGCGGTTCCACCCTAGTTGCTGAGGATGTGAATCACTCAGCCTCTTTTTAAAGGGTTGCTCGAGAATGCCTTTCGTTGCGCGCTCATCCTTAGCTTACACTGCCCTAAGGTCGCTTGTATGAGTTGGACGCAAGTACTTCTTTCTGTCACTGCAACATATTTTATAATAAATGATCATATAAAAAGATGGGCAGAATGTCAACTTTTGTTTTCATCCAAAAGGTTCTTCATGCTTTCCATCTGATCTAAAAACCGTTTTGACTTTAAATAAAGTCCTGAATATTCCTCGTAATACAGATCAATGACCCGTTTAATTTCGTTTTTGGTTTCCTGTTTTAACGAGACGCTGCCGAGCCTTCCGATATCAAAGTAATAAAAAAGCCTTAGCAGCCTTGCCGTTTGCGGCGAAATCGGAACTCTGTACGGATCCTTTTCAAAGCAGCGGTGGCAGATAAACCCGTTATCTCTTATCGAAAAATGAAACGTCCCTTCCCCGCTTTTGCAGTGGACACAATGATTCAGCTCCGGATACAGCCCCATGACGCCGAGCATTTTCATCTGCACGATGAAGGTGATCACGTCCGGGTCAGTCCCGTCATTCAGCCTCTTAAAGGATTCGAGAATCAATTCGAATAAATAGGGGTTCGGTTTCTTCTCTTCCGTTCCTTTGTCAGTGAGTTCAGCGATAAAAGCGGCATACGCCGTCAAAAATAAATCTTCTCTGATCGTTCTCATGCTGAGAATCATTTCACCCTGCTGGAGCGTGCCGAGTCCGGATGTTCTTTGCATTAAAAATGACCCGTATAAAAACGGCTGGCTGACTGCTGACAGCCGGCTGGCTGACTTCCTGGCGCCCCTTGCCATGACGCCGATTTTGCCGTGTTCCCTCGTCAGCAATGTCACGATTTTATTCGTCTCCCCGTAGTCATTCGTACGGAGCACGATTCCTTCACATTTAGTCAGCATTTCCGCACCTTCCAACAATGGGAGGGGCCAAGAGGTTTACAAAATTGGAAAATCAATTCGGGCTAGCTCATCTTCCGGTTCTTCGGGTCTTTCCAGGTTCTCTTTTTCCAGTTCTTTAAAAAGAAGGTACGTATCAACACTTCCTGTTTGAGAAAATACGTTCCAGGTAAAATTCAACACAAAAAACCCACCTTTCATCATTAAACTAGCTTGCCAATCCAAATTCTTACCCTTATCTTGACCTGATGTCCTCCTTTTCATGTTAAACAAATTTTGCTAACGAATCCCCGCTTCTGTGAGGTAATCTCACACCTCAGACATGCGCCTTAGATGAATTAATATTCATCCTCTTTGAAGCCGAAATCACGCAGCTGAGACATTTTATTCCGCCAGTCCTTCTGCACCTTCACCCATAATTCCAGGTAAACGCGTGAGCCCAAAAGAGCTTCAATATCAGCCCGCGCTCTTTTGCCGACTTCTTTCAGAAGCGCTCCTTTTTTACCGATGACGATGCCTTTTTGAGAATCCCGCTCGACCACAATGGTGGCGGCGACATGGACGGAGCCGTTTTCCTGCCCTTTAATGGACTCGATGGCGACAGCGATGCTGTGCGGCACTTCTTCCCTTGTCAGATGGAGCACCTTTTCTCTGATCAGTTCAGAAATAATGAACCGCTCGGGGTGGTCAGTCACCTGATCGCTCGGATAGAACTGAGGCCCTTCCGGTAAATACGCTTCAATCTGCGCGAGAAGGGTTTCGACGTTGTTCCCTTCCAAAGCTGAGATCGGCACGATTTCTTTAAACGGATAGCGCGTACGGTACTCATCAATTAAAAGAAGCAGCTGGTCAGGGTGGATCTTATCAATTTTGTTAACGATCAGAAAGACCGGTGTAGACGTCTGTTCGAGCTTTTCAATGATAAACTCGTCGCCTTTTCCGTACCCTTCTTCGGCGTTAATCATAAATAACACCAAGTCAACTTCTTTCAGCGTATTCTGCGCCACTTTCATCATAAAGTCGCCAAGCTTGTGCTTTGGTTTGTGAATGCCCGGTGTATCAATAAAAATGGTCTGCGACGTGCCGGTTGTCAGCACCCCTTGGACTTTATTTCTTGTCGTCTGGGGTTTGTCGCTCATGATGGCGATCTTTTGACCGATGACCCTGTTTAAAAAGGTAGACTTTCCTACATTCGGCCTTCCGATGATAGATACAAATCCTGATTTAAAGCTTTCGTTCGTCATGTAAATCCTCCGATGAAAATGCGCCCGGCAATAATTCTTCCGCAGTCATTTCTTTTATTTGTCCTTGTAAGTTGGTCAGAATAACAAGCATATCCTTTGAGCACAGCTCGGAAATTACTTGTCTGCAGGCTCCGCACGGCGAAACCGGTCCCGGAGTATCCGCAGCCACGGCGAGCATCGCAAATTCCGTATCCCCCTCGGAAACAGCTTTGAATATCGCCGTGCGTTCAGCACAGTTGCACATGCTGTATGCCGCATTTTCGATGTTGCAGCCTCTGTACACTTTTCCGTCTTTGGTAAGAAGAGCGGCTCCCACTCTGAAATTTGAATACGGCACATACGCTGTGTCCCGCGCTTTTAATGCTTCTGCAATCAATTCTTGTCTGTTCATGTGTACTTAATTCCTCTCTTACCTTTATCCTGTATGATACCGCTGTCACTTTTATTTTACATAATTATGATTGGTTTTTCACGCCCATTTTTGGCAATGTAAAATAATTGTAAGAATCTTCTGCTAACATATCTTCGGCAAGAAGATGAGTAAACCAATGATACACGATATCACGGCAAAGACGCAAACGGCTCCGGCGGCCGCGTCCTTTGCCGCTTTTGCGAGCGGGTGATACTGATCGGTAACTAAATCCACAACATGCTCTATCGCCGTATTTAAAAGCTCCAAAGCAAGCATTCCTCCGATCAGCACCAAAACAACGGCCCATTCGGCTGTGCTCAGCCCGGTGAGAAAACCGCAAACGATAACGGCGCAGGCCGCGGTAATATGAAATTGAAAATTCCGCTCTGACCGCGCCGTTTTCCAGATTCCCCTCCATGCATGGACAAAGCTCTTCAGGAACCTGCTCCACTCGTTTTTATGATCTCGTGAGTCCATACTCATCCAGCAAATCCTTTTGCTTTGAAAACATTTCTTCCTCTTCTTCTTTTGTCATGTGATCATAGCCAAGCAAATGCAAAAAGCCGTGCACGGCCAGAAAACCGAGCTCTCTCATAAACGAATGGCCGTACTCTTCCGCCTGCTCTTTCGTTCTGTCTGCGCTGATGATAATATCTCCTAAAACAGGCGGCATGTCGGCGCCTACGATTTCAACCTCGTCTTCGCCTTCTTCTTCAAGCGCAAACGAAATGACGTCAGTCGGAGTGTCTTTTCCCCGGTAGTCTCTGTTGATTTCTCTGATTTCCTCATTTGTTACAATCGTGACCGATACTTCAGCCTGGTCCTGAACGCCTTCTTTTTCCGCCGCGAATTGGAGCAGCTTCTCCACTTCTTGGAGCGCATCAGCTGAGACGCTGTTCGTTTCATCAACAATATCTATGAGTAAACCCATTTATTTCACCTTCTTCGTAGCCTCCGGATATTCAATCCGGGAGTGGAAAATTCCTTTTAAAGTCGCACATAGTGTTTTTGCGATCGTATCCAGTTCTCGGAACGTGAGATCACATTCTGAGAATTGTCCGTCCTGAAGCTTATCGGATATAATTCCCCGCACCAGTTTTTCGATCCGCTCGGGATTCGGATTATGCATGGAACGGACGGCGGCTTCAACGCTGTCGGCCACTGAGATAATAGCCGCTTCTTTCGATTGCGGCTTCGGCCCCGGGTAGCGGAACTCTTTCTCTGTAATCTGGTCGCCCTTTTCTTTCGCTTTATAATAAAAGAATTTTAAAAGGGACGTTCCGTGATGCTGCTCCGCGATATCCACAAGCTCTTTCGGAAACTTATAGCTTCTGAGCATATTCGCACCGTCTGTCGTATGTGCGATAATGATATTTTTACTGAGCTGAGGAGACAGCTTGTCATGCGGATTATCCATATTCATCTGATTTTCAATAAAATATTGCGGACGTTTCGTTTTGCCGAGATCGTGATAATACGCTCCGACCCGTGCTAAAAGACCGTTTGCCCCTACGGCTTCACAAGCCGCTTCCGACAGATTTGCCACCATGACGCTGTGATGATATGTACCGGGTGTTTCCGTTAAAATCTTTCGAAGCAGGGGATGATTCGGATTAGACAGTTCAATCAGCCTCATTGTTGAAAGAATGCCGAATCCCGTCTCAAAAAACGGCATCAGACCGATAATCAAAACGGATGAAGCAAGTCCCGAGACGACCCCCATCAGCATAAGCGTTCCGATTTCAACCGGTGACAGCGCCGTATTTTGTATTAATAAAAGCGACAGCACGATAATCATATTAATAAATGAGACGAACAGTCCCGTCTGCAATATTTTTGACCTCGCATTATGTTTTCCCAAAAACAGAATGCCTGAAATGCTGCTGATTAAATAGTAAATGCCGATGACGTAATTAAATGTTCCCGTCACACCCTGATTAAACATCATACTGCCGCAGATCGCCAGAATGATGCTTCCTAAAATGGCGAGCCTTTCATTGAGCAGCAGCCTGATTAAAATCGCGCCGGCGGCGATCGGCACAAGATAGCCGATATTGGTGTATTCAATCTTCTGAAAGAGACTGACGACTTCCATAATGACGAGAATAAGCGTTGTAATGATAGAAAACAGCAAAAGAGATTTATTTTTCAGCTTAAGCTCCTGCTGCTGTTTCTCAAAATAGTAGACAAGCGTGGCAATAAACAGGCCGATCATCAGAAGGAGACCGCTGATCGGTTTTAACAGGTTGGAATTATTCAAAAGACCCGTCAGTTCAAGCTTCCTGTATACTTCCCGGTCGATCAGATCATTCTCTTCCACGAGAACCTGTCCCTGTTTGATCTGTACCGGCTGGACGCTGTCTGACGCTTCCTGGCGTTTTTCATCGGTCGCTTTCGGATCAAAAACGTAATTCGGGATGACCGCGTATTTTCCGATTTCAGTCGCAGCCGCTAAATATTTTGACGGCACAGAAGCGCTTTTCAGCTCTTTTGCGACCTTATCCTTCGCTTCGGCAAGCTTTTCAGAAGGAATTTCACTGCTCATCACCGTATTCACCGCGGTAATGACGGAATCCCTCACAAATGAGAAATCTTCATTGTTTGCATGGAGAAGCGATTTAATGGCATCTTCCGAGACGGATTCATTGACATCCTGTGTCAGCTTGTTTTTCACCGATTTTACCAGTGATTTTTCCGAAGGTGACTTTTTGTCTTTTTCCGCATCTTTTTTCACTTCGCCGATGCTGTCAAAAATGGAAGTGATCAGGTCAAGCCGGTTGTCGGTATAGCCTTTTTTCAGAGTGTATTGATCTTCCACCGCATCTTCGGCCGCCTGTTTTTTCGATTCCGTCGCCTGCTGATCTTCCACTGTGGCGGGCGCGTAAATCGTCTTATCACTGACTGCAAACAAATCCAAATTAAGTGATTCAGGTTTTACATGAATAAAGAGCAAACCAAACATGATCGCTGAAAGCAGCAGGTACAGCAGCACATGGGCTGAGCGGGCATGTCTGAAACTGCGGAACCGTTCCCGGGCGCTTTTGCCCTTTCCCTTCTTTTTCAAAACAAGAACCTCCTCCCTGAAACATCAGGAACACATCATATAAAAATGACCCGATAACGGGGGATCGGGTCATTTTTGCATTACTTTTGCTTATCATAAGCTTCAATAATTTTTGCAACAAGCGGATGCCTGACCACATCTGTCTGGTCAAGTTCAATCACGGAGATGCCATTTACGTCCTTCAGCATGTCCTTCGCTACTGCAAGTCCCGATGTGACGCCTTTCGGCAGGTCAATTTGGCTTACGTCGCCCGTAATGATCATTTTAGAGCCAAAACCCAATCTCGTCAAAAACATTTTCATTTGAGCGGGAGTGGTATTCTGGGCTTCATCAAGAATCACATACGCGTCGTCAAGCGTCCGCCCTCTCATATAGGCAAGCGGGGCGATTTCGATAACCCCTCTCTCCATAAGACGCTCCGTATGGTCGCTTCCGAGCACATCATGGAGCGCGTCATACAGCGGGCGCAGATAAGGATCTACTTTTTCCTTTAAATCTCCGGGCAGAAAACCAAGGCTCTCGCCGGCTTCCACAGCGGGTCTTGTTAAAATGATTTTTTTAATGTGGCCGTTTTTTAAAGCATGCACCGCTTTTACGACCGCCAAATAAGTTTTGCCGGTTCCCGCCGGCCCGATGCCGAACACCATGTCGTTTTTCTTCATCGCCGCCACATATTCTCTTTGGCCGATGGTTTTGACACGGATCGGTTTGCCTTTTGCCGTTTTCGTTATTTCCTCTTCATACATGCTTTCAAAATAGTCCAGTTCATCTTTTTTTGCCATTTTCACGGCATACAGCACATCACGTTCCGAAATCTCGATCCCCTTGCGAATTAAAGTAAGGAGCGAGCCCAATAATCTGTCAGCGATCTCAAATGTTTCATCATTCCCGGAAACGTAAATGGTTTCACCGCGTGTGATGAGGCTAATGCCCAGATCCTTCTCCATTAAATGTAAAAAGGCATCTTGGCTGCCGAACAAAGAAAGTGCTTCGTCCGGGCTTTTCAGTTTGTGATTAATCGCAAGTAAATGTTCTGCCATTCTTTAGTCTCCCTGAACAATAGGTGTGGTTTGAACGATATCTTCTATAACTTGGTAGAGAATAATCAACTTTACTTTACCATTCTCAACGGATTGGTGCAAAACTTTTTCACTTTCCACCTCTCCGCTGCCGTTTAATCGCTTTTCTACATCTTGTCTTCCCATTTTGATACCGGCCTGAACCGCTTCTCCTTTCGTATAAGTCCGCACGGATGTTTCACTTTCTCTTGTCTGTTCTTGAACGTAAGAAACCGGAAGCTTCATCCCCAGAAATTGAAACGGATGCTTTTCTTCCTCTGTTTTCGGATGTTTCAGCGGCTTCTCATTAAATTCAAAGCCCCAAAAAGGCACGCCCCATGATCCGAAAGACAGCTTGTGCTTCGTCCTTACTTTACCCGTATATAGCGTAAATGATGTTTCAAGGGGCACGGTTACTTCTGACTTGTACCATGTTTCTCCGTAAATTTCCGCTTTTGAGGCGACTTTCCGGTCTTCATTTCCGATCAGTCCTGAGACGAGGAGCTGTCCTTTGTCAACATGATCGTTCACAAAAGCCATCGGCTGCCCCTTTTGCACGAACATCCTTTTGATGACCGCCTTCTTTTTGGCAACGATATGGCGGGGGCTCACGTACTTTTCTTTTGTCGGTTCGTTTTTTTCGACCACTTTCATATGAAGGGCTGTCCCGTTCAATTCCACACCGACCCACGTAATATTATCGATGCCGTTTGTTAATGATTTTTGAATTTTTTCCGGCGTCATCATTAAAAATTGCAAACGGCCTTTTTTCACACCGATTTCTTCAAGGTGCTTTACCATCTGATGCTCGGTTTCGGGCTTGGCCCCTTTAATATCAATTTCCCAAATCATGTTGGACAAAAGAAACAATATAACAAAAAATATCACAAATCCCGCAGTGAAGCCCAGATTTAATTTTGATTTGAGAAGCAGAAAGGGAAGACCCTTTCTTTTTGTAAAGCTTGCTTTGCATTCATGTTTTCTGATGACTCTTCTGAAAGCATGTACATCTTGAAGCTGAATCATCAGCAGAACACAGTCTTGCTTTTTTTTCACCGCAAAGATGGCGATTCCGTTTCTCGTGCATTCATTCAGCAGCCGTTCAATCCCTTTTCCTTTGACTTCCATTTGGACTTTACCCGAAAAAAATGACAGCCATTTGTTTTTCACATTATTTCCCCCCGGCTTTATGAATCGACATATCGTACGTGATCTATCGTGCCTTCCAAAAGGATTTCCTCAGGAAGGATTGCCTTAATGACCAAGTTTTTTCCTGATATGATACACTGCCCCTGCTTGAGCATCAGCCTGACTTCTTCTTCACTGAACAGCAGGAGGCCTCTGTGATTCTCTATGTAGATATGAAGTCTGCCGACCATCGTAATACGAGGCAGATCCATCATAACGTCCGGGGGAATTTCCAATGCTCTTGTCAGCCATGCCTTTACACGATTCTTTCTTTGCCCCATAAAAAAAGAACCCCCTTTCATCTCATATGTATGATTTGAAAAGGGGTTCTAACACTTTATTTTTTACCGATGTTCCGCATGGTCCGGTGCGGTTTTTTTGCACGGGGCGGACCCAAAACCTCACTGAATATAATGCCTTGGACCGCAGTTTCTTTATTTATTTTGAGGGCTGATTTCTTCAGAGACGCGTTTCGTGCGCGTGCGGATGTCAGCTTATGTTCGAGCCCGTTAAACATCTGCTCCGTCTCCGCTAGGCGCTTTTCAGCTTCCCTTCTTTTTTGCTCAAAAGGGTTCTCTTCTGAAACGGCAGGCCATTCTTCCGCTTCCGGCTTATGCTCTTTCTGCGGCTGTTTTTGATCCTGCTTTTTTGCCTGATTTCCGGGACGTGTACCCGGCGGACGTTTTTCATCTTTGTTTTTCTTGCCGAATATTGCCGATATAATGCCGATGACGGCGGCAATGACGAGCGGATTTGTCAGAATCTCGTGCATATAGCGGCTCCCTCCTTAATAGAGAGGTTATTGTTGGTCTTCATCTTGCTGGTCATTCGTCAGCTTGCCGATAGAATCCCTCATGTCCGTATCCGCGTCGATATTTTTTATGTTCATATAGTCCATGACGCCGATGTTTCCTTCACGCAACGCTTCTGCCATCGCAAGCGGCACTTCGGCTTCTGCTTCCACGACTTTTGCACGCATTTCTTCTACGCGAGCGCGCATTTCCTGCTCTTGGGCGACCGCCATGGCGCGGCGCTCTTCGGCTTTGGCCTGCGCAATGTTTTTGTCTGCTTCTGCCTGATCCGTCTGAAGAATCGCTCCGATGTTTTTGCCGATATCAACGTCGGCGATGTCAATCGAAAGAATTTCAAATGCGGTGCCTGAATCCAGCCCTTTGCCAAGTACGGTCTGCGAAATCATATCAGGGTTTTCAAGCACTTTTTTATGATTGTGAGAAGAACCGATTGTCGAGACAATCCCTTCTCCGACACGGGCGACAACCGTCTCTTCTCCCGCTCCTCCGACAAGGCGCTCAATATTGGCTCTTACCGTGATTCTGGCTTTTGCTTTTACTTCAATTCCGTCCATGGCGACACCCGCGATAAACGGTGTTTCAATGACCTTCGGATTAACGCTCATCTGTACGGCTTCCAATACGTCACGCCCGGCCAGGTCAATGGCTGCGCAGCGTTCAAATGACAGCTCAATATTGGCGCGCTGTGCCGCAATCAGGGCATTGACCACCCTGTCGACATTACCTCCGGCCAGATAATGGCTTTCGAGCTGATTTGTTGTTGCGGACAGGCCGGCTTTGTGCGCTTTAATTAACGGATTGACAACGCGGCTTGGTATGACGCGCCGCAGCCTCATCCCGACCAAAGTGAAAATGCTGATTCTGACTCCTGCCGCAAGCGCCGAAATCCATAGCATCACCGGTACAAAGGTGAAGAATATGGCTAACACAATAATGGCAGCAGCAACTAATGCTAAAATCGCCAAACTTGACAGTTCCATCTAATTCCTCCTCAAGGTTATCATCTATATTTCTCTCACGACAATGCGTGAGCCTTCCGCTTTCACTACTTTCACCTGTCTGTCTTTTTCAGTGAATGATCCTTCTGAGACGACATCCAGACGTTCATCATCAATAATGACGGTGCCTGACGGTCTGAGGGCTGTAGCGGTAACGCCGACTTTTCCCAACAGCTCCGTCCGGTTCTGATTTGAAACATAACCGCTCTCCGTGCTTGTTGAATCAGTTAATATTAATTTTTTAAAGAATTTCATTCGTTTCCCCAACACCCTTGTTAATATGATAAAGGCTGTAATAGACACAGCAATGGCGATCAAGAGAGAAACCGCCATTACGGTAAAGCTGCCCGCAGCGAGAAAGAGGCTCGCGATGACGCCTGCAATACCGATAAGACCGATTATGCCTCCGGGCAGAAATATCTCTAAAAGGATAAAAACCAAGCCCGCGCAAAATAAGAATACGCTGTCATAGCCGGCGAATCCGGCAGCGATATGCCCGGTGAAAAACAGCAGCATGGCCGTCAGTCCGACGGCACCCGGTATCCCGAGGCCCGGCGAGAACAATTCAATGGTCAAACCAAGCAAAGCAAGCGTTAATAAGACGGGGACAACAAACGGATTTGTCAGCCATCTGCCCAGTTTGCCGACGAAACCTTCTTTTGCATGGTGAACATCCGCTTTGTCAAAACCGAGCTTTGTATATAAAGCATCAAGGTCTGAAACCGTGCCCTCCGAATATCCGACTTCCTTGGCTTTTTCAGCTGTCAGTGTCAGCAGTTTTCCCTTTGGGGCGCCCGCTTCCTTTGCATTAATGGCGGGATCTGCCATGGCCAGGGCGTATTTCGGATTTCGGTTGTTTTTAACCGCTGCGTCCTCCATTTCTGCATGCCACAGTGATTGGGCCTTTTTGTCTGCCGCGTTTCCCTTTCCGTCGATGATGGCTGCGGCACCCATTTTTCCGCCCGGCGCCATATAGATTTCATCTGCCTGAAGCGCTATATACGCTCCGGCAGAAAGCGCCCGTTTATTAACGTAAGCGGTAACAGGCACATCCGCGCGGCCGATGATATCAGCAATATCCAAGGCTGATTGAACGGCGCCTCCCGGTGTATTGATGTCAAGAATAATGTGTGACGCGCCGGACTCCTTCGCTTCTTTGAAAGAACGCGATAAAAACGAGGCGAGCCCCTGTTCGACATTTTTCTCAACCGGGATGACATAAACCGATGGGTGATCAGCTTTCGCGTTCAATTGAACCCCTAATAAAGATAATACAAATAAGCCCAATAGAGCAACAGCAATTCCGGTTTTTTTTCGGAACAAGGCAAATATACCCTCCTTCCCGTTTCGTTCTTCTTTATATACGTAACAAATGTACTTTAGTTTCATTTTTTTATGTATAAAAAAAGACATCTCTCAAGGAAAGATGTCTTTTTTCTTGTCAATTAAGATAATTGACTGCTGACAAGTCTGTTAATTACGCTGCCGTCAGCTTTACCTTTTACTTTAGGCATAATAGCACTCATCACTTTGCCCATGTCCGCTTTGGAGCTCGCACCGACTTCAGCGATGGTTTCATTTACGATTGTCTGCAGCTCTTCTTCAGAAAGCTGCTTCGGTAAATAAACTTCTAAAATGTCCAGCTCTTTTTGAACTTTATCTACTAAATCTAAACGATTAGCGTTTGAAAATTCATGGAGGGAGTCTTTACGTTGCTTAAGTTCACGAGATAGGACAGTAAGTTCCTCATCCTCGGTCAAACTGTCTTTCTTAAGCTTAATTGCTTCGTTTTGAAGTGAAGCTTTCACCATTCGAACGACAGTCAGTTTGTCTTTCTCACGGCTTTTCATATACAGCTTCATATCTTGGTTAAGTCGCTCAAGAAGACTCATAAATCCACCCTCTTTTAGAATTTGCGTTTTCTAGCAGCTTCTGACTTTTTCTTGCGCTTTACGCTAGGTTTTTCATAAAATTCGCGCTTTCTTGCTTCTTGCAAAGTACCTGTCTTTGATACACTGCGTTTGAAGCGACGAAGAGCATCTTCAAGCGATTCGTTTTTTCTAACGACCGTTTTTGACATTCTCTTTCCCTCCCTCCGAATACACCAATCGACTACCTTTAAAAAGATACATATATAAACATGTACTTTGACATTATAATATAAGCCATCAGTCAGGTCAACTAAGCGAGCTCACTTTTCCGTCATGAATAAGGCTGCTTGTCTATATAATGATGGAAAGGGGTGTTTCATTTGATGATACTGATTCTCTTTACCGCACTTATCCTGATTTTTTTACTCGGAATGAGCCTGCTCAGGCAGGGGCTGATCGCATTAACGTATTCAAAAATTGAGAAGAGCCTGCTCTTATTTACCGACCACCCTTTGAAAGCTTTTCTCATAAGCATCGTATTCACCGGTTTTCTTCAGAGCAGCTCAGCCTTCATGGTCATTGTCATCGGCTTTGTCAGCGCAGGCGCTTTATCTTTTAAACGGACCATTCCGATGATTCTCGGCACGAATGTCGGCTCCACGTTTACGACGGAGTTTTTAGCCATAAAGATGGATGTGCTCATTTGGGTGCTTTTTATCGGAGGCCTTGTGTTTATCCTCCTCCGTAAATATCCGTTCAGGCAGATCGGCATAAGCTTCCTCGGTCTCGGCATCATCTTTTTTTGCATCACATGCTTCAGCCGGCTTGCCGTTCCGCTGACAGAAATGAAGGCGGGGGCGGAGGTTTTGCGACATGTGAATGATTCGAGCTGGTCCGCTCTTTTTATCGGCATGATATTGACGGCAATCATTCATTCAAGCTCCGTCTGCATCGGCATTTTGATGAGTTTTATGAACGAAGGGGTGATCGGCATTGAACAAGCGGTCAGCGTCGTTCTGGGATCTAATATCGGGACATGCGTCACGGCCGTCATGGCTGCTGTTTCAGGCGG
Organism: Bacillus sp. EKM206B; assembly: GCF_011066015.1. Taxonomy (NCBI): domain Bacteria; kingdom Bacillati; phylum Bacillota; class Bacilli; order Caryophanales; family Bacillaceae; genus Bacillus; species Bacillus sp. EKM206B. The sequence goes on from NZ_JAAMNL010000003.1 coordinate 157,603, forward strand.
TTATGCCGCCAGACAGACGGCCGGTGCTCACGTTGTGTTCAATATTCTCGGCGTGCTGCTCGTATTTCCCTTCCTGTCCGCATCAGCAGGTTTTACGGAGCGCCTGTCTGATGATCCCGCGCAGATGATTGCGCATTTCAGCCTGTTATTTAACGTAGTCACCGCCTTATTGTTTCTGCCGTTCACACATTTGTTTTACCGGCTGATTGACAGGCTGATTCCTCCGAAACCGTAAAAAAACCGATGCGGGAAGGCACCGGTTTTTTTATCTGTTATGAAGACATGCGCATGTTTCGGGTCATTTCATCCTCAACGACACGGACAAATTGTCCTTCGTTATACGGATAGCCCGCTTTTTGAATTTTGACTTTGACAAGTTTGCCGATTACATCTTCCGTGCCTTTGAAGACGACTTTCATGTAATTGTCCGTATAGCCGACGAACATGCCCTCCTCATCAGACTCTTTAAACGCCTCTTCCGGAATGATTTCCAGAACCTCTCCTTCATAATCGGAGGCGTATTCTTTTGCAAGCTGGTCAGACAGCGCGATCAGCTTATGCACCCGTTCGTTTTTCACGTTCTCGTCAACCTGGTCTTCCATTCTGGCCGCAGGTGTTCCGGTGCGTTTGCTGTAAGGGAATACGTGAAGCTCTGAAAACTTATGTTCTTTAATGAACCGGTATGTTTCCATAAATTCTTCTTCCGTTTCTCCCGGGAAACCGACGATGACATCAGATGTGACGGCAAGACCCGGCAGCGCTTCTTTCAGCTTATTTAAACGGTCCGCGAAAAATTCCATTGTATATTTGCGTCTCATCCGTTTCAGAACGGTGTTTGATCCTGACTGAATCGGGATATGAAGGTGACGGACGATTTTATCAGACGCATCCAGCACTTCAATCACTTCATCAGTGATTTGGCTTGCTTCAATAGATGAAATTCTGATCCGCTTCAATCCTTCTACACGTGTATCAAGCTCGCGGAGAAGCTTGGCGAAATTATAATCTTTCATATCTTCGCCGTAGCCGCCCGTATGAATCCCCGTCAGGACGATTTCTTTATAGCCGGCATCCACCAGCTGCTGCGCCTGTTTAATGACTTCTTCCGGATCGCGGGAACGAAGCAGGCCCCGCGCCCAAGGGATAATGCAGAACGTACAGAAGTTGTTGCAGCCCTCTTGGATTTTTAACGACGCTCTTGTGCGGTCAGTAAAAGCGGGAACATCCAGCTCTTCAAACACGCGTGCTTTCATAATATTGCCGACGCCGTTGATCGGCTGACGCTCTTCCCTGTACTGCTCAATGTAACCGAGCATTTTTTCACGATCCTGCGTGCCGACGACGATGTCAACACCCGGGATGGCCATAATTTCCGCCGGAGAGGTTTGCGCATAGCACCCTGTTACGCAGATGACGCCGTCAGGATTTTGGCGGATCGCCCGTCTGATGACTTGACGGCTTTTTTTATCTCCCGTGTTTGTTACCGTACATGTATTAATGACATATACATCTGCTGTCTGTTCGAATTCTTTTCGTTCATAACCCGCATCTTTAAACAGCTGCCAGATTGCTTCTGTTTCATAATGGTTGACCTTGCAGCCAAGGGTATGAAAAGCAACAGTTGCCATTACTGATCACCTCTTAATAACTCTGTATGATAGGAAACTGCGCTTAACGCGTAAAGAGGCGCAGTTTCAGTCCGTAAAATTCTCGGTCCGAGGCCGCATAAGACGGCGCCTTTTTCTGAAAGCTGATGAACTTCAGACTCAGTCAGACCGCCTTCAGGGCCGAATACGATTAAAAGAGACGAACCTTGCGGAAGGCTTTTGAGCTCCGCAGCGAAAGCGCCCGTTTCTCCCTGCTTTGATGACTCCTCGTATGCAACGACACATTTATCGACATTCTCCGCCATTTCAAGCAGCTGCCGGAACGTATGAACGGTTTTCACTTCGGGAATTTCATTGCGGTACGATTGCTCCGCCGCTTCCTTCGCGATTTTCGCCCATCTCTCCCGCTTTTTCTTTGCCTTTTTGTCGTCTAGCTTAACGACGGATCTGGCGCCTTGAAAAGGGATGAACATACTTGCCCCCAGCTCGGTCCCTTTTTGGATAATCCACTCAAGCTTATCGCCTTTCGGGAGGCCGCTGGCGATCCTGATCTTCAGAGGCAGTTCACGGTTTTCACCCGTCCATTCAGCAATGCTGCATGATATATGATCTTTAGAAACCTCTTTAAGCAGGCATAACGCTTCATGGCCGTCTTTCGAACAGCAGATAATCCGGCCGCCCGCACTCATTCTCATGACGTTCGCTATATGGTGGACGTCTTCCCCCGTGATTTGAAAATCGGGAGTTTCGTCCATCTCCTGCTTCGTGAGCTCGATAAAATATCGTTGCATACGCTGTGACACCTACTAACTGTTATTTTTTCGCGATGATGCTGACCCAATCTTCCATAGACAGAATTTCTGTGATGGTAAAGCCCGCTTTTTCCAACGCTTCTTTTACTTCCTGTTTTTTCTGGCCGATAATGCCTGAAGTAATAAAATGGCCTCCGTCTTTGAGCAGGTCGTACGCCTGTGATGTAAAGCGGAGAATCACTTCCGCCAAAATATTTGCGACAATGACTTCATGTTCGCCCGTGATGCCGTCTAACAAATTGTTCTGCTTCACTTCGGCCGTATCACTCACTTTGTTCAATTTCACATTCAGACGCGCGCTTTCAACAGCGACCGGATCAAGGTCATACGCATGAACCGATTCGGCCTCAAGCATGGCGGCCGCGATGCTTAAAATTCCTGAACCGGTGCCGACATCAATGATACGATCGCCTTTTTGAACGATACGCTCAAGCGCCTGAATGCACAGAACTGTTGTCGGATGCGTTCCCGTACCGAATGCCATACCCGGATCCATTTCGATAATCAGTTCATCTGTATGAACAGGTGTGTACGTTTCCCATGTGGGAACGATCGTGAACTTTTCAGAAATTTTCACAGGATGATAATACTTTTTCCAAGCTGTCGCCCATTCTTCTTCATTAACTTCAGAAATGGTGATTGTGTTTCTGCCCAAATCAATGTCGTACAAAAGCAGGTTATTAATCGTCTCTTTAATGCCGTCCACCGTTTCGCCGAGGAAACTGTTGATCGGCAGATACGCTTTGACAATGACACCCTCATCGGGGTAATCATTGGGGTCGAGCTGGTAGATTTCCCCGTAAACATTCTCACGCTCTTTCATTAAATCAAGCGGATCTTCGATGACAACCCCGCTCGCACCAGCTTCATGCAAAATATTTGAGATGGGTTCGACCGCTTCATGTGTTGTGTGAATGCTGATTTCGGACCATTTCAAAACTACCAACTCCTATCCAATCATTACTCGCCTTTAAATGCGCGTTTTACTTTGTCAAAGAAACTCATTTCTTGTTCATCCGGCAGGTTTCCGCTGACTTCAGCGAACTCGCGGATGATGTCTTTTTGTTTGTCTGTCAGATTCGTCGGTGTGACGACGCGGACGACAATGTGCTGGTCGCCTTGTCCGTAGCCCCGGACGTTCTGAACGCCTTTGCCTCTTAATCTGAATTTCGTGCCTGTTTGTGTGCCGGCAGGTATTTTCAATTTCACTTTTCCGTGAAGCGTCGGCACTTCCACTTCGTCTCCGAGTGCCGCTTGGGCAAACGTTAACGGCATTTCGCAATAAATATCGTCTCCGTCGCGCTCAAAGAACTCGTGGGCGCGCACATGGAATACGACAAACAGATCTCCCGCCGGCCCTCCGTTTACGCCCGGTTCACCTTGGCCCGGAACGCGCAGCTGCTGTCCGTCATCCACACCGGCAGGAATCGTGACATTGATTTTTTTCCGTTTTTTCACTTTGCCCGTGCCGCCGCAGTCAGAACACTTGTTTTTGATGATTTTTCCTGTTCCTTCACAGTGGTGGCAGACTCTTCGGTTAACCACTTTGCCAAACGGCGTGTTCTGTTCGACGTTCAGCTGGCCTGAACCTCCGCAGTGCGAGCACGTATCCGGCTTTGTTCCCGGCTTCGCGCCAGACCCTTTACATGTTTCGCAATTCTCTTCGCGCGGAATTTCAATGATCGTTTCTTTCCCGAAAGCCGCATCTTCAAATGACAGGGTCATTGTATACTGCAGATCCGCGCCTTGCCGCGGCGCATTCGGGTCACGGCGTCTCGTGCCGCCTCCGAAGATGCTTGAGAAGATGTCATCGAAACCGAAGCCGCCGAAGTCTCCGCCGCCTCCGAAACCGCCGCCGAATCCCTGGTTAGGGTCTGTATGGCCGAATTGGTCATATTGAGCGCGTTTTTGGTCGTCTGAGAGCGCTTCGTACGCTTCTTTTACCTCTTTGAATTTTTCATCTGCTCCGGATTCTTTATTGATATCAGGATGATATTTTTTTGAAAGCTTCCGATAGGCTTTTTTGATTTCATCCTTTGAAGCGCTCTTACTTACCCCAAGCACTTCATAGTAATCACGCTTACTCATCTCGCTTCACTCTCCCGAATTTCTCACATAAATTAGATTGTATCATTTTGAATTATGTTTTTTCAATTCCTTTTATCCCGGGCAAGAAAAAAAGTCAAAGCCAAGAGATGCCTGACTTTGACTTTCTGTCTGTTGAATCAGAATATGCTGTGTGTTCTTCCGCCTATAGCCATGCGGGAAAGAACTTATTTTTTCGTTTCGTCGTCTTTTACTTCTTCGTATTCCGCATCGACAACGTTGTCATCCGCTTTTTTGCCTTCAGCGTTTGCCCCGCCTTCAGCCTGCTGCGCTTTCGCCGCTTCTTCGTAAAGCTTCATAGAAAGCTCTTGAACGATTGTTTGAAGCTCATCTTTTTTCGCTTTGATGTCTTCAATTTCGTTTTTCTCGATAGCGGCTTTCAGCGCGTCTTTCGCGTCGTTTGCTTTTTTCACTTGCTCTTCGTCCACTTTGCCTTCCAGATCTTTTAATGTTTTTTCCGTTTGGAACACAAGCTGGTCAGCTTCGTTGCGGACTTCGATTTCTTCTTTTCTCTTCGCATCAGCGTCAGCGTTTTCTTCCGCTTCTTTTACCATGCGTTCGATCTCATCATCAGAAAGACCTGAAGAAGATTTGATTGTAATGTTTTGTTCTTTTCCTGTGCCTAAGTCTTTCGCTCTTACGTTTACGATACCGTTTTTGTCAATATCGAAAGAAACTTCGATTTGCGGTACGCCGCGCGGTGCAGGCGGGATATCAGTAAGCTGGAAGCGGCCGAGCGTTTTGTTGTCGGCAGACATCGGGCGCTCACCTTGAAGCACGTGAATGTCAACAGCCGTTTGGTTGTCAGCTGCAGTTGAGAATACTTGAGACTTGCTCGTCGGAATTGTCGTGTTGCGGTCGATCAGTTTTGTGAACACGCCGCCCATTGTTTCAATACCGAGAGAAAGCGGTGTAACGTCAAGAAGAACAACGTCTTTTACGTCTCCCGTGATGACGCCGCCTTGAATCGCTGCACCCAGCGCTACAACTTCATCAGGGTTTACGCCTTTATGCGCTTCTTTACCCGTTTCTTTTTTGATTGCTTCCTGTACGGCTGGAATACGTGTTGATCCGCCGACAAGGATAACTTTGTCGATTTCGCTCGCAGAAAGATCCGCATCTTGAAGAGCCTGACGGACAGGAGCCATTGTGCGCTCAACAAGGTGAGCGGAAAGCTCTTCGAATTTAGCGCGGGTCAGTGTCAGCTCAAGGTGAAGAGGACCTGCTTCTCCCGCTGTGATAAATGGTAAAGAAATTTGTGTGGATGAAACGCCGGAAAGATCTTTTTTCGCTTTCTCAGCCGCATCTTTCAAACGCTGAAGCGCCATTTTGTCTTTTGAAAGATCAATGCCGTTTTCTTTTTTGAATTCTGCTACGAGATGATCGATGATGACTTGGTCAAAGTCGTCTCCGCCAAGACGGTTGTCACCGGCAGTTGAACGGACTTCAAACACGCCGTCGCCAAGTTCAAGAACAGATACGTCAAACGTACCGCCGCCAAGGTCGTAAACAAGAATTGTTTGGTCTTCATCCGTTTTATCAAGTCCGTATGCAAGCGCTGCTGCAGTCGGCTCGTTGATAATACGCTCTACTTCAAGACCGGCGATTTTACCGGCATCTTTTGTCGCTTGGCGCTCTGCATCGTTGAAGTATGCAGGAACCGTGATAACGGCTTTTGAAACTGTTTCGCCGAGGTAGCTTTCAGCATATGCTTTCAGATGCTGAAGGATAATAGCTGACACTTCTTGAGGCGTGTAGTCTTTTCCTTCGATTTCCACTTTATAGTCAGTACCCATATGGCGTTTAACAGACATGATTGTGTTAGGGTTTGTGATGGATTGGCGTTTTGCCACTTCCCCTACTTGGCGCTCGCCGTTTTTAAATGCAACGACTGACGGAGTCGTACGGTTTCCTTCAGCGTTGGCGATGACTGTAGGCTCTCCGCCTTCAAGCACTGCCACACATGAGTTTGTCGTACCCAAGTCAATTCCGATTACTTTACTCACTTTGAATTACCTCCTGCTATGTAGTTATTGATTCACTTTTACCATTGAAGGACGAATGACGCGATCCTTCAGTTTGTAGCCTTTTTGCAGTTCTTCGATAACGATATTGCTGCCGAAGTTTTCATCTTCCACCTGCATGACGGCTTGGTGAAGGTTCGGATCAAATTCCTGACCGACAGCTTCGATGGCTTGAACGCCTTCTTTTTCAAGTGCGTCCATCAGCTGGCGGCGGACCATTTCCATACCTTGCAGCAAGCTTTTTGTCTGCTCGCTTTCAGCTTCTACCTGTAACGCCCGTTCAAAGTTGTCGAGAGCCGGAAGGATTTCCGTTACGACGTTTTGAGAACGGTATTTCTGAGCAGCTTCCATCTCAAGGCGGCTGCGTCGTTTATAGTTTTCAAAGTCTGCTTGAACACGCAAAAGCTTGTTTTCTTTTTCATCAAGCAAACCCTGCAATTCATCAATTTGGTGCTGAAGGGCTTCTTCCTGACCTGCCGTTTCTTCATGCTGCTCTTGTGAAGCGGCTTGTTCTGCCTGTTCTGTCACTTCTTCTTGTTCTGCTGCTTCAACCTGTTCTGCGGTTTGTTTTTCTTCTGACATTGTGTTCACCTCCCTCAAATGCTGTAAAAAGATGACTGAAAATGATTGCCAAAATTCCCTTATTCATCATACAAACTTGTGAATGCTTTTGACAAGTCCGAAGTCACGTGCTGCAGCAGGCTGACGACTCTTGAATAATTCATGCGCGTCGGCCCGATAATCGCGATTGATCCGATCTGTTTCGTATCAACTGTATAGGTGGCCGTGATTAAGCTGCAGTTTTCCATTTCTTCGTAGTCGTTTTCTTTCCCGATTTTGATTGAAATCCCGGCTTTTGATGACTGAAACAGCTTCAGAACATCCTGCTCTTTTTCAATTAAAGATAAGAGCGAGCGGACCCTTTCAATATCATGGAACTCCGGCTGATTCAGCATGTTGATCTTTCCGCCGAAAAACAATTTCTCAACGTGGGCCGCCGGATGGAATGTGGAGCGGAGCGATTCAAGTATGCTGTCATAGTTGGCGATATGCTGCCTTAAATATGTGACAACCTCTTTGAAAATGCGCTCATTCAGTTCGTCCATCGGCACGCCCGCTAATCGATCGTTTAGTATATTCACCAGTTTTTCAATATCGGCCAAATCCACTTTAGCCGGGAAATTGATGGTGCGGTTTTCGACATGCCCCGTGTTCGTGACGAGGATGGCGACCGCCTTATCCGGCTGGATCGGTACGATTTGAATCTGTTTAAGATAGTTCTCGCTCAGCGTCGGCCCGAGGACAATCGATGTGTAGTTTGTCAGGTCGGACAGGATTTGCGCTGATTTTTGGACTGTTTTTTCCAGCTCGAAGATTTTTTCTTTAAATATCGAGTGAATTAAATCCAGATCGGTTTTTGTCAGCTTGACGGGTGACAGCAAATGATCGACATAATACCTGTACCCTTTTTCCGACGGAATCCGTCCTGAGGATGAATGGGTTTTTTCAATAAAGCCCAATTCCTCCAAGTCAGCCATCTCGTTTCTGATCGTTGCAGAGCTGAATGTAATCTCGTCTTTTTTTGAAAGAGTTCTTGATCCTACAGGCTGCGCTGATTGTATAAAATCATTAATAATCACTTGCAGGATCAACAGCTGACGATTTGTTAACATCATCATCACCCCTGTTAGCACTCAAGGTCAGCGAGTGCTAATTCTATATCAAAAGTAACAAACCAAAAGAAAAATGTCAATTATAACTCACCCAAAAAAGCGCCAAAAACCTCATTTCCTAATAATTTGCCCTCATGCGTTAATGCAACCGATTCTTCCGTGTCACAAATCAGGCCTTTTTCGGTTAAATCTTTGAGAACATCGGGAAACAGTTCGTCGACCGAGCGTCCGAATTTATCGACAAAAGCTTGCTTTTGTACGCCGGACATTTTTCTGAGACCGAGGAACATTTCTTCTTCAATCTGCTCCTCACGTGTCACCTCGTGCGTGTCACGGTAAGGCAGCCCCTTTTCTTCGATGAGCTGCATGTAATGTTTCACAGGCCCGGCGTTGACGGTGCGCGTGCCGCTGATATATCCGTGAGCGCCTGCGCCAAAACCGAAATACTCTTCATTGCTCCAATACGTCAGATTATGCTGCGACTCGTATCCGGGCTTTGCAAAGTTACTGATCTCGTATTGACGGATGCCCGCTTCACTCATCTGCCTCATGACCGTTTCATACATCTCGGCCTCTTGTTCTTGCGCCGGGAGATGCAGGCGGCCTTTTTGCATTAAATTATAAAACACCGTTTTCGGCTCTACGATCAGCGAGTAAACGGAATAGTGCTCCGCATCAAGAGACAAAGCCGTTTTGACGGAATTGTCAAGATCGGCCAGCGTCTGACCCGGCAGGCCGAACATCAAATCGAGACTGATGTTGTCGAAGCCGAGAGCCCTCGCACGTTCAAAGGAAGTGAATACGTCCTTTTGTTTATGCACTCTGCCGATTTTTTGTAAAAGCTCATCTTCAAAGGTTTGAACACCGAAGCTCAGCCGGTTGACACCGGCATTTTTCATAATTTTTAATTTTTCCGGGGACAAATCATCCGGATTCGCTTCCGCGGCAAATTCTATGAGTCCGTCAGAAGGCTTCAGCACGCGGTGAATGGAATCCATCAATTTTTCCAGCTGGACGGGTGAGAGCGATGTCGGCGTGCCTCCCCCGATAAAAATCGTGCGGAGATCAGGGCGTCCCGTCCGTTCTATTGTATTTATCATTTCCTTTTCGAGTGAGTTTAAGTACTCATCGACAGGCTGGCTCTGAATAAAATATTTATTGAAATCGCAATAGTGGCAGATATGCTCACAAAACGGAATATGAATATAAGCTGATTTCATTTTGAAACACCTTCTTCTTTACAGAAAGAAGCCGCAGCGCGGGACTGCGGCGGCTTCCGTTATTTTTTCGGGCTGTCATCCATTTTAAGAACGGCCATAAACGCTTCCTGCGGCACTTCTACTGAGCCGACCTGCTTCATCCGGCGTTTTCCTTCTTTTTGTTTTTCAAGAAGCTTCCGTTTCCGCGAGATGTCTCCTCCGTAACATTTTGCAAGGACGTTTTTCCGCATGGCCTTAATGGTTGAGCGGGCCACGATTTTCTGTCCGATCGCCGCTTGAATCGGTACTTCAAAGTGCTGGCGCGGAATAAGCTCTTTCAGTTTTTCCACAATTACTTTTCCGCGTTCGTACGCGTAATCGCGATGCACGATAAATGAAAGGGCGTCGATTTTTTCTCCGTTCAGCATAATGTCCATCTTGACAAGTTTAGACGGTTTGTAGCCGATCAGTTCGTAATCAAAGGACGCGTAGCCTTTTGTGCTTGATTTCAGCTGATCAAAAAACTCATAGACGATTTCCGCAAGAGGCATCTCATATACAATGCTGACCCGATTTGCGTCTAAATATTGCATGTCGATAAAATTGCCGCGTTTTCCTTGGCAAAGCTCCATCACCGCACCGACATAATCGTTCGGCACCATCATTGTCGCTTTTACATACGGCTCCTCGATTCTTTCGATCTTTTGTGGGTCAGGCATGTTGGACGGGTTGTCGACAACAACCTTTTCGCCGTCTGTCATATACACATCATAGATAACACTCGGTGCCGTTGTGATCAGGTCGATTTTAAACTCACGCTCAATCCGCTCCTGAATGATTTCCATGTGAAGCATACCTAAAAATCCGCAGCGGAAACCGAATCCGAGCGCTTGGGATGTCTCTGCTTCATATTGAAGCGATGAGTCATTCAGTTCAAGCTTCTCTAGAGCTTCCCTTAAATCATTGTATTTGGCCGTATCGATCGGATACAAACCGCAATACACCATCGGGTTCAGCTTGCGATACCCAGGCAATGCTTCGGCAGCCTGATTGGCCGCGCTTGTTATCGTGTCACCGACACGTGTGTCACCGACATTTTTGATCGCAGCAGTTAAAAAGCCTACATCGCCGACAGTCAGTTCATCTGTCGGAGTTGCTTTCGGCGTGAACACACCGACTTCTGTCACTTCAAACTCTTTTCCGGTTGCCATCATTTTAATTTTCTGGCCCGGTTTGACTGTTCCTTCTACGACTCTGATATACGCGACGACTCCGCGGTACGCGTCATAAAGCGAGTCAAAGATGAGCGCTTTCAGCGGAGCTTCCGGATCTCCCGCGGGAGCCGGCACTTTTTCTACGATCTGTTCTAAAATGTCTTCGATGCCGATGCCCGCTTTCGCTGAAGCGAGGACGGCGTCTGAAGCGTCAAGGCCGATAACGTCCTCAACCTCTTGACGCACACGTTCTGGCTCTGCGCTCGGGAGATCGATTTTATTAATGACAGGAAGAATCTCAAGATCATTATCAAGCGCCAGATAGACGTTCGCCAATGTCTGCGCTTCTATTCCCTGAGCCGCATCAACAACGAGAATCGCGCCTTCACAGGCAGCCAGGCTTCGCGAAACTTCATATGTAAAGTCGACGTGTCCGGGCGTGTCGATGAGATGGAATATATATTCTTCTCCGTCTTTTGCTTTGTATTTCAGCTGAACGGAATTTAATTTGATGGTAATTCCCCGTTCGCGTTCAAGGTCCATTGAATCAAGCAATTGTTCTTTCATTTCCCGCTGGGTGATCGCCGATGTTTTTTCTAAAATCCGATCCGCCAAGGTCGATTTGCCGTGGTCTATGTGGGCGATGATGGAGAAATTCCGGATTCTTGACTGCCTCTCTAAACGCTTTTCTTTATCTGTCACAATCTATCACTCCTACTATTAAACGCAAAATACACTAGCTTAGATTATATCAATAGGATTGTAAACATTCAATTAAAACAAGAAAGAGAAAAGCTTCCTTTAAGGAATCATCCGCTTTTCTCTTCATCAATGCTAACGGTTCAGTTTCGAAACCCACTCATACATCGCTTGCGCCGAGTCCGTCACGGTATTTGAAAGGGTTTCTCCGGCTTTTGAAAACAGGTTGAAGGTTTCCGCCTGTTCCAGCTGTTTTTGTTTTTCTTCCAGATCTTTCGCCGTAACGGTTTGCCCCAAAATGGAAGCTTCTTTTTCCTGTCCTTTTCCGCCGAGCGTGAATGCTCCTTTTAAGGAGGGATCTTTGTATCCTTTCATATCAAGCATTCCGCTGTTTGCCTGCTGCATGCCGAACAAAACGCCGAAAAACATGACAATGGCGATCAGCAGGCATTTGCCGGTAAAACGGATCATTCGAATCACCTGATTTCTATTGTTTTTTCTTCTCTCCTGATTGCGAGCTGACCTTTTCTGCATCCCAGTACAGTTCGCTGAACACATCGGCCACGGCATCTGATGCGCGCCTCAGTTCTTCAAGATTGTTATCCACGCCCCCGAATTCCAGCAGAAGCGACCGGTCGTTTAAATCTTGGTTGTATACTCCATTATCTCCCGGAGAGCCTTTTGATAAAACACCGACGCTTAAGCCGGGGTATTTTTTCTCCATGAGCTTATGAAGTTCACTTGCGAGTTTATAGTTTTCTTCAAAATTAGCGCTTTTTTTGCCGACAACGATGGCGACTCTGGCATAGCTTTTTCCTTTGATGTCGGCTGTCGTATTTTTCTTGCGGCGGGAATCCCGGTGAATGTCTATGGTATATTGCAGGTTTTTATTTTTGGCGAGCGCGCTTTTTACGACCGGCCTTGATTCGTCGTAGCTTCGCGCATAATTTAAACCGTCTTTGTTCAGACGGGCCTGAATGTCGGTTTTATCTACGGTCGCTCCTACACCTTGCGCTTCAAGCGCTTTTCCGAACATATCTCCGACAAGTGTGACATTGGCCTTCGAATGGCGGGCGTTATCCGGATTTGTTTCCCCCTTTAACAGAGGAAGATAGGATTCGGTATTATGAGTGTGGTAAATAAAAACGACTTTTTTGCTGCCTGTTGAATGTTTCGGCGGCGCCGTTTCTTCTTTTTTCGTTTTGTTTTCGATTTCTGCCAGGTTCACTTCTTTTTCTTTTTCCATCACCTTTGACGGCGGCGGAGATTCAGCCGGCATATTCGTATAATCCGTCCCCTGCCCCGCCAGAAGGATCTCCGTATCGTATTGGGCAAATCCCGGCAGCTCACGTCCCAAGAAACTCCGCGGGTCTTCCATATTAATGCTTGTCGCCAGTTTTAAGGAAAGCCGGGACAGCTGAAAAGAGTCTTTTTCAGGAAGCTCTGAGGCGAAATAATGATTTTCCATGCCGAGGAGGTGTGCAAACGCGTCACCCGGAAGTTCTCCGGCAATTCCGTGAAGAGAATCCGAAGAAAGCCTCAGTTCAGGGCGAAGCGATGTGAGCACACCCGATAATACGAAAATAACGATAAGGCTTGTCATAAACAAAAACATGCCCTTGAGCGCATTTCCACCGTTTACTGCAACGACAATTTGACGGTTTCTGCGTTTTTTTCTCATGATTTGAATCCCTCCAGCGCTTGTCTAGTAATTACTCTATGAACAAGCTAGAGGAGGTAGAACCATTTTAATGATTATAAGAACCTTTGTTATCTTGTGACACTTTTTCATGAAGGGCGGTGTTTAACCCGTTTGCAAGTACGTTCGCCATATCATCAATAAAGGTGTCAATCTCCTTCGGCGTGACCATCAGATTATGGCCGAGCGGAGAAAGCACTTCGTGAATCAGCTGGCGTTTTTCGTTTTCGTCCAGCGTGCCGACAATACCGAGAAAGGATTGGCGTTCTTTTTCTCCGGGAAGGTCTTCATCTGTCAGCACCTTCTTTTTGCCGAAGTTCATTCCGGCGGGCACCAGAGATCTTGACGGGCTGTCATCTTTCATCTCTCTTCCGAAATGTTTTAATATATAATCCACCGTATCGCTTGCGATCGTAACCGCGTCAACGACAGTCGGTACCCCGATTGCGATGACGGGAATGCCGAGCGTTTCCTTGCTTAATTCTTTTCTCTTATTGCCGACGCCTGATCCCGGGTGAATGCCCGTATCAGAAAATTGGATGGTCGTGTTCACCCTTTCAACGGCTCTGGCCGCAAGAGCGTCTACCGCGATCACAAAATCCGGCTTTGATTCTTTGATCACACCTTGAATAATATCGCTCGTTTCAATTCCCGTTAATCCCATCACACCGGGAGCAAGCGCGCTGACCGGCCTGTACCCTTCCTGCACGTTTTCCGGCTGAAGCCTGAACAGATGCCTTGTCACAAGAAGGTTTTCGGTCACGAGAGGGCCGAGCGCATCCGGCGTCACATTCCAGTTGCCGAGACCCACGATCAAACAGCTTGCATCCTTTGGAATCTTTAATGCCGACAGATAGGCGGAAAATTCCTCGGCAAACACTTCCGTTACTTTTTCCTGCATGTCAGAGTCGTGTTCCCGAACCCCTTGAGCCTCGATCGTGACATAGCGTCCCTGCTTTTTCCCCGATAGCTCGGCGCCTTCTTTGGTAATATCGACGGTTCTGACTTTAATGCCGCCCTTGTCGCGTTCTTTTTCAATAAACCCGTTTATTTCTTTTTTCTGACCGGCTTGTCCGTCTTTTACCGCCTGTTTCGTTTCTACCGCTAAATCCGTCCGTATCAGAAATTGATTGACATCCAGTTCGTTGTTTTTCACAGGGAAGACCTCCTTCAATCATCGTGGTACATAGTGTGGCCATTTACAAAACGAATCATGCGAATTTACCCATCAACGAAAAATACTTTACATTTATATTGCAATCTAAAGTTCTGTTTGATAGAATACAATTTGTTCTATTGTGAAGAAGATTTAACCTTAAGACACTGTGCTACAGGTTGTATCTTAGGAGGTGAAACACATGCCAAACATTAAATCAGCGATTAAACGTACAAAAACAAACAACGAACGCCGCGCTCATAACGCGACAATCAAATCTGCTATGCGTACTGCAATCAAACAAGTTGAAGCTTCTGTTGCTAACAACGAAGCGGATAAAGCGAAAACTGCTCTTTCTGAAGCAGCGAAACGCATTGATAAAGCAGTGAAAACAGGTCTTGTACACAAAAATGCCGCAGCTCGATACAAATCTAGACTTGCGAAACAAGTGAACGGACTTTCTGCATAATACAAAAACGATCCCTTTAACGGGGATCGTTTTTTTCATTCAGTCCGGAGAAGCTCAAGGAGAAAGAGCTCCAGCAAGAGCTGCTTGTCCTTTTTCCCCGTTTTCATTTCATAATCCATCACTGCGAGTCTTTCTATAATACGCCGCAGCTCTTCTTCAGAAAAAAGCCTCGCCTGATCCATCGCCAGTTTTACCCGGAAGGGGTGCACCTTTAAGTTGGAAGCGATTTGCTTTTGGCCGTATCCTTGTCCCGCAAAATACTTTGTCTGCATAATCAGACGGAATTGGTTGGCGATCAGCGCCATAATTTTGATCGGTTCTTCGTTTTGTTTTAAAAGATCATAAAATATTTGAAGACTTTCCGTCCGTTTTCGGTTCACGATTTTGTTGATCAGCTCAAAAATATTCTGCTCCAAACTTCTTGCGACGAGCTCCCGGACATCTTCAAGCGTGATCTCCTGTCTGTCACCGGTGTAGGCGGAGAGTTTTTGTATTTCCTGATATATGGAAGACAGATGGCCGTTTGCAAGCAGAACCAAATGCTCGGCAGCTTCTGTATCGATCATTTTATTTTCGGATTTCGCCAGATTAATCGTAAAATCAGTCGTCTCCTTTGCATTCAGCTCCTTAGCTTCAATCATAAGGGCTTTTTGCTTCAGCGCTTTCGTCAGCTTTTTCCGTTCGTCCAGTTTCTCATACGGAGCCACAATCACAAAGACCGTGTAAGGTGCAGGCTCCTTCAGATAAGTCTCCAGAGCAGCTGTATTATGCTCTATTTTTTCTTTCTTTTTTTCCCCTGTTAAAAAAGACGGATTTTTTACGATGACCAGCCGCTTCTCTCCCATAAACGGAAACGTTTCCGCATCGGTTACGGCCTGGTCAAGCGGATCCTCTTCAAGATCAAAAACAGACAGGTTAAAATCCTTTGTCTCCTCATCAACGACAGCTTGTCTGATCCGGCTGACAGTTTCTTGGAGCAGATACGTTTCTTTTCCGTATAAGCAATAAACGGAGCGGACATCCCCTTTTTTCAGGGCTTTCCAAACATCAAATACCATGATCGTATGACTTCCTCTCTTTCTTGATCCCCTTCTATCCTAAATTGAGTTTGGCAAATAGTAAAGAGGAAGCTTTAAGGACAGCTTCCTCATTTATAATAAACGCCTGATTCACAAGCTCCCGGGTCTGCTTGTAAAAAGGCGATAATCACAAGAACAGAAAACGTTACCATCACTTCTAGATTTTTCAAAACAATTCCAGTATACTTAGGGAAGTCAGGAGGGATGAAATTGAATGATTTTGAAAAAAACGTTCAAAGCAAACGAAATGATGCTGTTGACTCAGCTGTCGGTTTTGTCGTGTCCTTCGGATTTTTCGCCTTTTTGTTCGTGATGGCAACAGCCATCCATCTTATCGGCTCTTAGCCGCATTCCGGGCTGCTGTCAATCGGCAGTCTTTTTTACTTCTTGCGCCCTGGTTTCTTCTATATCATATGGAGGGAAGACGGAAAACGTTCCGGCGCCTTTTTTAAATCTGTATTGAATCGTTCCGCTGATATCGGTGCGAAGCACATTGACAGAGTACGCCTTCAAACGATCCAGCACTTCTTCATGCGGATGATGGTATCGATTCTCTTTTCCTGCTGAAATCAGCGCTGCTTCCGGCTGAAGCTGCTTCAAAAAGGCTTCACTCGTTGAGCTTTTGCTGCCGTGATGACCCGCCTTCAATATATGAGCCTTCAGATTCGGATACGTTTTCAGCACTTCCGTTTCGCCGTCCGATTCTAAATCTCCCGTCAAAAGCCAGCTCACTCCGCCAAAAGCCGTCCAAAGCACCAGTGACGAATCATTTTTACTCCTTCCGTCAGACGACTCCGGAGACAGCACCTGAAACTGAAGATCACCGGCTGTAATGGTGTCGCCCCGCTTTGCTTCGGCAACGGGAATGTTGTTTTCTTTCGCCATATTTAATATGTTCTGATCCTTCGGTTCTTTTACGAATCCTACGGGGACAATTAACCGTTTGACTCTATGATTTTTGATTAACACTCCGGCTTCCCCGATGTGATCTTGATCCGCATGGGTTAAAATCAGTGCATCCAGCTTTTTCACCCCTTTTCCGTTTAAAAATGGAATCAAAACCTTCTCGCCGATAGAATACGGGTGACGTTTTTCTTTCCATGATTCTCCGGGATAAGCAATCACTCCCCCTGTATCAACCATTACGGTCCCTTTGCGGTGCGGCGCGCTTATAAACAGTGAGTCTCCCTGCCCGATATCAAGCATATCCGCTTCTCCCCATGGACTGAAATACGGACGGCATATTAAATAAGCCAAAACCGCGCAGAAAAAAAGAGCCGATTTCCTGAGTTTTAAAAAACCTCCCTTTTCCAAAGCCGCAAAAAGCGTAAAAACGGAAACCGCAAGCAGAAGAAGGGAAAGAAAGTCAGGCTTTGACACAATCATAGTAAATAAATCAACGGATGCCGCATATGTAATGAAATCATGCACAGGTTTCATCACAAGGTCAAACATACCAAACAAACATTCTCCCATCTGCCTTGAGAGTAAAAGAAGAAGGAAACCGATGACAGAAACCGGAATGACAAATAACGTATAAAAAGGCACCATCACCATATTCATCGGAAAACTGACAAGTGAAATCTGCTGAAAATGAAAGAGAAGAAACGGAAGTGAGCTGAGCTCTGCAATCAATGAAGCCATCGCAAGCCCGGCAAGTCTGCTTTCCCCTGCTTTCTTTAAAATGGAGGATGACAGAATTAAAGAGGCGCTTACCGCAAAGGAAAGCTGGAAGCCCGCCTGCCAAAGGAAGTAAGGATTAAACAGCAGAAGCAGCAGATAAGACAGGGACAATGCAGCAGAGGAATGAATGCCGCGTTTAACAAGAGTTCCGGCGATATAAAATCCCAGCATGAGGGATGCGCGCAAT
The DNA here is from genome assembly GCF_011066015.1 of Bacillus sp. EKM206B. Classification (NCBI taxonomy): domain Bacteria; kingdom Bacillati; phylum Bacillota; class Bacilli; order Caryophanales; family Bacillaceae; genus Bacillus; species Bacillus sp. EKM206B. Next base: position 175,210 of record NZ_JAAMNL010000003.1, read on the forward strand.
ACGGATGGGGCGGCACCGCTCAGCAGTGTATACACCGGCAAAAACAGCAGCAGCAAAATTCCCGCTTTTTCTCTTGTCAGCCCGATTCTGATCAGAGCATAAAATAATCCCGCCGTAATAAGACCGACATGCATTCCGGAAATCGCCATTAAATGAACGACTCCCAAATTTTGATATGCACTCAGTATATCGTCCTCTATAGAAAATCTTTCACCTAAGGTCAGCGCTTCAACAATTCCGGCGGAAGATTCAGGCACGTGATTCCGAATGATCGAAATCAAATTTTTTCTGATGTTCAGCAGTTTAAACAGCGGCTGTTTGGATTTTTCACACTGCTCAATGGAAGTCACGGAAAATAACCAGTGAATCTGCTGAGAGTAAAGATATTCCTTATAATCAAAACCTCCGGGAATCGTCGAATGTGCAGGCTGTTTCAGAGAGCCTGTAAACGTGCAGCGCATCCCCGGTTCAAGCTGTTCAATGAGTCTTTTTTCCTCAAGAGAACGGATTTTGTATGAAACCGCCCATTTTTCCTTGTCATGTGTACGGATAACGGCTGACATTTTCGCTCCGTCAACCTTCGGAATATTAGTGATGACGGCCTGTTCAGTATAACTGCCGGCCTGATACCGCGTTACATTCGCAGCGTCACAAACCGTATAAAGAAAGAAAGAAAGACAAAAAGAAACGAGGCAGACGATAACCAGAGCATGGCGCTTTGTTTTTACGATAATAAAGAGAAGATACAGAAGAAAAAGGAGCATAACCCAGAAGACATGAGCGGCGGCAATTCCCGCAGTTGCAGAAACCGCCGCCAGAGGCAGAAGAAGGTATTTATATTTCATTTATACGTAACTGGTAAACAGCTCATTGGCCTGTTCATGAATTTTTTTCAGTTCATCTGCCTTAACCCCCGCATCAGATAATTGCTGAATCAGACCTGCTACAAAAGACAATTTTTCGCGGTTTTTCAGATCGATGATCATTTCATCAAGTTCGACCTGCTCCACCTTGACTCCGGCTTGGCTGAACAGCTCTTTTGCATAAGGCTGTGTTTTGTAATCTTCGGCATAATAAACCGTTTTGATGCCTGCCTGGATAATTGATTTGCAGCATTGAATACAAGGATAATGCGTCACATAAATTTCGGCGCCCTCCGTCGGAACACCGAACTTAGAACATTGCAGAATCGCATTCATTTCTGCATGTATGGTCCGCTGGCAATGATTATCTATTAAAAGGCATCCTTCATCAGCGCAATGGACGCCGCCGGCGATTGAGCCGTTGTATCCGCCGGCAATCATCCGCTTGTCTCTGACTACGGTTGCCCCGACTGACAGTCTCGGACATGTGCTTCTCAGCGCCAGCAAATGGCTTTGCGCCATAAAATATTGATTCCATGAGATTCGTTCCACAAGTGTTCCCTCCAAAAAGTCTTGTTGCTTTTCTAAGTTTACATAGATTTAAGCAAAACCGTCAATTCACTTTACCGTAATGGAAGTTTTTATCCGCTCAAATGACTTCTCTCCAAAGCCTGATACATTCATCAAATCTTCAGCAGTCTGAAACCGTCCGTTTTCTTCTCGGTAGGCGATAATCGCTTCCGCTTTTTTCTGCCCCACCCCGGAAATCGCCTGAAGTTCGTCCAGAGATGCCGTATTGATATTGACAGCTGCATTCTCCTTTTCACCCGCCGCTGTTTTCGGGCGATTCTCCTCTTCGCCTTCACTCGGAATATAAACAATCGTGCCGTCCTGCAGCTGCTCTGCTAAATTAACATTCAATTCATCCGCCTTTTTCTTCAGGCCGCCGGCTTTTTCAATGGCTTGCGTCACCCTGTCTCCCGCTTTCATTTCATACACGCCGGGATTTCGGACCGCCCCTTTCACATCAATCATAATCTTATCGTCTGCGGTGTCTTTTTTGTCCGCGACGGATGCTGAGGCTGTTTGGCCGAGCACGGACTGCTGTTTGACCGGCTCTTCCTTGTCAGAACGAAACAGCCAAATACAGATAAAAACCGCCCCTGCCGCAAGACAAGCGCCCAGAATTTTCAGGTTCCGCCGCAGCCGCTCCGTCATCATCGCTTTCGTCATATTGCATTGCCTCCCCGCATAAGGTTTAGAGGATTAAGGGAAAAAGGAGGGGAATTCATTGAAAATAGGCTTTATCGGCACCGGAAACATGGGAACGATCCTGATTGAATCGTTTATCGAATCAAACGCTGCCGATCCCTCACATATCACCATCACAAACAGAACAATCGAAAAAGCATTAAAACTAAAAGAACGTTTCAGCGGCATCCATGTCACCGAGGATCAGGAAAAGCTCGTACAGGATAATGAAATAATATTCATTTGTGTAAAACCGCTGGATATATATCCTTTGCTGAAAAAACTCACACCGCATTTACGGAAAGATCACATTTTAATCTCCATTACCAGCCCCGTTCAGACGGATCAGATTGAACATACGGTTCCGTGTCAGACGGCCCGCGTCATTCCGAGCATTACGAACCGCGCCTTGGCCGGCGTCTCGCTTGTTACGTTCGGCAAAAGCTGCAGCGAGGCTGCAAAAGCGGATATTCAAACGCTGTTCACTCATATTTCAAAACCTGTGGAAATCAGCAGCGGCATTACAAGAGCGGCGTCAGACATTGTCAGCTGCGGGCCCGCTTTTATGAGTTATCTCGTTCAGCGCTTTATTGACGCGGCAGTGGAAGAAACGGACATCACCAAAGAAGAAGCCGTGATTATGTCGACGGAAATGCTTGTCGGTCTCGGAAAGCTTCTGGAAACAGGGCATTACACGCTTCCCGCCTTGCAGGAAAAAGTATGCGTAAAAGGCGGCGTCACCGGAGAAGGACTGAAGGCTCTCGAAAGCGGTGTTCAGGATATGTTCAACCGTGTCTTTCAGCGTACACATGACAAATACGATGAAGATATATCGTTAGTGAAGAAGCAATTTCACGTATAACTGAGTATGCCATAAAGTGCTTTATCTCGCCAATCGCAAAAATTGCATTTTAAAAACCATCGTTCCGTTTAAACGATGGTTTTTGGTTTGCCTGCCGTAAAGAAAAGACGTTCAGACTCTGTTGAAGGAGGCCGGTCTGTAAAATCAGCCGTCACCTTCTTCAGTTCAAATCCGGTCTCTGCAAGCATTTGTTCATATTCTTCAATGTAAAATGTTTTTTGCTCATGCGTCTCGTCATAACGGTCATAAGATTGTCCGTTCCATACGAAAAAGGACATATCATGGATGACAGAAAGCTCTTCATCGCCGGCAAAGCTTTGCCAGATATAGCTGATCTGCTCATCCTGATCCGCATGGGTGCTGTCCGGAAAAAGCTCCGTCATTTTAAATGGGGAATGGACGTCAAACAGAAGCAGGCCGCCCTCCTTCAAAACTTGAAAAACACTTTTGAAGGTGCTTAAGACATCACTTTTCGTTTTTAAGTAATTTAGGGAATCACAGCAGATGACAACGGCATCAAACTGTTCTTCAAAACCGGAAAGCTCTCTCATATCCTGCTGGAGAAAAAGAATCGGCTTTCCCGTTTTTTTCTGCTGGGCACAGCTCAGCATATCTTCACTCAAATCAATCCCCGTGACTTCGCAGCCTTTTTCAGCAAGCCTGATGGATATTTCTCCGGTTCCGCAGGCAAGATCAAGCACCCTTCCCTTTTCCGGAAGAGACGCTTCGATCCAGCCCGCCCATTCATCATACGGCGCATGTGACATTAACTCGTCATATACGCCGGCGAAGCCTTGGTAAATCATGAGTTCAAGCCGAGTTCAAGCTCTGCGAGCGGCGCGTCGCCCCATAGCTTTTCAAGATTGTAGTAGCTTCTTTCATCTTTATGGAAAACGTGGACAATGACGTCGCCGAGATCAACTAAAATCCAGCGGGCCTCATCAAACCCTTCCATCTTTTTGACATCAATGCCGTTTTCTTCTGCCTGATCTTTAATTTCACGCGCAATTGCCTGAACCTGCTTATCAGAATTCCCGTGGCAGATTAAAAAGTAATCCGCTATAAGTGAGATTCCTTCCATGTCCAGCGCTAAAATATCTTCTGCACGTTTATCGTCGCATGCTTTTGCCGCGATTTTTAATACGGAAGCTTGATTCATTCTTCAAATTCCTCCTGTCAATTTTAAGACACCAGCCAATTATAGGTTGCAAACGTCTCCGGAAAGACCGGCTGGTTTTTTTTCATCAGAAATATCATTGTATTTTTCATCGCTTGTATGAGCGCTTCGTTCAGATCCGTTTCCGCCAGACGGCGCACCTCTTCCACTCCGGGAAAATGGCGGCCGGGTTCAATGTAATCCGCAACGTAAATGACTTTGTCTAAAAGGGTCATTCCCGGACGCCCTGACGTGTGATAGCGGATTGCATCCAAGATCTCAGGATCAGTGATCCCCGCTTCTTTCTCAGCCAAATACGCTCCCACAGGGGCATGCCACAGCTCGGCATTGTAATCCAAGAGCTCAGCCGGCATTTTTTCCCGCACGATGATCTGCTTCATTTCTTCTTTCGGCCGGAATTTCGCATAATCATGAAAAATAGCCGCCATTTCCGCTTTTTTCGGGTCTGCTCCGAACCGGCCTGCGAGAATAACCGCCGTATCTGTCACGCCGATTGTGTGGATGTAGCGATGCTCGGTCAGCTGCTCTTTGACACAGGCAAGTGCTTCCTCACGATTCATATAAATCATTCTCCTCTATATACTGCCTCACTTTATCCGGCATTAAGTATTGCGTCGGCTTTTTTGCTTTGAGACGTTCTCTCAGCATCGTTGACGAAACGTCAAATTCCGGAACGTCGGCAAAAAGCAGCGGGTACGGGGTCTCAATATGATACCCCGGGCGCCGCACTCCGATAAATTGAATGAGCGTGAGCAGTTCGTCCAGTTTGTACCAATTCGGCAGATATTCAATCATATCCGCCCCGATAATAAAGAAAAGCTTGTCGTTCGGGTGCCGCTCCTTCAGTAAACGGACGGTATCATAGGTATAAGAAGGGCCTTTCCGGTCCATTTCCGCAAGCTCAAGCTTAAAGCCGGAATTAGAGCTGATGGCAAGCTTCAGCATCTCCACCCGGTGCCGGCTGTCTGTAAAGTCTTCATTCTGCTTATGCGGAGGGATTTTATTGGGCATAAACCAAATCTCATCGAGCTCCGCCTGATGAAGGACTTCATTAGCCATCAGAAGATGTCCGTTGTGCGGAGGGTCAAATGTGCCCCCGAATATTCCGATTTTCTTCATGTCAACCACCTTACGGAAGCTCGATTTGTTTATTTTCCTTTGATTCCTTATACAGTACGATCGTATTTCCGATCGTCTGCACCAATTGTGAGCGGCTGCCTTTCACAAGGGCTTCTGCGACATCGTTTTTATCGTCTTCGCAGTTTTGAAGCACGCTGATTTTAATCAGCTCTCTTGCTTCTAAAGCCTCGGCAATCTGTTTCACCATGTTTTCGTTGACTCCGCCTTTTCCCACTTGAAAAATAGGCGTTAAATGATGCGCTTTTGAACGCAAAAACCGTTTTTGTTTTCCTGTTAACATTGTGTTCCTCCTAGTTTTCCTTCAACAATTGCTCTCATTAAGCCGCTGTCAGGCTCTTGTTCCGTCCACAGCTTGAAAGACAGTGCGGCCTGTTCCACAAACATGCCGACACCGTCAAGGGTTGTTAAACCTCTTTTTTCAGCTTCTTTTAAGAACGCCGTTTGAATCGGGTTGTATACGATATCACAAACGATGGCGCCCGTTTTGGCCCGTTCCAATGAGAGCGGCACGGCATCCGTTTTCGGATACATGCCGACAGATGTTGTATGAATAATGACGTCATATTGTTCAAGCTGATTTTCAGCTTCTTTTAAAGTAAGGGCGCGTTTCTGCTGAAAAGAGGGAGCAGCCGCAATCAGACTTTCTGCTTTTTCCGGCGTGCGGTTACAAACGTCAAATTGTTTCGGCTCTCTGCGGACGATCGTCGTAAAAATCGCTCTTGCCGCTCCTCCCGCCCCAATCATGAGGATGGAGAGCTCTGATATCGGTTTGTCCAATACTTTGACTAAGGATTTATAAAACCCATCTCCGTCAGTATTATACCCGATGAGCCTGTCTCCCTCTCTTTTGACGGTATTTACGGCCCCGAGTACTTTCGCGCTTTCATGTATTTCATCCAGATGCTCCATGATCGCGACTTTATGCGGGACTGTGACGTTCACTCCGCAGATGCCAAGCGCCTTGATTCCGTTAACGGCGTCCTTGAGATGATGAGGTTCCACCTGAAACGCAAAATACTGCCCGTTGATGTTCTTATCTTGCAAAGCCGCGTTATGAATATCGGGTGACATTGAATGCCCGATCGGATTTCCGATTACTCCGTACAATTGTTTCATGCTCCCTCTCCCCTTCTCTCTATATTAATGAACGGCGGACAAATACGTGTACGCCTTTCGGAGCGTATGCCGTTATTTTTTTATCTGCTTGCTGCACCGTGACCCAGCCGAGACCGGAAAAAACGATATCCGTCTTTCCTTCTTTAATCGAAAACGTATGGGGTGTAAGCTCCGGAAATTCATCCAAATGATCTTTTCCGGGCGGGGTAAGCAGTTCTCCCGCATGCTTTTCGTATAAGGCATCAGCATTTTCAAGCTTTGTTCTGTGAATCATCAATTCATTCGGCATATAGCAGACAAACGCCGTTTTATCGCCTGATACATAGTCAAACCGGGCAAGCCCGCCGAAATAAAGCGTTTGTTTCTCATTCAGCTGAAAAGTGCGCGGCTTCAGTTCTTTTTTCGGTGTCAGCACCTTTAAGTCACGCTTGTCCACGTAATGCGCCATCTGGTGATGGTTAATGATTCCCGGCGTATCATAAAGCGCAGATCCGTCATCGAGCGGGATTTCAATCGCGTCAAGCGTCGTGCCCGGAAATTGAGAGGTGGTAATAATATTCTCTTCCCCTGAGACCTCTTTAATAATCCGGTTGATAAATGTGGATTTGCCGACATTGGTACAGCCCACCACATACACATCGCGCCCTTCGCGGTAATGTTCAATGGCGTCAATGACTTCCTTCATCCCTTGTCCGCGGGAAGCGCTGATTAAAAAGACATCAAGGGGTTTTAAGCCGTATTCTTTCGCTTCGCGTTTCATCCATTGAACGAGCCGTTCCCGTTTTACGGATTTCGGCAGGATATCGGCCTTATTACCGACAAGAATGATCGGATTACCGCCGACAAAGCGGTTCAGCCCGTTTATCCAGCTTCCGTTAAAATCAAAAATATCAACGACTTTGACAATAAGAGAGTCAGTATCGCCGATTGTGTGCAAGATATTTAAAAAGTCATCATCCGTTAATGAAACATCTTGAATTTCATTGTAATTTTTCAGTCTGAAGCAGCGCTGGCAGATGACATTCTCTTTCGTGAGCGATGCCTTTGGCGCGTATCCGAGACCTTGTTTATCCTCGGTCTGGATCGTTACTCCGCAGCCGATGCAAACAACCTTTTCCATTTCTAATCCTCCCACTGAATATGGCCTTTACGTTTCAAAGAACTCAATATTCTCCGTTCAATCCGGCGGTTAAAGCGCGTCATGACTCCGTCAGAGGAAGCGACAGGCACGACGAGGATCGTATGATACCCGTTTCTGTTTCCGCCGAGAACATCAGTAAGCAGCTGATCGCCGATGACGACACAGTCTTCTTTTTTCAGATCCATGCTGCTGACGGCTCTCTTAAAGGCGCGCCCCATAGGTTTTCTTGCCTTATAAATAAACGGTATGCCAAGCGGCTCCGAGAATAATTTCACTCTTCGTTCATTATTATTGGAGACGATCGTGACTTTAATGCCGTGCTCCTTCATTTCTTCAAACCACTCGATTAATCGAGGTGTCGCACTCGGTCTGTCCCACTCCACAAGCGTGTTGTCAAGGTCTGTAATAATCCCTTTCACATTGCGTTCTTTGAGCTTTTCCGGTGTGATATGAAATATATTTTTCACAAATTCGTCAGGTAAAAAAAACTTTTTTAACAAAACCCGCACCCTTCCTTTTCTTTCTATCATCTATATGTCGAAACCTGTCAGATTTAAAAACAAAGTCGGACTCGGTAAAAAAATTTCGACAAAAATTGGGTTTCTTCACCAGTTGTGGATAAAATTACACACATTATCCACTCTTATTACATCCGGATTTATCCAGATTATAAACAAGATACTAACAAGTTATCCACTTACGAGTGTGGATAACAGAACGATTGTTCTTATTTGTATTTCATGGTAGATTAAAGATAACCTCACCATGATTGAAACGCAACCTTCCATCATATGCTTGCGTCTGATGATTGATTACAATTGTAAGGAGGTGCCACTCCCATTAATTGGGTCCCCGGCATGAGAAAGCTTTCTGATGAATTACTAATAGAATCTTATTTCAAAGCCAATGAAATGAATTTGAGCCGTGAATTTATCGAGTTAATTGAAAACGAAATCAAAAGAAGATCGCTCGGACACATTATTTCCGTTTCTTCTTAAACAGAAAAAAATTCCCGGGCGAATTTCCTTTTTTTACTCAGATGACTGATATTATATCACTTCGGTTATGCGCATTACTACCACTTTCAACAAAAAACACCCCTAAAATAGAGGTGTTTAAGAGGACGGCTGCTATATATTGAACCAATACAGACCGCCCAGGACGAGAATGACGACGAGCAGCACAACAAAAAATGCGTACCAGTACCCCGCATTCACCCGAGGAGGCGGGCATACAGGATATTGCGGAGGGAAACCGCGGTTCATAGCAATCGCCTCCAAAAAGATGTTTTTTCTACAGCCTATGAAGCAGAAGCAAAACGGTTTAGGCAGCTGACGGCGTCAGCGTTCCAAAACCCGCCCATTTTTTATGCCTTCAATTAAGATTCTGGCGCCTTTTGGCGTCATATGATTTCCGGAGGGATCTATCAGTCCGGATTGAATCAGCGCCCGGTCTGTATCTTTGCCGCCGTCCGCGCGTATAAAGTGTTTCCAGTTATCCACCAGCGGCACTTTCAACTCAGCTGCAACCTGCCTCGTAACGCCGTTATAGGAATTATGCCATTTTCTCGCGCCGCCTTTTTCTTTAAAGGCTGAGGCTTTATATCTCGAATAGTAATAGAGATGATGCGTTCCGTTTCCTTCTATAACAGGGATGCACGTCATTAAAATCGGCTTTATGCCGTGATTTCTGCTTTCGTTTATGAAATAAGTCAGGTTTTCTTCAAACCGTTTCTTTGATACCCGCGGCTGATCGCCCGTCAAAATGCCCGCATCATTTGTTCCGAACATGATAAATAAATATTGGGGCTTACGTTCCAGCACGTCGCTTTGAAAGCGCAGGCGCGCATCCTCAGTCGTCTGGCCGCCTATTCCCGCATTTATAACCGTAAGACGGCCGCGTTCCGCTGTTTTTAAAATGTTTACCCACTGCTGCGCCTTCGGATAATCACGATAATCCCAGTTGGAACCGCGCGTATTGCTGTCGCCGAACGCGACAACACTTTTTTCTTTGCCCGCGGCGCATCCTGATAACAGACAGATTATCGTAATAAAAAGAACAGCAAACTTCATTTTCTCTCCCCCCAAACCTTACCTTCAATGGTACACATCTCTTTGGCGGCTTTCAACGCGGCGCTCTCTTTACTGGATATGAAAAGGGCCGGAATCCTGTCCGATTAAATCCGAAACCTTAACAAACGTGTAGCCCTGCTTTTTCAGCTTGGGAATGATTTCTTTCAAAGCCTCAACCGTCTGGCGCCGGTTTCCTCCGCCGTCATGCAGAAGAACGATATCTCCATCTCTGGCATGTGAAACAACGTGCCTGACGATTTTTCCTTTCCCGGGCCTTTTCCAGTCCCTCGGGTCTTGGTTCCATGACCACATGATGATATGATAGCCCTCTTTTAAGATGCTTTTGAAAGCCGTATGATTCAGCGACCCTCCCGGCGGGCGGAATAACTTGTCCCCTTCCGGCTGCAGCGATGTGATATGATGCGCTGAGCTGTGAAGCTCTTGTAAAATGTCTTTGCGTTTCAGACGGTGAAAATAAACATGGTTCATCGTATGGTTGCCGATTTCATGCCCTTCTTCAACGATGCGTTTTGCCGTTATGGGGTATTTGTCTATACGGCTCCCGACACAAAAAAAGGTTGCTTTAACATTGTGCTGTTTCAGCACGTCTAACACAGCCTCCGTATAGACAGGATGAGGGCCGTCATCGAAGGTTAAAGATAGTTTCTTTTTTTCAGACCTTATATCCCAGTACACATTTCCCGTCTTCTCCATGTCACTTCTTTTTAAAGATTTCGCATCGGCGGACACGGCAGTGAGACTCGTGAGGACGCATATCATGATGATCAGATGAAAGCATCTCAACGTTTACACCTCCAGTAAACACTACTGTTAACGTGTCCCCTTTTATAAAAAATCATTCTCTGCATCAAATGATGCACATCACCCGCTTCCCGCTTGTTTTTGTCCAAACGCGGGTGCCAGCCGTTTCTCATCAAACGGCAAATGCTGATAAATCAAATACGCTTATCGGACAGCTTATTTTAATAGAAGGAGATAGTTTTGTGCTGTATACTAATTGAAAAGAGGTGAACGTGCAGATGATAAAAAAGGGATTCAGTCTTGCCGTCATCATTGCTGTCGTGATGATCGGCTTTATGCAAAAAGATGTCTGGCTCAGCATGATTCGCGCGGGCGGCATGTACGCTGTGCTTATGAGTATCCTTCTGGTCGCAGCTGACGTATTTTTTCCGATTGTTCCATTCGCCATTATCGCGGCCTTAAACGGAGCGGTTTTCGGGATTGTAAACGGGGTGTGGATTACATTGTCAGGCGCGATGCTCGGAACAATGGCATTGTTTTTTCTCGTCCGGTACGGATTCAGAGACTGGGCCAGAAAAAAGCTGCTGGCTTACCCGGCAGCGGCCCAATATGAAGATTCATTTCATCAGCACGCGTTTACGGCGGTGCTTTTCGGGCGGCTGATTCCGATTATACCGTCGCTTGCCATGAATACCGTCTGCGGGCTGAGTAATATCCGATGGCCGATCTTTTTTTCTGCGTCGGTGCTCGGCAAAATTCCGAACATTGTGATCGTGACCGTCGCAGGCGCTTCATTTACAAGCAACAAACTGCTGTCTTTCGGGATTTACGGAATGTATATGCTCGTCTTAATGGCGGTCATTTATAAGAAGTTTCCCGGCCTTTTAAAAACAACGAAAAAATGAAGCGCGTACCGCCCCCTATTCATGCGGTACGGCTCCTCTCATTCTGAGAACTTTTCCGTTACATTCTGAACCGATCACTTCCATGTTTTTCTTTCTGTAAAATGACAGAGCCGCTCTGAAAAACTGCCTCACGTATTGATGCAGTTTCGTTCCGCAACCCCTTCCCCTCTGCTGCTCAGTCATATAGTAAAGGTGCACATAACCGATTTTTTGGCTGCGGTAAAATTTGATGGAAGCTTCAAGCTGTCCGATCGGCTGCCCGTTATGAAAAAGCGGCATAAAACCGTCGGGAAAGCATTTGATTTGGGATGACAGCCACCTGAGATATTCATCCTTATTAAAATGATCCGCCGTGCCAAAGCTGACGAAAAACGAATCCTCACGAAATGAAACGGCCGTCTCTTTATGTTTGTTTAAATTGATCCGCTTGAAATACATCAGGAGTCCTCCTTTTTGCGGCCGCAAATAAGAACGAGCATAAAACGGCTGCCAACGCCAGCATAACAGCAGCGCCTGCGATGACGATGCCGCGGACGGAAGAACTGACAGAAGCCGCTCCGAATACCGCCGTTACTACTATAACGAAGACGGCTTCGATTAATGAATAAAAGCTCCCCACTCTCCCCATGATGTCCACCGGAACATTCTTTTGATAAAACGTCAGAAAGCCTGTATTGGCAAACGCCAGAAAAAAAGCGAGAAGGAAAAATCCGAAAGCAGCCGTCCAAAAAACGTCAGAAAACGCATAAATCATATATCCGGCCGCTGTGAATAAAGAGCCCATTCCCATCAATAAAGAAGCCGGCATTTTTTTATTAAAGAACACATTGACAAGCGCCCCCGCAATAATGCCTGCCCCTGAGACACTGACGAGAAAACCGTAATCGGCATCAGTCAGCTGAAGAACCTCTTTTGCAAAAGCGGCTTCAAGCGAATCAAGCGCGGATGGCATAACGGTCATGACCAGACTGAATAAAAAATAAATGATCATGACGTTTCGCGCCGTTCGGCTGAAGCGATAGACGAGCTTCCAATCTTCTTTGCACACTGCCAAAGAAAGCTTCTGTCTGGGAGAATGTACGTGAGGCTCATTTTCAAGGTTCGGCAGCATCATCGTGATGAAACCGGACAGCACTAAAGCCCCCGCATTCACCCAAATCGCAAAAATCGGCGTGCCGGCGATAAAAAGCAGCCCGGCCGCAGCCGGCCCGAGGAGAAAAGCCCCTGATTCCGACAAAGCCCTTAGTGAATTGAATCGTTTTCTCCTTTCAGCCGGAATAAGCATCGTCACATACGCCATGGAACACGGACGAAACATCGCATTGGCCATTTGAATCAAAAACACGATACAATAAACGGAAAACAAAGACCGTACAGTAAACATCAGCGGCAGAACGGCAATGAATGCAGCCCGGATGAAATCAAGCGACATCATCATATTCCGTTTGTTACACCGGTCGATGATGCTGCCCGCCCACCCATTTGTCATCAAAACAGCCGCAGGCCTGATTAAATAAAGGATGGAAACCGCAAAAGCAGACCCCGTTTCTTTTAAAACAATAAGATTAAGAGACAAAAAATAAATCCATTCACCAATATTTGCTATCCCGATTCCGGTTAACAGAAGCATCGGGTACCGCCAAGACTTCAGGTTTTTCATCTTATCCCTCCCTTAAAAATAAAAAACGCCCTCAAGACAATAAAGTCTTGAGGACGGGAAACAGCCCGCTATGCCACCTCAATTCGGTTTGGTGCCGGCCTAAGCCGGGTACAAAGCTTACTCGGTAACAGGAGTATCCGCCGCATCATCCTCGTGTTGCATGATTCCGATGCGAAGCTAAGAGGTTTGTTTCAACACATCCATTCATACTCCTTCACAGCTCCCGGAGCTCTCTGTCATGAATGATATCTGTCTACTCGTCTCTTCAGCGCTTTTCGGTTATATTGTTTTCACCCTTACTTTTTTTAACAATATACAGGCTCAATCAGCAAAAATCAAGAGGCTGTAAGAAATAAAACCTGCCTTTGATTAATTTCCCTGTACAGACACAAACAGCCTGACTGCCACATACAGTTACATATAGGCTTTTGCCTACATAACTTTGTGGAGGTGAGGATGGTGACAGGTGTTTTTGCAGCGCTCGGGTTTATTGTGAAAGAACTCGTGTTTTTAGTATCATACGTGAAAAATAATGCCTTTCCACAACCGCTCTCAAATAGTGAGGAGAAAAAATACTTAGACCTTATGGCTGAAGGAGATGAACACGCCCGCAACATGCTGATCGAACACAATCTCCGTTTAGTCGCCCATATTGTGAAAAAATTCGAAAACACGGGAGAGGACGCAGAAGATCTGATCTCCATCGGTACAATCGGGCTGATCAAAGGAATTGAAAGCTACTCAGCCGGAAAAGGCACGAAGCTTGCCACATATGCTGCACGATGTATTGAAAATGAGATTTTAATGCATCTGCGCGCATTGAAAAAAACGAAAAAAGACGTCTCCCTTCATGATCCGATCGGCCAGGATAAAGAAGGGAATGAAATAAGCCTGATCGATGTCCTCAAGTCGGAAAGCGAAGATGTGATCGACACCATTCAGCTCAACATGGAACTTGAAAAGGTCAAAAAATATATCGATATTTTAGACGACCGCGAAAAAGAAGTCATCGTCGGCCGCTTCGGGCTTGATTTAAAAAAAGAAAAAACGCAGCGCGAGATCGCAAAGGAGCTCGGCATTTCAAGGAGTTATGTGTCGCGGATTGAAAAACGCGCATTGATGAAGATGTTTCATGAGTTTTACCGGGCGGAAAAGGAGAAGCGGAAGAAGAAGGGAAAGTGAGCAAAAAGCCGGATCTGACATTCCGGCTTTTTCTGCATTTTAGGACATTGCTCTTCAAGTATAACTTCAGGATTTAAAAATAAAACATAACAAATGAATAGAATTGGTACAATCGTTAACCTTTTTAATAATTTTTTATTGATATTTAACCCCTTCAACACAGCCCCCCTTTATACCCCCCCATCATTGAATGTATTTCCTATGAAAAATGATTTTGAACCTCATAGGAACCCTTACATCACAGGGTTTTTGTTGTTTTTTCATTGTTTATCAAGACCTAAAGCAAAAGAACTTGCTAATTCTCAAATACATCCACCAAATGTTCAATGTTAGTTTGTTTTTCATACATACTAATAATAAAAATAAAACCTAGTTGAAACTTTACAAGACAAGCTGAATGGACTATAGTCTAATTAGACTAAAATATTGATGTAAAGAAGTGAAAAATGAGATGATAAAGTCTTTTTTAATGTTGGGGCAGTCGAATATGGCGGGCCGTGGATTTTTGAATGAAGTAGACCCTATCTATAATGAAAAAATAAAAATGCTGCGCAATGGACAGTGGAAGATGATGACAGAGCCGATTAATTATGATCGTCCGGTTTCCGGCGTTGGCCTGGCGGCATCTTTTGCAGATGCATGGTCGAAAGCTCATCCCGATGAAGAAATTGGCTTGATCCCTTGTGCGGAAGGCGGCAGTTCATTGAATGACTGGCATCCGGAAGGCATCCTTTTTCAGCATGCTTTGTCCGAAGCCCGCTTCGCCCTCCGATCCAGTCAAATTTGTGGAATCCTTTGGCATCAAGGTGAGAGTGACAGTTATCGTTCGCTGCATGAAACTTATTACGAGAAATTAACTCTTATCATCGGGACGCTAAGAAACGAGTTGGAATTAGATGAGGTACCGTTGATTATTGGAGGGCTTGGTGACTTTCTTGGGAAGACCGGTTTTGGACAGCACGCGACTGAATTTCGACAGGTTAATGAACAATTGCTGCGTTTTGCTGATGAACAAGAGAATTGTTATTTTGTTACTGCGGCGGGTTTGACTGCGAATCCTGATGGCATTCATTTAGACGCAGCTTCACAACGCAAATTCGGTTACCGCTATTTCGAGGCTTTTTCGAAAAAGTATCATATCCTGAAACCCATTTCGGGAGAGGAGCAATCACTGAAAGTGAATGGTGACTATTCTAAAACAGAACAGATTTACCTTCATAGTATGGATTTGGCTTCGGGTAAAATCACGTACGCGGAATTTGAGAAGCGGATGGCGAAGGTGATGAAACCATGATTCCCTTACTTATCCTTGGCTTGCTCATCCAAAACCCCGGAGCTCACGGCTATGAACTTCTGGCCTTAATGGAAAAACGTCATTACAAGTACATCGTTAACTTCACGAAAGGTTCATTTTATTACAATCTGCAGCAACTTGAAGAAAAGTGTTTGATTGAACAGATTCAGCAGAAACCCTCAACCGGCGGGCGTGAAATCCGTAACTTTAAAGTCACAGATTCGGGAAGGGCAGAATTCGAAAAATTAATGCTCAAATACGGCACCAAATCGGAATATGTGAACCTGCAATTTTATGGGGCGTTACTCTTTGCCGATGAATTCGACAAAAATAAATTACTGGATCTGATCCAATCACAAATCGATCAGACTAAAACTCGAATCGAGCTCCTTGATGAATACCTGTCCATCACTCAAGAAATTCCCGGCACAATCAATTACTTTCGCCGTATGAACGAAAATTCCCGTTCACATCACTTGGTTAATTTAGAGTGGTTCGAAAAATTGAAAGCAGAAATAGTGTGAACTATTGCATAATAAAAAATGCAATGTTACATATATCAGAATATTAGTTACCTACATATAAAACCTGTGTCGCAGATATCGAGTAACACCATTGATACAGGTTTTATACTCCTTCTTTAATTAAACCAGTATAGGGTTGTCAACACTTGCCCCCAACAAAAGCAAGTGAGTCTGCTGCGTGTTCTTCTTTTTCAATCCGTATGAATAACCGCTTTTTACACCTATTTAGTATTCAAGTAAGTCAACTGATTTTTCTCCTTCTTCCGCTAAACTGTTGCTTTCGTCGAATAAGAAAAAGTGATCTCCCTTAAGGAAGAATCACTTCCTCTAATTGAACAAGCAGTGAAGGTGAACACCGTTCTCGACATAACTAAAATTTTTTATCTACCTCTGCGTAAGCAACTTTCAATTGATTGATAGTAAACCCCTCCAACAAGAAAACTCCGGATTTTTCTATTTTTTTCAATATAAAACAATGATAACTTTCTTTCATCTTATGCAACCCCAAGCAGTTATGAGGTGTTTTCTTTATCTGTACAAATACAGGTGAATCACTTAATTTATTACATATAAGTTATCCTGCAAAACTGTGCACGAAATGTCGGGCAGATACATTTCGCTCCTGTTATTCTTTTGGTAAAGGAGGTCAAATAAATGGATTCGCTTAAAAGGATGAACAGCGCATTAACGTATATTGAAGAAAACCTCACGAACGATATTGATTTTAAAGAAGCAGCAAGGCTTGCTTTCTGCTCTGAATATCATTTTAAAAGGATGTTTTCCTTCCTTACAGGTATTTCATTATCGGAATATATTCGTCGCAGACGTCTTACTCTTGCAGCTTTTGAACTTAAAGACAGCAGCGTAAAGGTGATTGATATGGCCATAAAATACGGTTATCACTCACCAGATTCTTTCGCACGAGCATTTCAAAATCTGCATGGCATAAGACCATCAGAAGCTAAACATAATGGCCATTCACTTAAAGCTTATCCGCGAATGACCTTCCAGTTATCAATCAAAGGAGGAAATGAAATGAACTATCGCATTGAAGAAAAAGAGGCATTTCGCATCGTCGGCATTAAAAAAAGAGTACCTATTTTGTTCAAAGGCGTGAATCCTGACATTGCATCGATGTGGGAAAGTTTAGATGCAGCAGCAATCAATCAACTAAAAGAGCTTTCTAATGTAGCACCTGTAGGACTCATTAGTGCATCCACGAACTTTTCTGAAGGCCGGACAGAGGAAAACGGAGAGCTTGATCACTATATTGGCGCAGCCACAACGAAACATTGCCCAAATCACCTATCACAGCTTGAAGTCCCTGCCTCAACGTGGGCTGTATTCGAAGCAGCCGGATCATTTCCGGATGCACTGCAGGAAGTATGGGGGCGGATTTATTCCGAATGGTTTCCATCGTCACATTATGAACAAATTGAAGGCCCAGAAATCCTGTGGAATGAGCATAAAGATGTAACATCGCCATCTTTTAAAAGTGAAATTTGGATACCCATTTCAAAAAAGTAATATATCTTACAATGAAATTAGAGGAATTGAAAGTTTTAAGGAAGGGGGCTCATCCCTTCCTCTTTAAGTTACTAACCCGATCTGCAGCATTATTGATGCCATTAATCTACGAATTGAGTTTTTTAATGAGCAGAGCCGTTCTTACTGAAAATCTAAATTGAGGTGTCCTATTGCGTTTTGATGATCTGCTTCTCACCTCTTATTTTCCGCCTTAACGTCCGATCCTTTCTGCAATTGCTTCTGCAAAGTCGGACGTTGATGATTGACTGCCAGGATCTCCCATTTTGATTCCTGCCTTCACGGTTTCCCGAAGTGAGTTTTCTATTAATTCCGCTGCTTCTTTCAGCTTTTTATCACGATACTGTGTACTGAGCCATTCAAACAACATAGCAGTTGAAAGTATAATACCGATAGGATTCGCAATATTTTCCCCTGCAATGTCAGGTGCCGAACCGTGAGCAGCCTGGGCCATTGCCTGCTTTCCCATTTGTATTAATTGACAGTGCAAGCCCCAAGCTGCCGACGAACTAAATGTACCGTCATTGCATGATAATCATCCACTTCAGGGTATTGTTCCGCCACTTCTCGGCACGTATTCAAAAAGAGTCCCGAGCCAAGTAACCTTCTTACGGCGTTCCATCGCACTTTGAAAGGCTGCATGCGCAATACGTATAATCGCCTTTTTAGTGAATACTCCAGTCAATACAGCCACTTCCGGGGTTACCTGCCATACATATTTCGGCCAGCGTAAAAGCCTTCCGTATTTTCACGGAAAATGACCAAATTAGCTTTCCCTGCAATACTTTTCATTCCAGGTATTGTCTTTGCCGGCGGCAATGGCTTTTCACTCAATCGTAACCAGCTTAAACGCTGGCTGGACAGGTTTCAGGGTGTATCTATTCATTGGAGTTCCGTCTCTTGCAACTTAACCAAAAACTTCCTCACGAAGAACAAATCACTTCTCTATTGTGGGATACTGCCGAAAATAAATCACTTCACAACAGAGAAACTGAAAGCGGTATAAAAAAACAGCTCCGTTAAAATGGCCGGAACTGTCTTTGAATTTTGGTTTTTCAGTTATCTCCATCCGTTAGTTTAATTAGAATTCAGATAATCCAAGACACGATCAACTCTTTCATTGACTGAGTAATCTCCTTCAATTTTTAGCAATGGACAAGATAAATCTGCCATCCAATGTTCGTGTAAAGCTTTGCTTCTAACTTCCATTCCAGCATTATCATATAAAGAAGCCCACTCTAAAAATGTTTTTGATTGTTCATATTTACTGCCGCCGGCTAACACTTCGTTTCCATAACGCTGAAATTCCCTATGCCTTAATCTCTCAAGCCGTATATCTTGCGGAATCCATAAGAAGATGACAAGGTCAAAGTAACTTTTTAGATCATCGCCCCAGCCGCACACCGCGCCAGAAAGAATCCATTTCTCATTTATTGTCAAGTCTTTTTCAAGCAACTTTCTTCTTTCAGGAATTTCTCTTTTCTTAGTGAATTTGTCTGACCAATAGTAATCATCAGTATCAAGATGCGTATGAGGCAAATGCTTTGATAATGCAACACCCAATGTTGAAGTTCCGACTCCGGAGGCTCCCAGTATGTGAATATTTTTTTTCATAGTTCCCTCTCCTTATAAAGCAACGAAACTCCCTGTCCGCTGCACAAGGTTCTTACTATTATTTTAACATAAATCCCCAAAAACCTTTACTTTGCCAGGGAAATCCAAATGCGTGTTAAAACCATACTGCTTACGAACATCATGGTCATTTTCAAACAGAATGATTAACTTTCTCTCCGGCCTATTTTAATATCCTCATACACTTTCTCAAAAGTCTCGATTGGCAGTGAAAACTTGGTTATTTTCTCGTTACGATAATTGATCATGATCTCAATTTGATTATTTTTTTGTTCAAACTCAATAAGTGCATTCTCCCATTTATCTCTGATTGAAATGATACAATTTCCATTTTTCTTTTCCTTTTTCTTATAAATGTAATTCACTTTAACTCCCCTTTCATTGATCGACAAAAGGTTTCGGGAATAAGGAAGCTCCTCAAAAAAAGGATCAAAACTTTTATCAAGTTTGATCCTTTTCCCTTTTTAGTCATTTCTTTGCGAACGTTTATAGACATTCATGTTTACCAGCCAGCTCATAACGATGATTCCTCAAACTGCCAGATACCATTGTAGATATAACCGTTTTTGTGAAGGAGATCCCCCCAAAAACAAAAACGATGATAACGGTCATGAGCCGAGGTGTCGCATCTATGAAAAAGGCAGCGATTAAAAAACTGGAAGACATCAATGCAATCCCAATGGTCAGCACATATAAAGAACCTTTCCGATCAACAAGCCATCCTCCAATGTAACCGAAGATGATGACGCTCATCGTTCCGGGAAACATAATCCCGCTTCCAATTGCCGCAGTACTTAAATGGTGAACATCTTTCATCATATAAGGAACCATAGAAACAAATCCTGCAGCAGTGCCGAATATCAGGCCTCCGCAAAGGACGCCAATCATAAACAAGACATTTTTCCCCAGTGCAGGGTCAACAAAGGATTTCGCACTTCATACATAACTCCCCCTGCATTGATTGATATACCTTATTATAAATCCTCAAGCCGATGTTTTGAATACTTCGCGACACACACCCGCTAAATGATGAAACATCAAATACTGTTATATTTAAAATTTACAGTACCAAAAAACCGCAATTTCATTTGCTGTTGAAAAATTGGAATAAAGCATTGTATCGACCGCTCCTATGACAAAGTTATTTTTGGCATAAAAATGACAAGCTGAAACATTAATATCTTGTGTTTCAAGCATAAGACCGCATAAATGATTCTCCTTTGCCCACTCAACCGCTTTATGCAATAAAGCCGTCCCGACACCATTTTTTCTATAATCTTCTGCAACGGCAATGTCTTCAATCAATGCGTATCCATTCCAATTAGAACGAAGCTTACTCCGGCCGACACAGTCGTTCTCTGCGTAATAAAAAAAGACAACTTTATCCTCTTCTTCAATATAACTGACATCAATGTCTTCATCGTCATATTTTTTGACATAAGGTTCAGCAAATTTCTCCTCTGTATATGTCCAAACATTGTCCTCAAATGAAGGGATGATTCTCCCTGAAACAACGAAAGGTTCGTTTGGTTTATTGAAGTCTTTCATATTGAATCGCGTCATTTTAGTTATCATCATAATCACCTTTCTGCATTTATTGACCTTAATTTACATCTTTTGAACTGTTGATTCGTCTGCATGTCATGGATACCGGTTTAATAACTCTAAAAAACAAAAAAGATACCAACATCGATTGGTATCATCTATTCATTCGAGCCCTTACAACAATATCCTATTTCGGAGCTTCCAAACCGAATTTAATCCATTCCTCTTTTGCCGGACCGTAAATACCCGGAACAGGTAAACCTGCTTGTCTCATAAGGACAGTCATTTGTCCTCGATGATGGTTTTGATGTTGAATTAAAAACATCAAAAGTGAACCATTTGGCAATTGCTGACCAATAAAGTTGACACATTCTTGAAGTGTATCGTCAGTCCATTGCGTTTTTAACGCCTGTACAAATGCATTACTGGCTTGATGATAACTCTCAGCAATAAACCGCGCCGATGCAGGAACAGGATGATCTTCAGCCGGAGCGTGAAACGTTAAATCTGTGTTTGAGGTAATGATGTGAATGGCAGCGACAGTATGCCATGCAATACGGCCTAAAGTCCAATGTTGTGAGGTGATTTCTTGTTTAAGTGATTCATCAGTCAGATGATTCAGCAGTTTTTGTGTCGCATCGGCTTCGAAATCCCAAGATTTCAAAAAATGGTCTAAGGTTTGAAACATAAAAATCCTCCTTATCCTTTTTTGTTTTTCTATGTATCTACAGTTCAATTATAGTGCTCCGTTTAGTTAAAAAAGAACAAAACGATAGACAGACATTTTTAACAGAAAGCCCGATCTGACAACAACAGACAAAATATAAGAACATAACGGATAACTCTATACTTCTTTTCCTCAATCGACAAAAAAAGGATAGCTGTTCAAACAGGATTCTTCTGTCTAATATTTTCTCTTTGCAAAAGTCCATATCGTCTTAGTGATTGAACCGGAGACAAAACAGCTCCCCGTCATCATAGCCACCCAAATGAAAAATGTCGGTTCGGCACCTATTACAATAAACATGAATATCAAGGACAAAATGAAGACAATAACAACCATTATCCATACTTTTTTAAAGATGAAATATCCTAAAATCCCTAACAGAAAAGAAGCTGCCGGAAGAAAAATAAGAATGATATACGCGGGGCTCAACAGCGGGCTCATACAAACACCTCCCAATTTCAAAACGAGGCAGTTCCTGCTTTTTGTCTGATATGAAGTGATTTTTTTCATCTTGATATTACACCGCTTCATTCATTTTATACATATTATACCAATACCATCGAGTCAAATATAGATATTTATTCATTTTTAACATACTTTAGGAAAATCAGGAGTGAATTAAAGTCTGAGGATAGCCCGCTTTTTCTATCCCTAGTAAGTCCTGCCGCATTGATTTTAGCCCATCATTGTTTTTGTAGCGCTAATATTCTCATAATCGTGTGCATGACGCTGCTTCCCTCATTTGATTTGATGACAAAGTGCGCTGCATCTTTTATTTCGTCAATGGCATTCTTAACCGCAAAGCTGTAGGATGCCGCTTCCATCAATTCTTTGTCATTGCGGCCGTCTCCGAACGCCATTGTTTCATCAGCCGAAACCCCTAATAATCGCTGCAATTCTTGTACTGTTGTTCCTTTATGTATTCCGATATTTGCTATGTCCATCCAGGTATCCTCTGATGCTACGATATATAATTGGTGAAAAAATTCATGCAGCTTTTCTCTCGTTTCCGGACAGTTGGCGTCGGGGTCATGAACCGTAATCTTGATAAAATCGTCTTTTATCTCAGTAAAATCAGTTATTTTCGTTACATGTGCATAAGAGGCATTTACATATTTCATTTCACTTTCAGACAGATTTTCTTTTACGATCGCGCCATTTTTTGTGCATGCGATAATGCTATGCCCGCAGCTGATTTTTTCTAAAGCGCCTATAATTGACAGTCCCGCTTCATTGCTGATCAAAGATTCATATACGAACTTGCCGTTCTTTTTTATACGTGTGGCACTGTCTCCTAAAATCCAAAAATCGTTCGCGTCTTCTCCGAATAAGGCTTCCACCCTTTCACACTGCTTCCCGGTGCAGATGGCGAAAGCGACATGCTGTTCCTCCATTACTCGTTTTGTCTTTTCAAATAACGTTCTGTCAAAATCGCCTTGATTATTTAAAAATGTACCGTCTAAATCCGTAATCACTAATTTAATCATCGTTCAGCACCTCCGCAGTTAAAACGTCTTTTTCAGACAAAGGGTTTTTCACATTTGAGGATGGAATCAATCGCATTTAAGACCCCTTCTTCATTGTTTGATTGCGTGATATACGCGGCAGCCTGTTTAATGCTTTCCTGCGCATTATCCATGGCGACCCCGTATTTCACGGCGGACACCATCTCCAGATCATTGCCGCTGTCTCCGAAGGCCGCACACTCTTCATCACCCATCCCCCATTGTTTCTGGAGAAGCTTAATCCCGCTTGCTTTATGAAGCCCCGGTATGATCAGATCTATGTCACCGTGCCCGCTTGATACAGGCGTAACGAAAGACCCGATTGCGTTTTTTAAATGGCTCAGAAGTGCGGAACAATGTTCGGCGGGAAAGCTGATGGAAAATTTCAAAATGTCATCATCGATGTTTTCAAAATGCGGCACCCTTTTTAACACATAATAATACTTACTGGCATGCAGATATTCATCTTCACCGGCATTTTCATGAATATACGCGCTTTTTTTTCCGCAGACAATGACGTTATTCACCTCATACTGCTCTAAAGCACGGATCACTGCTTTTATAGTGTCTTCAGACATGTTACCCGCGAATAATTCTTCTCCGGCATTCACGACGAAAGCGCCATTCTCAGCAACGAAAGCGATTTCACTTTTGATTTCCGGAAAGAAGGATGTAAGCTGCGCATATTGGTTTCCGCTTGCTACGGCAAATTTAATCCCCCGCGATTTTAATTCACGATACTGATTCATAAAACGCTCTTTATTATATGCCATTTCATCATTCAAAAACGTTCCGTCCATATCAACCGCTATCAGTTTGATACTCATATTGTCCTCCTTTTTTCGGCCGCTTTTGTCAGAGACCCTTGAAGAGATCATGCATAAAGCGTATGAACGAATTATATCCGCAGTTGTTTTGCGCCGTAAATCATTGGCTGACGTCTTGTTTTGAATGACACAAAAAGTGATTTGTCACATAAATATAACACTATGTTTCTTTTAAAAATGATATGTTACGATTAGATGTACATTCACCATTCTCATAAAAAGGAGAATCCCCCTGCATGTTCACACACGAAATGATTGCTTCATTTAACGAGCTTGAAACTTCTTTATACAACTACATCTCCCAAAATAGCGAGAAAGTCGTCTATATGCGAATCCGTGAATTGGCAAATGAAACCCATGTATCTACGGCTTCTATTTTACGTTTCTGCAAAAAAATAAACTGTGAAGGGTTTTCGGAGTTTAAGGTGAAGCTGAAAATGTATACGGAGGCAAATAAAAAAACGATTTTAAAGAGTCCCCATCATTCCGTTGCCGAATTTTTTGAAAGAACAGTAAGCGGAGGGATGGAAGAAAAGCTGAAGGAAGCAGCAGCCCTTGCGGCCGATGCAGAAAGTGTCATTTTTATCGGAGTGGGAAGTTCAGGAATTCTCGCCGAATACGGGGCCAGATATTTTTCGTGCTTAGGGAAACTTTCAATGTATATTAAAGATCCTTACTTTCCGGCCCATTCCCATTTCCGTCATAACAGCATCACAATCGCATTATCGGTTTCAGGTGAAGGAGATTCTACGGTGACTCATCTGAATCAGCTGAAACAAGAAGGCAGCCGGGTCATCAGTATTACAAATCATAAACATTCAACCATTGCCAAAATGGCCGATGTGAATATTTCATATTACGTGACGGAAGAATGGGTTGAAAATGCGAATATCACCACCCAAATCCCCGCTATGTACATACTTGAATCAATGGCTCGGGAGATATACAAATTGAGAGAATAAATTCAGGAACGAACCACTGATACGCTGGAAATTTCGGTATTTTTGCAAAAGTGATGAGAAACCCTTCTCTGATGCTAGAGAAGGGTTTTGAGGATCACAGATGAGACACAATACAATTTGCATGGCCCGCCAGTTTATATTCTCCCAAACCGGAAGGCAGGAGAATATGATCTCCTTTTCTAAAGGGATATTCATGTCCGCCTGCAATCATTATTCCGTCTCCTTCGATCACGCTGACAAGAAGGAAGGGATGATGCTGGAATAGATTTGCTTCACCTTTTACAACCCACTTTTCGACTGAAAAATAAGGACATTCTATTAAAACAGCTGCCAGCAGATCATCTGTTTGTTTATATTGAACGGTCGGCCGTTCACGGACAGAGGGAACGGTCGGCCGTTCACGGACAGAGGGAACGTCTATCACTTCTATACTTTTTTCCAAATGGAGCTCGCGCAGCCTGCCGTCCGCATCTTTTCTTCCGTAATCATACAATCTGTAAGTCGTATCTGAATTTTGCTGCGTCTCTAAAATAAGTGTGCCCTTTCCAATCGCGTGAACGGTGCCGCTTGGGACAAAGAAGAAATCTCCCGGCTTTACCTTAACTCTGTTCAGGAGCCCGTCCCATTCTCCGCGCTCAATCATGGATATCAGTTCTTCTTTTGTTGTTGCGTTGTGGCCGAAAATGATCTCCGCATCTTTTTCACAATCAATGATATACCAGCATTCGGTTTTTCCAAGTTCCCCGTTTTCATGCATTTTGGCAAAGTCATCATTCGGATGCACCTGAACGGACAGGTCTTGGTCCGCATCCAAAATTTTTGTAAGAAGAGGAAAACGGTCTCCTTCAAGGTTTCCGAATAAATCTCTGTGATGCTCCCACAATTCACCGAGCGTACATCCTTTATACATGCCGTTTCGAACTGTGCTCTGTCCATTTTGATGAGCGGCGAAGGCCCAGCACTCCCCTGTCCGCTCGGACGGAATATTATAGTGAAAATCACGCAGGGCGGCGCCTCCCCAAATTCTCTCTTTGAAAACCGGATTGAAAAATATCGGTTCAGTAGACATGATCATCCCCCGCTTTATTCGATTTCTTCCAGAAGCTCATACGCCTCTTCTTTTGTCTGAACGGAGAGCAGCCTTTCCCGATAGCTGTCATCCATCAGTTTTCGGGATAACATCTGCAATATTTTCAGATGCTGATTTCCGCCGCTTTCCTTCGGTACGGCAATCATAAAAATCAGTTTTGCATCAGAACCATCAAGGCTGTTCCAGTCAACACCCGAACGCCTTATTCCGAATGCGACACCCGGCGTTTTGACGGTTTCAGACTTTCCGTGCGGAATGGCGATATTCATACCTATCGCCGTGGTTCCCTGCTGTTCCCGGCTCAAAATGGCCTGCTTAAATCCGCTGTCAGACAGCAGCATACCTTTACGGGACATTTTCTCGATCATTTCGTCGATAATGTCATCCCTCGTTTCGCCGGATAAATGCGGTTCAATCAAGTCCGTACTGATAATGTCAGTCAGTTTTTTGATTTCGGTCATCCCGGCTTTTCGGCTGTCAGCCTGAGATGGTTCCTTTGTTTCTTTTGCCGCTGCAGCTTCATTTGGTGCGGCAGACGGCAGCACCTCGCCGGGCGCGGGGGATTTCGCCATATCTTTCTTCAGTACATTAACCAACAGAGCGGTGACAAGAGAGCCTGCTGTTACAGCGATAAAAAACATCAGTACATGATCTACTGCTCCAAGTACAGCAACGATGGGTCCGCCGTGTGCCACTCTGTCCCCCACATGGCCGATCATCGCTATCACCGAGCCGGTCATAGAACCCGCCATAATACTCGGGATCACACGAAGGGGGTCTTGGGCCGCAAATGGAATGGCTCCTTCCGTGATACCGAAAAGGCCCATCGTAAATGATGCTTTTCCCATTTCTCTTTCTGCGGCGGCGAATTTTCTTTTTCCTAAAAACGTTGCAATCCCAAGCCCTATCGGCGGTATACAAATGGAAACGGCAATCGGGCCCATGATTTCATAATTTCCTTCTCCGATCATTGCCGATCCGAAAAGAAAGGCCACCTTGTTTACGGGTCCTCCCATATCAAAGGAGATCATCGCTCCTAAAATCAATGCCAGAAGAATTGAGCTCGAACCTTTCATTCCCGCAAGCCAAACCGTTAATGATGCGAAAATATGAGCGACGGGGGCGCCGATCAGAAAGACAAACGCCAAACCGACGATCAGTGAGGCAAACACCGGAATAATAATAATCGGCATAATCGGCTGTATTGCTTTAGGAACTTTACATTTTTTGATTCCAAGCGCCGCATACCCCGCCAAAAATCCCGCAATGATTCCTCCAAGAAATCCTGCGCCGCTTGCACTGTCGTAAAAGCTGCCGGATGCCGCTATATATCCGCCGATCATTCCGGGGACAAGACCCGGCTTATCAGCGATGCTGAACGCGATGTACCCGGCTAAAATCGGGATCATGAATGAAAAAGAAGCACTGCCGATCTGTTCAATCGTTTTCCAAAAAGACTCGTCCGGAATGACTAACCCCTTTGGTGTTTTTTCTCCTCCAAGCGTCAATGCAACCGCTATCAATAATCCGCCGACGACAATGAAAGGAACCATAAAAGAAACGCCGTTCATTAAATGACGGTAAATCGGGTTTTGTTTTTTGCCCTGCTGACTTGCGGATTCAGCTTTTGAAGCAGATTGATAGACCGGCACTTCACCGCTAAGCGCTTTTTGAATTAATTCTTCCGGTTTGCGGATGCCTTCCTGAACCCCGACAGCCAGCAGCTTTTTTCCCGCGAATCGGTCTTTGTTCACCGAGCGGTCCGCCGCGATAATGATTGCGTCTGCTTCCCGGATTTCCTCTTCGGTCAGCCTATTTTCCACCCCGATTCCGCCCTGGGTTTCCACTTTGATCTCAACGCCTAATCTGCCGGCTGCTTTTTGTAAATTTTCAGCAGCCATATACGTATGGGCAATGCCGTTCGGACATGATGTAATCGCTAACAGTTTCATATAAATCCTCCTTTGCAGTCTGAATTTCAAGATCTTGTCTCAACTTTATACTGAAATCAGCCTGTGATAAGCGCGTTTTTTTACCATAAGTTCCGGAAATAACGGCATTTTTCCCTATAAACAGAAAAAAAGCAGGAAGCCATTCCCTGCTTTTAATAGTTTAAATACGATAAAAACGTCATCACATTTTTTTCTTCCGTCAGTTTTTGAATAAATGCCGGCTGCTCGCTAAGATAGGAAAGCTCACTGAATAATTGCTTTACCTTGTTTTGATCTTCGTGTTTGACAGCAAGCATAAAAACGAGCGACACCTTTTCTGTCCCCCATTCAATCGGCTCTTTTAAGGTGGCGATTGCAATGGCTGATTGTTTGATATATTTAGAGTTCGCGTGAGGGATGGCAATACCCGCCCCGATATTTGTCGCCGACATTTTTTCTCTCATTACTGCATGAATGCCATACTCTTTTTCTACATAGCCTTTTTCATACAAAGCCTGCGCCAGCTTTTCAATGACCTGATAACGGTGCTCTGTCTCTTGCTGTAAAAAAACGAGAAACGGAGTCGTATCGTTCAGCATTTTAAACGTTTTTTGCTCCCGGCGATGTGATAAATCAAGCTGTTGCAGAAATGCGCTGAGCTTCTTTTCATCAGCAGACTCCAAAAGCGGTGATACGACAATATGAGGGATCGTTACATTTCCAAGCCCTATCGTAGAAATGACGAAATCTATATCTTTATGCTTTTTGATATACTCTGTCAGCTCCGCTTTTGCGATACAGTCTTTTACCGTAATGTGATGAAATTTGCGTTCAATTTTAGTCCGCAGCAATTGCGACATGCCAATGCCCATATGGCAGACGATGATCGTCCTTTTAGGGTTATGACTGTTTCGGCGCAGCCGTTCGATCGCTGCCTGAAAATGCAGCGTCAAATAGGCCGCCTCTTCTTCAGGAATATAAAGATCAAATGTTTGATTGATGTCTTCTAAAACGTCTATGATAAGATGAAACAAATAAGGGTACATTTTCTTGATGTCGTGAAGCATGGGGTTTGAAACAGAGAGATCATAGCTCAGCCGCTTCAACACCGGATCGAGATGAATGTTCAATCCATTGATCAGTTCCTGGTCTTTATGAAAATCCAGCATTTGCAGTTCTGAAACACGATTGATCAAATGCCTGACGACTTTGGAAAGCTCAGAATCTTCAAGATCAAGCTTCTTTTCTTGCTGCGATGGATAGCGGACTTTCCCGCCTATTATATGTAAAGTTAAATAGACGGCTTCTTCCTCGGGAAACCGGATGGCAAATACCGGCTCAAGCCGTTTTAAAGAAGCCAGTGTCCATTCATATTCTTTCTTCTTTTTTACCGCCTCCAGCTGTCTTACAGAGATGGCGACCGCCTGTTTCATTTTGATACGGCGGATGGTCAGCAATGTATGCAGCAGCAAATTTTCAAATGTTTCATCCGTAAAATAGATAGAATGGTTTTTTTGTAATAACTTGATTTCTTTTCTCACAAAGTCCGCTTCATGACTTAAAAACTTACTTTTTATAAATCGGCTTGTAAACTCCGCATTATCAATCAAATCTGAAATTCGCGCCAATGCTTTTCTTTTGTTTTTTTCGTCCCCTTCAATCTTTAAGCCGAGCCGCTGTTTAGAAACCAGTGTGAGATCAAATCGCTTCAGCCACTCTTCAACCGTACTAATATCCTTTTTAATGGAAGCTCTGTTTACAAAATGCTGTGCGGCAATTTCTTTTGCGGAAACGGGCTTTGAATTCATTAATAAATCGTAAGCGATGTGAAGTATTCTTTCTTCATCGGTCTTGTGCCTGCATGTAAAGTGCTCATTATAAATGTGCCGGCTTAACCGTGACCTTTCCTGTTCAGATATATGTAAATAGACGCCTAATCCCGGTTTGCGGATCAGCTGAGCTTGAGCATGTTCATTCAGGAAATCTTCAATCGTTTTCAAATCATTCCTGATCGTTTTTTCAGAACAGCGGACCCTGTCTGCGAAATCTTGCACAACTAAGTAGTCATCAGGTTCAGATAACAACAGATACAAAATCTTTTTCTGCCTTGAATTCATGTATTTCATCTGTTTTTCTATCCTTCCTGTCCGTTTCTGCTGGAGCAATTGTGATAGGTTAAATATACTGCGCATACGAAACCGTTTTCATTTTATAGTGAAACAAAAGAGTAAAAAGTTTTGTTTTTTACCGCAGGTTCCGGAAAAATCATGTTTTATACAGAGACAATTCACCTTTGATTGACGTCAAAACACCAACCGTTTTTAAACGATTGGTGTCGGCAGCGAAAACCTGCTGTTACAGCCAAAATGTTTCGCCAAGCGCTAATGCTTTCAGGTTTTCAGGAGGTAATGCAAGCCGGTCCCACTCGCCGTGCAGTCTGCTTAATGCTTCCGGGCCTGTATCATCAGCAAGCCGGAATGCCCCGTAATGCATGGGAATGAAGCTGTCAGCCTTCAGCTCCAAAAACGCTTTCACGGCGTCTTCCGGATTGATATGTGACACTTGCATAAACCATTCCGGTTCGTATGCTCCGATCGGCACCAGAGCCGCCTTAATACGAAACCTCTCTCCGATTTCTTTAAAGCCTTCAAAATAGCCTGTATCTCCTGCAAAATAGATGGACTCGCCGTTTTTGCTTTCTATGACCCAGCCTCCCCAATGAGAGGTATCGGTATCCCAAAGCGTTCTCCGTGTCCAGTGCTGGGCCGGAACAAATGATATGTTCACCCCCCGCATCTCAAAACGATCCCACCAATTCATTTCATGAACGTTTTTGCGGCCTTTTTTGTTGAACAGCTTTTTCAATCCCGCAGGCACGTAAAAATCCGGGTTTCCTCTCAGTTTTTTTATACTCGGAAAATCAAGATGATCATAATGCCCGTGTGAAATGAGCACGGCATCAATGTCGGGCAGTTCGCTCAATTCATATCCCGGCTCTGTCAGCCGTTTTTGAAAACCCATCCTCCGCGCCCATACAGGGTCGGTCATTATGTTAAGCCCCTGTATTTGGATCAGAAATGAAGAATGGCCGACCCAAGTTATGGCGGTTTCCGTCCGATTGACAGCAACATCACGGACATCCCTTGTGACCGCTTTCGGAATGTTCTCGCTTAAGTCTTTACTTTTTTCTCTTCGTTCTTTCATCCATTTCCACATGTCTCTGAATCCATGTTCATTCTTCACGCCATTCAAGTTTTCATATCTTTTTTTCATTATCATTCTCCCTTGACACGTGTTCCATTAGATTCATCGGACATTTATACAATGTCTGTAAATACCGCCCCGCTTGCTTCGGCTAAATCTTGAGGCGCTGCTTTCAGCTGCATTCCGATTTTCCCCGCACTGACAATCATAAACTCCAGTGTTTCAGCGGATCTATCAATAAAAGTCGGAAACCTTTTTTTCATGCCGATCGGAGAGCAGCCGCCGCGCATATAGCCGGTTACTCCCAAAAGGTCCTTCATGGCAATCATTTCTATTTTCTTCTCACCTGCCGCCTTCGCAGCTTTTTTCAGATTCAGTTCTTTTGCAACGGGAACGACAAAGACGTAATAACGATCAGTACCTGCAGATGCCACTAAGGTTTTATAAACATATTCGGCAGCGTATCCGATTTTTTGTGAAACGGAAAGACCGTCTGCGGGCTGTCCCCCTTCTGTTTTGTAACCTAATAGCTCATAGGGAATGTTTTGCTGCTCAATGATACGGACAGCATTTGTTTTCACTGTTTTTTTCGCCATGGTTTTCCTCCGTTTTTGTATTTCTTTCTGCTTTATTTTCAACTTCGATTTTAATAAAATGACCGCTCAGTTGCGTGCTTTGTAATACTCAAGTGCAAACTGTTTAAAACGCTCAGCAGCGGGAGAGAGAGCATGGTTTTTCAGCTGGGCTAACGCTATGGTGCGTTCGCATTGGTAATCTGCAACCGGAAGAAAAACGACCGGAAAGTATGAATGCTCCGCGGTTTTCGGCAGCACTGCAGCCCCCAGACCCGCGGCGGTCAGTCCTAATATGGTTGACACTTCCTCTCCTTCAAATGCGAGATGCGGGTGTATATTCAAATCCCGGCACATCAGATCAAACATATACCTCAGCCCGTATCCCGGTTTAAAACCCACAAAATCCTCGTCCTGCATCTCTTTCATTTGAATGCTTTTATTTCCTGCAAGCGGGTGGTTCTCAGGTAGCACCGCATAAAGAGGCTCTTTCTCCAGTACTGTCCATTGTAAAAGCTCGCTGGGAAGCGGCGGGGAGCTGAGACAGATATCCGCATCTCCCGTTTCCACCATTTTGCGAAGCGTTTCATTTGCGCCTTGATAAAGCCGGAAGGTCACGTTTGGGTATAGCTTTTTAAATTCGGCAATCAGCTGAGGCATTAAGCGCAGCCCGAGCGTATGAAGAAAAGATACAGATATTTCGCCGTGCTCCAGGCTCATATTCTTTTTCACTTGTTCAACGCCTTCATTTAAAGCTCGTCTCGCTTGTTTTGCTTTTATTAAGAACTGCTCTCCGTGCCTTGTCAGCCGGACGGCTTTTGTCTCTCTGTAAAATAACGGCGCGCCTAATTCTTCTTCGAGCCTGATAATCGATCGGCTTAATGCCGGCTGAGAAATCATTCTTTCTTTTGCCGCATTTGTGAAATGCTGATGAGCTGCCGCCGCAATGAAGTTGTCAATTTGATGAAGCTCCATTTTCTCCTTCTCCCCTTTCTTCATAACCTACACGCATTAATCCTATAGTTATTATAAATTAGACACATTGAAATGAAAAGCGTACGATACATATATAACCAACAGTGAGAAAAGAGGGACATTCATGACGTTTATTCAGCCTCATACAAAGGCTTACAGAAAGGCCAGCTTGGCTCTGTTTATCAGCGGCTTTGTGACCTTCGCCACGCTTTACACGACACAGCCGCTTCTGCCTTTGTTTTC
Source organism: Bacillus sp. EKM206B (assembly GCF_011066015.1). Taxonomy (NCBI): domain Bacteria; kingdom Bacillati; phylum Bacillota; class Bacilli; order Caryophanales; family Bacillaceae; genus Bacillus; species Bacillus sp. EKM206B. The sequence continues at coordinate 207,917 of NZ_JAAMNL010000003.1, forward strand.
GGAAGAGTTTCATATTTCCGCTGCGGCTGCCAGCTTAACTTTATCCATCTCAACAGCCGTTTTGGCATTTTCATTATTGGCCGCCGCTTCGTTGTCTGACGGATTCGGCAGAAAAAAATTAATGGTGCTGTCGTTAACAGCTACTTCTGTTTTAGGTCTATTAACAGCGTTCAGTCCGGCTTTTCCGGCGCTTTTGACGATGAGGGCGTTGCTCGGTATTTTCCTGGCAGGCGTTCCGGCTGTCGCTATGACATATGTAGGCGAGGAGTTTGATCCGAAGGGCCTCGGGAAAATGATGGGCTTGTATATCAGCGGCACAAGCATCGGGGGAATGAGCGGCAGGCTGTTAACGGGGCTTCTGACCGATGTATTCGGCTGGCGGCCGGCGCTTGCCATCATCGGCATTCTTTCTATTGTATTAAGCTATTTGTTTTGGCGTTTTCTTCCGGCTCCGCGCCATTCGTCTCAGCGGCATGCGGGCGTAAAAGCGGCATGTAAGGAATACGGAGCGGTCCTGCACCGCAAACGGCTGCTTTTGTTAATATCTCTGGGATTTATATTAATGGGGAGTTTTGTGACATTATATAATTATATCGGCTTTCATTTAATGGCGGCTCCTTATCATTTGTCGCAGACTGTGATCGGTTTTATTTTTATTGTCTATCTTGCGGGAACGTTCAGCTCGGTCTATATGGGGAAAAAAGCAGATCTTTTCGGAAGCGGAAAAATGATTAAGATTGCGATTTTTGTTATGCTTGCCGGCGCAGCGATGACACTTTTGCCCCAGCTTGCGCTCAAAATCGCGGGGATTGCCGTCTTTACCTTCGGCTTTTTCGGCGCGCATTCGATCGCAAGCGCCTGGGTCGGCCGCGCAGCCGGTGATCAGCGCGCGCAAGCCTCTTCATTATATCTGCTTGCATACTATATCGGTTCAAGCGTGGCAGGGTCTTGCGGCGGTTTCTTTTGGACGCATTTTCATTGGATCGGTATCATTTCATTTATTTCGGTTTTGCTATTGCTGTCTTATCCGGTTTTATTTCTGGCGGAATTCAGAAAAAAGGGACATAGCCGCCTGCATGTAAATCAATAAAAACATTAAAGATTTGTGCCTTTTGTCCGATACTAAAGATAAGGCCGGCACGATACTCCCTATAACTATTCCTTTTGATTCAGTAGATTTCAAATATCGTGCCGGCTTTCTTCAATTAAAAAACATTCTTCAGTTGTCTCACTCTTCTGTTACATACCTGCCCAAACATCTTTCGCATATCTTCCTTCCGCCTGCAGCTGTTCAAGCCACTCCAAGGAAACTTTTGAATCGGTGTTATGCACCTTTTCATACGCCTGAAGCAGTACATTTTCGACAGCCGGAGCCATTTTGCTTCCGTCACCGCATATATAGAGATGGCCGCCTTGGTCAAGAAGGGCAATAATTTGTGCAGCCTCGCGAAGCAGGACATCTTGTACATATACTTTACAGTCCTGATCTAACCTGGAATACGCCCGATGCACGGTGACAAGGCCGTTTTTCTCCGCATGGTCGAATTCATCTTTGTACAGATCGTCTTCTTCAGGATGCCGGCAGCCGAAGTATAAATGAGCTTCACCCAGGCTGTTACCGGACATTTTTTCGGCAGCCCGCGCCTGGATAAATCCCCTGAACGGCGCAATTCCTGTGCCTGCTCCGACCATAATGAGAGGCGCTTTCGGATTTTCGGGCAATGCGAAACCCGACTGCGGCGAGCGGATGAAACAGACGGCGGAATCGCCTTTTTGTAATCCGGCTAAATAGTTCGAAGCCACGCCCCGGTATTCCCCACGGCCGCTCCATGCCGGAGCCGTCACAACGCCGACTGTGATACTGAGCTCCCCGCTGGTTGCCTTCGGTGAGCTTGAGATTGAATAATAGCGCGCCTTTAAGGACGGCAGAAGTTCTAAAAAGCGCTCAAACGGCAGTTCACATGCAGGATAATCTTCCAGCAGGTCCAGCATGGTCATTCGTTTTTTCAGCACGTTTTCTTTATATGCCGCATCATCAGAATAAAGATGCTCCAATTCTTTTTGGTGCGGCGGGCACACGGTATGTGCGGCAAGTTCGCGAAGCTGGGCTCTCGTTGCCGGCTCCTGCAGCTCTACATAGGACGCCAAAAGCTCCGGCGCATTAACCGGCCGGTCCATCGGCAGATGAGGCAGCTGCCGGCCCATGATCTTAAAGTGCTGGTTCGGATCAAGACCGAATCGGCGAATGACACGGCTGATCAGTTCCCCGCTGTTTTGCGGAAGCACCCCGAGATGATCTCCTTCCTGATACGTTTCTGTTTCAGGGAGATGCAGCTCAATATGCCGGACTGAGCGCTTGCTGCTTTCGGTATGAAGCTCTTTGTTCGTGATGACCTCCGCCTCAAATGCTTTGTACGTTTTGGCAATCGGCGTCTCGGCTGCTTCACTTACGTATTCGATTGATAACTGTGATTTGTTTGTCTGTTTTGGAGCGGCCTCTATATGAAAAGCCTTCATGATGTCCTTCCAGAATGAGTCTTCCCAGGCTTCCTGACTGTACTCAAAATCATCGGCATTGTCGCCCTCCCCGATAGAGGTCAGCCGTTTTGCCCCTTTTTCTTCAAGCACTTTGTCTATCAGGCGGGGGATCCTTTGGTAAGTGGCGGCCCAGTTGCGGTCTCCGCAGCCGAAGACGGCGTAAGAAACACCCTTTAATTCCTGATCTTCAAGGGTTTCCATCCATTTCACAAAACCCGCCGCATTATCAGGCGGCGCCCCGTTATAAGAAGCCGTAACAATAACGACCGCGCCTTTTACAGGCAGTTTCCCGGCATAATCATCGAGCGGGCCGGTTTCAGTTGAAAATCCTTTGCTTCTTCCGATATCAGCCAGCTCTTCCGCGATTCCTTCCGCAGTTCCTAAATTTGATCCGTAAAGAATGAGAAGCGGCGTTCCGTGGGACGGGATTTCTTTCGTTTCTTCTTTGTGGCCGCTTCCTTCAGCTTTATGGTTTTGTACGGGCTGATGATTGGACACGTCCTTGTTTTTCACACGGATTTTAAAATCACCGGGCTTAATGGTTAAAGCTTCTTTAATCGTAAGCTCATAATCAGTATGATCAATCAGTTCAAAATGTTTCAGGACAAGGCCGAGCACCATTGTCGCTTCCTGCAGGGCAAACTGCATCCCGATGCATGCGCGCTGTCCGTTTCCGAACGGCTTATACGCGTCAGCCGGAATTGCCGCGGGATCGCTGAACCTTTCCGGGCGGAATAACTCGGCATCTTCTCCCCACGCGCTTTTATCCCGGTGCAGCTGCGGAGTCAGAATCGTCACCGGCTGTCCCTTCGCAATCGGATATTTCCCGCCGAGAACCGTATCTTCTTTCGCGTACAGAGAAAATGCCGGGGCAGTCGGATACAGCCGCAAAGTCTCGTTTAGCACCATGCGGATATATGTCAGCTGCTGAATCTGCTTATATTCAGGTGTCTCTCCCGTCAGCACCCGCTCGGCTTCCTGAACGGCTTTTTTCAATTTATCTTTATTTTTCAGCAGGCAGTATATCGCAAAAGAAAGCAGCCCGCTTGTGGTTTCATGCCCCGCGATCAAAAAAGTAATGATTTGATAACGGATATTTTCATCATCCAGCCTTTCCCCCGTTACAGGGTCTTTCGCTTCAAGCATCAATGCTAAAAGGTCAGACAGATTCTCATCCGGATTTTCCCTCCGCTCAGCGATGATCCGGTCTACAAGCGAATTCATCTCTTCAATATCCTGCTGGAACTGATGTCTCGTTTTGATCATCAGCTTGTCCTGCAGGCTGTGTCTCTGTGATTGGCGCATTGCCTCCTGCAGCGCACGAAGCATACTTGTGATAAAAGGATGCTGTGTGTCGCGGTAAAAGCTGTTAAAGCGGTAATGAAATCCGCACAGGCCGATTGTATCCAGCGTCAGGCGCGTCATATCTTCGGCAACGTCAATTTCTTCATTCGGATTTAATCTGCTCCACTTCTGCACGAGCTGCATGGCAATATCCAGCATCATTGAATGATAGCCTTTCATCGCCTTCTGGCTGAAGCTCGGCAATAAAATCCGATGCGCTTTCTGCCAATTCTTTTCGTGAGTCCAGCTCGTAAATAGTCCGTCACCGCCAAACTCACGGACTTTCAGCAAGGCTTTGCTGAGATTTTTGTCAAATCGCTTTTCATCACAGACTTCTGCCGCGAGCTCGCGGCCTGATACGAAGACCCCGACAGAGCTCGGAAATTCAAAACGAAAGATCGGGCCGTATTCTTCGGCAATTTTCCAAAGCGATTGTGACAGTTTTTCTTTTTCCAAGTGAGGGAGATTTTTCAGAGGTCCGTATGTTTTCGGCTGCGGTATAGCGCTTAGCTGTTTCATATCGATCTTCCTTCCTTCGGCGAATAATTAATGAGTTCTGATGGCATCCCAAGAACATTGTTCCAATTCTTTCAGAAACGGTTTTGTTATTTCGACGCTTCCCGTCCGGATAAGCTGATAGAGTTTGAGATATGCCCCGAGCAGCAGCGCCATCAGCACATTGGACGGCAAATTGCGGAGCACACCTTCAGACTTGCCGCGCTGAAAAAAGACGTCAAGCATCTGTGTTATTTCATCAAGAAGCTTACGGCTCGTTTCATTCAGAAAGTAGGCGTCCTTATTCGTTTCAAGAAAAAACAATGCATACTCACTTTCCTTCGTAAAATCAATCAGACAATAAAACAGGTGATGAAACCCTTCTCTTACAGATATCTCCTGAAAGTCCGTTTTGACTTTTTTCATAAAACGCTGCGCACTTTCCTGATACAGTACGTTCACAAGTGTCTCTTTACTGTCAAAGTAACGGTAAATTGTGCCGGTTCCGACATCGGCCTGAGCGGCAATCATCGGAATCGTCGTGGCGTCAAATCCTCTATCTGTAAACAAAGTAAGCGACGCTTTCATAATGAGTTCAACCTTGTTTGAAGCTGTCATTTCATCCCCCTTTCTAAATGCGGAATGAATATTCATTCCGTTTGTTCAAAATATTTAAAATGTACGGTCATCTGATTACCATTGTATAAGAAAAAAACTTTTTTTAATATAAAATATATGTGAAATAACCAAAAATAAGGAAATATGCCCAATTTCACAAAAAGAGCTGCAGTGACTTAAGCAGCTCTTTTTATTTCCCAAGAAATATTCTATTTAATGGCAGTAATAAAATGGAACGAATCTCTGCTGACAACTGAAATGTCTCTGAAATGCTGATCATAGAGCACCTCAATCACATCCTTCTCACTCATCCGCGAAGGTTTCAAAACCATATAGAAACACCCGTCAATTTGAAGAACGCGGTACACTTCTTTACATGCCGTCCGGTAATCGCTGACTGTTTCAGCAGTATGTAATGAGAAGACTTTATGAAAACTGCGGTCGCGGAACGGTATACTTTCCGGCCTCCCCTGCTGAATGTTTCCGAGCCCGGCTTTTATAACCGAACGGTTTGCGCGCTGTGTTTTCCGTATTTTACGTTTCGATGTTTCTATGCTTTTAAGACTGCCCTTTTCAAGCTGTCCGATGATTTGTTTAAACATTGAGCCGTTTCCGGTCCCGATTTCCAAAATGCGGTCGTATTCCTGTATGTCCATCAAAATTTGCTGAATGACTGACTCCGCCGGTTCTGATGCAGCAAAGTATTTCGCGCGCATTCGTTTTAATGCTGAAGATGTATGTTGCAACATTGTATAACACCCGCTTTTCCATTCCTGTGATTTATTATTCAGAAATAATATTACCTCGTATTAGTATGAGGTACTAACTAGACGCACTTCTCTTCATGAACGTTTCGATTTATTTGAAATTTATATTTGTTTTCATAAAAAAAAGACGGAAAACGTAGGTTTTCCGCCTGCTCTAGTACCAATAATACGGTGCTATATATCTTGTCTGCCGGGAAAGCGCCGCCATTCTCTGCCGGCGATACGGGTTGCCGTAGCCGTGTTTAAATGAATGGGGCATTGACGCATACCCGTGCCCGATGGATGGAATTCTGTTCTGACCGCCTTGCATGCTATCACCCGCTTACCAGTTTTTCTTTCTTTACCATGGTATGCAGGCCGTCTGCGACGTGACAGCAACATCCTCGCTAAACCTGGTCCTTCTCCATTGTGTAATGATTCAGCAGTTCAATTCTGAACATGATGATCTCCTCCTTCTCCTCCGTTTTGGCCCTTCGTGTCCGTTAGTTCATATAAAAATGTTTCAGCTGGCGTTCTTTCGCTTCATTATAAAACTCTTCGACCTGCTGTTCTCGTTCATACTCTTCCGCACTTTTAAAACGCTTTGAAATGGTCAGTGTTAAAAAGAAAAGATTAATGGTCATTATCGCTCACCCCCTTTCAATATCCGCACAAGCGAAAATAACCCGCAGCAAAGTTCATATGCGCTGCGGGCAGACTAAATCCGCAGACAAAAGAAGACTGTGCTTCTTTCCCTGCGGGGAGCTGCGAATGTCCTGATACTCCGAAAATTAACGTGCTTGACGGGCAGAGGTTAAGGAAGGACACGAACTCTTCCACAGGCTGAATCGGTTCAATTGTAGATTTTGATTGCCGTTTAACGTCGTCATGTGATTCAACCTCCCTTTGCTTTTTTCTTACTTTGTAAGTATATCCATCAGCTTCCATTTTGTAAACATTTTTTTCAAGATTTGGACGGAAAATGTGCTGGCATTCCGCTTCAATTGTCCGTGTTTTCCGGCATCTTTCTTACCTCAGGAAACTCTTTTCATCCCTTGCTTTTTCTGATCTTTTTTTGAATATGCAATAAAATAAATAAGGCCGACAAACACTGCCCCGCCGATGACATTCCCGATAAAGGCCGGAATGAGATTGCCAATCAGATCACCCCACGAAAAAGAACCTGCAAATATCGCAGCCGGGATGATAAACATATTGGCTACAACGTGCTGAAAACCAATTGCGACAAACGCCATAATCGGAAACCATATACCCGCGATTTTTCCGGCTCCGTCTTCTGCGCCGAAAGAAAGCCAGACAGCCAAACAGACAAGCCAGTTACAGCCGATCGCCGAAACAATGACTTTTCCAAACGGCATATCCAATTTGCCTTGTGCGACCGCAATCGTTTTTTCCAAGTAAGGTCCTGTTTCGGTTAATCCGACAACATGTCCGAAAAAGTAAGCGACAAACAGTGCGCCGACAAGATTCATCAACGTCACGATCACCCAATTTTTCACTAATGCACCGGCGGATATTCTTCTGGAAAACAGCGCCATGGATACCGACATCATATTTCCCGTAATCAGCTCCGCGCCGGCAAGAACGACGAGCACCAATCCGATGGGAAACACGGACGCCCCGATTAAACTCGACAGGCTTCCCCATTCTTTCGGAAGGTCGCCGATGACACGGATATCAAGCAAATAACCGAGTGCGATAAACGCTCCTCCCAAAAATCCTAATACAATCAGTGCTGAAAGCGGTGAATGCACCTTTTTTACCCCTGATTCGACCGCAAGCTCCGCTATTTCGTCCGGTTTACGAAAAGCCATAATAACCCCTCCATTTATCATTTCAGCCCGCAGTTTCCAAAGACGCCTAACAAAAAAGGCAGCATTCAACTAACCCGTCTGAAAAAACGGGGTTTGAATGCTGCCTAACTTGTATGCATACCCATACAACAATATCAAGCAGAATGAAAATATGCGGTATAGAATATGTACAGATCATGCACACATTCCATAAAAAATCGTCCTTAGGCCACTGCTGGCAGTTCATATCATATCAAATGTGACAATTTCGTGTCAATTGAATATTGTCAGCTTTTGATTTCTTCTTTATGCTCTTCAATTGAGCGGTCAAAGACAAACACCGATACGGCAATATTTTCCTCTATTTTTATATCTGAAAATAGATGCACCAGCTTTGCTCCGATGAGCTCTTCCATTCCGTCAGGCGTTTGTTTTGAATACAGTTCCTGAATTAAGCTAGTCCGCGCCGCGTGAACCATTTCTCTTCCTTCAGGCGTGCGTGCGATAAACTGCTCACTTGCGCTTAGATTGCCGTAAAGTGTAGATACCGCCATGTTATCCACAAAAACGGTGTGAATTCGTTCAGGCCCCTTTCCAAATAATTCTTTGCGCAATTTCCGGATAATATCGTTAAATTCATGAATTTTTTTAGACATATTGTCCCCTCCGATTTTAGCCTATGAAAGACATTCCCGGTTCCCCTTTGTGACATTTCACCTGGTTAAAGTTTTCCTTTCGTATTGTATTATAATAAATATCACCTTATAATAAAAGCAGTGAAGATGGATTTGTAATAGGAAACGTGTTATGAGTCTATCGTTTTATACAAATAGGATTGGTCTGTTAGTAAGACTTGCTAGTGAACTATTCCGCCATGCGTATTTATACCGTTCTCCGGACAGGAGGCCGGTATCTATGTGCATGGCTTTTTTTCGAGTTTAAAAGATGGAGGGGAATTGGAAGTGACAGACGTTCAGTCTATCCGTGTCAAAATTGACGGCACGGAGTATGAAGCACCAGAGGGGTCTAAGATTTTAGATATTTTAAACCAAAACGGAATTGAGATTCCGCAAATATGCCATGTACCAGAAGTGGATCCGATTCAAACATGTGACACCTGTATTGTTGAAGTAAACGGGAAATTGCAGCGCTCTTGTTCCACGGCTGCAGAAAACGGGATGTCCATCTCGCTTACGTCGGGAAGGGTAAAAGAGGCTCAGACAGAGGCCATGGACCGCCTGCTCGAGAATCACCTGCTTTACTGTACGGTATGCGATAACAACAACGGCAACTGCACACTGCATAATACAGCGGAAATGATGGGAATTGAGCATCAGAAATATCCGTATACACCGAAAGATGATTCAAAGTGCGCGGTTGATATGTCTCACCCGTTTTACCGCTATGATCCGAACCAATGTATCGCCTGCGGCCAATGTGTGGAAGTGTGTCAAAACCTTCAGGTGAATGAGACCCTTTCAATTGATTGGGAGCGCGACCGCCCGCGGGTCATTTGGGATGAAGGCGTCGCCATTAATGAATCTTCCTGCGTCAGCTGCGGCCAGTGTGTCACTGTCTGTCCTTGTAACGCACTGATGGAAAAATCAATGCTCGGCCAAGCCGGATTTATGACAGGAATAAAAGAAGATGTCATGGAACCGATGATTGATTTAGTGAAAAATGTTGAACCCGACTATACAAGCATCTTCGCCGTGTCTGAAGTGGAAGCGGCTATGCGCGATAAACGGACGAAAAAAACAAAAACAGTCTGCACGTTCTGCGGCGTCGGATGCTCTTTTGAAGTATGGACAAAAGGACGTGACATCCTTAAAATTCAGCCTGTTTCCGATGCTCCGGTTAACGCGATTTCCACTTGTGTGAAAGGGAAATTCGGCTGGGACTTCGTGAATTCGGAAGAACGGATTACAAAACCGCTTATCCGGAAAAACGGCGCATTTGTTGAATCGTCATGGGAAGAAGCTCTTGATCTTGTCGCTTCAAGACTCGGTTCGATCAAGGCCGAACACGGAAATGGGTCTGTCGGTTTTATTTCTTCTTCTAAAATTACGAATGAAGACAACTATGTCATCCAAAAATTAGCGCGCCAAGTATTTGAAACCAACAACGTGGATAACTGCTCACGCTACTGCCAGTCACCGGCAACGGACGGCTTATTCCGCACCGTCGGTATGGGCGGAGACGCCGGCACAATTAAAGATATCGCAAAAGCGGGCCTCGTGCTCATCGTCGGCGCCAATCCGGCGGAAGGACATCCGGTTCTGGCCACACGCGTGAAACGCGCCCATAAACTGCACGGCCAAAAACTGATTGTTGCCGATCTGCGCAGAAATGAAATGGCTGAACGGTCCGACCTCTTTATCAGCCCGAAACAAGGGACTGACCAGGTCTGGCTCATGGCAGTAACGAAATATATGATTGACCAAGGCTGGCACGATCAAGCGTTTATTGATGAAAATGTCAACTACTTTGATGATTATAAAGAAACGCTGGAAAAATACACATTGGAATATGCGGAGCGCATCACCGGACTTTCTCAGGATACGATCATCCGCATTGCCGAAATGATTCGTGATGCAGACGGCACTTGTGTTCTTTGGGGCATGGGCGTTACTCAAAATACAGGCGGCTCTGATACATCAGCGGCGATTTCCAACCTGCTGCTTGCCACAGGAAACTACCGCCGTCCGGGCGCCGGAGCCTATCCGCTGCGGGGACATAACAACGTTCAAGGCGCTTGCGATATGGGAACTCTTCCAGGCTGGCTTCCGGGGTATCAGCATATTACCGATGATGCGGCACGCGCTAAATTCGAAAAAGCTTACGGTGTTGAAATTGACGGCAAGCCGGGTCTTGATAATATCGAAATGCTCCATGCGATTGAAGAAGGAAACATGAAAGCCATGTATCTCGTCGGTGAAGATATGGCGCTCGTCGATTCAAACGCCAACCATGTTCATAACATTTTATCCAGCCTTGATTTCTTTGTTGTGCAGGATATTTTCCTTTCAAGAACGGCGCAATACGCGGATGTCATCCTGCCTGCGGTTCCATCTCTTGAAAAAGACGGAACATTTACAAACACAGAGCGGCGTGTGCAAAGATTGTATCAGGCGCTTCCGACACTCGGCGATGCAAAACCCGACTGGTGGATTATTCAGGAAGTCGCCAATCGTTTAGGCGCTGATTGGAATTACACGCATCCTAGCGACATTTTCTCAGAAATGGCGAGCCTTTCTCCGCTGTTCGGAAAAGCAAGCTACGACGTTCTTAGCGGCTGGAACAGCTTCCTATGGGGAAGCTTTACGGGAGAAAGCACTCCGCTTCTTTATGAAGACGGCTTTAACTTCCCGGACAAAAAAGCCCGTTTTGCGCTGAGCGATTGGGTGGAGCCTGCTGTATTCCCTGAAGAATATGACCTGCATATTAACAACGGACGGATGCTTGAACATTTCCACGAAGGAAACATGACAAACAAGTCAAAAGGCATTCAGTCTAAAGTTCCGGATGTATTTGTTGAAGTATCGCCGGAGCTCGCGGCTGAACGCGGAATTTGCGACGGAACAATGATCCGGCTCGTCTCTCCTTTTGGGGCGGTTAAATTGAACGCGCTTGTGACAGACCGCGTCCGCGCAAATGAGCTTTATCTGCCGATGAACTCTACAGATAAAGATTCTGCGATTAATTTCCTGACCGGGCCTGCGTATGATTCACGGACACATACACCTGCCTATAAGCAGACAAAAGTCCGCATGGAAGTGCTTGGTTCCTGTGATACTCCGCCGCTTCCGAAAACAAATCCGCGGAACAAAAAACGTCATCCGCAAAACGGTGTGGAAGCTCAGCGAAAATGGAACCGTCCGGGCTATGTGCACTTAACTGATTAAGGAAAGGAGGAAACATTATGGCAAGCCCAATTACTGAAATTCAAAAAGAAACGAAAACAGAGGAACAGCTGAAAGCTGAAAAACTGGAAGAACTGAAGACGCTTCTCGCAGAAAATGAAGAAGCTGTCGCGAAAACGATGTCCATCATGGCAGAGCTGAATGGCTTGGGCATTTTTGATGCCGCCGGCTATATGCTCCAGGCAAAAGAGGAGATTGCCAAAATCGCACTCGGACAGATTTCCCGGGAACCTGTCACCAATCTCCTGAATACGATGATGGCCGCGGGAGGCGCGCTGTCAAAAGCTGATCCCGAATTTATGGGCAGACTTTTAGAAAGCGCCATGGCCGGGACGGATCAGGCGCAAAGATTTTTAAAAGAGGACAGGAAAGTCAGTATGTTTGAACTGATGAAAGCCGTCGGTGATCCTGATATTAACCGCGCGCTCGGCTTCGGGCTGCAGTTTTTAAAAGGAATGGGAAAAGAATTACGCGAAACCCCGTCTGAATAAGAAACGAAAAAGCCATTGTCAAAAGACAATGGCTTTTTTTATTCATCGGCCTCTTCCAGCCTCTTTTTATAAATAAGTGAACGGTCAACGCAGAAATAAGCGCCCGCTAAAAATACACAATCCGTTACAAACATCAGCATTTTCTGGCCCGCAGTCAGCCCTTGTCCGGGAAGAACCGCGCCGATATAAATGAAGGTGCTGACTGCAAGCAGAATAAATGCGTAATGCTTAAAATCTTCTATTAATGATTTCAGTCTTTTCTTCTCCATATAAGGTCACCTGCCAGTTTTATAGTCTACCAACATTATAATACAAGCTGACAGCCGACAGAGAATGTAAATCTATCCATTCTTTATAAAAGTGAATCAAGCGCCTGTTTCACATCCGCCGTTAAATCCTCAGTATCCTCAATACCGACTGAGATCCGCACGAGCCCGTCGGTAATGCCAAGCGCAAGCCGGCGGTCGCGCGGGATCGATGCGTGCGTCATTCTGGACGGCACGGAGATTAAGCTTTCAACCGCTCCTAAACTTTCCGCGATCGTAAACAGGTTCAATTTTTCTAAAAACGCGTCGACGCGTTCGCTGCTGCCGACATCAAAGGAAATCATTCCGCCGAAACCGGAGCTTTGCGCTTTTGTCAGCTCATGGCCCGGGTGTTTCGCTGATCCCGGATAGTAAAGCGTCTGAACGGCATCATGCGCTTCAAGCAGCCCGGCGATTTTTCCGGCGCTGTGATTGATGGCATCCATTCTGAGTCCCAGCGTTTTAATCCCTCTCATCAAAAGCCATGAATCCTGCGGTCCTAAAACGCCGCCCGTTGAGTTTTGCACATAATGAAGCTTTTCGCCCAGTTCTTTATCAGCCGTAACGACTAAGCCGCCGACGACATCACTGTGGCCGCCGAGATATTTTGTCGCGCTGTGCAGCACGATGTCAGCGCCGAAGCTGAGCGGCTGCTGGAAATACGGCGTGTAAAACGTATTATCGACGATAAGCAATACGCCCGCTTCTTTTGCGATGTCAGACATCAGTTTGAGGTCAGTCACTTTCAATAGCGGGTTTGTCGGTGTTTCGATATAAATGGCTTTCGTATTCGGGCGAATGGCCTTTTTGACTTTTTCTTCACTGCTCGTATCAACAAAGTCCGCTTCAATGCCGAAGCGGTTCAGCACGCCTGTCATCACCCGGTAAGTGCCGCCGTATACATCATCCGTCAAAATAACATGATCGCCGCTGTCAAACAGCATCATGACGGCAGTAATCGCAGCCATGCCTGAGCCGAACGCATATCCCGCCGCGCCGCCTTCAAGCTCTGCAATTAAGCTTTCAAGCGCCGTCCGCGTCGGATTGGCCGTTCTTGAATATTCATAACCCGTGTGCTCGCCCGCTTTCGGCTGTTGGTACGTGCTTACTTGATAAATCGGTACGGAAACCGCTCCTGTTTTTTCATCTCCCGTAATTCCTCCGTGCACCATCAGCGTTTTTTTCTTCATCTTACTGACCTCCTTGGAAAATGTTTTTGCTTATATATCGATCGCTGCCGTCAGGGAAAATAGTGACGATATTTGATCCGGCGGGCGCTTTTTTCGCTTCTTCAAGCGCTGCATAAAGAGCCGCCCCTGAAGAGCTTCCGATTAAGAGGCCTTCTTTCTCGGCCGCTTCTATGACAAGCGAAAACGCCGTATCGTCTTCCACCGTGTAAATGGCGTCAAAATGGTTCTCGTCCATATAATCCGGGATAAACTCCATGCCGATGCCTTCCGTTTTATGGGCATGCGGCTCTCCGCCATTCAGGATCGAGCCTTCCGGTTCAACGATCACCGTTTTGACGGCAGGATTTTTCTCCTTTAAATAGGCTGCCGTACCGGCAAAGGTGCCGCCGGAACCCGCTCCTGCGACAAAAGCGTGGATATCCCCGCCGAGCGCGTTCCATATTTCAGGTCCGATCGTTTTATAGTAAGTCAATGGATTTACTCGGTTTTTAAATTGCAGAACGGCATAAGAATTATTAATCTCTCTCTCCAGTTCAAGCGCTTTTCGGATGGCTCCCTGCATGCCTTCTTCTCTCGGCGTATGCACGATGTCCGCTCCGAGAGCTTTCATAATTTGCTGCTTTTCTCTGCTGAAATGCTCCGGGACGCAAAAAACGGCGCGAAGCTGATGCTTTCTGGCGCACAGAGCGAGTCCGATCCCGGTGTTTCCGGCAGTCGCCTCAATAATAACGCCGCCCGGTTTCACCTTTCCCGTGCGAAGCGCATCTTCAATGAGCATCCCGCCCAGCCTGTCTTTAATGCTTCCGCCCGGATTCATCATCTCAAGCTTAGCATAAACCGCTGTTCCCTCCGGTATATCAAAATGCTTGAGACGGAGCAGCGGTGTATTTCCGATCAGTTCTGTAATATCTGTTATCACGTTCAATATATGTCCTCCTCCTGGAAAAGCGGAGGAGAACGAGAATCCCCCGCTTAGTGAATTCGTTTGATGACATTCAGGACAAGCTCAGTTGAATGAACGGCAGCCTGTTCTAAAAATTTATCAAATGAAACGTCAGATTCTTTTCCGGCAATATCAGATAAAGCTCTGATGACAACAAAAGGCGTTTTGAACTGGTGGCACACCTGTGCGACAGCCGCAGCTTCCATTTCAACCCCGTACAAATCCGCAAATTTGGCGCGTACGTCTTCAACCCGCTTCGGATCATTCATAAAAGAATCTCCCGTTGCGATTGTGCCTTTGGCGACTTGAATGCCGTTCAGTTCAGAAACCGCTTCCTCAGTAATACTGATCAGCTTTTCATCAGCTTTGTATGCTGCCGGAAGACCCGGCACCTGTCCGTATTCATAGTCAAACGCCGTCACATCCACGTCATGATGGCGGACATCTGTTGAGATGACGACGTCGCCTACATTCAATGTATGATGAAAACCGCCCGCTGAGCCTGTGTTAATCACATAATCAGGTTTGAAACGGTCAAGCAGAAGCGTCGTGCTGATCGCCGCGTTGACTTTCCCGATACCCGATTTCAGCAAGATGACTTCGACGCCTTCATAGCTGCCAGTTGTAAACTCACAGTGAGCGATCATCTCTTGTTTTGCGTCTTTCAGTTTGCTTCTTAAAATCGTAACTTCCTCTTCCATTGCTCCGATGACTGCCAGTTTCATTTATACACAATCCCTTCGATTTACCGTTTAATCGCCTCCATTATCCAGACAAAGTCATTTTGCTGCGTAAACCGCGCGGCAAATCCCTCTTCTGAAAAGATGTTTTTCATTGTCCCGAGTGTCGGATAATGTTCCGTCTTTAAATCGTCCGCTAATTGATGATAGCCGTTTCGGATTGCTTTTTTAATGGCTTCATCATAAGCTTCATGATCTTTAAAGACTGTATCGGCAAACACTATTTTATCATGCTTCTGAAGGATTGCGCCATACTGCTTTACAGCCGTTCGCTTTTCTTCATCGGTTAAATGATGAAAGGCGTACGAGCTGACGATGGTATCTATTTGAAAAGGCGGAGCGGGAAACTCCAGAAAATCTCCGTCACTGAACACGGCTTTGTCAGAAAGCTTGTCAGCCGCCAGTTTTCTCATTGACGGAGACGGTTCTACACCAAACACCTTTTTGTTCGCAGCGGCTAATTTCGCCGTTAAATTCCCCGTTCCCGGTCCGAACTCTAAAACGTTTGAACCTGAAAGTGCGACAATGCTGTCAAGAATGTTGTCATATCCTTTAAAAACAGCGGCATATTGTTTGTCAGCCCCGTGCACTGTGGCGTCATAAGTCGCTGCCCAATCTTCAAATAAAGGAATAAATTCACGGCCCATATTTTTCACTCTCCATATTTTATAATTCCTATGAGTATAGTATGGATTAATCGTGGAACAGTTCCTATCCTATCACAAAAAAGAATGGAAGGGTACTAAAATACTTTGGGATTATTGCGCAATTACGGCAGAAAGGCTTATACTTTCATTGACTCAGAAGAAAAATCAGGAGGATCTGTACTGATGAATTTTCAATTGGATTTAATCAAAGATAAAGTAGAATTTTTCGAAGCGGCATCTTTGCAGGAGCTTGAAAAGAAAATAAACGTTCAGATTGAAAACAACCAGGCGATTATGCTTCGCGTCCGTTCCGTATCCCATCAGGTGACGGCCGTTGACGGCAGAATCCTTTACAGCGCGTCGGTGCATTTTTCAGCTGACGTATGACAGAAAAAAGCAGCTGAATAATCAGCTGCTTTTTTGCGGTTATTTTAAGGTTTCTACTTTTGTCGGCTTCCAGCCTTTTTTGTCTTTCCAAGTGATGGTGACCTGATACTTTTTGCCGTTCGTTTTGTCTAAAACTTTACCCTTCGCATCTTGCGGGCTTCCATTGTTTCCGAGCCACAGCACTGTCATATGATCTTTTGACACGCCTGTTGCGTAAGAGATGGCGTCAAGCATTTCGGACCAGTCTTCAGAGCTTGAGTCATACGTCGCCGTATGTTCTCCCGTCTGCTTTGTGCCGACCGCTTTCCATTTCGGGTTAACAATTGTTTTCTCGACATCGCTTGATGAGCCGCCCTCTGTTATTTTTGCGCCTTTAAAAGGATCGCTTGAATCCGAGTCTTTTTTGCTGCTGTCATCACTTTTCGATGAATCATCGTCTTTTTTGCTGTCAGAGTCTGAAGATGAATCAGATGTGTCCTTATCCTGTTTATCTTTTTTGTCATCGTCTGATGCCGTATCTTTTTTGCTGTCTTTTATGTCTTCATCCGATGTCTGCTTCGTCTTGCCTGATGCAGGTGTTTCCTGCTTCTGGCTCGTGTCCGCTTTTTCGCTCACGTCGCTCGACGGACTGTTGATGAAGAGGCTGACGGCAACGACGACAATAAGAATAGATACGATAGCAATTAAAATGTTAAGCACCATATTTGCTTTTCTGCGCTTATCACGGTTTTCAAAACGAGATTGTTTATTGCTCAATCATTCTGCACTCCTTTATCCCTCTTGCTCAGCATATATTTTAACATGGGCTGAGCGGTTGTTCTATGTCTGATTTATTTCATTTTCATGTACCTTTTTAACAATATCATAAAACACTGTATTTGTCAGAGCCTTATCCCCCGGCGTGTCCATGTGCAGCACCACGAGAGCGTATTTCGGCTTGTCCGCGGGAAAGTATCCCGCAAACCATTTGTGGTAAAGCGTCTGTTTTTCTTTTGTGAACATTCCCGTCTGGGCCGTTCCCGATTTGCCTGCTATCTCATACGGCAGGTCCTGAAACCTTCGGCCGGTTCCTTTCGGTGAGGTGACGACTTCTCTGAGAATTTTTTGAAGCTGCTGCGCCGTATATTTGTCGATGTTTTCCCCTTTTAACGGCTGATCTTTGAATGACGCCATCGTCGTTTTGTTTTTGTATTCAATTTTGTCCGCGATTTTGACTTGTTTTTTTTCACCGCCGCGCGCGATCGCCGCCATCATATTGGCGACTTCAAGAGGCGTGACTTTCACGTTTTTTTGCCCGATCGCCGTCTGTGCGACGGCTTTTTTTACGGTTTTGTCTTTGTCATCTCCCCAAATGACCCCGCTTTTTTCATTATACAGCTGCCTGAATCCGTCTTCCCGGTACAGCTTGCCTTCCCAGCCCGCCCGCTGGGTGAGACCGAGTTTTTCCGCCATGTTTTCAATAACGGAATCATCTTTTTTGATCAATTTTTCCGCAAGGCTTGTAAACGTATAATTGCAGCTTTGGGCAAAGCTTTCTCCAAAACTGAGCGTGCCTTTGTCATCCCCCGGCTCTCCGTACAGGTTGAGATTGCAGTTAAAGGATGTGCCCGGCTTCACTTCGTTTTGTTCTATGGCGGCTGCGGCGATCACCGTTTTAAATACTGATCCCGGATAAATCGGCGTCAGCATGTAATTTTGCAGTGTCTGCTGCTTTGACATGTCGGCGTCAGGCTTTGATACCATTCCGAGCACACTGCTTTTTTCAATGTCTAAAAGGACGGCTCCCCCCTTTTTTAACCCGCGGTCTTTCAATACATCTTCCATTGCTTTTTGAATATTGCGGTCGATGGAGGTTTTGACTTGCAGCGGATAAAACGCGTTTGCTTCAGCCGTATATTTGACGTCCATTCCGAATAAAGGGTTTCCCCTTCCGTCGACATGATACAAAAGTTTTGTGTCCTGATCCGCCAGTAAAAACTCATCAAACGTCCGCTCCATCCCGCTTGTCCCGATCTTTGCCGTGATCGGCAGTTCCTTCCTGCCGGGGTATTTCTTTTTCAAAAGCTCAGGATCCTGGTTTGTCGCGCCCAACAGATGAGCGGCTATGTTTGTTTCTTTGCTGTCTTTCATATATACGCCGTAAATGCCGGGATATTTCAAAGAATTGATATTTGACACGGATTGTTTCGTCAAATGTTTTATTTTTCTGCTGTTCAGGACCACCGGTTTTTTCGCTTCCGTGAGCAGCTGCCTGAGCTCCCCCTGTTTCATTCCGAGAATGTCTGATACCCGGTCAACCGGCCAATCCTGCGTCACGAGAAAAGGAAACAGTATGACGGCAGGCTGCTTTTTTCCGGTCAGTTCTTTGCCGTTCCGATCAAGAAAAGAGCCGCGTCCGTCTGAAATAAGGACTTCTTCCGTCCGCTGCTTGACGCTTTCCTGAATCAGATTAATATTGGATTTTGAAAAAGATTCTGTGAAAAACAGCTGAATTTCAGCCAGCCTCGCAAGCAGAAAGAAAAACACAAGCAGAAAACAAATCACGGCCGTTTTCAGCCTTTTTGATACGATCATAAAAAACACCTCATCCACATTTTGGACGAGGTGTTTCATTGTTAAACGGATCTTATGAAATTTTCACAATTTTCACGAGCATTTCTCCGCCCGGCGTCTGAACTGTCACTTCTTCGTCCACTTTTCTGCCGAGCAGGCTTTTGGCGATTGGCGAGTCGTTTGAAATTTTCCCTTCAAACGGATCGGCTTCAGCGCTTCCGACAATCGTGTAAGATTCTTCTTCACCGTCCGGCAATTCGATGAATGATACGGTTTTTCCCAAACCGACTACATTTGAACCGCCGTCGTCCTCGATGATTTTCGCATTGCGGATCATGTTTTCAAGCGTCGTGATGCGCCCTTCCACAAATGCCTGTTCTTCTTTTGCAGAATCATACTCAGAGTTCTCTGACAGATCTCCGAAGCTTCTTGCGATTTTAATGCGTTCTACTACTTCTTTACGTTTAACCGTTTTCAATTGCTCTAATTCTTGTTCTAGTTTTTGTTTTCCTTCGTGAGTCATCGGAAAAACTTTTTCTTGTGCCATGTTCCTTCACTCCTTGGTGGTTGTCCCTCAACAATAACGTGTGATTATGTATGAGAGCATAAACGAAAAAATCAAGAATGAGAACACAGGGCAGTCCTCGTTCTTCTCTCCCATATAGGTACTGTTTATCTTAAACTGAATGTGTGTTTTCTGCAAATGTTTCGGTTTATAAACAGGGAAAGAAGGGAACTGTCTCATTCCCTTCCAGCCTATACATAATATGGTCTGAGTTATTTATGTCTATGCTATGGTATTACAAAATTGCATTTTGTTCAAGGATCGTTTGAATCTTCGTGACCATCAGATCAATGGTTCATCAATGGTTTTCATTGCAATTGATTTGCAAACAAAAAGCATTATATCAGGGATTTCTTTTGTAATAGGCATATTCTTTTTACTCTGGTTTTCTTTGTTTCATAAAAAAGGGTGGGCATCCTGTGGGCAAATGGGCATCGAGAGGGGGGGTTTTCATTATTTCAAAAGAGCTTCGAGCCTCGCACTGTCTTCAATCCCGTTATTCCATCATTATCAAATTCCTTACAGAGCATAGAAATGAATCCTCCTTTGCTTTAAAATGTAAACGTTCGTTTTAAATAAGAGGGGGATTTTTTACATGAAAAAGTATGGAATATTATTTTCGGCTCTTCTTTTGTGCTTTGCTTTTTCCGCTTGCGGGAAAAGCTCATCTAATGAAACTTTAAAAGAGCCGGAGGGAAACACTATTGCCACAGAAAATAATAAAGAACAATCAAACAAAAAGACGCTGGATTCTGTCGGGGATAACTTATACGATCCAAACACAGGCACTGTCACTTTAAATTCAAGCAAAGATCTAAGAGAAAAGAAATTAACAATTGGAGACTTAAGTATAACATTCGTTGACGCTAAAGTGATAACTGTCACTAATATCTCGGTTGTCTTTAAAGAAAAATTAGAACAAGTTTTTGGTGTTCAACCAAAAGAATTTACATATGCCCAGATTAAATACAAGACTGCAAATACCAGTAACGATGATATTTCTTGGAGAGGGTTTCTCCAGGCAGTAAATGAAAAAAAACAACAAGTTGATTTGGATTTCAATTTGGATTTAGGTTTGCCAAACCCATCATCAATCAAAATGATGTCCAAATCGAAATTAGATAATAATATGGTGTGGGTACCCATTGACAAAAATGAAAAGAGAATACGACTTAAAGCTGCTGATGTTTTAAAAGATGATAATTCAAAGAGTGATTTTATTGCGTATGGAAAAGAAATCACATTAGATTTATGATTGATTGCAAGAAGGTTTGTTTAGATAAAATTATCTTCAAAGGCCCTGCTGATTACACAGGGCTTTTTGTGTGTTTCGTTTCTTCTTTCTGCGACAGATATAACAATCCAACTGACACGTCTGAAACTAAAGACTCTGCTCACAAAAGCCTTCCATCCAACTTCTTAACTATTTTTACCATTTTTATGGAAACGTTATTGTTTGCGTGTTACGCTCGAATTGTTATAAGTATGATTCCATGAAGGGAGAAACTAAATGAATAGTGTATTAGGGAGCTTCAAAAAAAGAATGTCAATTGTCTTTGCTTTAGTTTTGGCTCTGGGCTTTTCGTCTGTTTTCGGAACGCCATCCGCTCAAGCTGCACAGCAGGATAAGTACCAAGACAAAAGAGAAGCTGAACGTCTTGCTATCGCCCTTTATGAAGCATCAAATTATGACATCGAGAATAACAGATATTCATTTGATGTTGATAAAGCTATCGCGGCGGGGGTTACTTTAAGTGATGCTGTCCAAATGAAGAATTACCTTGAATCCCTTTCACCAGCTCAAGCGAAAGACATTCATGATCAGCAAATGGCTGCAGTAAAGGACGGGGAGAACCAACCGCAAGTTTTACCGATTATTTTATGGGCCGCAAGAATATTGGCGACGGCCGGCCTTGGGTGGGCGGCTAAAAAGTTATTGGATATGGGCGGATATGAGTTCTGTAAGAGATGGAAAAACTATAACAGTGTCACGAAATATGTTTGCAAATTCATAGGATGACATCTAGGAGTGATTAAATGAAACTGTGGTTTCTTTATGTATTGATTGCAACTGTGATTTCTATGTTTATACAAACGGGATTAGACAATGTCGGAGTATTGAACTTGAAAAATGTGTGGGCTGATTTTTTTAGCTGGCTCGTCATTTTCTTCGTGGTTTACGTATTAATTGAATTGGCGGGAAGGGCCGTTATCGGTTCGCGCAGCAATTAAAAAAAGCCCCTCATGATCAGAGGGGCTTTTTTCCCCTTTGACAAGGGACAACTTACTTAAACCATTTTTCCATATTGTCCAGACACATACCGCCGTTTGCCGTCGTGGATGACTTCCCAATAGCCCTTAGAGTTGTTTGAACCTTTAACAGAACCTGAGATGTTAATTGTCTTGCCGAGACCAATTGTATCCACATTCTTGGCGTTTTTACGGTCTGGTTTGTCCATAATAATGGCTGCACTTTTAACACCAACAATTTTAATTTTGCCTACAGACTTAATCCCCCCGCTAGTCTTGTTTGAAGATTTAGCAGGAGCAGATTTTGAAGGGGTTTTCCCTAACTCTGCATCGCTCTTGATATATCTTACGTTAACGTAACCGCTGTATGTGGCTCCTTTAGAATTGGTATATTTAATGTAACCCCAACCATTTTGAGTCGATCCTTTTTTATATTGGACAGTCGAACCTTTAGGAAGAGCAAGCACAATAGACGAGTTGGCATTGCGCTGAGTTCTCACATTAAGGCTGTCAGCAACAACTGTATTTTTAATATAAGATTCTTTTGTTTTATCAACAGGAGAATTTACCGTTTTAGACGGGGCGCCGCTGATACCGGCTTTAAAGGAGTCCCATCGATCAAGCAGCTTGCGCGGACAATACTTGCCGGACCAGTGCTGGTGAGGGACCACGTTTGCAAGGGAAATACCCTGATCCTTCATGAGCTTTTTGATCAGCCATTGCGCATTTGCCACGGCTTTTTCAAAATCCCCATCACTATTCTCACAAATTTCAATGCCGATAGATTTCCGGTTGCCGGTGCCGTTTCCGTCGCCCGCGTGCCAACCGCTTTCATTCAAGGGTAGGTGTTGATAAATCTCTTTGTCGTCTACTGTAAAGTGCCAGCTGGTGGGTGTTTCCGGATTTTTCTCATAACGGGCGTGCATGGCTGCGCTTGCCCCTTGTGTCGTGTTTGACGTGTTATGAACTGTGATGTATGTCGGGTTCATTGCGTATCCCGGTCTGTTATTGTGCCCCACTGGAATAAAGTCTTTAGTGATTTTCACCATGTTTCATCGTCTCCTTTTGAGTAATAAAAAAAGCAGCCGGATTAGCCAGCTGCTTGATCGTCTTTATTGGTTGTTTTTTCGCTTTCATTTTCAATTACGTGTAAACGGTCTGTGATAAATCCCGGAATCTTAACGCCGATCTGTGCAAGGTTCTCCGTAATGGAAAGCCCCTCATTGGCGATATAAAAAAGAACGGTTCCAAATGTCAGGACGCCGTTC
Organism: Bacillus sp. EKM206B; assembly: GCF_011066015.1. Taxonomy (NCBI): domain Bacteria; kingdom Bacillati; phylum Bacillota; class Bacilli; order Caryophanales; family Bacillaceae; genus Bacillus; species Bacillus sp. EKM206B. Next base: position 230,734 of record NZ_JAAMNL010000003.1, read on the forward strand.
AGATTGAGAATTTTATCTACAATGTTGGCCACAATGATCACAAGGAAGCTGAGCATTTTCCGGACGTAACCAAACCAAGCACTACGGCTTCGTAGATTCTTAAATTTCCATGCCTTAATTACGCCTGTCAGGACGTCAATAATGCTGAAAACTAGCAGTAAATCAAGGTACTTCACACCCCCAAACAGGTAAACTCTCGCTAAATCCAATGTTTCAAAATTCATCCACACGTATATTCCCTCCAATTGTTATCACCTCCTTCGAGGCAAAATAAAAAACACCTCTCCGGGTGTTGATCAGTTTGCGGCGCCGCCTAAATCCACACTGACAGGCTGTTTTGTCATCGGATAGGTCAAGCCGGTTATTTGTTTGTATTCGTCTTCTGTAATTCTTCCCCACTCAACAAAATGGGCCACGTCTGCATTACTGTAATACTGCGGCCCCCATCCGTAGATGGTTTTAACGCTTTTAAACCAATCCATCATACCCCTTTCCCTCCCTCCGCCAGCACTAGATAAAGATTGGCTATCATTTGCGCTTGTGACTCGGCCAGGCTCTGCGCTTCCGCAAGCTGTGTTGTAATGGCCGCGTTCTGAGCTTTCAATTCATCGACGGGAGAAGGTACCCGTCCACTTTCAATTTGCTTTTCCAGGGCTTCTTTTTCTTCTTGGGTGGCCGCCTCCGTCCATGTCTTCTCAGCGGGATGATACATCGCCTTTATGAAAGATGGAGGCTGAACGGTTGTACAATTCTCAGGGATTGTATAGTTACCTTCTTCGTCAGGCTCAATCGGAATGGGTTTGGTCAAAATGAAATTTTCATCATATTCATAAACCTGAATCATGCTGTCCCTCCTTCCTGAAAGCCGACGACCACATCCAGATAGTAGCCTCCGCCCATCTTACTTGAGTCCGCCGGGTCCGGGTATTTTATTTTTAAATCCCCATTATCATAAATGATCAAATTGGCTGTGCCGCCTGTACCACTTAACGGAACTGTTATAACGGAACCGCCAGCAGGTGCGTATTCCGCGGGGACGGAGCCAAATATAATTTCGGCGTCTGTTTTCACATGCCCCCGTAAGATTAAAAACGCCCCCCACTTTGCGTACATCGGTGTCCGCGTCCCTGCAGCGGCTCCATTCTTCAGCATGATGTTGGCATAGGTGGCAGCTCCGTTCCATGTCTTCCGTTCAGCTTTAGAAATATGCCGTTCTTGGTTGTAATTATGGGCCGTGAACTGACGTAATAATTCTTCCAGCTCATCTTTAAAACCCGCTGTGAATAGCTTTGATAATTCTTCTAATGTATCTTTGAAAGGTTTGGTAACATGAATGTCCGTATTATTGGCGTGAGTATTTACCTTCTCTTGCGCCCCGCTTTCTGTTTCTTTACTGTCCCAAGCCTTCCGATCTGCTGAAGAAACATGCTTTTCTTGATCGTTCGCATGGGCGTCTACTTTCTTTTGCGCGCCGGAGGGAGTTTCCTTGGCATTCCACGCCTTTCTTTCGGCAACTGTAATGTGCTTTTCTTCGTCATTCGCATGTTCATCCGTATAAGCTCTGGCCTTTTCCTCTGCATCATCCGCCTTCTGCTGCGCGCCCTCTTTTGTTTCAATAGCTTCCAGATCGGCGAATTTCTTCTGTAATTCCTCGACGGTCTGGCTGATTTCTTCGACAATGTGGTTTACCCCGTCTCTCAGCGTTTCAAAATCGTCAATGTAATAGTCAGCTGTCGGAATGATGTTCTGATCTTCTAACGTTTTGGCGATAGAGAAGGCAAAAAATGAAGTCGCCAGCGCCTGCCCGTTTGAATAGTAAAGTTTGATTTCAGCCTTTACCGTTCCATAGTGCTTAAGCTCTTCATCTGAAAGCATATATTCCGCATTTCCGTTCACCTTGTCGGTGATGGCAAGGCTCTTTTTGTAAAATGACCCATCTTCATACAATAGAACGATTTTCGCGTCTACAGCAGACAGAGGCAACGGCGTGCCATCCTTTGTAAAAGAAAAAGACAGCTTCGCGCTGCCCGTGTCCTGCGTCATGAATTGGATGTTCGTGGTTCGCCCGTTTGTCCGGTTCGCATTGATGTCAAATGCGACGCCCCCCGTTTTGTACATTCCTTTTCCTCCTTAGTGCTGCGGCGTAACAATCATTTGAGCTACACCGTATCCTTTTTCCGCATCATACGGAGACTTGATTCTCATAACAGTTCCATAGCCTCCGCTTTCCGCTTTAGTCGCGATTCCGCCAATTGCTGATACGCTATCCCCTACGGCCACTGTTTCGTCAATCCTGACAAAGACTTGACCGATCAGGCCGATGACATGCCATTCTTCCCGAGAGTCACGCGGCACATATTCGAGAGAAGGGTCGTAGTCTGGATTAAGTTTGGGGAGACGGATTTCTTCGCCGCCGCGGGAAACTGTCTCGTAGACCAACCCGCCGAATTCATTTCTTTCGTACTGCTCGTTCCAATAGAACGCAGCACCGCCGAGCACCACGCCCGCAGTTTCCGAAACAACTCCGAGAATCTTGTCCTCTTTTTCCGCTTTTCGAATCTTTTCGCCTTCTAGTGCAACGAGATAACTAGAATCAATTTTCTTGCCGTCAGCAGACTCAAAATACTCAGCGAAGTCTTTGAAATCTGAGACGCTCTCGACTCGCCCTGTGCCGCGAATATGACCGCCAGTCGAATCCAACTCCCATCTCGTATTTTTTGTTGAGGCAGTTCCTGTCCCGTAACCGCCTCTAACGCTGTATCCGTTATCGTTGATAACCCCCTGAGCTGCAAGAATAGCCCTTGAGTTGCCGTCACCTTTTGTGTGGCAGTTATTGACGGCTATTAGCGCTTGACGCGACCCCTCAGTTGTTGAGCCGCCCCGGACACCCAGCAGAACATTGGCCGGGCCTTTTGCGATGTTGTCACCTGTACTGCCTAAAATGGCACTTGCTTCATGCAGTGCAGATCCGGAAGTGTTACCGCCCATAAAGCCGCCTTTTACTCTTGTCGGGATAGTGCTGTACTCTCTCCCGGCCAATTGAGCAGATATCTTATACCCGGCTGCTTCTACACCTACAATAGTTGTTTGATTATTCGGCGAACCAATTCCGACAGTTCCGTTTTTACCTATAATCGTTCCATTCATAATGCTTGAATGATAAACCCCGCCGCCTAAACCGAAAGCTGCAGGAGCCGAGTTGTAAATATCAAAATTTGAGATCTTCACGTAATCAGCTTTTTGTGGGCCTCCGTACACTCGAATATCATGAGAAGCCTTTCTGAACCCTCTCATTTTAATACCGTTTACGGTGATATTTCTGCAGCGATACTGAAAAGCAACCACCGGACTGTTTTTATAATCGTAATTGGGATTTCCGATTGCGGTAAAATTGACAATCTGCACGTTCTTATATGCGGATACAACAAGAGCACGTGGGGTAATTTCCTCATACAGATCATTAAAAACCGGTTCTATTGCAGTGCAGTCCGTTAACGTCACATCATAAGCTGTGGTACTCTCAGGATCATTTGCTTTATGGTGGCCGATATGCCGCAAATCATAAGCCCGCACGTCCCGATATGAAACGTGGCCGAGGATATGAACATTTTGGGAAGCCGGCCATTCGGTATGCGCCTTAACTTCAACGCCTCGGATGTTTCCTTCTGTATAGTTGTTGAGCAGCCATACATGTTTAGAACCGTCATCAATCTCAATGCCGTTAGAGTTAGCCTTTCCCGCGGCATGTGCGATGCCTGTCGGGTTTGTGCAATGGCAGTTTGATATGAAAATATACTCACTGTAATGGGTTGTTATCCCGTCATCCCCATACCCTGAGTTAACGCAGCCGTCAATCCATACATATCTGCAGCCATCTTTTGTATACTCGGTATCTGGCAGATGGTCATACGTTGGCGCTGTTATATCAATGCCGTGAAGTGCGGGGTTAATGTTTTCTATATTTTTAATCCAGATGAATTTTGAATTCGCAAAGGCAACGCATGTGGAATGCTGCCCGCCTGTCGCCCTTAAACCACCCTGCCGTTCTTGATTCCAGTCTGTTGAGAATCCTTCAATGTGAATATTTCGATTCCCTTTTTCGTAGTCCGCATTCGTAATGACCCATTCTGAGGCGGGTGTCTCATCATTCAAAATTAAGAATGTAACGCCGATTCCCTGACCGACGAGACGAACCCAGGAAGGGATTTTCAAACCTTTCACGACGTAAATGCCAGCTGACATAACCACCTGCACCTTACCGGTTCCGAATGCCTTCTTAAATGCTTCCGTGCTGTCCGTTTTTCCCGTCGGGTCAGCCCCGAAGTCATCAACGTTTACAACGCGTTTGATTTTCCTGTCAAGCTTGCTGAATTCCCTATCAAGCCTGTCTTTCAATGTTGCGGCAATCTCCCCATCCGTCGTTACGCGGGAATCCACGACTTCTTTCACGTCTTTACCATCATGATTCAGTACAAGGTTAGTAAATCGCGCAAACAGATTTTTTAAACGGTTTTCGACGGTGTACCCATCATGTGTAATCTGTGAAGAATCATGAACGGCAATTCCTGCTCGGTGCCTTTTAAGATCATCATCAATTTTATTTATTCCATTTTCTATAGTTTCCATGTCATCCCTTATTTGAGATGTATACCGGGCATTTCGGGTGGTATCATAGTCTTTGGTAAGCCTGACCAATTTAGAACGCTCCTTTCAACTAAAACGAAAAGCACCCCAATAGAGGTGCTTTAAATCATCATTCTTAATTTCTGAACATAACGTTTTTGATCTTTCAATCGTTTTTCTTGCTCCATGCGGATATCCTGGATATCTTTACGGAAATTAGCAAAGTTCAATGTTGGCTTTGCATATGGATTTAAGGGCTTGTATTGAATGGAAAGCAGCCTGACATCGTCTTCATAAGTCACACCGTATGCTGTATCAGCCAACACATGAAGTGTGTCTCCCTTCCAAAAATCATCTTGTATTTCAAGAAGCTTCGGCTCATAGATGTATTCATAATCCACTTCGATCTCCATCTTCGGGTAAGGATTCACGTATTTTTTAAGCGCCGTCATCATGCTGGACTCTTTTTTATAACGCTCGTTGCGCAGTGGCTCAGCCCACCGCGGCATGCCATCAAGCAGGAACTTATCTTCGTCAGGGTGCTTGTAAAGGACTGGATCAAAAACGTACTCCGTTTTTTTGCTGTCTGTGCTGCTGTTTTCCTTAATCGCACCGAACCCCCGCGCCCGGGTAGAGCAGCCTTCTGTCGATGTTTTAATTTTAATACCAGGCATATTATAACGAGAGTCGAGAGTGTGATTGATACGCTTTCCCATCTTTTTATAGATGTAAATCTTGTAATTATCTACATCCAGTTCTAAACCGTAGTCTTCCACAATTTCGCTTATCAGCTCGTTCGCAAACTTGTCACCAAAATTCTCCTGCTCTACACTTTCAAATTCACTTTCCTTGTCTTTGAAAATATAAGAGAATTTCGTCCCCTTCAATGTGAAATCAAGCATTTTTCGTACAGTCAGTGTACCGCTGATTGTCTCTTCTACATAATGGTTATTCAAAACGGCAACGAAAACATGGCTTGCAGAAACTTTCTTGCTGAGTGTCTTTTCCTGATCGACTTCGATCATCGTGATAAAGTATTTTTGATGGTTAAATTTCTTTTCATCCAGGTAAAGAATATTGTCATTTATAAGCAAGTCATATTCAATGCCATTATCAGCAGTTCGAGTGATCGTAAACTCAATATCTTTTTTTCCAGTGGTGTCATCTAGCAGATCCGGATCGGCACCAATGACTTCGACAACTTGATTTCCGTCTTGACTGGAAACATGCAGTTGAGGGAAATAAACGTCTTTTGGCAAGTTTTGATTCAGCGTAATGTCTTTACCGTTATATTCCTTACTTGGTATGTCCGGCTCAGGATCTGGTGTACTCGGATTACTCGGTTCGTCTGGTACTCCCTCGGTTGTATCATATTTCGTTAATTTATAGGTGAAAATGAGGCTGTTCAATTTTGTTGCGTAATTTGGGTCGGTAGCATACCCGGCTTTGACGAGAGCCGCAGTTGCTTTCTGATAATCTGTTTCCCCGACGACAGCTTTATAATGGTTTTTGTCCCAGCTGAGGCCATTCAAGTACAGGTTTGCTAGGTCTTGTATAGATTCTTTCCATGAAGGGTACTTCCTGAATTTAGCCGGAACTTGTACGTTTTCTCCGTTGATAACTTCCCATGTTTGCATAATGACATATTGGCCGTTGTATTCGCCCTTCATACCGAAAAGATTATGCCCTTTTGTCGCCAATTCACTTGTGCCCCACGCGCTTTCTAAGCACCCTTGCGCAATGATTAGTGATGCGAGAATACGGTGTTTTTTATATATTTGCTGGGCCTCTCCGGCAATCTCTTTAATAAAATCTGTATTCGCCATATAATCCGCCTGCCTTACAAGTAGTAGAACCGTGTGTCAAATTCTATGACAAAATCATCAGCATTTTGAATTTCAAACTCATTCCAGCCAATTTCGAGATTCGGCAGACGTCCAGATGTTTTTATTGGTTTATTATTGAGCAGCGCGTACTGCTTTAAAAATGATACCTGCTGTGACTTCTTCAATTCTTGTTCAATCGTTAATTTCTCGCCATTGGTATGATTGATTAGCGTTACATTCTTCCCCTTGGCGTTCAACAGGACGTTATACGCATGATCAAGTGGATTGATTTGGACGTCTCCGGAATTAAAGACAGAGAAACGTTTCTGATTCCTAAAATAATAGGACAGGTTGTCATTCGATTGCAGGTTCATACCAATGTTCCAGTTCTCTCCTGACTGAGTTTGCGCTGTTTTGGTTGAATGTTTAGATTCTGCAATCCCAGTAATATTAGTAAACTCGACCGAAAAAACAGCATGTGTTTTCTCCTTTTCTTTGGAAATGCTGAAATTCCCATCACACATAACAAGGAAACGGCGATTCGGCCATAAGTCAGTGGAAATATAATAGGCAAATGGCTTCACCAATAAAGCATAAAGCTGATGCCTAAGCATGTAAAAATTATTGTGAATTTTCGAATTCAAATATATTTCTACAGTAACCTTTCTTGATGAATAGGTCACGTCACGTGGGTGCTGTGCTGAGATAACACCATGTCGCCGCGGGATCGTGATCGTTTCCCGATTGATAATCGGCGCTTCCGCCAAAAAACTCAACACTTCAAATTGAGGGAGCAAGCTGTCAAGGCTCTGCTCCCCCAAGCCGTTATTAAAATCCAAAAATAGCTTTACCAAGCCGGCTTACCCCCGTTTCTATATTGTTTTCTTTTATATCGGTCAGCACTCGTTTGATCTACTCGGGCACCATCAATATAGGTGTTGTTATCTTTTAAGACCAGCTGTTGCAGTAGCTGAATGTTCTGCTGGAGAGCGTCGATCTGCTGCCCCATCATACTGATTTGCCTTTCTTGATTTTCCACGACCCGAGTCATATCAATATTGACGCTTTTATCATTTTCAGGCTGTGCCGCGGATGCTTTTTGAAGCAATAGTAAAGCCTTCGAGATCATCCCTTCCTGCAGAGAAGGCAAGACGCCAAGCTCACGCCCAACCCGCGCCCATAATCCGATATTCCTTTCGCGGTATGCCGGATCTTTCGTAATGGTGGTTTCATCGTATCCTCGTTCGTTGAGAACGGCGAGCTTGGAGCCGCCACGCCCCGGAGAAGTACCTCCCTTTGCATACCCTACGTACGGGCCGCCACGCGCCATTGATTTCAAGCCGGGATGATTTGATATGTCTCCATATCGCCCCTTAATGTAATTAATAGCAGCCAAAACACTATCTACGGGATTCAAAATGTTGTTGTGACCCGGAAATGCATTTGAGGCAAACGTACTTGGAATCGTCTGCATTAGTCCCTGTGAAGGATTACCTGCCTTCCAGTTAGAGTCCCACCTGTTGACGACATTTGGATTCCCTCCTGACTCTTTCATGGCAATCGTGATCAAGCCGGGAACCCATGAAAACGGGACGCCAGCGATGCCGACGGCTTCTGTTACCCATTTTTGGACCTGGGCAGATCCGGTTGCGCCTTTATAGGCATCTGCCGTAAAAAATCCCACATCCGGCAAGACCCCTTTTAAGAATTGAAGGGCACCGCTTTTTAGCGTTTTGAGAATACCAGTCCCTAACCCGTCAATTCCGGTTCCTGTTTTAAACGGGATCATGCCTTTGAAAATGCTGCTGATTATCTTTTGCGGCCCTTTCATAATCATTTCCATAACGTTAGAAGCGACATCCTTCGTTTTGCCAATGACATTCTTCCCGACAGAGACAGCGCCTTTCACCAGCTTTTTTGATCCCTCAAACGCATTTTTGAAGAAGTTTCCGACCCCATTTGCATAACCGGGAAGCCCTGTGGCAGTTGCTTCTTTCGACTGAGCGTGCGGAAGAACAGACGTGCCGCGCGGAAGATCCCACACTTGTGGGCCGCCCATTCCGACAATGTAAGTGCCGATACCGGGCGTGTGAGCAAGCTCCCATCCTTCCTCTCCGACTAATGCCCGGCCGCCGGGGTGGAAGTCTGTTCCTTTGGCATAGGCTAACCCCGGTGCGATTTGCATTGTAGAAGACTGGCGACTGTCGTAACCTGCCGGCTTCCACTGGGGAATTGTAGGAATGTGCATAAATTCCAAAACTGTATTTATACCGTCAGTTATAGCGTTTACTTTGGTTGCTAAATCTACTTTTAACTGATCCCAGACACCAAGCACTTCACCTTTTTCCCAATCAACTTGACTGATATGGCCTTCAGCTTGTTTTTTTGCCTCTTCTACGACACCTTTATGAGTTTTCTCCGCTTCACTAATTGTCTTTTTAGCCTGACTCTTTGCATTTTTAACGGTTTTATCGTGTTCTTTCTTAGAAATTGAACCTTTCACATAATACTGTTCATCAGCGGCATCAATAACGGCATCACGTTGTTTCTTAGCTGCTTTAATCGTTTTCTCTTTTGCATTGTTACTGTCTTTTACTACGGCCGCCGCTTGCTTTGCAGAAAGATTAGACGTTTCTTCTTTTAATTTTTTGGAGATTTTGGTTTGCTCGTCCTTGCTACGTGAGAGTGCAGTCTCCATTTCAGCAAGCATTTTGCCTTGAATTTTAGCTATTTCTTTATTTTCTTTTTCCGTGGTTTTTCGATTTTCACGGGCGGCAGTCCTATAAATTTCATCTACTCGATCAACATACTTTTGGATCTTCTTTTGTTTTTTCTCGTTATAAGCATCAATTTTGCCAATGATTTTATTTTCTTCTTTATCAGACATCCCTTTATTAGAAGCATAAAATTCTTTTAGCACTTTAGTTGCATTGGTCGCGCTGGTTTTGTATCCGTTTTTCAAAGAATCTCCCATGTCTTTAAAGCGCTTTGACATGTCATCTGCGATATCGTTCGTGATGGTAGCATTGGTCGCTTTCAGGGTGTTCAGCTTGGCCGTAACCTCAATGTTCATGTCTTCATAGGCATTGACGGCTTTTGCTGTGGATTTTGATACACCGTCTCCAAAATCAATTGTCGCCGGAAGCACTCGTTTCTTTAAATTGTCATAATACTTAAATCCTGCATCAGCTAAAAGGGTCACACCCGTAATGAGCGCGCCGACTGGTCCGCCTAACAATCCAAGTCCGCCACGTAAAAGACCGACAACAGCAGTGCCTTTTTTAAGTATGTTAAACAGGCCGAAACCGCTTTTTGCAAGCTTCGTAAATCCGCCCGCTCCTTTTACTGCACTTAATCCTGTTTTGATAATTCCGGCGCCGAACTTTAACAGTTCAGGGGCAAAGGTGAGAACGAGGCCGGCAATTGTCCCGATTGGACCGCCGAAAAGAGTAAGCCCAGTACCGGCCACACGAGAGGCGCCGCCAAGCCCGCGCATCGCTTTCGAGCTTTTATTTGCCGATTGCTCCAGCCGGCCAACTCGTGTCGTTGCCACGGTGTTTGTTTGGTTGAGCCTTTCCATTCGGGTAGCTGCTACCGTTGCGGCAGTGGAAGTTGTCGCAATACCAGCTGCCGCTGTTCGGGATGCGGCGCCTGCCGCAACGGCTTCAGTCGTATAAACGCCGAGACTTGTTGATGCCCGATTGACGTTACCGGTTAAATATCCCCCCGCCGTACGGAGCATGTTCCATCCTGCTGCGATCTTCGGTAATGCCCCGATTAACAGCAAGGCAGCCCCGCCAAAAAGAGAAAATACTGTTACAGCTCCGGCCGTAATAGCAATTGTGCTTGCGACGGATTTCGGTAAGGCGTCGAACCATGTCACTAATGAAGTCAGGCCGTCAGTAGCAGCTCTGATGATCGGTATAAACTGGTTTCCCATGGTGATGACGGCATTGTTTGTTGCAGATTTCAGATATTCTACAGATCCGGCCAGGTTGTCCATCTGCGTGTCAGCCACTTTTTCAGCAATACCGCCGCTGTTTTCTATTTCCTTTGTGAATTCTTCCAGCTTATCTTTACCTGCATGCATGAGCGTGATAAATCCAGATATAGCATGTTGTCCGGCCAGCTGTTTAGCGATCCGGATCTGTTCTGTTTCAGTATAATTTTTTGTTTTCTCTGTGATCTGCCCCATGATGTCGGCCAGCGGGCGCATCTTTCCGGTAGAGTCTGTCACTTTTAAACCTAATTCTTCAATAGCCGAAGCCGCAGGTTTAGGCGGAGCCGCTAAACGAGTAAGCGTCGATCGAAGTGCTGTACCCGCCATGTCTGCCTTTATTCCGCTGTTTGCAAGAATACCGGTTGCCGCGGCCAATTCTTCCATACTGAGACCTGCTGTTTTAGCAGCCGGAGCCGCATATTTCATCGTTTGGCCAATCTCCTGCAAAGTGGCATTGGAGTTCGTGAACGTATACGTCATTGCATCGGCAACACGGTTTGTGTCCTCTGCCTTTATATGAAATTCGGTTAAGATGTCAGAAACGATATCAGCCGTTACGCCGAGGTCGGTTTGTCCGGCGGCTGCCGTCGCAAGCAAGCCGGGCATAGCGCCGATAATTTGGTTCGTCTTATAGCCGGCCATCGCTAAATACTGCATGCCTTCGGCTACTTGCCCATCCGTATACTGTGTGACGGCGCCAAGATGACGGGCTGTTTCTGTTAATGATGCCAATTGATCGTTTGTTGCGTTCGCCAAGGCGGCGACACGGCTCATATCTTTCTCGAAGCTCGCTGCGGCCTTAACGGTTGCACCGATCCCAAGCGCTCCGGCGGCACCAATTCCCGCTAATGCCTTTCCTGTGGCTTTTGCAGATTTATAAACAGCGTTCAGCTCTTTTGATACATCCTTTGAATCCTTTTTAAAAACAGAAAAAATTCCTGCAGCCCGACCGCTGCTGTCTGACATGGTCTGAAACTCTTTGCTGACTTTATTCAGCTCTTTGCCGAGATTCTCATGAACCGCAATAGCATCATTCAAACGCCGCGCCTGAATCTGTGTCTCTCGGTTGTCTTTTCCTTTTTGTCTGACCAGTTCTTCATACCGCTGACGGTGCTCTTGGACCAACCGGCCTTGAATCTTATACTTATTACTCAAGCCCTCCATCTGCGATTGCAGGAGCTTTGATTGATCACCAGCATTTTTATAGATGCTTCCGGCTGCCTTCATTTCTGAATTGGCCAGACGCATCTGCCTTTTTAAGCCTTCAATACCCCGGTTAAATCCTGTATCATCAAGGCCGACCTTAACGACCATATTTCCTATTGGTTGAGCCATATGTATCCACCCCGCTTTCCTGGCAAAGATTCAACAAAAAAAGACAGGCTAAAAGCCCGTCTAAAAGAAGACATCTTCAAATTTCACTTCTTCTGGTTTATTAGTTTCGGTCAATATCTCTAAATAGTGATATATGTCCATCTCGTCAATTGCACTCATACTCCACCCTTGTTGTAGGAGAGTGGCGTAAATTTCATTTATCTGCTCTATTCCGCGCTCGTAGGTGTATTCTTCTCCGTCTGTTCCGGCAAAAAATCCTGATCAGCATCCTCAATTTTTTTATAGCCGGCAACTTCCGAGAGAATGCGGCTTATTTCCTTAGTCACTTCAAAAGATTCCAGCCCCTCAAATAATTGATCGTAAGTAAATTGGTTCCGGAATAGCCCAACAATAAATTGCAGCTGTTTTTCAAGAATCTTGATGCTTTTCTCCAAATTTTCTGCTGTTTTTTCAGCTTCTGCGTTCAACCGTAATGCTTCAATAAGTGTTTTCGTATTTGTCCGAGGTGCAATAAATGTTTTCAATTTCTTTTCATCTTCGAACCATAGTTTGATTGAAATATGTTTTTGAGCCATGTCGACTCCTCCTTTTAATTGTTATAGAAATTAAAAAGGAAGCACTCTGCTTCCCTTTTTAAGCGCCAAGATCAGTGCTTTTACTTGCTTTGGGTTCATCTTTAGATGAAGTGTAGGCGTTGCCGTATACCTTTTCATAAAACTTGTCTAAATCGAAATTAGGCGCGTCTTCATCTGCGATGATTTTATACACGTCATCCTGCTCTCTTTCAAGAAACTCCGCGGACAATTTAGAGGTCTGGAAGTCTATTTTTTCTTTTTTTGTACTCCAGTCATCATCCGGCAAAGTAAATCGACCTTGAACTAAGCCTACATGACGTTTTTTTCCGTTTGCTTTGACACCAAAGAAGGTAATCGCGATCCACGGCGGAGTAACGTTTTTCTTGAAAAGATATAGACCGTCTTTGGTTTCCTCTATCCCAAATAAATTGACAAGGTGTTCCGGCGGTACGTCTCGCATTTCTAAGTCGAGTTTCGTTGAGCCAGTCGAGACAGCTAAATCAGCTACTTTGTTATCTGCGTACTGTTTTTCTGTAGATGAATCGGTTGCCATCTTTGCGTTGATAGCATGTGGATAATCAATGATCTTGCTGGCGATCCACAAGCCTTCTTTTTTGATTAATGGTGAATACTTAACGCCTTCCAATCCCACCATAGAACTGTATTCGGGCATGATAAAACCTCCAATTATAATAAAATATTGGCCTCAAACCGATAACCTTTTCGAATGAGGCGCTCAGATTGTAAAAACTCATTAATAGGACCATAAGTCTGGAAATCAAAACTTCCCATTACATCAACGACAGCAGCCATTACGGATTCACAAGACTGATTGTGGTACGCATCAATCTGATATAGCGTGCTGTCCTGGATAGGCTTACCGTCTGCCCATTTGGTTGTTCGATAATCTAATTCTTGTACGACAATATAAGGCGGCTGGCTTTTTATCCCTTCCGGCACTGCCAATTCATAGATATTGCCGGGGTCAACCAATGATAAAAGCGCCGGATGGGCTTCCAGCGCTTCAATTAAACTGTTTTTCAATTGTTCAGCTCGTTCGATAAGATTCACAGCTTGTATCCCGCCTTTATGACTTTTTCCATAGCATCAAGCATCTTGCCATTCGCCTTTACCATACTCCGGTGAATAAATGGATTGGCAGCTTGATGGAGCGTGCCGAATTCCGGCAAGTGAACACGGAATTTTGTATCTTTTGTAGGGCCTACAACTGCGTATATCTCTCCGTCTTCATCCCGCCTGATACGGCTGCCGACTATAATATCATCGTCAATGTGCGGATGACTTCCGCCAATGGAAGAGCGTGGAGCTTCCTCGTTAATTTCCGCAGCCAAAACAGCCCCTCCGGCTTTCACTGCTGCTTTATGAATCTTTTCATCCTTACGGGCCAGATCAGCGAAAGTAGATTCAAGCTCTCTAAACCCTTTCAATTCCAGTTCAAAGTTCATCGGCTCACCACATTCGCTTTAATCGTAATGAAATGCCGCCGCGAATAATTCGGCAAGATAGCCTCAATTTCATATGAATCGCCCTGAAAGACGATTCGCATATGTTCATTGATATCTTCCCGGTGCCGGATTGTAAATTGAACTGTTTTTTCTTTTTGTATGGCCGCTGCAGCATAATATTCCCGGCCTTTTAAGCCTTCCGCCTTTGCCCAGCATTCAATAACTGTTTCCCAGCTATCATTTCCCTCCACAGGCAGACGGCCGCCGGGCTTCTTTTTTTGAAATTGAATGCGATACCGCATATCATTCAGCATTAGCCTTCACCTCTGGAACTACATATTTCAACTGATTGATCATCATAGTCAGCACCCCATCAAGATTGGATGTCGTGCCGGCAATCTCCCGGTTTTCATACCAATGCGTCACAAAAGCTTTTACACACATAGCTGCTCGTGCTGAGTTATTCGGAAATGTAAGGCCAGTAGCACCTGTTATATGTTCTTTTGCTGATGCGATAAAGTCTAAAATCAAATCATCCTCCAGATCACCATCGACCCGGAGGAATTTTTTCACTTTCTCTAATTCTATTTTTTCTGCTTCTGTCATCTGGCATCACCTGCCTTTCATTCTGCAGGAGTGGCGGATTTCAGTTCATCAATTTGTTTTTGCATACCATCAAGCACAGCCTTCACTTCACTGTTCAGATGATCCAACATGATGCTGCCAGACCCAACATTTTTGCTGCGAACTGATTTTTCGGCCAGCATTTCATGTGCAATACTCCCCTCTTCAATGACTGCCGGCTCGCCCGGTTCGCCTTTGGGGCCTGGTTCGCCTGGCTCGCCTTGGGGTCCTGGAGGTCCCGGTTCACCTTGAGGTCCTGGTTCACCCGGATCACCCTTTAGGCCTTTTACGTAGAGAGGATTTTCTTCGCTGTTATCAGCAACCGAAATGTCAGTGATCGGCACTCCTTTACCGTTGTCCCTCGCAGAAGTTAATACACCGTTACTTTCGTTCAGAATATTGTCTAATTTCGCCATGTCGATCAATCCTTTCAATTTCAATTTTTATTTTTATTTTCCAAGATCAGCAGACTGTTCAGGCGTTTCTACCTTTGCGTCTTCCCCGACGACAAGATCAGTGACAATGACGGCTGCCTCCGGATCTACTACTTTTCCGTCGAAACGTTCAATACCACGGAAATATGTCTGATCCGTAAGAAAAGCGTCTCCGCCTACGTCAGTTGATTTGATTTCGAATTTTTGACGGTCAAACATGAAATAGCCGCGCTTAAAATCACCAAATAGAATGTGCGTTTTCTGGGTTTTATCATCCGTAAGGATTTCGTCATAGACTTCAACAGGACGGCCGAAGAGCAAAAAGTTGTCCTCGTTTCTCGGATCTTCTGCTAAAATGCCACGACCGTTTTTATCTTCAATATTAGCCAGCGTTTCAAAAGCCTCCGTATTCATCACCCAAACTGCGCTGCGGCGATAACCGCGGTTAATTTGGTTTTTAACCTTGCGTAGAAATTTAATCGTAATTACAGATGGCGCTTTAAGCGTTTTGTATTTTCCGCTGGTAATGATGCCTTCAACATTCGTCTCCCCGCCTTTTCCATAAAAGACTTCATCGTTTTCTGTTACGATGGCAGATTCAGAGAGCCAGTCTACAATCTCACGAACGAAGTTTACAAATGAATCATTTAATAGCTCGCTGGGAGCAGGCATAAATCCGGCGAATTTTTTGACGTTGTACCAGACTTGATCGAATTCCATGTTTTTCAATTCTTTAATTTGTTCTTTTTCGGCTGTATTATAGAGTTTTCCAGCTACACCCTTTCGAACTGTATAACTCCCCGACGGAGCTGTTTTAGGCACAACACGAACCAGATTACGAACAGAGTTTAGCTCCTGAATGGACTTCAAGATTTCTTTTGAAATGTCATCCGGTACAGTGTATCCCCCATCTTTATCACTTCCAGAAGACAACGAGCGATTTTCCTTCAGAACACGCTGCATCATACTTCTTTCTTCTTCTCCGAGGTCATGACTGCGTCCGGTTAACACTTTAAACCAAGCATCCCGGTACTCATTTGTGGCTGTTAAGATGTCGCGCTGTTCCGGTTCCTCATCAGGTTTTCGTTCAAGTTCCGGTACAAAGTTTCGCTCTTCATCCAAAGCCGGCAGTTCCAAGTCGCGTTCTTCTGACATCAGTTCGATTTGTCTTTGCAGCGCCTTCGCTTCATCAAGCATGCTGCGGGCTTCTTCGGACTTTCCTTCATCCAAAAGATTGGATGCCTCTTGTTTTTTCTGTGTGAATTTTTGTCTTAATTCACGTTCTTTTTTTGTCATTGCTACTGGCATTCAGGTATCCTCCTTATATTTGAACATAAAAATAGACCTACAATGTGAGGTCTAAAAGCTCAAGTTCCATTTTCAATTTTTCAATTGGGGCAGTCCGCATTTCTTTTAACTGCTCCACTTTTTCTAAACTGCGTTCACCAATCACTGCCTCCGTATCGCTATAAGCAGGCGTCGTTACGAGAGAAATGTCAAAGATACGTTCGATATTATTGATGCGGCGTTCATAAATGTCCTCTTCATCATTATGTCGCCATTCGTCCGGATCTCCTTGACTGTAATCCAAAGAAAAAGCAAAAGAACACTGATTAACGACTCCGCTTCTAACATTCACCATTAAATCTTTCGCGTATGACGTGTCTGTAGGGATAAAACGGAACTTGAGACCTATTGCGTCTGTTTCTAGCTCCAGCCTCCCTACGTCCTCAGAAACGGTATTTCTCGCTAAGGGATAATCCTGACGGTGGTTAAAAAGAGCGACTACGTTAGAAAGGTCTGCGGAATCCAGGGCATTCCGGCTGATGATTTCTTTAAACCATCCTCCCAACGGCTCGGACCATTTTTCGAATTTCAAAGCGTACCCCTCAATAAAATGCCTTTTTTCTTCGCCTTCACCGGCAGAGCGCAACTCAATTTTCGTTGTCAGATGACGTACTTCCTTGCTCATGTTTGCCATCACCTCCTTTACTTGAGCCAGCTTTGTTCATTTGATACTGCTCCAATGAGTCAAGGAAGGTATAGTTAAGCGACACAAGGTGCCTATCACCGTGTTCAATCGCATTTTTCTCTTCCAGTGCACGAATTTCATTGATATTTAAGGCGCCGATCCGTTCCATAATTTCGTAATACTCGGCCCTTGATTTTGCATCACCGCGCAGCTCGCTGTTTACATTGAATTTGATGTAAAATCCTTCATTTATTTCACCATCAGTAAAAAGCTTTGTGATGATTTCCTGTTCAAAGGATACCAGCCAAGGATGCAGCGTATTTTTCACATACTCAATGGACTGGTGCTCAATATTGTTGAAAGTAGCACGATCCAGTTCATTAATTTTGTGCAGAGGGACTTTATAGATAGACGCAATTTGTGCTTTGTTGAATTTCATCGACTCCACAAATTGCGCTTCTTGTAAAGGCATTGAAATTGATTCATATGAAAGACCGGCATCAATAATTGCGATGTTGCGGCCCGCATTGACTTTTTCCCATTCATCTCTAGCCCGATTTTTTGCGTCTTCATCAATTAAGGTTGGGACTTTCAATATTCCCCGGGGAGTAGCATCATTTTTATACAATTTCGCATTAAATTTGGTTGCAGCAGACTGAGCACCGATATGTTCCCTTATGACGCCTATCGGACTTTTCCCGTTAATCCCGTCTTCTGTCATACCCTTGAAATGCAGGACCTCATCCGCATATAATTCAACACTTTTTGAATTAATGACCGTTTCATACCACAGTAGACCGTTGTTCGGATTTACATAGGCCTGTGTATTGGCTGGATTTAACGGTAATAATGCTATGATTTTACCTGTTTTATCTACTTTGATATAAGAGTAGGCATTTCCCCAAAGACAGACGTGAATCATCATTAGCTTTTTCCATGTGAAAGCCGTCATGTAACGATTAGGCTTCAAATAGAGTAATTGAGCAACAGGATGTTTCATGCTGCTGATAATATCACCTTGGCGACTTTTGAACGTATGGACTGAAAGCTTAGCAATGTCATCAGACAATACATTCACACATGAATAGACATCAGGATGAATTAAGGCGGTTGATTCGCTCACACGTTCACCGCTGGCCGTCTTTGAGCCGCCGAACATATCAATGATCCAGTCAGGAGGGTTCGCAAGGTTCCAAGTCTCTGATTCATTTGATCTTTTTGAAAACAGCCCTTCCAAAAACAATCAATCACCCCCTTTTTTTGCTAATTAACACCGCATAAAATATAAAAAAGACACCCGTCGTCAAAAGACCGATGTTTGTATGCAAGCGATATGCGGCGCACGCTATAAATGCTGCACCTGTGATAAAAAGAAAATCGTTTAACAGAAGCAGCATGAATGCGAATATTTTTTTCACGATTACACCGCCCTTAGAAAGAGAATGACGCTGATTTGATATATGAGTTCAGGTCTACTTCATTATCAGTTTGAGAAGCTCGTACATAAGCATTAATCAATGCGGCTACAGGATCAATCCGTTGTGTTGATTTGGATTTATCCAGCATGATATTCTCTTGAGCATCTACTTTGGTTACTGCGTTCCCCATCGCCCAGGTTAGCAGTGAATTTTTCGGATGAATGACTTTTTTTGATTTCACCTTAGCTCTGAAGCCTTTAGTCGGTTCCGATAGAGTAGCAACACCCTGACGAATTTCAATCATTACATATCCGTCCGCCTCCATCTGCTGAGCAAACTGCGTCGCATTGTATGGATCATATCCAATTTCTTTGATACACCAGCCATTTTCCTGCTCCATCTTTTTGATGTAAGCCCTGATGTAATCATAATCAACAACAGCGCCGTCAGTTGTCGTAAGCCATCCCCTATCTTTCCATGTGTCATACGGGACGTTGTCGGTTTTCATTCGCTCAAAAAAAGTATCCTCCGGCATAAAACCGTGGCTTTCCACAGCAAACCGCCCATCATCCAAAGGAAAAACGAAAGATGCTGCGGTTAAGTCAATTGTTTTTGACAAGTCAATTCCGACGTAACACTCCCTGTTTTTCAGATCCGGAATTTTGTCAGAACCGCAGTCAGCCCAGGCCTGCATATCCATATAGCCGTTTTCTCGCATGTTTACCCAGATGTTCATGTTTTTTGTCATGAAATTTCTCATTTTCTCCGGGACAGCAAGCGCGACCTCCAATTCCCCACGTAAATAATTCAAACCGTGCTCATTGGCAGCAACAATCGGATTAGCTTTAATCCAGTTCTTTTCATCTTTGACGTCATCGCCTTTATCAAGCTCATTGACCATTACAAAATATTGCTCGTTCTGTTCGACCTTATTCGGGTCCAGTATACGAGACACGTAGTCATATTCCACACGATAAGCAGGATTATTTAATTCAAAGCCGGCCGTCGTAATAATTAACATTAATGGCTGGGCGCGGGCGGCCATACCAGAGGCCAGGACGTCATAAATTTCTGAGGTTTTATGGGCATGATATTCGTCGATGATGCCGCATTGCGGGTTGAATCCGTCTCCGGTCTTCCCGGCATCTTTAGAAAGCGCCTCAATTTTCGACTGTGTTTTGGGATGCTCAATTTTCCCATAAGCAATCCGATATTTCTTTTCCGGCTTGTTCAAAAGGTCGCTTTGCATGATCTGCGCCTTAATTTCATTCCAACAGATTTTTGCTTGTTCAGTTTTTGTAGCCCCAATGTATACCTCGGACATATACTCATCGTTGGCCATTGTCTCATAGGAACCAACACAGGCCAGGCTCTGGGTTTTGGTGTTTTTACGGCCGACCTGCCAATATACCTTTTTAAATCGGCGGTAGCCGGTATCCTTATGCACCCAGCCGTACACATTACCAAAGATGAAAATTTGAATAGGCTCAGGAACAATATTTTCACCCTGTAATGGCCCTTTCGTATGTTTAAATTGTGTCATCCAGTAAAGGAACCGACGAGCTTTTTCGTCATCAAACACATATGGGAATTCTCTTGTACCTTCCCTACTCACATCATTTAAAAAGCGCTGGCAAGCCCATATGTGTTTTTCGCATGCCACAATCTCACCCGATATCACATCGCGCGAGTAATCAAGTAGAAACTGTTTGATTGTCTTCATACATTTTTAAACTCCTTTTCTGCAGCTGTTTTCTCCCGTTCTTCCTGTGTACGAGTGATAGCAAGCTTTGCCCGGGCAGACGGAGTCAGGCCGAAGTCATTAGCAGCCGATTTCATCTGATCATAATAGTTTTTTTGCCGCTTTAATAAAGGATGTTCTTCCCCTATTAACTTGATAGGATTGCCCTCTTCATCCTTGCCTTCTGTATGAACCATAATCCCGTCTTCTTCAATCACTTTTGATATAGAGATATACTGAGAGTAGGCATTACAATAGGCAGCCAACATGCTGATGTCCGCTTCCGTTATGATTTCGACTTCTGTTAATAAAGCAGCAACCCGCTTGAATTCTTTTTTTCCGACCTTATCCAACCACGTTGGCGGTTTTATATTATCGGATCGCATTTTCAGCTTTTTCTCGTGCTCTGCCCGGGCGGCCAGCTCTTCCGTATTCTTTTTATTTGGGTTGCCCTGTATCAATTGAAGCGTCGCGGATTTTGCAGGTCTCGGCATGTTCTCACCTCATTTCTCTTTAAAAAAGTTGCATTTTTCACTTGTTTTTTTCACCAATCGTGATACGATGGAATTAACAACAAAACCAGTCGTACCAAGCCCTCTCGGCAATTTCGCCGGGAGGGTATTTTGTTTTTCCGGAACTTTGAAAAGCGGTGTTTGTTTGCAGAAGAGGGATCGCCGTTCTCCGTTCGTTTCCCTTCCAGAGATTTGTTAGGGGGGAGGGTCACTTGCCCTTACTGCCGTGAGCCTTGTTGTGACAGGCGTTACACAAGCTTTCAAGGTTCTTTATGTCCAACCGTTTCGACCAATCTTGCTTTACTTCCACAATATGATGCACCATGTCAGCCGGAGTGAAGCAATGGTCTTTCAAACAATGCTGACAGAGATAATTGTCTCGTATCAAAGCAAGTTGTCTTGTTCGTTTCCATTCAGTTGATTTATAAAAACTTGTTATTGTTTTGTTTCTTGAATGTTTGTTGTAATGTTTTATTTCTTCCTGTTGTTGTGTCTTGTGTGTATCACAGTACCGGTCACGGGTGAGACTGGAGCATCCGCGAGCAGCGCATATCCTTAGAGGTTTAAGGGGCATCCCTTCCACCTCGCTCATTCCTGTTATAAAAGTTCTCTTTCCACAATAGCCTCGGTGGTATGAATTCCCCTTTCTCATCCCTATCTTTAACCCCTAAACTCTCATATGGAAGATGCAATAATCCTTTAACCTTACTGTATGGATGCATTTCGCTTATACGTGCAATACGTTCAACTGCTAATAGGTTATGCAATCCATAGTCACCAAGGTACCCTAAAGCCTCTACGACATCAGCATCCTGCCAAGGGCAACCTGAGACACGCAATTGGTATAAACCCTCATGTATCATTGCTGTAGTTATATTGTGCTTTGTGGCAGTGTTATAAGCTTGCACGCGTAAATCCTCATCAAATTGCATGGTGACCTCCTAAAAAAATAAAACACCTTTCCAAAGAGCAGAAAGGCGCTACTGATTAATGCTTTTATTCTTTTGATCAATTAACGGTTTCATAAGAACTTCAATCTGCGCCTTCACCTTTTCATATTCAGTAAGAAGACTGGCAGCTTTCTTTACTCTTTTTGCTTTTCTGTATTGGTTTCTTATTGTTCTTATCCTCTTTAGAAGAGATCTGATATGAGGATTTGTTACAGAGTAAACCGTTTTATGATGGCAAGCTGGGCATTGAATGAACCCCACAACGACACTATTTGCTTCTTTACACTCAAATAATTCGATCTCGTGATTTGCTCCGCATTGTTCGCATTTGCTAAAAGGTTTCATGATTTATCCCTCTATTCCTTAAAATTGGGTGCTCATATGGTTTCCTAGATTCACAAAGCCGGTTAATAATTTTCCGTCCTTATGTAATTCCTCTGCAACCTCTAAAGGAATGAGTTCGTCACACACAATGCTTTCATATTCTGATAGGTCCTTTCCATCCCAATACCCAATAAAGATTAAGTCTGGATGGATCTTTTTATAGTGATCTGCCATTGCTCGATTCGTAAGGACAGGAGCTTTGTTTTTTCGTGCAAAATCAATTAGTGCAGATGTTTTCCCTATACACCTTTGCCGACCTGGTTTGACATGAATGACCTCATTGCTTTCTGCTGCTTTTTCCAACAAATCAGAAATACTCATATGTGCAAGGTTCAAGTCAAATGCCATCTATTTGATCCCCCTTTAATAGTTCCAGTCTTTCGTCACGATTAGAAGTTTCTGCCCAATTATTAAACTCCTGAATTCCTATATTGACGCGTTGCAGGTGCAACTGCTTTTGTTTCTCGTTCAATTCGATTTTCCTTTGACTGATTTCAATGTCATAATTAATCTGTTTCAAAAGAAGCTCTTGTTCAGTGCGCCACGCTTTAAATTGATCGACATATAAATTATCTTCGGTCATGGTTAATCCCTCCAATAGAAAAAGCGCCCTCCCGATTGGGAAAGCGCTTGGTATATTCTTTCTAAACTGTCCCCGCACTCAAGCCGTTAACCGCCAATTGTTCTCCCTGAGATTTACCGGACACAGTTTACAGAGAACATAAAAAAGCGACCCCGCTCATCAGCAGTGCCGCTTCCTTTGATTTATTACCTATTACCATAATACCTTATCTAAAACAAAATGGTGTGCCGTTATCGTGCCATCTTTCTGCCAAAATCTTTTTAGTACATTCCTTTTTGCTCTACCGCAGTCATCCCGCTCACCTCCTAAAAATTGATACCGCGAGAAACTTCGAATTTTTCTATTTATCCCACAATTTACAAATGATCATGTTCGATTCTAATTAGGCCTTTTTCATTGTCAGTCGTTTTGCATACTGGACATACATAGCGATAAAGACTATATCTCATTTCTTCATGTGCAACGAGCAGCTTCATTTCAGTAATTGGGTTGCACTCCGGACAATGTTTCACTTCGCAACAACCTCCCTCATTTCTTATTAATGATACCACGGAAACGGACAAGATTTTCCACATAACCCAATTAATCATAACTTATATTGTGTCCAATTCCCCGAATCGCTGAATCCTTTGCCACCGCTATGTTTAATTCATTTCTCTAAAATGAGTTTGACATTTTCTCAATATGGTTTATTCATAGGAAAAGACATAAAAAAAGCCCGTCTGTTTTTTAAACAGATGAGCTTATAAGCTGAATGCATCCATTGTTTGATCCATGGTGTCTTGAGTAATTCCGATGTATCTGAGCGTAATGTCAGGGCTTGAATGATTAAATATCTCCTGCAGCAAGGCAACGTCTTTGAATTTCTTATAGTGCCAGTATCCGAAGGTTTTTCTCATTGTATGAGTCCCGATACCATCAAGACCAACATAATCAGCCGCTTCCCTTAAAATATTATATGCCATACTGCGGCTTATCGGTTTATTTAGTCCTTCGCGGCTTTTGAATAAGAATTCTTGATCATCCTTGTCCTTGATATAATCGGCAAAAGCCTTCCTTAATGCTTTATTGATTTTGATTCGCTTTTGTTTACTGGTCTTTTGCTCCCGCAGGTCGATATACATGCGCTTCACGTCCCTAACCCTTAAAAGCCGCAAGTCTGATATACGCAGACCTGAATTAATTCCGGCCACAAAAAGAAGGTGATTCCGTTCGCTCCGTTCTTTCAGGTACTTTTTAATATAATAAATCTGATCTAAATCCCTTATAGGTTGAACAAAATTCATTACGACGCGCCCCCATCCTTATAGACTTCCGCACGAAGGGCAAAGGCCAACCGGTAAAACGCTTTTGCTTTCGTCCGGTAGTAGCTGCGCTGGCTGATTCTCATTTCTGCATAGACTTCATAATCATACATCTCTTCATTCTGCATGTAGAGCATGACAAGAATTTGCCGCTCCTTTTGAGAAAGCCGGTTAACCGCTCTTTGCATTCTCTTTAAAAACCGTTCTCTTTCAATCCCCCAATCCATGCGTTTTAATGCTGCGTCTTCTGTGGAGGAATGAAATTCATTCGAAAAGCTGGGAGGGACAAGGCTATATGTTGCGGTCACTTTCGGCAAAAAATCTTCCGGCACTTGTAGCAAGTACATGCGATATTTTTCGAGCAGCTCTTCTGCCTTCGTTTTCGTTGCTTCTTCGTCAATTTGAGGTATGTTCAGTGTCATTTGATTCATCAAAAATCCCTCCTGTTATTATTTCTGTCTAAAAGCTCCGCCACGGCCTCTTTTGTATGTCGGTCTGTTTACCCCCATTAGGTCTTCTAAATCGCGCTTACTGAGCTTCTGAGACTTTTTAGATGGCTTTAAACAACGTTCTTTATTAACAATCGGCTTAGGTTTGGGTAAACGCGTTCCGAATTTTCTTAGGTTTTCCCCTAGTTCTTCACACGCCCGTTGCATTGTTTTCATCCTTTAACCTCCATTCAAATAAAAACGGACACCAATCAGAGCACAGTGATTCTGTGCAATGATCAGTGTCCGCAGGCTTTCCGTCTTGGACTTATTCAGTTAAAGCAGCACATATGTAGCAATGTTCCCGATGATCGCCGCTATACAAATTGCAGTTAAGTGATTTCTCAGCTGTGAATCCTTATCCTCTCCTATAACTCCCATAAGAGAGACTATCAGGACCAGCAGCAGGACTATTTTAAAAGCTATTAACACTCGTCTTCCCTCTTCTCTCTATACTTATCAATATCTTGAAAAAACGCCGCGGCCGTGAATGCGATGATTGCCCCTATTAACGTGATGTTTGCTTTCATGTCCGGCCTGTATTCGTACTGGAAATAAAACCAGAAACCTAACCCCATCAGCATAAAAACTATTCTCAGCGCCATCGAATCCCCCTTATTTGATTTGAAATTTAGCTGATTCAAATGTTCCGATGTAGTTCCGCTTGCTGGAATCAGAATAGCAGTCCAGCTGGATGACGTAGGTTCCTTTCCCGGTCTTATTCCGGATCGTTTTCACGTTGAATGATTTCAGAGGCGTTGCCGTTTTGAAGCTGCCCCGCTGTACCAGATTCGTATCAGTCAGCCCGCCGCCGCTGCGCTTTTTGTATACGCCAGCCGTGTAATAAAGAGTGCTTGAGCCTTTCTTCTCGGCTTTCCAGTCCACTGTTGAGGCGCCGGCCGTGTATGTCGCGGCATCCGTAAACACCCGCCCGCTGTAACCGGATTCGTTTTGCCAGCCGGACCATGCTGCGGAAGCAGACGGCGCAACGGCCGCGGCTCCCGTAAGTAATACTGCCGATAGAATAATTGATTTAAATAGCTTTTTCATCGCCATTCCCCTTTTCTGTTTTTTGTCTGTTCGCCTTAAATTCTTCGACCTCTTCCTTTGTCCCGATTTTAATTCCTAGATCGAATGTTCGGTTAATTTCATCCACATATTCCGTTAACATTTTGAGTCCGCTATCGTAATCTTTTTGCTCCCGAATATAATCGTATTCAACTTGGGTTCCGCGGCGCGTCGGTTTTAAAAACTTGCTTGGCCGCTTTAACTCGTTCAACATGTTCATCCATACGTTAGCAATTCTCATGCTGTATTGAGCTGGATCATCTTTGTAAAGCTTCATAGTTAATTTAGGGAAACTCATTTTCCCGCTAATAACTTGGAATTTAGGTTTTTCATTTTTCATGATTGTTCATTCCCCTCTTCGTCCTCAAAATCATTGATATTACTTCCGCTTAACCATCCGCATTTACAGAAATATTGAAATAAGGTCGGTTCAAGATACCTCCTATTTAGGCACTTCCTCGTCTTCACGGAAAATTCAGCTATCCACGCTTCTTGAGTCCTTATTTTAATGCTGCTGTTCCCGCATTCCGGGCATTCGGTATATTCGTTCACTCTGCAGCCCCCGATCTGATAGCATCAATTTCTGCTTCTGCGTCCTCGGCGGAATATCTCAATACCTCGTCTATGTCATATCCAAATTGGATGAGTTCCAAATGATCCGCTGTAAGATGAGCTGGCAGTAGTCTGCTTGTTGCTTTTGGTTCACCAGCGACATCCTGACTGATAACAAATCCGTGCCGCTTGCCTTCCGACCAGAGAACGAGATGCTTGTTAAATTGCTCGTATGCTTCAACTGCCGACGATGCCACCGTTTGAAACATTACATCCGCAGTCACTTTACCTTCAAATTTGTATGCTTTCATGATTGTTCCCCCTTCAATAATTGAGCTGATTTGAGAATCTGTTTAAAATGTGACATTGCATGGTCCCAACCGTCGTAATGACAGGGACGATTTAGCCTCTTGATGTCTTCCCTACCTGCTTCCATTTCATTGAACCCTTTGATGACTTCTTTGATATTTGGATTGTCGTCCAGCGTTTGGATCGTTTGGATAGCCGCCTCCAGATAGACTGCATGATCAAGAGTTTCCTCAAGTGCATGTTGCAACCAGCCGCGCAGATCATACGCATTAACTTGGACGGGCTGGCCGTACTTGGCAAGCCCCTTTTCCTGTTGTGCGTTTAGTTTGCTTATGACGGCTGAAATGATCGGGTTATCAGTGTGGTTCATCAATACCCCTCCTGCTGCCGCTGGTGATTGACGGCGTTCTTGTCCATGTAAGCAGCTTCGATTTGGTCGGGCGTGAAGCCTAGAGCTTCTCCCAAATTCAAAAAGCGTTCAAAAAACCTTACATAAGTTCCCGGATTCTCAATCCAAAAATAGAAACCGAACACAAGTGACATTAAACGTGAAAATGCTTTTACAATACCGATATTTGTTTCTAATTCCCTTTCTTCTGCCCGTCTCATGATCTGCTGAATCGTAGCGCCATTATCAAATCCAATTCTATTGCCAATGCTCAAGATAAAATGCAGGCAGTCCACGTATTCCTCAAGCAGTGGGTTTGTATCACGAAAAGCCGTTACATAACCCGCGTTGCAAACAGGACATATTTCATAATCCGGATCTAATAAGTGTTTAAAATCATCTTTGTTTAAATATTCTCCGCAATAGTGATTTTCACATCGGAAAAAGGATGCATTTTCAGGAGTTGCGCCAACAGTTGTTGATAATTTTGTTCTTGGCTTTTGATTATTACTCCAATGCTTAAAGCCGCGCCATTCATTCGCACACTCGGCAAGCTCGACCTGTAGAGCAAGGATGAGGTTCGGCAGCAAGTCCTGTCCCTCAAGCCCCTTTTCTTTGATGATCCGATCATCAAGCACCTTTTGCATTTCAAACATTTTTTGTAGATTCATTGTTTCCGCTCCCTTATTTCCGCCCGCCGACGGTATTTTGTAGAAATTCATGCACATGACACATAAGCAGCATGCCGCCTGTTTCCGGTCCGTGCTTTTCACGGAAGACAGCCAATGCTTGTTCGAAAGCCTGCCTGTAATCCTGTTTCACTGTTTTACCTCGGTGCCGCAGGCCTCTAAAGCCACTATACAAATTGCCATCTGAGGCGTTTCGGCAATAGCTGTGAAAACGTGTTTCTCTGTTGGTATTACTGCGAGGTATGGGGCGTAACTTCTATTTGAATCTCTTTCAATTTTCATAAGTTTGAATTTCTCCACTACCGACCAAGCTTGATCAAGGTTTTTAGTCGGAGAAAATTGCTCCGGAATGGTCAATTCTCCAGCCTCTGTGTAGGCAGATGTAACACCGATGTTTGGAAACGTTTGAGTCTGCCAACCCATCACCTTTTCAGCAATCAATCGGTCAATTTCTCTTTTATCTTTCACACTATTTCCTCCTCGGCGCCCATGACACGCCCGCAATGCGGGTACGTGCACCTGCGCGGATTTCTAAATCAAGTTTTTTATAATCGCAGTCCGGGCAATGGTATTCGATCATTTACTATTTCGCCCATTCATCAAAGCTGTAGGGGTAATCAACACTTTCAATGAAACCGATCTCCTTCGCCTTCTGACGGATTTTCATACATCCTTCATAGCTGTAAGCCCATATTTCTTTATAATCCCTCAGCTCGCCAGATTTCCCTGTTATGATGAATTTTCTGAAGCTGTTGACCAGTTGCCACATGTTGCCTCCATGCGAAAAGCCGTTTGCACGCCCGTATCCCAATTCATACGGGTAAACGTCAGCGCCCGTGTAATCATCAACGAAGAACAGTTTTTTCTTAAATCTGAAATACGCTATACGATCCTTTGACTTGCGGTAGAAAGTACGTCTATCAATGCTTGCGATAAGCTTGATCAAGTCGTTTATGTCGTTCATTCGTTTCAATTGCTCTGCTGTTGGCATGAGATTCCCTCCTAATTAGCCTTTAGCCTTGTAAACTTGGTCATATGTTCACTTACGCAGAATTCAGGAAGGTTTGCCCTGACAAGCTGCTCGGCGAATGGCGGCGGAACTGCGTTGCCACATCGCTCAATCTGTTTCTTTTTCGAATACGCTACGCCGTTTATATCCCTATCAATCACGTAATTAGTTGGGAATCCCTGAGCCGCAAATAATTCATGAGGCTGAAGCATCCGCATCCCAATGTCAGCGATCTGATAGTTTTCGCCTTTAATCGTGACCAGGCCGAATCTGTCTTTTGTGGTGACTGTATGCAGAGGATCACTGAGAGCCTGCCCCGTATCTGATCCGTAATATTTCGTCAGGAAAGCCCTGACTTCGCCAACGTGCAGGCCGCCCGCCGTTATTGTAGGCATTGGGTTCGTCACCGTTTGGCCGTCTCTGCATGTGCCGCGGAGCTTGATCAGGTGACTTGTGGCAATAGCGAATTTATTGCCGCCGGCCGTTATGGTGCCGAGTGGTTTTTTCAGATCGAGCACCCGTCGGCCTTCCGGATCGCCGTATCCCATTTGAATGAGTGAATTACCGCGCTCCCCTATTACAAAAGGTTTTTTACTGTCAATGACAAAACGTTGTATGCCTCGAGCGATGCGCCGCATTGTATTTTCAGAAAGAGGCTTTTTCCTGTTGAAAATCGACGGTGTTTCCAATGACCAGTCCATGATCTCGGAGGCAGTCCGCCACGGTTTAAGCTTTCCTGATTTCACTGCTGCGCTTTTTGGATCGCCATGTGTCGGCTCGGGCCATATGATCGGCCGCCCGTCCCGTCGGGCGATTAAGAACAGCCTTTTCCGTATTGTTGGGGCGCCGTAGTCGCAAGCCTTCAGCTCTTTCCATTCAACTTTATATCCGTGTCTGTTTAACGCTCTGACAAAAGAACGGAACGTATATCCTTTTTTGTCCGGGTCCGGTCTTCCGTCTTTCCCAAGAGGCCCCCACGTCTGAAATTCCTCCACGTTTTCAAGAATGATGACCCGCGGGCTTACCGTTGCCGCCCACCTGACCGCTACCCATGCAAGCCCCCGGATGCTCTTCTCGACGGGTTTGCCGCCCTTGGCTTTTGAAAAATGCTTGCAGTCCGGGGAGAACCAGGCTAAACCAATCGGCCGCCCCTTGGCTGCTTCCCTCGGGTCTACTTCCCAAACAGACTCACAATAATGTTCTGTATCAGGGTGGTTTACCTGATGCATGGCGATGGCCGCCGGATCATGGTTAATCGCTATGTCCACCGATAGCCCGGTAGCCAGTTCAATTCCGGTACTGGCCCCGCCTCCACCTGCGAAGTTATCGACAATGATTTCTCTGAAAAGTCCCAGTTGTTGCTTGATCATCCCGTCACCCCATCAAACCCGGCAGGACAGCGACAGCGAAGAAGAAAAGCCCCACGCATGCCCCGACCAGCCAGATATTTGTTTTATCCCGTTTAGCGATAATGGTATCGCCGATCATTTTCAGATCGTCAGACCGAGCGACAAGCGTCGGGATGTAGTCCGGGTGAACCTTCAAAAGCTCGGCCGCCTGCTCGACGGTCATTGCTTCGTCCTTCGTGGCCTTCACATTCCGTTGCAGTTCTACTTGTAATGGCATCATTTTTCTTCCCTCCTACACGACTGAAGCCGATACTGAAATTGTCTGCTCGACGCTTATGAATACCGGTTCTCTATAAAGTGTCTCGCCATCAATAACAATCGAAGTTTTCTTTGATTTCTCGTGAAGGCTAGGATAACTCTCGACATCAGAAGCCGAAACAAGTCTCCAGACTTTCCACTCATTCATTGAGTCTTCCAGGTCGCTGTTCTCGTAATGGCAACCCTCCCAAAATTCTTGTTCTAACCATTCATCTAATTCTGTATTCCCATCAAAAATATAAGCCTCATCACATTCATTCTCATGAAAGACAAAGAAATAATCTTCCCAAATGTCAAAGCCATTGGCTTTAACAAAATCAACAAATTCCCGCCAGTTACTTTTCAAACCACCTTGATCAACATGTTTCACTTTCATTCCGCAGCCCCCTCCAATGCTGTTTTGGCAACGGCGCCCCAATCCATATCAATAGCGGGCGGACAGTCTTCAAATTCATTTGTGTATGTCGTGTCATCAGCGTAAAATTCTAATGCGTTTCTATAACGCTTGTTCTCCGCCTGCAGCAACTTAATATCTTTCTGTGCCTGCCGGAATTGATTGGCCGCAATATCCTGCTGCCGCTGGTGCTCCCGATTCATAGCCTGCTGCATGATTAACTCTTCCGCGAGCTTTTCGGCTGCTGCTTCCAAAGAAATTGGCTCCGGTGTACTGTCCGCCGTTTTTGAAAGGGTGCAAATGTAAGAACCGGTATATAAAACCTCACCTTGTGATAAGTTGATTTTGAATTCTTTCATGCCCGGGCCTCCCGGTCTAAAAGACATGTTTTGCATACAACCCATAGAGCTGAATAATATATTTTTCCGCAGCGTTCACACTTGCGGGCAATTTCGTTTTGATACATTTTCCGTTCCTCCCCCGCAGGGGAAAACCCCTGCTAATTGAATTTATGGCCGATCTCGTAATCACAACGAGCCAGGCCGCCTTTTACTGTTTGAATGATTGTTTTACCGTGTTCGGGAGCCTCAACGACATACGCGGCGTTTTGGTTGCCGTCTAACACGATGACGGACACCTTTCCCGGCTCAATAAATTGAGAAACACTTGTATTTTGATTGATGGATATATGTTTTGGCTGCATGTTCAAAGCCTCCGTATGGTATAATAAAAGTGTCTAGTTTTTATTTTCTATACGGTGGCGGTTGCTTTAGCGGCCGTCCTTACATCCAATAGTTTGACGGGAATAGCTGTATGCCAACCTTTGGTTTTTCCGTCGAAATAATTGGGTGTTTTTTTATATACTCAAGGCGTTCTTCTTCGCTCATCACCCGCGTTGTGACTTCGCCGTGCCGACGCAAGTTTTTGTTTTCTGTCATGGTGCTGTCCTCCTATTCTTTGTTCATGCCTTTGATTTGAAGATTATATAAGCGCTCAAGCTCTTCATCTGTCTGGCGGTTTAAAAAATCTCTGCCATAGGAGCCGATAAGCAAAAGCCATTCCATTAAATGCTTTCGTTCTGCCTGTCCCAAAACGTCTGCCACTCCCTTCATAATCAGCATTTGTAAAGCCGCGTTCCGTACCTCCGGGGCGCAGTCTTCATAACGCACGATGACCATAAGTTGCTGGACCGTTGCTTTTTCAAAACGGAAGCTTTTGCTTGTTGCGTTCATCTTCTGACGCTTCCTTTCCGAGCAATCCGGATTCCCGAGGCTCTATGAGGTCTTTCTTTGCCTGGTCGATGATAAGGAATAACGTTTCGTCTTCATTTCGTTTCAGCTCTTTTGCTATGTTGAGATATGACTCATTTGCCGCCCATAGCTCCCGGAAACGCCTGATTTCGCTGTCATAAAACATGAAGTTTAGCTCCTGAAATGGGATATACACCGGGCTTTCTTCAAACAAATAGCGCAGTCGATACATTTTATCTTTCATAGTTTTCTCAGATATTTTTATTCTTTTGTTAGCGCGTAAACCGTTTTTACGGGCGGGTAGGATATTTTTTCTTGCAAAGTCCATGACCAGCAAAATGATTTCGTCCGAATCCCTGTTTAATAATTCCGACATATCAAGAATTGATTTTCCATCATGCCAGTATTGAACGACCTTTTTCAGCTGGACCATTGACCATTCATAATTCATATCCTCCAAAGCCAGTTCGAACGGTTCGGCATTGACCGCCTGACTCATGCTAAACACTCCCTTTTATAATTCATATAGCGGTGAACCAATATGAGACGATGATCGTGCTGTAGATGCTCCAAGACGAGCCAGTTCTCAATGGTCAGGCCGTTTGCCTTAATGATTGCTTTTTGCGCACGAGTCGGAGATTTACCTCGTTTCATACTGCATTCCCCCTAAAGTTCTGATAGTCGGCTATTTTTTGATCAAGAACCCTGATAAGCTCGTCTATTTCTTTTTTACGCTGATCATCCGTTAATTTGCGTTCAGGGACGATCTGCAGCACGCCGGGCATGATTGCCTGTATCAACTATTTTCACCTCCTTAAACCAGCGAAGCCGGTGTTTTGCGCCCTTTGCCTTTTTGCGCCTCTTCAAACTCAATTTGTTCAAGATGGGCTGTAAGGCGGTTGACGGTCTTTTTGTCATAAAGCTTTGCTAAAGCCAATCCGGTAAGGTTTGTTGTTACAATCGTCACCTTGCCTTGCCTGCCAGTAGAGATCCCATACCAGACCCTCTGAATGAAATCAGGCGCTGTCCTTTTCTCGTTATCTGTGTCGCCCACTTCGCTCCCCAAGTCGTCGATGACGAGATAATCGACTCGTGTAAGCAGTTCGATTGCCTTGGACTCCGTAAGCTTTTCAGAATCATCGTTGAAAGAATTTTTTATGCGCCGCATGAGCGCGTCACTATTAACAAAAAGGGCTGATTTTGCATATGCTTCTTGACTCTTTTTGTTCAGTTCTTTAAGCGCTGATATTGCCAGATGACTTTTGCCGGCATTGGACGCACCGGTTATAAATATGTTCATGATTACGCCCGCTTTGATCTGATCAACCAGTTCAAGCATCCGGCGTTTGTTCTGTTCATCCTCTTGGTTGTAACAGTGATATGTTTCAAACGTTGCCTTTTCCAGAGTTGGATCGGCAATGAGTGAGTGTGTAGAAAGAACCCTTCTCTCTACCTGACGGCGCCAAACCTCAGCTTCTTGCTCAATCTCCTTGTTGCGCTGTTCCCTTTCGCACATAGGACACTTTACAGAGCCGTCCCGAAGTTCCATGAGCTGAACTGGATACGGTTTTTCCTCTCCGCCGATTATCCGGGTGTGTTTGTCGCAGTAAACAGGGTTACCGTGCTCATCAGTATGGAATGTCATCCTGCGAGATATTTCGCCCTGGACTGCGGCTGCTCGCTCCTTTGTAAAATCCTCCATGCGCCGATCCTCCTTTTTGGTTTAGGTAAGATTCAAATTTTGTACCGAACAATGTTTGAGGACGTAGAAACTTATTCATAGCAGGATCATTGAGCCATTCCTCTGTTTTTACAAGAATGACATGTTTAAAATCTTCAAAACGAAAACCTTCGTTCCAGCGTGCTTTGATGTCTTTTTTTGTTTTCTCTGTGTTAGATCGGTATCGTGTACCTGCTACTTTGTTCAGCAAATCAATGATCAGTTTGTAAGGAATCTCGTCCTTTTCGTTTTTGGAAGAAGATGCGTCGTCGGGTTTACCCGACAATATATCTTTTAATTCTTTTTCTTCTTCTTCTTCTTTTTCTTTTTCTTGTCCACTACACGACGACGTATCGTCGTACGTATCGTTCACGTAACGTGAAAATGCTTCTCTGATAGCGTCATTAGGAATGTGAGGAAAAATCAATTCAAGCAATGTTTTATCCTCGATCTGTTTTAACTCTTTTTCGATGCAGTCCATCATGGGCTTTCCGGCTTTCTTGAGGTTGTATTTTCCCCATTTGATAATCGCTATTTCTCTGGTTTCTGAGTTATAAACGACTAACTTATGATGATGTTGAAACCGGTCCAAAAGACTGTTTACTGATTCGGGTGAATACCCCATATCAAAAGCCATTCGCTTTTTGGTAATACGGTAAACACCTATTTGGGTGGTGTTTGGGTTAGTTAAAAGATACAAATAAAAGTATTTATCCTCCGGTGTTAATTCTTCTAATACTTTTGGGTCTTGCCAAAATTCCACATAAACTTGTCGGAAATTAGCCATTTGCTCCCCCTCCTTATGCGTTCGAAATGCAGTTCTTTGCGATCCAAGCCTCAACAGCACGTCGCGAAAATCTTCGCTGGGTTTTTGCCCCGCCTGGGCGCTGAGGTGGTTCAAACGAAGGAAAGTCCGGCCTACTGAAATACAACTCTTCCGCGGTAGCAGCAGTACATTTAAGTATCCCTTCGTAAACCTCCTTCTTTGTTAGCAACTGATCCTGTGCAGACAGTACCATGATCATTTCTTGAATTTTAGGAACCAGCGCTGCGCTGACATTTGTGATTACTTCGCTTGTAATTGTGTCGATATCTGATTGTTCAAGTTCGATTTTCAATGTTTATACCTCCTCTAGTTTCCTTTCAGGAAACCTAATTTCAAAAAAAATCGCTCATTGGAATGTCGAGCTTTTTAGAAATTTTTTCAATGCTATTAAGACTTGGATTAACTTTCCCATTTTCGATTTTAGATATGAAAGATGGAGAAAAACCCAAATGAGAAGCAAACTCCCTTACAGTCTGTTCACCTCTGATGCTTTTAATCTTACTTCTAAATTTAGAGAAATTCATTTTCTTCACCTCTCTCTTGGTTTCCCGTCAGGAAACTAAATAAAATATAACATCTTGTTTTCTCCTTTGCAACCCCCTTTATAGTTTTTTGTGTATTATTTGTCAACTCTCGATGGTATAATGACTATAGTGATTATACGTTAATAAACGGGAGAAATAAGGTGATTTTTTGAATAAAAACATAGGAAAAAATATAAAAATCTTGCGTGAAAAAAAAGGTCTTGGATTAGTTGAAGCCGCTGAAGCAATAGGTATCTCTAAAAGCTATCTATCCAAACTCGAAAGAGGATTGCAAGACCCCTCAATGAAAAAGCTGGATATAATTGCAGACTTTTTTTCTGTTGATCGCTCTTATTTTTTTACAGACTTAGATAATATAGAACATTTCTCGGAAGAAGAAAAACAATTAGCGTTTGAAAAAGACTTGTCAATTGAAAACCTTAGGAAAAATTATAATATAACTCTTGATGGCAAAGAAGTTTCCGACGACGAAATAAATGTGATGTTAGAAGTCCTAAAAGCATACAGAAAATCAAAGGGCAGTTCTGATACTGATTGATTCTTGGTCGGCTAATTGCTTTATTTTCTCCAAAAATTCATCGAGTGAAATATCTGTCTTCATTTTATGCAATCCCCTTTATGCGAACTTTTGTTCTATTATAATGCATTGATGATTAAAAATAAATCGGCAACTAAGGATTTCCTGTTTTTCATTTTTTGAAAACAGGAAATCCTTCTTAAAAACACGAAAGACGATGCCTATAATTTTGGCAACGTCTTTTTTAATAAAATATAGTTTTTTCAGTTTTTGTGATTTTCGGCTCTACAACTTTGTAACTCATGCCCACCGGTGGATCAGCTAACTGTTTGGTGTTTCCAGGATTCTGCAAAGGTTGTGGTTCATTGTGTTCAGTATTAGAATTTGCTGTACTAAAAGCAAAGGCTAATACTATCACTAATGTTATTGCTATCCCTATGACAGTCTTTTTCACTAATATTCACCTCCCTCTTTATAATATTATAATCAACCCCCAATTTTAGCAACTCTATTTTTGGTAAATTTGCTCTGAAGTAGTCTTTTTTATCACAGAATATATGTAATGAGAGGAGCAATTTCTCTATGCTCTTCTCTTTCTTTCCATCAAAGTAAAAAGCTAATGCAGAGTATACCTCATAATCATAATATTGTTCCAAGTTATTCTGTCTAACTACATTTTTTATGAATTCAGATACGATAAGCTTTTTTGACACAGGTCTTTCCCAAAACATGTTTAAAATCGCCAGTTGCTCTCTTAGATCATTGGCAACAAAATACCTATCTCGAGAGTTATTAAGTTCTATCCCTCTTTTAAAATAATAAGCTGCATTGTCATAAGACTCATAGAAGTACGATAACCCTGAAATGAAAAATCCATTTGTTACTGAATTCACACTGAAGTTTCTTTCGATTAATTTCGCGGCTCTTTCCCGGGCCTGTTCTTTATTATTTCTAAATTTAAGATACATGTTAGCAAGAGCTTCATCCGTCCTACTTAAAAATGCCTTTTGAATAAAAGGGTCTTTTATTTCTGGCAGCATATCGTGAATCTTCTCGACATAATGCAAAGAAAGATCAAATTTTCCACTATAATAAAAACATAGCATTTCTAAAATTAACAAGAGGGTTTTTAAATCTTGTGAACTAGGCTTCAATGGTTTTAACTTCTCAAGATATTCAACTTCACTATAGACACGGGAATACTTTGACTCAAGCTGCCAGCCATAAACTAAAGCCCATTCCCTCAGCTCTCGATTGCTACCATTAATTGTTTCCCCTATCAAATGAGTAGTCATCGAATCGAGTTTTTTTGAGTGTGCATATTCAAATGCAGTTTTTATATTCTTTTTTGTTGCTTCATAGCAGCACTGGCGCATTATTTCAATTTCATTATCCTTATCAAGATAGCGAACGATTTCCAGTACCATCCACAAGGCGATTTCTTGCCCATTAAGGAATTTACTGAGATGCGAAGCGCTGATTCCAATTTTATCAGCAATTTGTTTTTGCGGTTCTTCCTTTGACTCAATTATATTCTTCAAATGCCCTCTAACATCAAATTTATATCTATTCATATTAATCACCACTTCAAATTAATATATCACGTCCAGAAGAAAAACATTGTCGATAATTGACGAAAGCATCAAAAAAAGAACGATAATTTCGAATAAGAATAATATTCATATTTTTCTCTATTATACCATAATTCTTACTAAAGTTATATATTCAGTAAGAATTTTTACAGGTTATCACATGGCAACAAGCTTTTAATTTAATTGAACTAATCACGAGTGAAAATAACTTTACTCTACAAAAATATCCGATTGAGTTGCATAATAATATTAATAAAGTGAATTTAAGTAAAAATGGAGGATAGGATCAATGGCGAGTTATAGAAAACGCGGAGACAATTGGGAATACAGAATTACATACTATGATCCCATCACGAACAAAAGACGCGAAAAAACAAAGAAAGGCTTCAGGACTAAAAAAGAAGCTATGGTTGCAGCCGCTCAAGCTGAAATCAACATTGATCAAGATTTTTTTGAAAAGGATGATAATATTAGACTGGCCACTTACCTTGATAAATGGTTTGAAGATTATAAGCCCACCGTCAAAGAAAGCTCTTGGAAAACAAGACATGATAGTTTAATCATTTTAAAGAAGCACTTAGGGGCTTATAAATTAAAGAGCGTCAATGAAAAAATATACCGTAATTTTCTGAATGATATAGCGCCGCAATATGCAAAGAACACACTTATTGGGGTTCATCACGTAATTAAGATGGTTATGGATCAAGCTGTTAAAGACTCCTACTTCAGATATAACCCAATTAAAGAAGTGAAAATTCCTAAAACCACAAAAGACACCTCTTCAAAACAAGTTGATGAAGATCTTGCAGATATAAAATTTTGGGAAAAGGAGGAGATAACAGCATATCTGAACGCTGTAAAACGGAAAGGGAGGCCTCAAGATTTAGCGATGTTTTTGCTACTGGTGTATTCCGGTTTGCGTATAGGCGAAGCTGTGGCCCTCAAATGGGACAAAATTGACTTTGAAGAGTCTATTATCCGGGTCAGATTCACTTTGTTCCAAAAGAATGGGTTAAGAGGGAAATATAAAATGATGCCGCCTAAAACTCAATCATCTATCCGTAACGTACCGGTTCCGCCTCAAGTCATTAATCAATTACGTGTTTTGAAGCATGTACAAGAACGAATAAAAGAGGAGAAACGAGGCAATTACGTTGATGAAGACTTTGTTTTCGCTGATCATACAGGTCAGCCCGAACCGGCAAGAAACTTCAATTATCGAATGGCCACTTATATAAAAAAAGCAGGAGTGAAAAAAATCACTCCGCATAATTTAAGACACACATATACAGCTTTGATGATTGATGCTGGGATTGATATTAAAGAAGCTCAAAGACGCCTAGGACATTCCTCTGCAAAAACAACGCTCGACATTTATTCGCATATCATGAAAGATAAAAAAACTGCATCTATCGTCCAATTTAACGCTATGGCGAATGAAATCTTTTAAAAAAACGTGGGCAAATTGTGGGCATGCGCATTTTATAAAGCTGATACGCATGCCCACAACCCTTTTATATCAAGCTTTGTTCAAGGATCGTTTGAATCTTCGTGACCATCAGATCAATTGCGACGTGGTTTTGCCCGCCTTCCGGAATAATGATGTCCGCGTAGCGTTTCGTCGGTTCAACAAACTGATTGTGCATCGGTCTCACGACGGACACATACTGCTCAATGACAGAATCGATCGAGCGGCCTCTTTCGTTAATATCCCTCATAATCCGTCTGATGATACGGAGATCAGCGTCCGTGTCGACATAAAGTTTCATATCCATGAGGTCGCGAAGTCTTTTATCTTCGAGAACGAGAATGCCTTCCAGAATAATGACATCCTTCGGCTCAACCGGAATGGTTTCCTCAGAACGCGTATGCAGTTTATAATCATAAATCGGCTTTTCTATCGGCCGGTAATTCAAAAGCTCCTGAATATGCTCGATTAAATAGTCATTATCAAATGCGAGCGGGTGATCATAGTTTGTGTTCAGCCTTTCTTCAAACGGAAGATGGCTTTGGTCTTTATAATAAAGGTCTTGCTGGATCATTAAAATCGAGTGTCCTTTAAACTGTTCATAGATGGAACGGGTGACGCTTGTTTTTCCTGATCCGGAACCTCCTGCGATGCCTATAACTACAGGACTCTTACCCATTGGTGATTACTTCCCCTTTCTCATCATGTTGCTCGGATAAATCTTTTTGTCTACTTTAAATGTAACGATTTGCAGGGGATGGCGGGCAGCATCAAGCTCGTTTCCGTCTTCGTCCCAAATAGTGCCGATTGTGAATGTGAAATTGTCGATTTCAGGACCGAAAAATTCCACTTCGTCACCTTGTTTAAAGAAATTGCGCTGCTGGAGCGTCACCATTTGAGTTTCCTCGTTATACGCGAGCACGAGACCGGCAAAATCAAATGTTGTTTTCTTTCCGTGTTCACCGAACATCTGCTCTTCATACCCGGGCGTGCCTTCAAAGAAAGCAGGCGCGGTATCCCGGTTTGCACATTTGTCCAGCTCATCCAGCCATTCTTTTTGAATGACAAAGTTTTCAGGATCAGCGCAGTATGCGTCGATGACTTTGCGATACACGCTGACAACCGTCGCAACGTAATGAATTGATTTCATCCGGCCTTCAATTTTCAGGCTGTCGATGCCCATCTCGATCATTTGCGGAATGGATTCAATCAATTTTAAATCTTTCGGGCTCATCGCAAACGGAGCGTCTTCTTCGTCATAGAGCGCGACCGCGTTTGCACCGTCTGTCTGATACAGATCATAATCCCAGCGGCAGGACTGACAGCAGCCGCCGCGGTTGGAATCCCGGGCCGTCATGTGATTGCTCAGCACGCATCGGCCTGAATAAGCGATACACATGGCGCCGTGGATAAAGGTTTCGATTTCAATATCCACCTTTTCCTTCATTTCTTTAATTTCCAGTCCGCTCGTTTCACGGGCAAGCACCACGCGGTCAAGCCCTTCTTCTTTCCAGAACTGCACCGCTTTCCAGTTGGAAAGGGACTGCTGTGTGCTGAGGTGAATTTCTACGTCCGGGGCCACTCTCCGGCATGTTTCAATAATCAGCGGATCAGCGACGATAATTCCGGCAACTTTTGCGTCTCCCAACGCTTTTAAGTATTCTTCCAGACCGTCCATATTTTCATTATGGGCGAAAATGTTTGTTGTCACATATATTTTTGCCCCGTATTTTTTGGCAAATTCTACGCCCTCTGCGATTTCTTCTATTGAAAAGTTATCCGCATTTGAGCGGAGTCCGTATTCCTGTCCTCCGATAAAAACCGCGTCCGCTCCGTAATGAACGGCAATTTTTAATTTTTCAAGGTTTCCTGCCGGAGCAAGGAGTTCAGGTTTTTTCGTAATGACGCGTTTTCCGTTTACGACTTTGGAAATGGTTTGATTTACGGCTGTCATCCGTTGCACCCTCCTTTTTAATAGACCGTTTCTTTAAAGAAGAATCCTGTGTCGATGCTTCTGTTCACAGGCTGAATGCTTTCAATCCGCTCTATCCAGCTCTCTTTTTTCTCTTCGTATGTCTCTCGGCTTTCGAAGCACAAATCGATTGCTTCTCTGTACATGCGGGTCACTTCAGTTAAGTATTCAGGAGACTTCAAAACTCCGTCGATTTTGAAAGAATCGATGCCGGCGTCCATCAGGTCCTCTAATTCATCAATCATGCACACATCGTTCGGGCTCATGATGTGCGTGCCGTTTTCATCTTCAAAAATCGGGTATTTATTGCCCCGTTCCTTGTCATGCAGAAACATCCCCGCTTCTTTTTTCTTCTGTTCGATGTCCATGACTTTACCCTGGTATTCGAAGTAATGGCCCACTAAAGAACGCTTCGATTGGAACATGCACGTCATGCCGTGGATTTGAATTTCAATTTCCACTTCGGCGTTTTCTTTTATGTCAATGATGCTATCCATATTTAATTCCTTAGCCAGCACTGCCCGCCGTGCGCCTTTGCGTCCCCAGTAATTGCAGGAATAGTAGTTGGTTCCCGTTGTTTCCGTGCTCCAATGCAGCTTAAGCTCGGGAGCCGCTTCACGCGCCGCCATTAAAACGGCCGGATCACCGAAAACAGCCGCATCAACGCCGGCCTCCTGCAAAAAGGCAAGATAGCCGTTCAGCTCGTCCACTTTTTCGTTGTGAAAAATAGCATTGACGGCGGCGTACACTTTCGCGCCTTCCTGATGAGCTGTCTTTACGGCTTCTTTTATATCTTCTCTTGAAAATTCACCGGCCAGTCTCAGGCCGTATCTCTGTTCTCCGACTAACAGGGCCGTTGCGCCCGCTTGAATGAGCGGAAGAATATCCTGTACAGAAGTCGGAGTCACCAAAAGTTCAGGTTTTTTCATGATCCTTCACCTCTTCTTTTTACTGATGGCGATGCCGTCTCCGACCGGCAGTATGACCGTTTGATAGTCAGGCCGGTCCATCAGCCATTGGTTATATTGATCAATTTTTTCAACAAGCTTCCGTCTTCTTTTCGGCTCAATGTCCGAGTGATTTTGTGCCACCAGCCCTTTAAACAGAACATTGTCCGTAAAAATGACTCCATCCGGCGCAAGCATCGGTTCATAGAGCTCAAAAAAGTTCGTGTACTGGCCTTTGGCCGCGTCGATAAAAATGGCATCATAAGGAGCCGTGACACGGACAGACTCAGAAAGTTCCAGCGCATCCCCGTGCATTACGTGAATCCGGTTTTCCATTTCAAAGTCTTTTATATTGTTCACAGCTTCTTCATAGCGTTTGTCGTCCCGTTCAATCGTGTAAATATTCGCATCCGGAAGCTCAAGCGCCATCCGTATGGCGGAATATCCGATTGCCGCGCCGATTTCCAAAATGTTTTTCGCCTGTTGAATCGACAGCATTTGAAGCAGCACTTCAATGCCCGCTTCTTCCATAATCGGAACATGGTGCTCTTTTGCATAGGCTTCAAGCTTTTTCACTTTATCAGGCCGAGGCTTCAGCATCGCGTTTATATACTCGTTTATTTGTTCATACCGATCATTCACGGCAAACAGCCTCCGTTCTAAAAAGGAGTGCCCCTGACGAATCCGCGGGGACACTCTCTTAAGACACTTCTTTATCCATAAGTAAACAACCCGATATATTTTATCATAAAACCTTTCAGAATGGAATAAAAGGAGAGCTTTTGCCCTCCTTTTATTCGCTGTCTTTTTTGGAAATATACTTTTCCTTCGCTTTATTATGGTCTTTTAATGTTTTGGTGAAAACAACCTCGCCGTTTGATTTTGCAAGGAAATAGAGATAATCCGTTTTGTCAGGGCGGAGAGCCGCTTCCCATGATGAATCACCGGCATTTGCAATCGGTCCCGGCGGCAGCCCCTTATGTTTATACGTATTAAACGGAGAATCAATTTTCAGGTCTTTGTAGTAGACCCGGCTTTTATGCTTACCGGCCGCATATAATACCGTCGGGTCAGTCTGCAGCGGCATTTTTTCTTCGAGCCTGTTGTAAAAAACGCTGGCGATTTTGTGACGGTCGGCTTTGGCGGTGGCTTCTTCTTCAATTAGCGATGCCATTGTCAGCGCGTTATGGACGGAAAGTTTCTTTTTTTCCAGTTCAGATTTATACGTTTCGATACGGGTGTTTGTTTCCTGAACCATTGCCGTCAAAATCGTGTCAAGCGATGCATCCGGATCATTAAACGGATATGTGGCCGGATACAGATAGCCTTCGAGCGGATGCTTGAGCTTCTTGTTTGAAAGTGCGTCCGTTATCGTATCAGGAAACTGTTTCTTCAGTTTGCCGATGAATGTTTTGTCATCCAGTTTCGCCATGATCTCTTCTTTTGAATATGATGTTTCTTTTGCGATCGCATCCGCAATCTGTGTAAGCTGTTTTCCTTCAGGAACGGAGATCTGAAAGGCATATCCCGTTGATCCCGCGGTCAGTTTTTTGATAATCGCATCCGCATCCATTCCTTTATTCAGGTGGTAAAATCCCGCCTGAAACCCGGAAGCGCCTTTATACTTCACATACAGCTGAAATGCTTTTTTGCTTTTGATGACATGCTGATCCTCAAGAATTTCAGCGATTGCCGAAACGGAAGAACCGCTCGGAATATTAATATTGACTGCCGTTTTGCTGCCTTTGTCAACCGGAGACAGCAAAGATTTTCCATAGAAAAAAGCACCGCAAATGATGATAAGCAGAGCGATCACGGAGGACAGTATTATCGTCGTTTTTTTGTTTTTACGCGGAAATGAATGTTTAGTCTGATTGATATTCATACAAGTATTTTCCTCCCAACAGCTCTTATACTACATGATTCATGTCCATTCGGCAATTTATTACAAAAAAAAGCCGAAGCGCATATGCGCTCCGGCTTTTTCCGTTCATTTTATTCTTCGTCTTCTTCCGCTAAAAACGTGTTCAGCGTTTCTTCGATCATTTCCCACTCTTCATCGGTTTCAATCGGCATCAGTTCGCCGTCTTCACCATTTTCGTTCGGTTCGAAGCTTGAAGCGTGAATTTCGATTTCATCATCGTCTTGAGCATCAATCGGATAATAAAGTACGTAAGATTTGTTGAATGTGTCGTTTTCAAATGTGAACAGCACTTCGCAAAGCTGTTCGTTGCCTTGATCATCGACAATTGTAATGTGTTTTTCGCCGTGTTCCATTTTTTTCACCTCTTAGTTTAAACTGTCCAGATATCCTTGAAGGATCATGACAGCCGCCATTTTATCAATGACTTTTTTTCGTTTTTGCCTGCTGACGTCAGCCGCGATCAGCATTTTTTCAGCCGCCATCGTCGTCAGACGCTCGTCCCACAGCACAACAGGGACATTGTACGCTGTTTCAAGCAGTTTCGCAAATGTTTGGCTGGCTTCGCCTCTCGGACCGATCGTCCCGTTCATGTTTTTCGGAAAACCGAGCACGATCTTCTCTACATTATAGTCTTTCATCAGCTCGGATAAACGGTCCAGACCGTAATCTCCTTCAGCCTCGTTTATTTTTATCGTCTCAATGCCTTGAGCGGTCCAGCCCATTTCATCGCTTAAAGCTACGCCGAGTGTTTTCGTTCCAAGATCAAGTCCCAATATTCTCATGAATGTATTTACGCCTCTTTATGCTGTTCTAGATAGGATTTTACCAATTCCTCGATTAATTCGTCACGTTCCAGTTTGCGAATTAAGTTCCGGGCGTCGCGATGCCTAGGAATGTATGCAGGATCTCCAGACAGCAAGTATCCGACAATCTGGTTGATAGGATTGTACCCCTTTTCCTGAAGCGCATCATATACCGTAATCAGCACTTCTTCGACGTTTGTTTCAGCAGAATCATCGGAGAAATTAAATTTCATCGTTTTATCAAACGAGCTCACCGTTTTGCACCTCTTTCCCAAATTCGCAGGCAAAGTTCAGCCTGAGGTCCTCATCTTATCATCATTCTACACTACTTGAAAGGATTATAAAACGGATTTTATCCAATCTTCCGCAGATGCGAGCGCCTCTTCCAATTTTTCAGGCTGCTTTCCGCCGGCCTGCGCCATGTCCGGACGGCCTCCGCCTCCGCCTCCGCAGACTTCAGCCGCTTGTTTGACCATTTTGCCGGCATGAAGGCCTTTTTCGATCAGGTCTTTCGTCACGCCTGCTGAAAGGTTGACTTTCTCATTTTGCACGGCGCCGAGAATGATGACCGCAGAACCGAGCTTCGCTTTCAGATCATCCACCATAGTGCGAAGGTGGTTCATGTCTTTCGCATTTACTTTTTCAGCCAGCACTTTTACGCCGCCGATGTCTTTTACTTTAGACAGAATGGCTCCGGC
Organism: Bacillus sp. EKM206B; assembly: GCF_011066015.1. Taxonomy (NCBI): domain Bacteria; kingdom Bacillati; phylum Bacillota; class Bacilli; order Caryophanales; family Bacillaceae; genus Bacillus; species Bacillus sp. EKM206B. Next base: position 275,307 of record NZ_JAAMNL010000003.1, read on the forward strand.
TTCCACATTGCCGAGTTTGCTGAGCAATGATTCATTTTCTCTTTGCGCTTCCTTCAGCTCCGCTTGAAGAGACTGAATTCGCTTCGGTACGTCTTTTACGTTTGATTTCAGCTCGTCCGCAGCGTGCTGCAGAAGGCTGAGCTGGCTGTTCATTTCCTGATAAGCGCCTTTTCCTGTTACGGCTTCAATTCTTCGCGTCCCTGCGCCGATCCCTGATTCGGATACGATTTTAAACAGGCCGATTTCTGCCGTATTCGTGACATGGCATCCGCCGCAAAGCTCAAGGCTGTAATCTCCGACTTGTACGACGCGGACGATATCGCCGTATTTCTCGCCGAACAGGGCCATCGCGCCCATTTCTTTCGCTTCATTGATCGGTTTCAAATCAATCGCTACCGGAATGCTCTCCCAGATTTTTTCGTTGACGATTCCTTCAATGCGTTCAAGTTCTTCTTTCGTCACTTGACCGAAATGAGAGAAGTCAAAACGCAGACGGTTTTCGGTAACGAGTGAACCCGCTTGGTTGACATGTGTGCCGAGAACGTCTTTCAGCGCTTGGTGCAGAAGGTGGGTAGCCGTATGGTTTTTCACCACGCCGCTTCTCATTTGATCTTCAACTTCAGCCGTCACGCTTGCACCTTTTTGAATCGTGCCGCTATCCACCGTGCCTTCGTGTACATGCTGACCGTTCGGAGCTTTTTTCACGTCTTTAATGGTTACGACAGCCTGCTCGCTTCTCAGCACTCCTCTGTCACCGATCTGTCCGCCGCTTTCAGCATAGAAAGGCGTTTTGTCAAGAAGGATTTGGACGGTATCCCCTTCATGCGCCTCACTGATTAATTGCCCGTCATGAAGAAGCTCGATTACCTTCGCTTCAGCTTTTACGGCACTGTAGCCGACAAATGTGCTTTCTGCGGTAATATCGCGCAATGCGCCGCCCTGAACCTGCATGCTTCCTACATCTTGGCGCGCATTTCTCGCCCGTTCACGCTGTTTTTCCATTTCGGCTTCAAAGCCTTTATGGTCAACCGTCATTTGCTCATCTTCCGCGTATTCCTCCGTCAATTCAACCGGGAATCCGTACGTATCGTACAGTTTGAATACGTCTTTTCCGGAGATGATGCCGCTGCCTTTCTCCTTCTCTTTCTTTATCACGTCGGATAAAATGGCCAGACCTTCGTTTAATGTTTCGTGGAAGCGCTCTTCCTCCGTTTTGATGACTTTGGCGATAAACTCTTGCTTTTCTTTCACCTCCGGATAGAAAGCGTCCATAATTCCTGCAACAGTCGGTACTAGCTCGTACATAAACGGACGGCTGATACCGATGGTTTTCGCGTATCGCACTGCCCGGCGCAAGAGGCGTCTCAGTACATACCCGCGCCCTTCGTTCGAAGGCAGCGCCCCGTCGCTTACCGCAAATGCGACCGTTCTGATATGATCGGCGATCACTTTAAAGGCCGTATCCTTCACTGCATCCTTTCCGTAAGCATCTCCGGAAATGCGCTCTGTTGCTTCAATAATCGGCATAAACAAATCAGTGTCAAAGTTTGTCGGGACATCCTGAATCACGGAGACCATCCGTTCAAGCCCCATGCCCGTATCAATGTTTTTCTTCGGAAGCGGTGTGTATGTGCCGTCCGGGTTGTGGTTGAACTCTGAGAATACCAGGTTCCACACTTCAAGATAGCGATCATTTTCGCCGCCCGGATACAATTCAGAATCTGACGGGTCATTGCCGTATTTCTCGCCGCGGTCATAGAAAATTTCCGTATTCGGTCCGCTCGGGCCTTCGCCGATATCCCAGAAGTTCCCTTCCAGACGGATGATTCTTTCTTCCGGAACGCCGATTTTTTCCGCCCATAGCGTATAAGCTTCTTCATCCTCAGGGTGAACCGTTACAGACAGCAGCTCCGGATCAAAGCCGATCCACTTTTCGCTCGTTAAAAATTCCCATGCCCACGTGATCGCTTCTTCTTTAAAATAATCACCGATGGAAAAGTTTCCGAGCATCTCAAAGAACGTGTGGTGGCGCGCCGTTTTCCCCACATTTTCAATATCATTTGTTCGGATTGATTTTTGCGCGTTTACAATTCTCGGATTCTCCGGCACAACGCGGCCGTCAAAGTATTTTTTCAGCGTCGCAACGCCGCTGTTGATCCATAATAAAGACGGATCTTCATGCGGAACCAATGAGGCGCTCGGTTCAACGGCATGGCCTTTTTCTTTAAAGAAATCTAAAAACATTTGACGCACTTCAGCAGAAGTTAAGTGTTTCATCTATATTCCTCCTTATCACTACCCGAAATTCTCTTTTGCGACAGCAAAAAAGCTCTCTCCCTATGCAAACCATGCGTTCACACAGGGACGAGAGCTGTCTCGCGGTACCACCCTGATTACAGGCCGAAAAAGGCCTGTCACCTTTCATCCCGTAACGCAGGACTGCGGCAGCCTTTAACTGCACTCAGGATTAGCTTCCGCCGATCTTCTGCTGAAGCTCCTTTCAGCGTATCGGAGCTTCTCTCTTAAACAGGGCTTCGGCGTACTCATATCCGTCACTCGAGATTCGTATGTATTCTACTCGAAATTATAGACAAGCAGAACCCGAATGTCAATGTTCCGTCCTGATCCGCAAAAAGTGTATGGCCGTCACTTTTAAAACGGCTGCCGCCGGAACAGCGAGAATCATGCCGGGAATGCCCGCGAGCTCTCCGCCGGCAAGGAGCGCCAGCATGATCACGACGGGGTGCATTCTGAGACTGCGCCCGACAATAAGCGGGCTCAAAATGTTTCCTTCTATAAATTGCAGAATAAAAATCGTGACGATTACGATGATCACAGCTTTAGCAGAAATCGCCAGCGAAAGGAGCAGCGCCGGTACAGCGCCGATAAACGGACCGAAATACGGGATGACATTCGTAATCCCGATGGCAAGGCCCAAAATCAGCGGGTAAGGAAGCCCGAACAGCCAAAATGAAACGCCGGCTATTAGCCCGAGCAAAAAACAAACGAGAAGCTGACCGCGGATGTAATCACCGAGAGAGTCGTCCACATCCCGCAGAAATTCACTCCCCCTTTTTCTCCAGGACTTCGGCGTCAAATACCAGACTGTCTTTTTCATGACGTCTATATCCTTCACCATATAGAACACGAGAAAAGGAATCGTCGCCGCGATCAGGATATAATCAAGCACGAAACGGATGCTTCTGATCGTGCTTTCAATCGTGCCGGCAAGAAACGTTTCTGTCTGCTGAATCATTTTGTCCATTCGGTGGTGCATGCCGTCAGGCCAATGATCCGTGTGATTATGCAGGTGCTTCAGCATGCTGTTGTAGTTTTTGGCAAGACCGGGAATGCTCTCAGACAGATCCTGCAGCTGTTCAATTAAAACAGGAACCCCTTTATAAACCCCCCAGCCGATTCCGCCGAAAAACAGGCAATAAATCAGAAGCAGGCTTAAAGTTCTAGGCATCCCTTTTCTATGAAGCCATTCAGTAATCGGAAGTAAAAGATAAGCAATAAATACTGCGATGAATATAGGAATAAAGAGAGATTTTATAACAAGCCAAATGGGAGACCATAACATATCGAGCATGCAAAAGACATACACTGTTAACAAAACGAGCAGACATACAGCCGTCCACATTAAGAGCTGCAGCGGTTTTTGAAGCATGACGTTTCACCTCTTGCTTTATCTTTTGACAGAAAGCCGGAATTATTCCCGTTTCATAAACTCCGCCTTATGACGCAGACCTCTTGACGGAAATAATTATCAGAAATTACGAAATAATCTAAATAATATTCATAAAAATCTGTATAACCATCGTAATGTGTTAAAGGATTTCAAAAACTGTCCAGTCAATATGACTCATGTTTTTTAAGGAGGATGGCCATGATTTCATTTCAGGATGTAAATAAGCACTACGGACATTTCCACGTGCTGAAAAACATTAATCTGCACATTAAAAAAGGGGAAGTCGTCGTTATCATCGGACCTTCAGGATCGGGAAAAAGCACGCTTCTCCGCTGCATTAATCAGCTGGAAACAGTTGATGGAGGCGCCTTAACGGTAAACGGCGTCTCCATCCATGACAAGAAAACGGATATAAATAAGGTCCGCCGCAATATCGGCATGGTGTTCCAGCATTTTCATCTGTACCCGCACAAAACCGTTCTGCAAAACATCATGCTCGCACCGATCAAAGTGCTTAAGCAATCAAAAGAAGAAGCAAAAGAAACGGCCTTATACTATTTGAAAAAAGTCGGTATACCGGAAAAAGCGGACGCTTATCCTTCACAGCTTTCGGGCGGCCAGCAGCAGCGTGTCGCCATCGCCAGGGGGCTTGCGATGAAGCCCGAAATTATGCTGTTTGATGAACCCACATCCGCGCTTGACCCGGAAATGATCGGGGAAGTGCTGGATGTCATGAAAACACTCGCAAAGGAAGGCATGACCATGGCAGTCGTCACACATGAAATGGGATTCGCAAAAGAAGTGGCGGACCGCATCGTGTTTATCGACGGCGGAGCCATCTTAGAAGAAGCTGCACCGGCTGAATTTTACGAAAGCCCCTGTGAAGAGAGGGCGCGTTTATTCTTAAGCCGTATTTTAAATCACTGAAAAGAAACGGAGGAGCGCTTATGTCACGCGTAACAAAATGGCTGTCATTCGGATTGATATCACTGCTGGCCGTCTTTATGCTGGCCGCCTGCGGAGGGAAAGAAACGTCCGGAGATTCAAAAGGAACGGGAAAAGACACGTTAGCCTCTATTAAAGACAGAGACAAAATCATCTTCGGCGTCAAAACCGACACGAGGTTATTCGGGCTGAAAAACCCAAGCTCCGGTGATATTGAAGGCTTCGATATTGATATCTCAAAACAGCTCGCAAAAGATATTCTGGGGGATGAGAAGAAAGCGGAATTTAAAGAAGTGACGTCAAAAACGAGAATTCCGATGCTGCAAAACGGCGATATCGATGCCATCACCGCCACGATGACGATAACGGATGAGCGGAAAAAAGAAGTTGATTTCTCAGATGTTTATTTTGAAGCGGGGCAATCCCTGCTCGTCAAAAAAGGAAGCAGCATCAAAAGCACCGAAGACCTGGGAAAAGGCTCAAAAGTATTGGCGGTAAAAGGCTCTACTTCCTCACAAAACATCAGAGAAAAAGCGCCTGACGCCTCAGTGCTGGAATTTGAAAATTACGCCGAAGCGTTCACTGCGCTTAAAGCAGGACAGGGAGATGCGCTCACAACCGATAATGCGATTTTATACGGCATGGCAGATGAAAATAAACAATATCAGCTGACAGGCGAAACCTTCACCGATGAACCTTACGGAATCGCCGTCAAAAAAGGCCAATCCGGACTCATCAAGGAAATCAACGCCTCTTTGAAAAAAATGAAAGCCGACGGCAGGTACGAAAAAATCTATAAAAAATGGATTAAAGAAGAACCGGCAAAATAGAAAGGACCGCGGGATGAGCAGGCATGCTCATCCCCGTTTTATAAGGAGTGACATAGATGAACTTTTCAATTTTAACGGAAAACTTCGATATGTATATGGACGGTTTCCTGCACACATTGCTTGCGAGCTTCATCGCGCTGGCAGGCAGCTTTGCGCTGGGCGTTCTGATCGCAGTCATGAGAATCATGGCTTTCAAACCCCTTCAATGGATCGGCACTGCGTATGTGGAATTTATCCGCAACATCCCGCTTCTCCTCATCACATTCGTTTTTTATTTCGGACTTCCGAACGCCGGGCTGAGACTGGACGGCTTTCAGGCGGGAACGATTGCGCTGACGATATACACGTCGGCCTTTATCGCAGAAGCCATCAGAGCCGGAATTCAGACTGTCTCCAAAGGGCAGATGGAAGCGGCCAGATCGTCAGGCTTCACCTACAGTCAGGCGATGAGATACGTCATTCTTCCTCAGGCCGTAAAAATCGTGATTCCACCGCTCGGAAACCAATTTCTCAACCTTGTCAAAAACTCATCAATACTCGGAGTGGTGGCGGGACTCGATTTGATGTATCAGGCGGATCTCGTTTCCTCAAGCACTCTTGTCGTGTTTGATGTCTATATTTTCGTCGCGCTTTTTTATTTGATAGTAACGATCCCGCTCAGCATCGGGGTTCACTATTTGGAAAGACGTCTCGGAAAGAGTTATTAGAGAAGGAGAGTGAAAAACATGGATTTTAGCGGCGCCTATACACCTGACCATCTGCTGTTTTTATGGGACGGCTTTTTGGTCACACTTTATGTTGCGCTGATCTCCATTGTCCTGAGTTTTATTTTCGGGCTTGCCGCCGGCACTTTGCGCTATGCGAAAATTCCTATCGTCTCGGGCATTATAGCGGCCATTGTGGAAACCATCCGCAACCTGCCGCTGTTATTAATCATTTTCTTTACGTTTTTTGCCCTACCGGAAATCGGGATCAAACTGGAAATTACCGCGGCCGCCATCACGGCGCTGACGATTTTTGAATCGGCCATGCTGTCAGAAATCATCAGAAGCGGTTTGCAATCCGTTGACAAAGGACAGATTGAAGCGGCGCGTTCTTCAGGACTGACGTACACGCAGACTCTTTTTCTCGTCGTCATGCCGCAGGCGCTCAGGCGTATGGTTCCTCCGATTGTGAGCCAGTTTATCTCCTTATTAAAGGATACGTCACTTGCGGTCGTCATCGCTCTGCCCGAACTGATTCATAACGCGCAGATTTTAAACGGACAAAGCGCTGACGGGGGATATTTTTTCCCGATCTTTCTGCTGGCGGCCCTGATGTATTTCGCGGTCAATTACTGCCTGTCTCTCGCAGCCAGACGGCTGGAAGCGAGACAAACGTAAAAAGGATACTTCCGGAGAAGTATCCTTTTTTCTGCTTAAAACATTTTCATGACTCGTCTTCTCATCCGTTTCATACCTTTTTTATTCAGCATATCGGACTGAGAAGCCATACGATACATAACGGCTCCAGCTCCTAAAGCCAACAGAGAGGTCATTGTTCTGCCCATCGCGCGTATCTCCTTTCAACTTTAAAAATTGATACTGCGTTCGTCTTCAGAAAACAAATCATCAAGACTGCTTAACGTGCCGTCTTCCTCTACTTGATGTGTCGCAATTTTGCCTTTGGCTACCGTCAGCTCAATGAAGCAGCCCCAGCAATAGTATTGGTTTACGCCGATTTTGCCGATATCTTTACTTTTGCAGTTCGGACATACAAGCACAGACTACACCTCTTATCCGTTCAGGACGATGCCTTCTTTCCCCGCTTCAATAAGCGTATCGGCGGCGCGGCGCACTTGGCGTCTGCCAGCCAGATCTGAAAAGAAGCCGTCCGAGAGTTCATATGCTACGATTATGCCCCTGTCCAAACAAAAGTATACATCTTCCAGCAAACCGAACATTTCACCATCAGGCGATTTCACCGGCTGCATCTTAATCTGTTCAAAGGTGAAACAGCTCTTCGGCAAAGGCTGCAAATGAGCATGACCGGCAGCTACGGCTTCTTGATCCATCTCTTTTATATCACTTGCCTCTAAAAAAAGATGGCGGTTATGAAACAGGCGTTTCTGCTCCAGCACGAAACCGAGAAACCGGCCGTCCAGAGAGAAACATACATCCGATATCATCCCGAGACTGCGCCCGGTGTTTTCGTCATATACTGTTCGTCCTTCAGCTGCATGGCATGTTCTCAAAGTGTGATCAACCACCTTTTGTTGAACACGTATAGGTTTTGCCAAGAAGCCGGGCAGCATACTTTGAAATGACTTCCACAGGCGAAAACCCGGCGCATGTTTATGCTCCGGGTTTTATTTACGCTTTTTCTTCCATAAAGTCAAACGGCGTGATGCCTTCCATTCCGATGTTCGCATCATATACACTGAACGGCAGCTCTTTTTGCAGGGCGGCCAGTTCTGCATCCATCTCTTCAGTCTGCTCTGTGAGCCTGTTTTTAAGCGACGTCTGTCTGACGGTGGCATCATTGTTTTTGACGCCCCATTCAAGCGCTTCTTCTTCTCCGCAAAGAATCAGAAATTTTTTCGCCCTTGTTATGGCGGTATAAAGCAGATTTCTCCTGAGCATTCGATAGTAGCCTTTGACGACAGGCAGGACGACAATAGGGAATTCGCTTCCCTGCGACTTATGAATCGAACAGCAGTAAGCGTGGGTAAACTGGCTGAAATCCTTTTTCGTAAAGGTGATTTCGTTGCCGTCAAATGAGACGACGACCATGTCTTCTTTTTCCGTATTTTCTTTGGCATAAAAAATGGATACGATTTCGCCAATATCGCCGTTAAACACATTGTTTTCCGGCTGGTTGACAAGCTGCAATATTTTATCGCCCGTCCTGTAGACGACATCTCCGAATTTCAGCTCCCGCCTTTTTTCTTTCGGCGGATTCATGATGTCTTGAAGAAGCATATTCAGCTCGTTAATTCCCGCTTTTCCCCTGTACATCGGGGCCAGCACTTGAATATCCCTGGAGGTATACCCCTTTTTTAACGCGTTCGAGACGACCTGATCCACGACTTCTTTAATCTGTGAAGAATTACAGCGGATAAATGAGCGGTCCTTTGTCGGCGCGGTCAGCCCCTTTGGAAGCAGTCCTTTTTTCATATCATGCGCAAGTTCCACAATGGATGATCCTTCAGCCTGACGGTAAATATCTGTCAGGCGCACGGTCGGCAGCACCTCAGAAGCCAAAAGGTCTCTGAGCACCTGCCCCGGTCCTACTGAAGGAAGCTGGTCTTCATCACCGACGACAATGAGCTGAATGTGCTTAGGAAGCGCCTTAAACAAATGGCTGGCGAGCCAGATATCGAGCATACTCGCTTCGTCTATAATGATCAGTTTCCCTTCTATCGGCTGATCTTCATTGTAGGTAAAGCCTTCAGCGCCATTCCAGCCGAGCAGCCTGTGTATCGTAACAGCCGGCAGACCCGTAGATTCGCTCATCCGTTTTGCGGCTCTTCCCGTCGGCGCGGCAAGCAGCACCGGGAACGCCTCGTCTTTTTTATAATCACCGGGGTCAAGCGATACTCCGTGCAGTTCACTGTATAATTCCACGATTCCTTTAATAACGGTCGTTTTCCCCGTCCCGGGTCCTCCGGTCAGTAAAAGCATCGGTGAAGACAGCGCTTTTTGAATGGCATCCTTTTGGCTTGGTGCGTATTGAACATTCATCCGTTCTTCCAGTTCACCGAGTGCAAGCAGAAATTCCGATTCAGGAAATTGATCGGCATACTCCGTCTGAGCCGCAATGTCGAGCACGCGTTTTGCGACGTTTTGTTCCGCGTAAAACAAGGACGGAAAATAGCAGCGTTCTCCTTCTATGACGATATCCTTACTCTCCCCGAGGGCGATGATGCCGTCAGCCGTATCCATTTCCGTGACGCGGCCGCCTTCAGCTGACTGATTCAGGAGCGTTTGCGTATTGATTATCAGCTGCTTTGTTTCTATGTACGTATGGCCCTCTGAAAGACAGGTCGATTCAATTGTATATAAGATAGCCGCTTTGATCCGCTCCGGGTGGTTTCCTGACAGACCCATTTTTCCGCCCAGCTCGTCAGCTTTCACAAAGCCTATGCCTTCAACGTCTTTTACAAGCTGATAAGGATTTTCCTGAATTTTCTCCAGTGTTTCCGTTTCGTAGGCCTGATATATTTTCATGGATAGCTGGGGCCCGAAACCGTATTGGTTCAGAGAGATCATAATCTGCTCAAGCCCCTGATGCCGCTGCAGCTCTCCGGCAAGCTTATCCGCTTTCTTTTTCGACATTTTCGGCACATCGTAAAGCACCGACGCATCCGTCAGAATTTTATTGAGCGCGCCGTCTCCGAGCTTTTTGACGATTTCTTCCGCTGTTTTTTTTCCGATTCCTTCAAACAGATCACTTGATAAATAGTGAATGATCCCTTCTTTTGTGGTCGGAATTTCTTTTTTAAAGTGTTCAGCCTGAAATTGCAGGCCGAACTTAGGATGCGTGGCGGTTTTTCCGTAAAATGTGTAGGTCTCATCTTCTTGCAGCAGAGGGAAGTAGCCCGTTACGGATACGACCTTGTCTTCGATCGCCTCAGACGTTTCTGCAACCTTGACTTTCAGCACTGTATACAGGTTGGTGTCATTATGATAAATGACCGTATGAATGACGCCTTTTACATACGGCTGTTCTTCGATGTTCAGCTGATCCACGAGCCTTCCCTCCTTTTGTTATGACTGGGTGATAAGCTGTTTCGCATGAAGCGCAAGCATATGATCAGGCTGTATGCCGATTGCGCCTTCCAGCATCTCAAGCGCCTTTTCACGATTTTCTTTGTACGCGTAAGCGACCCCGGCATTATAAAATGCGTCCGCGTGGCTTGGGTCCTGCTCGATCACCGTCTCAAACTGCGCCAGAGCTTCATCCAGCATTTCTTCGTTTGCGAGGCACATTCCGAACTGGAAGCGTGCTTCCGTGTCATTTTCGTTTAATTCAACGGCACGCTGCAAATATGGCAGTGCAAGCTTCGGCCGCTCTAATTTAACGAGAACGGTCCCCAGCATATAAAACAAATCTCCGTTTTCCATTCCGGAGCGAAGCGCTTTTTCAAACATATCCTTCGCTTCGGAAAACGATTCTTTCATCACATATACGTTTCCCGCACCGTAATAAGCGGCTGCCGCCGAATTGTCCAATTCGAGCGCTCTGTTATAGAATGCAAGCGCCCGTTCGAGTTCGTTCACAGAAGAAAGCAGATTTGCGAAGTTGATATATGGCACCGGATCTTGCCCGTTTTCCTCAATCGCTTTCGTAAAAGCCTCTGCCGCTTTTTCAAAATCGCCCTCCTGCATGGCGTCAATCCCGATTTTATTATAATCCATTTTTAACTTCCTTTCGCTAAAAAACCCCAACATGCGAGTTGAGGTTTTTTACATGTGTTATACGTACCACAGTTTTGTTCCGTCTTTATAAACGTCATCTATCGTTCCGCCGCCGAGGCACTCTTCTCCGTCATAAAAAACGACGGCTTGTCCCGGCGTAACGGCGCGTACCTGCCCGTCAAAAATGACTTCCGCTTCATCATCACCCGTCATTTTCACCGTTACTTTGTGATCTTCCTGACGGTAGCGGAATTTCGCCGTGCATGTCATTTCGCCGCCGTCCATCAGACCGGGACGCGTCCAGCTGACATTTGTCGCCGTGATCTTATCAGAATACAGAAGCGGATTATGGAATCCTTGATCAACATACAGAATGTTTTTTTCAAGATCTTTACCGACGGCGAACCACGGCTCGCCGCTTCCGCCGATTCCAAGACCGTGGCGCTGTCCGATTGTATAATACATCAGACCGTCATGACGCCCTTTTACTTCTCCGTCCATTGTCATCATATCGCCCGGCTGAGCGGGGAGATATTGGCTGAGAAACGTTTTGAAGTTGCGTTCGCCGATAAAGCAGATTCCCGTGCTGTCTTTTTTCGCAGCTGTCGCAAGTTCCGCTTCTTTGGCGATTTCCCGCACGCGGCTTTTTTGCAGATCACCGATCGGGAACATGACTTTGCTGAGCTGTTCCTGATTGAGCTGATTCAGAAAATAAGTCTGGTCCTTGTTTTCATCCAGACCGCGGAGCATGCGCACTGTACCTGCGCTTCTGTCCACGCGGGCGTAATGGCCCGTCGCAAGATAATCCGCGCCGAGTGACAGAGCATGATCCAAGAAAGCCTTAAACTTAATTTCTTTATTGCACATGACATCCGGATTGGGGGTTCTTCCGGCTTTATATTCATCAAGGAAATATTGAAATACCTTTTCCCAATATTGCTTCTCAAAATTGACGGCATAATACGGAATTCCGATCTGGTTGCAGACCCGGATGACGTCTTCATAATCTTCCGTCGCCGTGCAAAAACCGTTTTCGTCCGTATCATCCCAGTTTTTCATAAAGATTCCGATTACATCGTAGCCCTGCTCCTTCAGCAGAAGGGCCGCCACGGAAGAGTCCACGCCGCCGGACATGCCGACTACGACTCTTGTATCCTCCGGCCGTTTTTCCATTTGCATTCACTCCATTAAAAACGTAAGTCCGCCGTTTTAAGCAAGCCGTTTAACGACGGCGGCAAGCTTTTCGGCGGCTGTTTCGATTTGTTCCGCCGTATTGCCGAGGCCGAAGCTGAGGCGGATTGACGAAGTCAGCCTGCCGCTCTCACTTCCGAACATGGCCGTAAGCACATGGGACGGAAGAACGGATCCCGCTGTACAAGCAGATCCGCTGGAGACGGCAATGCCTTCCATGTCAAGATTGACCAGCAGCGCTTCCACCGGCACGCCGGGAAAGTAAAGGTTTAAAATATGAGGCAGGCATTTCTCGGCATCTCCGTTCACCTCCGCTGTGACGCCGGATTTTTCCAGCGTTGTCATGATGATGTTCTTAAACTCCTTATACTTCGCTGTTTTCTCTTCCCTCTCACGGTTTGAAAGGACGACCGCTTCTCTTAAGCCGGCGATGCCCGGTACATTTTCCGTCCCCGCGCGGCGCTTTCGTTCCTGCTCTCCCCCGAGAAGAATCGGTGACAGCTTCACCTCTTGATTTACATATAAAAAGCCTGTCCCTTTAGGCCCGTTAAGCTTGTGACCGGAAACAGACAGCATGTCAATTCTGCTTTTTTTCACGTCAATCGGCATATAACCGAATGCCTGGACGGCATCTGTGTGAAAATAGGCCTGATGCCCGCTTAACAGCTCTCCGATTTCGTCAATCGACTGAATGGTACCGACTTCGTTATTGCCATACATGACGGTAACAAGGATTGTATCATCACGGAGCGCTTCTTTCACCTGATTTGCACTGATCCGTCCTGAAGGGCCGGGGATGAGGTATGTCACCTCAAAGCCGTCTTCTTCCAGCTTTTCGCAGGCGTGCAATACAGCATGATGCTCAATAGCGGTCGTAATGATATGCTTTCCTTCATTCTTCCGGGCGGCAGCCGTTCCGAAAATCGCTAAATTATCAGCCTCTGTGCCGCCGCTTGTGAAAATAATTTCCTGTTCTTTCGCACTGATTTCGCGCGCGATGTCCGCTCTCGCTTCATCGACCCATTTCCGGGATTCTCTCCCGAATGAATGAATGCTTGACGGGTTGCCGAAACTGCCGAAGAAATGGGGCTTCATCTCTTCGAGCACACGCTCATCCATCGGGGAAGTCGCGGCATGATCTAAATAAATCCGTTCCATTGTCTGTACACCTCTGGTTTAAATATAGAACATATAAGCTTCCTGCTCGCCGTCCGTGTAGCTCGCAAGGTCTTCTAACGTCGTGCTGTCCAGCACGTCTTTTACAGCGTCGCGGATGCGGATCCATAACTCCCGCTTGGCAGGCTCTTCATCCTCAAGCACTTCTACCGGGCTGATCGGCCCTTCCAGCACTCTGATAATATCTCCGGCCGTTATCTCTTCAGGCTGGCCCCCGAGTACGTACCCCCCGTAAGCGCCTCTGATGCTTTTTACGAGTCCGGCGTTTCTGAGCGGTGATACAAGCTGTTCCAAGTAATGCTCAGAAAGGCTGTTTGTTTGGGCGATGCTTTTGAGCGACGTCGGACCGTCTCCGTGCTTTTTCGCCAATTCAATCATAATGGTGAGCCCGTATCTTCCCTTTGTCGATATTTTCAATATGAACACCCCAGTCAATTCTAATTGTTAATTTATACAAGTAAATGGATATGAATAATCTGTTTAGTATCTTATAGACCAACTGTTATTATAACATAACTTATCCTAATTTTCATTGAAACACGGGGCCCGCCGCAATTCGCTTTTCTAATCGTCCGTTTTCCGTTACCCTGTATATGTAAGGAGAGATGTTCATGAAACCATTGGCGTATCGGATGCGGCCTGCCAATATCGAAGACATTATCGGCCAGGAACATTTGGTCAAAGAGGATAAAATCATCGGCAGAATGGTGCGTGCAAAGCACTTATCATCCATGATCCTGTACGGACCGCCGGGCATCGGAAAAACGTCCATCGCCACAGCGATCGCAGGATCGACAAGCATCGCATTCAGGAAATTGAATGCCGTCATTCATAATAAAAAAGACATGGAGATTGTCGTACAGGAAGCGAAAATGTCAGGCCAGGTCATTTTAATCCTTGACGAAGTGCACAGGCTTGATAAGGGAAAGCAGGATTTTCTGCTGCCCTATTTAGAAAACGGCATGATTATTTTAATCGGCGCGACGACCGCCAACCCTTATCATGCCATTAACCCGGCCATCAGAAGCCGGACCCAGATATTTGAGCTTGAACCGTTAACACCCGATCTGATCAAGCAGGCATTGAAAAGAGCGCTCACAGATGAACACCGGGGGCTCGGTTCCTACAGCGTTTCGGTGGACGACGACGCGATGGATCATTTCGCGCAAGGGTGCGGAGGAGACGTCCGCTCCGCTTTGAACGCACTTGAGCTTGCCGTGCTCTCCACAAAGGAATCAAGCGACGGCACGATCCGGATTACACGGGAGACGGCGGAAGAATGTCTGCAGAAAAAAAGCTATACTCATGATAAAAACGGCGATGCGCATTATGACGTCTTATCTGCCTTCCAAAAATCGATCCGAGGCTCGGACGTAAACGCCGCCCTTCATTATCTGGCCCGTCTGATCGAAGCCGGAGACCTTGAAAGCATATCAAGAAGGCTTCTCGTGATCGCCTATGAAGATATCGGCCTCGCAAGCCCGCAGGCAGGCCCCCGGGTGCTGAGCGCGATTCAGACCGCAGAACGGATCGGCTTTCCGGAAGCGAGAATTCCGCTGGCCAATGCAGTAATCGAATTATGCCTCTCGCCAAAATCAAACTCCGCCATCTCAGCCGTTGATGAGGCGCTCAAAGACATCAGGACGGGTAAAATCGGCGATGTACCGAAACATTTAAAAGACGCCCACTATAAAGGGGCCCAAGAGCTCGGACGCGGGATCGGCTATCAATATCCTCACGATTTCGAGAACGGATGGGTCGAACAGCAATATTTGCCTGATCCGTTAAAAAACAAGCAATACTATAAACCGAAACAAACTGGGAAATTTGAAGCCGCCATAAAGCAAGTGTATGAAAAACTGATGAAGCAGAAAAAATAACCGGACAAGGACACCCTATGTGTGCTTGTCTTTTTTGATACCGACCAAGATCTTTCGTGTAAACGGAGGATTCAAATAAAAAAACAGCCTTTCCTGAAGAAGGCTGTTTTTCTTTTTATTTATCTTTAACCCGTTTAATGTCGATGTCCTTTAAGAGCTCCATGACAACATGTCCGCCCATAATCAGACCGGCCACTGACGGAACCCAGGCGTTGGAAGACGGCGGCATTTGCGCTTTGCGGATTTTCGCTTCATCATTCCCGACTTCTTTTCTGACGTCCTCACGGATGACGATCGGGCTTTCATCAGAAAAAATGACCTGTACGCCTTTTTTAATGCCCTCTTTGCGAAGCCTTGTGCGGACGACTTTGGCAATCGGATCGGTATGGGTTTTTGAAATATCAGCAATCTGAAAGCGTGTCGGGTCTGTTTTATTCGCCGCTCCCATGCTTGAAATCAGCGGAACATTCCGTTTCAGACATTCTTTCATCAGATGAATTTTATAATGAATCGTATCCGACGCGTCAATGACGTAATCAAGCGGATGCTCAAAGAACTGCTCATATGTCTCTTCTGTATAAAACATTTTTAAGGCGACGACATCGCAATCCGGATTAATATCCGCGATCCGCGCTTTCATCAAGTCTGTTTTCGGCTGTCCCACCGTCGACAAGAGCGCATGCAGCTGGCGGTTTACGTTTGTAATGTCAACATCATCTTTATCGACAAGCACGATCCGCCCCACTCCGGACCTCGCCAATGCTTCGGCTGCGAATGAACCGACGCCGCCGACGCCGAGAACGGCCACCGTGCTGTTTTTTAACGTGTCCAGCCCTTCTTTTCCAATCGCTAGCTCATTTCTGGAAAACTGATGTAACAAGAACCTCACTCCACATTCTGGTTTTATAAACTCGGCTTGTCAAAAAGCCGCTGGTTTTAGCGCACAAAAAATAAAGTCCCAATTGTGCCGTTGCAGCTTTCCTTCGTTTTGAACCCGCTCTCAGCAGGTGGGTGCCCTTTTTTAAATCTTGTAAGTCCTCTTAACGAATGAAAAGAGGCATGTACGCCATTTAAAAATGCGGGCTCCCAAATCAAAAAAATGTTCGGTCAAAACTAGGTGTACAACTAACACATCAGGACTTTATTTAACTTGTCAAAATCATATCACAGCAGATTTTGATTTTCAAGAAACAAACTGCTGATCTTTACTGTTTCACTTTTCTTTTGACAGAAAGGTGAAGTTCTTCAAGCTGGGCATCGCTCACTTCGCCGGGCGCTTCCGTAAGAAGGCAGCTTGCGCTTGCCGTTTTCGGGAAAGCGATCGTATCTCTTAAGTTTGTGCGGCCTGCAAGAAGCATAACCAACCGGTCTAAGCCGAGCGCGATTCCGCCGTGCGGAGGGGCGCCGTATTCAAAGGCTTCAAGAAGGTATCCGAACTCCTCCTCCGCTTCTTCTTTTGTAAAGCCGAGAAGCCCGAACATTTTTTCCTGAACGTCTTTTTCAAAAATACGGATTGAGCCTCCGCCGAGTTCATAGCCGTTTAAGACAAGGTCGTAAGCCTGCGCTTTCATATCTTCAGGCGCCGTTTCAATCAGGTCAAGATCTTCACGGACAGGCATTGTAAACGGATGGTGAGCCGCATAGAAACGGCCTTCTTCCTCGTCATGCTCCAGTAACGGCCAGTCCACAACCCACAGGAAGTTGAAGAGGCTTTCGTCAATCAGGCCGCGTTCTTTGCCGAGCTTTAAGCGAAGCGCGCCGAGGGATTGAGCCACAACCTCAAACTTATCAGCGCCGAACAGGAGCAGATCGCCTTCAGAAGCATCAAGCGCTTCAGCCAGTTTTGCCTGCTTCTCTTCATCAAAGAATTTCGCAATCGGGCCTTTTACGCCGTCAGCTTCAACTTTCACCCAAGCGAGACCTTTCGCGCCGTAATTTCCGGCAAAAACGCCGAGCGCATCGATATCTTTTCTGGAATAGTCGCCGGCAGCGCCTTTGACATTGATCGCTTTTACAACGCCGCCGTTTGCCACGGCTGATGAGAACACCTTAAATTCAGTATCTTTCACTATGTCTGACACGTCCGTCAGCAGCATGCCGAAGCGGGTGTCAGGCTTATCGGAACCGTAGCTGTTCATCGCTTCTTCATATGTCATTCGCGGAAGCGGCAGCGGTACTTCAACACCTTTTGTTTCAAGCATGACTTTCGCCATCATCTCTTCCGCCAGAGCCATGATGTCCTCTTGACTCATAAAGGACATTTCGATATCAATCTGCGTAAATTCCGGCTGGCGGTCGGCACGCAAGTCTTCATCGCGGAAGCAGCGGGCCACTTGATAATACCGTTCAAAGCCCGACACCATCAGAAGCTGTTTAAAAATCTGCGGGGATTGCGGAAGGGCGTAAAATTCTCCTTCATGCACCCGGCTCGGCACTAAGTAATCACGGGCGCCTTCGGGAGAGCTTTTTGTTAAAATCGGTGTTTCAATATCAAGAAATCCGTTTTCATCCAAGAAATGGCGGATGGATTTTGTGACTTGGTGGCGCATTTGCAATGTTTGAAACATCGCCGGGCGGCGCAAATCCAAATAGCGGTGTTTTAACCGGACGTCTTCAGAAACGTCAGCCGCCTGGTCACTGATCGGAAACGGAGGCGTTTTCGCCGTACTGAGCACCGTCACCGCTTCAGCTTTGATTTCAATTTTACCGGTTTTCAGGTTGGGATTCACCGTGCCTTCTTCACGGGCAGAAACCGTGCCTTCGATATCAAGCACATATTCGTTTCTGATTGCTTCCGCTGCGGCAAGGGCTTCCTTCGATACGTCAGGGTTGAACACAACTTGCACAATACCCGAGCGGTCGCGCAAATCAATGAAAATCAAGCCGCCGAGATCGCGCCGCTTCTGCACCCACCCTTTCAGTTTGACGGTTTCGCCAATCGCTTTTTCAGTTATCTCGCCACAATAATATGTTCTTCCAAACATAGCGTTCCTCTCCTTCACTGCTTTTGATCTGCCTTTAACACTTGTATCAGCTCGTCTAACACCACTTCACGCTGCTCTCCTGTTTCCGCGTCTTTTACATTGATTTTATTTTGGGCAAGCTCATCTTCCCCTAAAATCGCAATAAAACGTGCGCCGAGACGGTCAGCTGTTTTAAATTGGCCCTTCATCTTTTTATTTTCATAATCGATTTCACTTGAAATGCCCGCTTCTCTCAGTTTGTACACGAGGGAAACGGAATAATCCTTCGCTTTTTCTCCGAGCGTCACGATGTAGCAGTCAATCCCCTGATTGACGGGAAGCTCTGTTTTCTCAGCGTCAATGGCTGCCAGCAGACGTTCGATGCTCATCGCAAATCCGATACCCGGCGCTTCAGGTCCGCCGATCTGTTCAACAAGCCCGTCATAGCGGCCCCCGCCGGCAAGGGTTGTAATCGCTCCGAATCCTTCGGCATTGCTCATAATTTCAAAAGCGGTATGGTTATAATAATCAAGCCCTCTGACAAGGTTCGGATCTATTTCGAACGGGATGCCGAGATCGTTTAAGTATTGTTTTACTTTCTCAAAATAAGCGGCTGATTCTTCATTTAAGTAATCAAGAATGGACGGAGCCGTTTTCATCAGTTCATGCTCTCTGTCTTTCTTGCAGTCAAGAATTCTGAGCGGGTTTGTGTGCAGGCGCGACTGGCAGTCTGAGCAAAACTCTCCGATGCGCGGTTCAAAATGTTTGACGAGCGCTTCCCGGTAGGATTTGCGGCTCTCCTGGTCACCAAGGCTGTTCAGCACAAGCTTGACATGTTTCAAACCGGCTTTACGGTAAATACTCATCGCAAGCGCAATGACTTCTGCATCCACGGCCGGATCTTTGGAGCCGATCGCTTCGATTCCGAATTGATAGAATTGGCGGAAACGCCCTGTCTGCGGACGTTCGTAACGGAACATCGGTCCGACATAATAAAGCTTCGTCGGCTGCACCGGGTTCGCAAATAATTTATTTTCATTGAACGCGCGGACCGCGGCGGCTGTTCCTTCCGGCCGAAGCGTCAGGCTTCTCCCTTTACGGTCTTCAAACGTGTACATTTCTTTCTGCACGATATCTGTAGACTCACCGACGCCTCTTGCGAACAATTCCGTATGCTCGAAAATCGGCGTGCGGATTTCTTTATATTGATAAGTGCGGCACGTCTCCCTCATAATTTGTTCGACGAACTGCCATCTGTCTGATTCACCCGGCAGTATGTCCTGTGTGCCTCTTGGAATGTGATATGCCATGTTACAGGCCTCCTTAATGTCTTTCTTCAAATAAAAAAACTCCCGCTCCTACTATACATGTATAGTAGGGACGAGAGTTATACCCGTGGTGCCACCCTAGTTGGAATGCCGAAGCATCCCCGCTCTGACCTTTAACGCAGGTTCACGTCCGCTGCCTAATGACTTGCAAAAGCGTTCAGCAGGGAACCTCCGGAGTGTTGTTTCGAGAAAGATGCAGTGCGGATCCGCTTTCAGCCCGGGACGGTTCCTCTCTTCTCCATGCATTCTGACCTACTCTTCTCCATTATCGGTTCAAAATCGTTATCATGACTTATGTACATCAATTTCTATTATAATAATGGGATTGCACTCCCCTGTCAAGTTTTATTCCGTCTGTTTTTCCTTGCGACCGCATCTTTCGATAAAAGACCGAACTCCGTCGCCGTCTCTTCAAGAAAACCCGCCTTTTCTCTATCGCTCTGATCACTGAAGTGCAGATTTCCTTCCGCATCGTGCAGCGCGCGTCCCATTTTTGGTTGATATTTCATGATTTGCACACCTTTTCGCTGTATTTATGACTAGTATAAACAAACCATTTTATTTTTATTTAACATTCAGCAAGGAAAATACGATATTATACAAGAATGTATTTTAGTTAGTTCAGAAAGGAGGACAGCCATGAAGAAGAGAACTCTTGCTCTTATTTTATGCGGCGTCATCATCACAGCGCTTCTTCCGTCATTCCACACCGCAATCGCCGCAGAGGGAGAAGCGGTCATCGCGACAGACAAGATCAATGTCAGAGGCGGTCCCGGCCTGAGCTATGGAATTAAGGCTGAAGTAAAAAAAGGGGAAAGATACCCGATCGCTAAAGAAGAGGGAGACTGGGTGCAGCTTCAGCTGAGCCCCGGTAAAACCGGATGGGTCGTTTCCTGGCTGATATCAAAAACAGCCGGAGGAGCAGACCATTCATCCGCAACAAGCGGAACGGTCACTTCCACCGATCCTGACCTCCGCATCAGAAAAGGCCCGGGGACATCATATGAAGTCATCGGCAAACTTCCGCAAGGCGCACATGCATCCGTGCTGGACAAGAACAGCGGATGGGTGAACATTTCTTATCAAGGCACAACCGGATGGGTTTCTTCCGAATACGTCACCGCGGACAGCGGCGGATCGGATACGAAAGCAACTTCGGCCCGAAGCGGGTCAAAAAACGGGACTGTCGGCGTTTCTTCATTGAATGTCAGAAGTGCAGCGTCACATGATTCAGCGATTATGACTAAATTATCACGCGGAACAAAGGTTTCCATCTTAAGTGAAGACCACGGCTGGCTGAAAATTGAAGCAAACGGGCAAAAAGGCTGGGCAGCAAGCCACTACATCATAAAGGATTCTGACTCATCGGACAGCGCATCCGGCTCGGGAGACGGTTCTGCGGGCTCAGGCTCCTCGAAAAAAGCGTATATTGTTTACGGCGGCACCAACTTAAGGAGCTCGGCCTCGACTTCCGCTTCTATCGTAAAAAGAGCAGATAAAGGCGCAGCCTACCCGATTGTCCGCTCAAGCGGCAAATGGTATGAAGTCCGGCTTGAGAACGGACAAACCGCATATGTGGCAGACTGGGTCGTACAAACGTCAAAAAGCGGTGAGGAAACAGGCGAAGCACCTTCTCCCAACACGTCAGGCGGCAGCGGCTCACTTAAAAACAAAACGATCGTCGTTGATCCCGGACACGGAGGAAAAGACAGCGGAACGATCGGCTACTCCGGAAAGTTTGAAAAAAACGTAACGATTAAAACAGCTAAGCTGTTAGCCGGAAAATTGAGAGCGGCCGGTGCAAACGTGTATATCACCAGACAGGATGATACTTTTATCAGCCTGCAGGCTAGGGTTTCAACCTCTCATTACCGGAATGCGGATGCCTTTATCAGCATTCACTATGACAGCTATGCCGATACGTCAACACGGGGAAGCACGGCTTATTATTACAGCCCGTCTAAGGATCGCCAGCTTGCCTCAGACGTCCATTCTGAAGTAGTGAAGCGTTCCCCTATCCCGGATCGCGGCGTTCTGTTTGGCGATTATTACGTCCTGAGGGAAAATAAACGGCCTGCCATGCTGTATGAGCTCGGCTATCTCAGTCAACCGCAAGAAGAAACAATCATACATAGCGGCTCGTATCAGGAAAAAGTGACAGACGGAATTGAAAGCGGATTGGAACATTATTTTCAATCATAAAAAAAAGCTGCCGAACGGCAGCTTTTTTATTGTTTAGAATCCATAATCAATGTAATCGGCCCGGAATTCGTCAGCTGAACATCCATCATGGCTCCGAATATTCCGGTTTCCACTTTGACTCCTTTTTCCCGAAGGAGTTCGTTCCACTTTTCATAAAGGAGCACAGCCTGATCCGGTTTAGCCGCATTCATAAAATTCGGGCGTCTCCCTTTCTTCGTTTCGCCGTAAAGCGTAAACTGGGAAACGGATAAAATCTCCCCGCCCGTATCCAAAAGCGATAAATTCATCTTGCCGCTTTCATCATCAAAAATCCGAAGATTCACGATTTTATCCGCCAAGTAAGCGGCATCTTCTTCTGTATCTTCATGAGTGATGCCGACAAGCGCCATAATACCGGGTCCGATCCGGCCGGCGACAGCGCCGTCAACCGTCACACTCGCTTCTGTTACACGCTGAACAACTAACTTCATAGCAAGCTCCTTTTAGTTCATTACCCGGCGGACTGAATAGATGTCTCTGATCTGCTTAATCCGCTCGACCACTTTGTGCAGATGATTGATGTTTTGAATAAAAATCGCCATATGAATCGTAGCGACTTTATTGCGGTCGGATTTGCCGGAGACAGAGGAGATGTTGGTTTTCGTCTCATTTACGGCTTGGAGCACCTCATTTAAAAGCCCGAGACGGTCATACCCCAAAATCTCAATCTCAACGTTATATTCTTTGCGTCTTTGAACCTGTGATTCATGCTCCCACTCAACGGGGATCAGACGTTCCTGCGCTTCATTCGTTTTGACGTTCGGACAGTCATCCCGGTGAACGGATACACCGCGCCCTTTTGTAATAAAACCGACGATATGGTCGCCCGGCACCGGGTTGCAGCATTTCGACAAGCGGACGAGAAGGTTGTCAATGCCTTTTACGCGCACACCCGCTTCCCGTTTTCTCCCTTGCAGATAATGTTTTGGCTCGGAAGTGACTTCCTGAACGATTTTTTCCTGCTCTTCCTGGTCACGCAGCTTCCGTTCTTTTTCGGTGAGCCTGTTGGCCACCTGAAGAGCGGTAATGCCGTTATACCCGACCGCCGCGTACATATCCTCTTCATTTGAGAAATTGAACTTGTCGGCAACTTTTTGAAGATTTTCGAGTGTTAAAACATCTTTCACTTCAAAATCAAGATTTTTAATTTCTTTCTCGACAAGTTCACGGCCTTTTTCGACGTTTTCTTCACGGCGCTGTTTCTTAAAGAATTGGCGGATTTTGTGTTTCGCCTGGGACGTCTGCGCCAGTTTGACCCAGTCTTGACTCGGACCGTATGAATGCTTGGACGTCAGAATCTCGACGATGTCGCCCGTCCGGAGCTTATGGTCAAGCGTCACCATTTTTCCGTTCACTTTCGCCCCGATTGTTTTGTTGCCGATCTCCGAGTGGATCCTGTAGGAAAAATCAATCGGCACAGAGCCTGATGGCAGTTCAATGACATCGCCTTTTGGCGTAAATACGTATACCATGTCAGAAAACAGATCGATTTTCAGCGATTCCATAAATTCTTCCGCATCGGTAGACTCGTTTTGGAATTCCAGAATTTCACGGAACCAGGACAGTTTTTTCTCAAATGTCGCTTCTTCGTTTGCAGCCTTGCCTTCTTTATATGCCCAGTGTGCGGCCACCCCGTATTCAGCGATCTCATGCATCTCAAACGTTCTGATCTGCACTTCCAGCGGATCGCCTTTAGGCCCGATTACGGTCGTATGCAGCGACTGATACATATTCGGCTTAGGCATCGCAATATAATCTTTGAATCTGCCCGGCATCGGCTTCCAGCACGTATGAATAATGCCGAGGACGGCGTAGCAGTCTTTAATGCTTCCGACAAGAATACGGACGGCGAGCAGATCATATATTTCATTAAACTGTTTATTTTGCAGCGCCATCTTGCGGTAAATGCTGTAGATGTGCTTCGGACGTCCTGAAAAGTCCGCTTTGATATTCACTTCTTCGACGCGTTTTTTCACTTCATTGACAACCTCTTCGACATAAAGTTCGCGTTCCGCGCGCTTTTTCTTCATGAGATTGACGATTCTGTAATATTGCTGAGGATTCAAATAACGGAGAGCGGTGTCTTCCAGCTCCCATTTGATTTTTGAAATCCCGAGCCGATGGGCCAGCGGAGCGAAAATTTCCAGCGTCTCATTTGAAATTCTCCGCTGCTTTTCCTGCGGAAGATGCTTTAACGTCCGCATATTGTGAAGGCGATCCGCCAGCTTGATCAATATGACTCTGATATCTTGAGCCATAGCGACAAACATTTTTCGATGGTTTTCCGCCTGCTGCTCCTCTTGAGATTTATACTTAATTTTACCGAGCTTCGTCACGCCGTCGACAAGCATCGCCACTTCTTCAGAAAATGCTTCCTTCAGGTCGTCGAGGGTGACATCCGTGTCCTCTACCACGTCATGCAGAAATCCGCCCGCAATTGTGGAAGAGTCCATTTCCAGATCGACGAGGATCCCCGCCACCTGAATCGGATGAATGATGTACGGCTCACCTGATTTGCGGTACTGTTCGCGATGCGCGTTTTGCGCATACAGGTAAGCTTTCTCAACAAACGCAATCTGCTCCTCCGGCAGATAAGTGCGCGCTTTATCTATTACTTGCTCGGCAGTCAATACTTGTTCGTTCGCCATGGAATCACCTTTTTTAAATGTAAACTGTATTAGTTTATTATCAAGAAAAAAACGAGAGATGTAAAGGGCAGAAGTTCAAAACACCTAAAGAATCTGTCAGGATGATGAAATAATAGGAAAAAAGCACCCTGACACGAGTGCTTTTTTCCATATGCGGTTAATATTTCATTAATGTTAAAATATCGTAATCGTCAAGCTTGTCTCTGCCGTCAAGGTAAGAAAGCTCGATTAAGAACGCAATACCGGCTACGACGCCGCCCAGTTCTTCGACCAGCTTAATTGTTGCTTCGATCGTGCCGCCTGTTGCAAGCAAGTCATCAGTAATCAGCACGCGCTGTCCCGGCAGAATTGCATCTTTATGAATCGTCAGTACGTCTTTTCCGTACTCCAAACCGTAATCGACTTTAATGACCTCACGCGGAAGTTTTCCTTCTTTCCGAACCGGCGCAAAGCCCACTCCGAGAGCGTATGCAACCGGACAGCCGATAATAAAGCCGCGCGCTTCAGGCCCGACAACTAAATCAATTTCTTTTTCTTTTGCATATTCAACAATTTGGTCAGTGGCGTAACGGTATACATCGCCTTTGTCCATCAATGTCGTAATATCTTTAAATTGTACGCCTTCTTTCGGGTAATCGGGCACAATTGTTACGTATTTTTTAAGATCCATCTGTTCTATGTCCTCCTCGTACTTTCATAAGCTTCTGAACCTTGGTTCATCAGCTTATTCAGCCATTCCTTCAGCTCATGGGCTGCGGAATAATTGAGCTTCTGGTCTAATTCCATCAGCTGCTGTTTTACCTGATAGGTTTGCGAATCTGCCAGGTCGCGTTTTTTCGCGCCGCTCACGACAGACAGCACACCATCTTCTATTTTAACAAAACCGAGATCAAAAAACACCTTTGTCATGAAATTGATTGTGTCAATTGACCATCCTCTGTGTCTCGCAAGCTCTGAACCATGCTTGCCGAAGTCAAAAGCGCCCCTTTTCAAGAGAAATGCGTAAAACCACTTGAAATCATTCCGCGATGGAAATGAGGACAGGAAATGTTCTTCATGATTGATAAAAACAAAATAAATCCGTTCCGGCTTCTTTCCGTCAAGCAAATGCTGCAGGCGATCCGCTGACGGCGGCACATCCAGAAAAACGGCATATTTTCCGTCAAGCTGGAGAGCTTCCGCCTCGGATTCCGATGTGATCCCGGCCAGCTCGCCCGACAGCTCTTTTGCACGGAGCTTCTGAGCGGTTTTTTCGTTAAAGCTGATGAGCACCCGTTTTTCCTTCGGCAGCGCGGTGACCGTGTCTTCCCACGTCCGCTTGCCCCTGATATCAAAAAGCTGCCATTCCGGCACCGCAGCGTCTTTAATCATCAGCTGGGGCTTCTTTCTGTTGTTCCATTCATTAATGGACATCTCGCCGACAATGGAAATCGTTGATCCGGGAACAACTCCGGCTTCCAGCTCTCCTTTGTTAAAGCCGACGCAGTCAAGGACGGCGGAATCACTTTTCACCGTCATTTTTACGTGGTTTTTATTCGCTCCGATCAGGCGCACATCATCAAGCACGGCATTTTTCACCATCACATGCGGTTTAGGGTTAAGCATGCCGAACGGCGACAGCATATTCAATTCTGTAATGCTTTCAACGGTTATGTCTTCAACGCCGCAGACAAGATCAACCTCCTGAACGGGAATAAAATCCTCTTCCGTCAGGGTTTCTTCAGCCATTTGATTCAGCCTGTCCCTTAATTCCGCCACATCTTCAGCCTTCAACGTCATTCCGGCCGCCATCGGATGCCCGCCAAAATGAGGAAGAATGTCTCTGCACTGTGAAAGGCTCGTAAAAAGGTTGAAGCCCCTGATGCTTCGCGCCGACCCTTTAGCGATTCCCTGCTCCTCATCTATTCCAAGCACAACAGCGGGACGGTAAAAACGTTCAGCCAGCTTAGATGCGACAATACCGACGACTCCCGGATTCCAGCCGGCTTTTGCCACTACAATGGCAGACGGGTTTCCGCCTTGCTGCTGAACCATTTCAACAGCCTCTTCGGTCATGGTTTTCACCATTTTCTGCCGCTCTTTATTCAGCCGGTCAATATCCGAAGCCAGTTCCTCCGCTTCAAACTGATCTTCGGTCATCAGCAGGTGAACGGCGGGATCGGCCTGTTCTATTCTTCCGACGGCATTGAGCCTCGGTGCGACCTGAAATCCGATCGTTTCCTCATCAGCTTGTCCGATATCTCCGCCGGAAAGCTTAATCAGAGCTTTGAGGCCCGGCCGATTTGTCGTCCGAAGCCTTTCAATTCCGAGTGACGCAATTAATCTGTTTTCATCATGAAGAGGCACCAGATCTGCAACCGTACCGATTGCCGCCAAGTCCAGCATAGCTTCCGGCAAAGAACCCGTAAGCGCGTGGGCAAGCTTAAACGCCACACCGACGCCGGCCAATTCTTTAAACGGATAGCCGCATCCCGGCTGCTTCGGGTGGATGATCGCAAATACGTCAGGAAGCTCGGGTCCCGGCTCATGGTGGTCGGTAATAATGACGTCTAAGCCCAGCTCTTTTGCGACTTCAGCTTCATGGACGGCGGCGATTCCCGTATCCACTGTAATGATCAGCGAAAATCCCCGCTCTTTTATGGAGCGGAAAGCTTGTTCATTCGGGCCGTAGCCTTCTGTAAAACGGTCGGGAATATAAAAGTCAACGTCCGCCGACAGCTGTCTGAGTGCCGTCAGCATCACTGACGTGCTTGTAACGCCGTCTGCATCGTAATCTCCGTAAATCATAATCGGTTCCCCTTGAGAAACCGCCAGTTTTATCCGATCAACTGCTTCCCGCATTCCCTTTAATTCATACGGGTCATAAAAGTCTGCATCCTTTGTATGTAAAAACAGCCTTGCGCTTTCGGCAGTATCAAAACCTCTTTTTACAAGCAGTGATGCCACAAGAGGTGTTATGTCCAATTGTTCTGTGAGTGATTTGACTTTTTCCTGATCCGGCTGCTGGATTTCCCAGCGCATTTTTGACGCTAACATAAATTCACCCCTCAACCACCCTATTATACTAGAGCGGACTGAGGGGTTTCAAATGTTATTCTGATCCTTTTTTCTCTTCAAGCATTTCTTCCGGCGGCGCGGCTGTTTTTTTGCCGTCCGAATCAGCCGTCAATTCACCTGCGGATCTGTTTTCTTTCCGCAGCATTTTAATTTCGCGCTTCAGTTTCATCACTTGAAAGATACCGGCTGAAAACACGATCAGCGCTCCCATTAACACAGAGCCTAAAATGACTAAAATCAGCGGCCATTCAGCGGTTCCGAACAGATAATCAACCTCAACCGCCCGCACGTTAATGACAGCAAAGATGGCGACAATCAGAGTAAATAGTAAAGCGAATATAATAGTCCATTGTTTATTCATGCGTCTGCCCCCAATTATTTTCTTATCTTTTCCCCCATTTTCCCGGGAGTAAACCCCGGCCCTCAGGAAATCCGGGCCGTCAACTGCTCGCGGACCAGCTTTTTCAGTCCGCTTCTTTCTCCCGATATGACGAGGGTGTCCCCTTCTTCAATTACGGTATCAATGCCGGGGCTCAGCTGTTTTTGCCGGTTTTTCTTTACGATCGCAATAATCTGGACGTTGTAATGTTTCTTGATCTCCAAATCTCCGATTGTACGGCTGACAGCCGGTGCATGAGATTCGGCTTTAAACCACTCAATGACGAGGTCATCAAGCGCGACTTCCACAGATTCCAGCGCTTTCGGCTTATACATCATCCCGCCTAAAATAGCGGAAATCTGCCTCGCCTCTTCGTCGTTAAATTCAACGGATGCCAAGCATTCGTCATGATCATTCTCATCGAAGTAATAGAGCTCTTTTCTGCCGTCATCATGAAGAATAATACTGATTTTATCGTGATTTTTCGTAATGACTTCTACTTTCTGGCCGATGCCCGGAAGCTCCGACTCACGAACGTTCATAAGAACCCTCCTACATGTTTTTACAATGATGATTGATTATGTAAGCGTATGTCATTATAGCAAATGCAGGTTTTAAGTTCAATGCGGCCTAAAAAAACAGGCTGCCTTCTGCAAGACAGCCTGTTCCCATTTTACTCTTCGATTGATTTTTTCCCTTTAAATTCTTTACCTTTCCATACAAGCCACAGCTGCGCGGCGATGTAAAGAGAGGAATAAACGCCCGTCAATAAACCGACCAATAAGGCGACGGAGAAGTTTGTAATTGACGATGAGCCCAAAATGAGCAGCACGACGACAACAATCACAACGGTCAAGACCGTATTGATCGAACGTGTAAAGGTTTGCTGCAAGCTCAGATTCACGATATGTTCCAGATCGGCAAATGACTTCGGCTTGCGTTTTTTCATCTGCTCGCGTATCCGGTCAAATGTAACGATCGTATCATTTATCGAGTAACCGATTATGGTGAGAATAGCGGCGATAAAGGTTACGTCAACCTCCAGCCTTGTAATGCTGAAAAACGCGACGATAAAGAAAGCGTCATACAGCAGGGATACAATCGCGGCGATAGCCATTCTGTACTCGAAACGTATTGATACGTAAATAATGATGCCGATTGATGCAATGGCGACAGCATATAAAGCATTACGGGCCAGTTCTTTTCCGACTGTCGGCGATACCGTGCTGACGTTCGGTTCAGATCCGTATTTGTCCTTAAAGTACGTTTTGATTTCAGCGATTTTTTCTTTAGATGGCTCTCCGACAAACCGGGCCGCGGCAACATGGTTCTCTTTACCAGAAAGCACGATGTTTTCCGGCTCCATGCCGAGAGAATCAAAATCTTTTTCAACCTGATGCGCCGTCAAAGAATGATTGCTCTGCACGTCAATCCGCGCGCCGCTTGCAAAATCGATTCCCAGGTTGAGTTTAAAGACCAGTAAGATGATAATTCCCGCAACGGTTACAGCGCTTGAGAAAATAAAGAAATATTTTCGCTTGCTCGTGAAATCCCATTTTTGGAATGCCGTATGCGGTTCAGTATTTTCGTCGGTCTTCTGAATATCCATAATGTGTTTTTTCTTGACGCCGAACCAGCCTTTTTTCCGGTCAAGCCATCTGCTTTCCACGAGAAGGGAGAGCAGGAATCTTGAAAGGAAGACAGCTGTAATAAAGCTTGTCAGAATTGACAAAATCAGCATCGTCGCAAACCCTTTTACAGAGCTTGACCCGAAAATAAAGAGCACGACCGCTGCGATGATCGTTGTGATGTTCGCATCAAAGATCGTCGCGAATGACCGTCTGTTCCCTGAACGGAAAGCTGAGCGGACGGATTTGCCGAGTTTCAGTTCTTCTTTTATCCGTTCATAGGTGATGATGTTGGCGTCAACCGCCATCCCGACACCCAAAATGAGCGCCGCAATACCCGGAAGCGTCAGCACCGCCTGCATCCAGTCAAACACTTGAAGCGTAATATACACGTATACAGAAAGCGTAATTACCGCTATGAGTCCAGGCAGTCTGTAATAAAGCAGCATAAATAAGAAAACAATTGCAATACCGATGATGCCGGCCTCTACCGTATCATGCAAAGCCTGCTGTCCGAATTGCGCCCCTACTGAAGTAGAGTATTTTTCGGTCAGTTTCACAGGCAGCGCGCCCGCGTTTAAAATATTGGCCAAATCCTTCGCTTTTTGAACGGTAAACTGGCCTTCAATCGTGACATCCTTCGTGTTTAATTCCTGGCTCACATTCGGAGCGGATACATATTTCGGATGTTTTTTGCCGACTTCTTTTTTAAATGAATCGCCTTTTTGGTAATCAAGCCAGATCACAAGCTGATTATTAGGCGCCATTTTCTTGACTTTTTTCGTCACTTCGCCGAACTTATCCGCATCCTTCAGCTTAACGCTGACAATCGGTTCGTTCGTCGTCGGATCAAAGGTTTGCTTCGCGCCGTTTTCCACGAGATCAGAGCCGTTTAACAGCTCTTTATCATTCGTATCCCTGAACGAGAGCTGCGCTTCCGTTGACAGAATTTCGCGCGCCCTGTTCTGATTCGTGACGCCCGCCAGCTGTACGCGGATGCGGTTATTTCCTTCAATCTGAATGTTCGGCTCGCTTACGCCGAGAACGTTAGCCCGGCGGTTCAGCGCCTGCACCGTGCTGACGAGCACGTCTTTTGTGATTTTATCGCCTTTTTTGACGGGCTGCACATCGTACAGAACTTCAAACCCGCCGC
Organism: Bacillus sp. EKM206B; assembly: GCF_011066015.1. Lineage (NCBI taxonomy): Bacteria > Bacillati > Bacillota > Bacilli > Caryophanales > Bacillaceae > Bacillus > Bacillus sp. EKM206B. The sequence continues at coordinate 305,816 of NZ_JAAMNL010000003.1, forward strand.
GTAAATCCAATCCTAACGTAATATTATTGGCAGCCGGTTTTGTAAAATACCCCAGCCCTGTGCCGATCAATAATACAATCAGGAAAAACGCAATCAAGCGTCCTTTTTTCATTATGTATTTCCTCCTTAAACCTATGCCGTCAAATCATTATCTCAGCAGTTCATCTAAAGCTTCCTGACCCTCATCGCTTTCCAGCCAATTAGACGACTTAAAAGCTTCAACGGTTGCATAGTTCATAAAATCGCCAATTTTAACTGATAAAATATGACCGGCCAATTCATGCAGCGGCAGTTCCTTTTTCTGTTTCCACTTTTTATGTATTAAGTATGACCATAAACTCTCGTGCTCAACATCATCGTATCCGAGGATTTTGAACTCTTCAAGTTTACTGTACAAGAAAGGCCGCAAATGATCTTTGTACATTTCGGCGGGATGTTTCTCCACTGGGCGCTCGCTCCTTTTTCCATTTTTCTCGAAGACTTGTCATGCTCGGACGACATCGGCGCATATCTTTATTGTATATGATTCCAGGTAGTTTGAGAAGGCAGGGGTTTATAAAATGGCAAAACAGACTTTTTTAAGGGGCACTCTTATTCTCATCGCAGCCGGGATGATTACGAGAATGCTCGGCTTTGTCAACCGGGTGGTTATCGCCCGGTTTATCGGTGAAGAAGGGGTCGGTTTATACATGATGGCTGCCCCGACATTTTTCTTGGCCACCACTTTGACTCAATTCGGCCTCCCCGTTGCCATCAGCAAACTTGTCGCTGAATCGAGCGCGCGGGGGGACCGGCAGAAAATGAAACATATTTTAGTGATGTCGCTTACCGTCACCGGGATATTAAGTCTCATCTTCACGCCACTGTTTTTATGCTTTGCGCCGATTATGTCCGAAACGATGCTGACGGATCAGCGCACGGTTTACCCGCTTCTGGCGATTACGCCCGTCGTGCCGATTATCGCGATCTCCAGCGTGCTGCGCGGTTACTTTCAGGGCAGGCAGAATATGAACCCGCTGGCGTTTTCCCAAGTACTTGAGCAGATCGTGCGGATTTCACTTGTCGCGGTCTGCACGACGGTGTTTCTGCCGTACGGGATTGAATATGCCGCAGCCGGAGCCATGATTTCGTCTGTCATCGGGGAGCTTGCCTCTCTTATTTATTTATTCATTTGTTTTAAAGCAAATAAAACAATCAGAATCAGAAAACAATTTTTCAAGTCGATCGCAAATGGAAAAGAAACATTCCGCCAGCTGATGAGCGTGTCGCTCCCGACAACCGGAAGCCGCTTCATCGGAAATTTATCTTGGTTTTTTGAACCTATTGTCGTCGCGCAAAGCCTTGCGATTGCAGGAGTGGCCACCGCTGCCGCCACCAGCCAGTACGGGGAGCTGACCGGATTTGCCATGACGGTCTTGACGCTGCCCAGCTTTATAACCTATTCTCTGTCAACGGCACTTGTTCCTGCGATCAGTGAAGGAATGGAGCAAAAAAAGCTGCAAGTTGTCGAATACCGTCTGGAACAGGCGATGCGGCTGTGTCTTTTAAGCGGAGGCATTTCGGTGGTTATTTTATTCTCTTTCGCTGATGAACTGATGTCCGTCATGTACGGATCAACGAATGCGGCGGTATTTGTTAAAGTGATGGCGCCGTTTTTTCTGCTTTACTATTTTCAGGGGCCCCTTCAGGCGGTGCTGCAGGCTCTCAATTTAGCCGGAGCCGCCATGATGAACAGTTTTATCGGCGCCGCTGTCAAAACTGGTCTAATTTTTGTTTTGGCGACCAGGCCTTCCTTGGGCATCATGGGCGCCGCACTTGCGATTGTAACGGGGATGGTCCTTGTCACCCTGCTGCATGCAGCCACCGTAAGCAAGGTGCTTCCGATCAGCATTAAAATAAAAGAATACGCGCTCTGTTTTGCCGTCATATTCATTTGCGGCTATGTCAGCCGCATCATCAAGCACGCCGTTCATTTTTCAGGGTCAGAGGCTGTTAATCTCACAGGCTGGATTGCAATGACCGCGATTTTGTATATAGCGCTTCTTCTGTTATTCAGGCTGATTAAAAGGGAAGAGCTGATCCGGATTCCGGTCATCGGCAAGTTCGTGACGCGGTGAAACCGATTCATGGCTCCCCTTTTTCATCTTTAAGATCAATAAAAAAAGCGCCGTCCGTAAACGTGCAGAATGATATAACCGAAAGATCGCGATATCCTCTTTTTGCTAAATTTTTTTCGAGCCAGTGTTTATCTTTCCCGATTCTGTCCAGATGCTCGTTCTGAATGACCCCGTCAACGATAAGCGATGTTTCCATCTGCTTATCCTTATTGTTTTTCTTTTTGACGATCGACAGTTTGCCTGAAGACTCCAGAATGGCGTATGACACGTCAGAGATTCTATCGATGTTATTCTCCCTCAGCTGCATAAGAAGATCGTCAAAATTGTAGCGCTGCGATCTCATCGCCCGTTCATCAATTTTTCCCTGTTTGATAATAATGGTGGGTTTTCCGTCAAGCAGCTGCCGTATTTTTTGGCTTTTGAGCGAAATAAAAGCAAGGCTTACTTGAATAATCATTAAAACGACAATCGGCACAATTGTATGCAAAAGCTTATCTTTTACATTTTCAATTGCCAATACGGCAATCTCGGCAATCATAATGGAGACGACAAGGTCTAAAATGCTCAGTTCTCCGATTTCCCGTTTTCCCATCAGTCTGAAAATCACAAGAATGATAAAATAAAGCACAATCGTACGAAACGTAATAATGAAAATATCTTCCATATCGCACCTCCAACGGTCATAGCATTTGCCATCGGCTCTGAATTATGTAAGAAACGGGCTGAACATCATGCATTTACGTCTAATTCGAACATTCAGAGAATACATTTAGAAAAAGACAGGCTCCGGCTTGTCATATATCAGGCCGCAGAGCGGAGAGGAGATAAAAATGGAAGAAACGAAACAAGTGGGAAGAGGCGTCTTGTACGGCTTAGTGGCTATCTTTGCGGTGATGCTTCTTACGAGTTTGGCGATTTCGCTTTTACTGACGGTTACCTCAATGGAAGAGTCATCTTTCAGCTGGCTGATCACCGCGCTTTCCTTTCTTTCTTTATTTGCGGGCGGTTTTATATCGGGCGGCAAAGCGAAAGAAAAAGGCTGGATGATCGGAGCGTTAACCGCCGTCTGTTTTTCATTAATCATCTTGCTGTTTCAATATTTAGGGTTCGGAAAAACGTTTACATCCGGTCAGCTTTTGTTTCATCTCGGCTTTTTGGGAGTCAGTATGCTGGGCGGCATTTTCGGAGTGAATTTGAAAGGAAGCAGATCAGCGTAATAAAAAAAGAGCGGATTCTCCGCTCTTTTTTTGTATGTATGAGCTTCGCTGTTATTCAGCGGAAGCTTCTCTGATTGCGCGGCGGTCAAATGTTAAACGGGTGTTATCACCTGTTTTAATGACGACCTTGCTTTCATCAATTGAATCAACAGTGCCGTGCAATCCTCCGATTGTCACCACTGTATCCCCTTTTTTCAGCTCTTCCTGCATCTGGCGTACGGCCTTCTGCTGCTTTTGCTGCGGACGGATGAGCAGGAAATAAAGCACTGCAAACATTAAAATAATAGGAACGATTGTACCTAAAGTACCCATCTGTTTCCCTCCCTTCAAGAATGGTTTTATTTAGAAGCTTTTCGCATTTGGCTTATTATAGCCGTAACGCTCAAAGAACTCTTCTCGGAAATCACCAAGACGATCCTCCCGGATGGCTTGTCTGACCTGCTCCATTAAGTGTAACAGAAAATGAAGGTTATGGTAAGTTGTTAATCGAATTCCAAACGTTTCATTACAGCGGATCAAATGTCTGATGTAAGCGCGGGAGTAATTTTTGCATGTATGGCAGCTGCACTCTTCATCAATCGGACGGAAATCACGCTCATATTTGGCGTTTTTCATATTCAGACGCCCTTCATTCGTAAACACCGTGCCGTTTCGGGCAATCCGGGTCGGCAGTACGCAGTCAAACATATCCACGCCGCGAATGGCGCCGTCAATTAAGGCATCCGGTGAACCCACACCCATTAAATATCTCGGCTTGTCCTTCGGTAAAAGCGGAGTTGTAAACTCAAGCACTCGGTTCATGACGTGCTTCGGCTCGCCGACAGATAACCCGCCTATGGCATAACCCGGAAAATCAAGCGAAACCAAGTCTTTTGCACTTTGTGTCCGCAGGTCTTCGTATTCTCCGCCCTGTACGATTCCGAACAGCCCCTGCTCATCTGAGCGCCCGTGCGCCTCCAGGCAGCGTTCCGCCCAGCGGCTGGTCCGTTCCACAGAGCGTTTCATGTAATCATACTCTGCCGGATACGGCGGACACTCATCAAACGCCATCATGATATCAGAGCCGAGGGCGTTTTGAATTTCCATCGCTTTTTCCGGAGATAAAAACAGCTTGTCTCCGTTTAAGTGATTGCGGAAATGAACGCCTTCTTCTTCTATATTACGAAACTTGCTCAATGAAAAGACCTGAAAACCGCCGGAATCCGTTAAAATCGCGCGGTCCCAGTTCATAAACTTATGAAGCCCGCCCGCTTCTTTTACAATGTCATGTCCCGGGCGGAGCCATAAATGGTACGTATTGCTTAAAATAATGCCCGCATCCATAGATTTCAGCTCGTCCGGAGACATCGTCTTTACCGTAGCAAGCGTGCCGACCGGCATAAATACAGGCGTTTCAAAGGAGCCGTGGGGCGTATGGACTCTGCCCAGGCGCGCTCCCGTTTGTTTGCATTCCTTTATAAATTCATAACGTATCGGTTGTTCAGCCACTTTGTATGAGGCCTCCTGTCATTCAAATTAGATAATCAGCATGGCGTCGCCAAAGCTGAAGAAACGATATTCCTCTTCTACCGCATGACGGTAGGCGGAAAGAACATGCTCTCTGCCGGCAAGCGCAGAAACGAGCATAATAAGGGAAGATTTCGGCAGATGAAAATTGGTGATCATGCCGTCAATCGCTTTAAATTCATATCCCGGATAAATGAAGATGGACGTCCAGCCGCTTGAAGCGGTAAATACGCCGTCATGCTCGCCGGCAATGGTTTCCAGGGTGCGCGTTGATGTCGTCCCGACCGACACGATACGCCCTCCCGCCTTTCTGACCTCGTTTAAAGAGGCGGCGGTTTCTTCCGTCATTTCATAAAATTCCGCGTGCATGTTATGCTCTTCCACATCATCCGCACTGACCGGGCGGAATGTGCCGAGTCCCACATGAAGTGTGATAAATTCAATCCGCACACCTTTTTGCTTCAGCTCGTCCAGAATCTCTTCCGTAAAATGAAGTCCGGCCGTCGGAGCTGCGGCAGATCCGATTTCTTTTGAAAAGACGGTCTGATACCGTTCTTTATCATCAAGCTGCTCTTTAATATAAGGAGGCAGCGGCATTTCACCGAGTGATTCAAGCACTTCGTAAAAAATCCCGTCATACCGGAATTCTATTTTTCTGCCTCCGTGATCAAGCTCCTCCGTGCAGACCGCTGTCAGCCGGCCGTCGCCAAATGTCAGGACCGTTCCTTTTTTTACGCGTTTCGCCGGCTTTACGAGCGTTTCCCATGTATCATTTTCTTCCTGTTTTAATAACAGAAGCTCCACTTTCGCTCCCGTATCTTCTTTTGTGCCGAATAATCTTGCAGGCAGCACACGGGTATTGTTCAAGACGAGGCAATCCCCTTCATTAAAAAAGCTTACAATCTCTTTAAATGAACTGTCCGTCAGCCCGCCCGTCTGTTTGTCGAGCACCATCAGCCGCGATGCGTCACGCTCTTTAAGCGGCACTTGGGCAATGAGGCGTTCAGGCAGTTCAAAATCAAATAAATCGACTTTCATCATTTCACCTTAATTCTGTCTATTGTTATTTCATTCTGCCGAAAAAATTAAGCAGAATGGATAGTATCACACTGATCACAATACAAGTAACAACGGGAAAGAAAAATGTAACATTTCCCTTCTTAACGAAAATATCTCCGGGCAGCCTTCCGACAAAGTGCCAGACTGCGCCGGCAATAAGCAAAACGGCACCGAGAACCATGAGAACCTTCGGAAAGTCAGTCACGGGCGGGCGCCTCCAATCGAAAATGTTCATACACAGCCGGAGTCACGACCCGTCCCCTCGGCGTCCTCTGGAGAAATCCGATCTGCAGCAGATACGGTTCGTACACATCCTCTATTGTATGCGGTTCTTCGCCGATTGTCGCGGAAATCGTATCAAGGCCGACAGGACCGCCGCTGAATTTTTCGATCATGCCCATCAGCAGCTTATGGTCGATATGGTCAAGGCCGAGCGCATCGACTTGAAGACGTTCGAGCGCGTCGTGAGCGATTTCTTCCGTGATGCGGCTGTCGCCGAGCACCTGGGCAAAATCTCTCACCCTTCTGAGCAGACGGTTTGCAACCCGCGGCGTTCCCCTTGACCGTCTGGCGATTTCCAGAGCCGGGGCTTTTTCGATATCCACTTCAAAAACGTCAGCCGTTCTTGACACGATATCTGTCAGCTCTTCCTGCGTATAGTATTCAAGGCGCGACAGCACCCCGAACCGGTCTCTGAGCGGTGCGGTCAATAATCCGACCCTTGTCGTCGCTCCTACAAGCGTAAAAGGGGGAAGGTCGAGACGGACGGAGCGGGCGGACGGGCCTTTTCCAATGACGATATCAAGGCAGAAATCCTCCATCGCCGGGTACAGCACTTCCTCAATTGAGCGGTTCAGCCTGTGAATTTCGTCTATAAACAGCACATCCCCTGGTTCGAGCGCCGTCAAAATGGCTGCCAAATCCCCCGGTCTTTCGATGGCGGGACCTGACGTCGTCCGCATCTCCACACCCATCTCATTGGCCACGATAGACGCAAGCGTTGTTTTCCCGAGACCCGGAGGCCCGTATAAAAGAACGTGGTCCAGCGTTTCCTGCCTCATTTTCGCCGCATCGATAAACACGCGCAGATTTTCTTTCACTTTCTTTTGGCCGATATACTGGGCGAGATTCTGCGGCCTGAGGCTTTGCTCGATTATTGATTCATGGCTGTCTGCTTCACTTGAAACGAGCCGTTCATCCATGAACATCACCTTACTTTAATAATTTTTGCAATGCTTTTTTCACATATTGATCTGTTGAAAGCGCCGTTTCCTCTTTTAAGTGAGGAAGCACTTTTTTAATTTCTTTTTCGGCGTAGCCGAGAACCCGGAGCGCTTCAAGCGCCTCGTCAAGCGCCGTTTCAGCCTCTTGTTTTTCAATGCGCGCTTCATGATTGAACAGGTTGTCAATCATTTCAGGCACGACGTCGGCCAGTTTGCCTTTCAAATCAAGAATAATCTGCCGCGCCGTTTTTTTGCCCACACCCGGAAATTTCACCAAAAAGGCTTCATCTTCCTGTTCGATCGCTTCGATGACGGCTCCGGGATCACCGGAACCGAGGATGGCGAGCGCCCCTTTCGGCCCGATGCCGGTGACGTTCAGCAGCTTTGTGAAAAGCGCTTTTTCTTCCCGGGTTGAAAAACCGTACAAAGAAAAGGCATCTTCTTTTATATGATGATACGTAAAAATGGTCTCTTGATTGCTTACCTTATAAATAAACGGATTCGGAGTGAAGACCTGATAGCCGATTCCGCCGTTTTCAATCACGATGTATTGGGGAGATACATAATCAATCGTCCCCTTCACGAATTCAATCACACCTATTCACCTCTTTGACTGCTTATCATTGTAACACAAAAACAGCCAAAGTCTTATAGAAAAGTTAACGTATGTTCGCTTTGACACCTTCCATTCAGAAAAAAAAAGACATGTGTCACATGTCTTGCGTCAAAGTCAGCCGCTGTAAGTCTTAATATGATCGATCACGCTCTCAAACTCCGCTTTTGTCCTGTACGGTATGCCGTGTTCCAAGTGCTTTTGCAATCGGCTTTCCAGCCTTTCTATATCAATCTGGAAGAAAGACTGAATCGGCTCGGCCAGCGATCCGGGACGGCCGTGAAAAGTGGAGATGACGCCCCCGTCCGTGACCCCGATATAACCGTTAACCTTACTGAGCGGAGAAATGTCATCAACATGCTTACGGAAAAGGACGAAGCCTTTTTTCTGCTCAACGAGCGTCCAGCCGGCATATGCGGCCCAAAAATCCTCCATCGCTAAAACGGTTTCATCCGTATGTTCAATGCCGACATCACCGTCAAGATAGACCTTTTCCAGCTGGACGTGCACCCGAAGCGGCCCGTAATGCTCAACCTCCGCCCCGTATGCGCCTTTTCCTCCGCAAATCAGGACTGCAGCCGATAAGACAAGCATAAACAATAGACGAGCACCGCAAATTCGTTTCACCAATAACACCTCTTTATTCAATCAAACTCTTGATGCTAGTTTGACCAAAGATGCCGGTGCTTAATCGTTTTCTTTCATTTGTCTGTTTCAGCCGAAAAAAAAGCAGCTCTCTAAATGAGGGCTGCTGCGATGATTATGCCCGGCCGGCTGAAATCAGTTTCATTTGTCCGGGCGTCAGTTTGAGCCGGTATCCCCTTACGGTCAGATACACAGTTTTTGCTCCGCGGCTTTTGTCATGCTCCGTTTTTTTCATTCCGGCCCCTCCGTTACGTTTTATTACTTTTATGTTAACACCGCAATATAAAGAGCGTTTTAAGAATATGTAAAGAAATGATGAAGCTTTATTCATAAAAATACTGCCGGATGAAATCATCCGGCAGTCCCGTTTAACGGCTGTTTCTGTTCATGTCTTGCAGCTTTGTAAAAGTAGCGTTGTCGGTAAACACTTGAATTGTACGGCCGTCCGCGAATTTTTTGGCCGCATGTTTGACATGTTTATCATCAGTTTTCGTAAAAGGATGATTTGTTCTGACGGCAATGACGACTCTCGTGTCAGTCACGATAACCTGACTATCCTGTACGCCTTTTACTTTTTTCACGCGGTTTGCAACTTTTGCCGCCAACCTGATGTTTTCGGCGTTGTCATACCCATTATAAGACATTGCTGTCGGCGGCGTATTGGCATTTCGGCCATTATATGTGCCGTCCGTCGTTAACGGAACCCCGTCATTAGGCGCGTACTGATCGGACACGTTTGTCGTATTATGACGGCCGTTTCGGTTTTCCATCATTTCAGAAACGGGTCCTTGATGGTCCATGCCGTACTGGCCTCTGCCGTTACCATTATCATTCGAATAATATCCGACCGGACGTGTTGACTGGTTGTAGCGTCCGTCATTCATGGCATTATTTGCTCCGCATGCCGTTAAGCTTGCCGTCACGGCTAAAACGCCCGCGATCGTCATCAGTTTTTTACCCAATGGAAAAACCCCCCGTGGATTCATCGCTGTTTTGAGCGTTTTCCGCTCATGTTTAGGATGCGCGGCGGGCGGCGGGTTTAAGCTTGTCAGTTATGTCCATTCCTCAGTTGGACATAAAAAAAGGAACGACATACATCGTCCCGAAACATTAATCTTCTTCTTCCTCCGGCCGTCCGAATACTTGATTTGGACTCGGCTGATTCGGCGCGGCATTAGGATTTGCTCCGCCGTAAGGCATAAAATATCCGGCGTTTGCACCCATATTCGGATACGGCTGCACAGGTATATTTGCGTGATGGTGATGTGAACCGTGGTGATGGTGGTGGTGATGATGTGAATCATGGCAGCCGCAATCATCATCCTTATATTTCCCATCATGATGAGGCGCGTTTGCGTAATGTGACGAATATCCGCCGTAATACGGCATTTGACCGTACGGAGCACCGCCGAAACCAGATGCAGAACCATCATAATGCTCTGCATTTTCATGGGCCTGGTTTTCAAATTCACCGTAACCCGCATGCGGCCCAAATCCCGGATGATGGAATCCGTACGGTAACGGCATCGGCATGACCGGAAAGCCTCCAAAACCTCCTCCAAAACCGCCGAAACCTCCGCCTACCGGGAAGCACGGATGGCATAGTCCCGAACCCGGCAGCATCGGTGTCACCGGAACCGGACAAGGACAAGGCATGCACGGCATCGGGTAATGCATAAAAGGCGGTTCAACGGCCGGCATATTCGGAAACGGGACATTCGGAATGTTTGGCATATTCGGCAGATGATAAGCGGCGTTTTCTTCTTCCATCTTTCCGGCTTCAGGCGCCTTTGGCATATTCGGGTAATTCGCGTTTTCCATGTTGATCATTTCCTCCTGTTGTGGAATGTTATTGTCATGCTCTTTTTCTTTCGGCTCGACAAAATGTGTCACCGGTTCCTCCGGCTTAGGAGGCGACCACGGCTGAAACAGCTGATTGGACGGGTAATATTGGTTCATATCAGCTTCCGGCAGCACATTTTCATGCTTTTCAGGGATTGGCGGCACATACGGAATTGACGGCTTTGGTTCTTCTGGTATGGTGTCTTCAATGTCCACAACTGATTTCGGTTTTTCTTTGGCATATGGATGCTCATGCTTATGCGCAGACGTTCCGAAGCCGGCCTTAGGTTCTTTTCTGACCGGAACGGCTTCGGAAGGCACCTTTATCTTCATTCCAGGCATAATTAAGTCTGGATTGCTAAGCTGATGATTCAGTTTTTTTAACTCTTCAAGATCAACTCCGTATTTTTCAGCTATTTTCCAGAGCGAATCGCCTTTTTGAACGATATGAATTTTCAACGTTTTCCCCTCCTATGCACAAAACGTGAACGGTACATTTGTCATTACAATACGTTTCTTCACACTATATGCCGATGGACTGGGCATGATGATAAAAAATTTGGGAAGGAGGGGAATTTTTTATAATTACGTATGACTCAGCATTCTGTTCAAAGCACGAAGCGCTTCTGTCCGAACCGCTTCCGGAACTTTAATGACACCCTTCGGCTCGCCTTTTTCAAGCTGCTCAAGCGACCACAATAAATGCGGCAGGTCGATTCTGTTCATAGTCAGACACGGACACATATCGGGATTCAATGATTCAATCTGTTTATCCGGATGCGAGTGAATAAGGCGCTGGACAAGATTCATTTCCGTGCCGATCGCCCATTTGCTTCCCGGTTCAGCCTGTTCGATCGTATCAATAATGTATTTGGTAGACCCGCTGTCGTCACTGAGCGAGACCACTTCCCGCGAACATTCCGGATGAACGATAATGCGGATGCCGGAATCCCGCTGCCGCAGCTGAGAAATATTTTCCGCTGTAAACTTTTCGTGTACGGAGCAATGCCCTTTCCAAAGGATAACCTTAATGTTTTCCGGATGGTCAGTAAGCAATCGGTTCTGTCCCGGGTCCCATACAGCCATTTCTGTCAGCGGAATGCCGAGGTCATAGGCCGTATTTCTGCCTAAATGCTGATCCGGCAAAAATAAAATTCTCTCTTTTTGTTTAAAAGCCCATTTCAGCACACTCCGGGCATTCGAAGAGGTGACGGTCGCTCCTCCGTGCCGTCCGACGAATGCTTTAATTTCCGCCGTCGAGTTAACATATGTTAACGGAATGATGGTGTTACCGTACAGTTCTTGAAGCTCTTGCCATGCTTTGTCCGTCTGCTGAATATCTGCCATATCAGCCATCGAGCATCCGGCGCGCATGTCGGGCAAAATGACGGTTTGGTTATCATCAGTCAGCATATCAGCGGTTTCCGCCATAAAATGCACGCCGCAAAACACAATATATTCCGCCTCTTTATTTTTTTCTGCCACTTGAGCAAGCTGCAGGGAGTCACCTGCCGTATCGGCGAATTGTATCACTTCGTCTTTTTGATAGTGATGCCCCGGAATGAACAGGCGCTTTCCGAAAGCCCGTTTAATGGCGGCGACCCGCTTTTCCATTTCTCCTGTGCTCATGTCTTTATAATGGCTCGGCATCATTTCGGCTGATGCAGTTAGCACGTCAAAAATAGACATCTTAAAAATCCCCCTGTTCCGCTGCCTCAACATCCATGCTGATGTCGGCGCTTTTTACTGAATGAGTCAGAAATCCGAGTGAAATATATTGGACCCCCGTTCCTTTATAAGCGGGCAACGTGCCGAGCGTTATGCCTCCGGATGCTTCCGTTTTGATATGGCCCGGTGTCATGCCTGCAAAACGCCGGACGGACTCAGGCGGACAGTTGTCAAACATAATAACGTCTGCACCCGCTTCTATTGCCTCGAGCAGCTGCTGTTCGGATTCGATTTCGACTTCCACCGCAAGCATCTGCCCCGCCGTTTTTCTTGCCCGCTCCATGGCCGCCCTTATCGATCCGCAGGCGGCAATATGATTATCTTTTATCATGATGCCGTCATATAAGCCGAAACGATGATTAAAGCCGCCTCCGACCCGAACGGCGTATTTTTCCAGCATTCTGAGCCCGGGTGTCGTTTTTCTCGTATCACAAAGCTTGATAGTCGGATCATCAAGACGCCTTTTGGCCTCATCCGTCATTGTCGCAATGCCTGACATTCTTTGTATGAGATTCAGAATGACCCGCTCCCCCGTAAGAAGTGCCGCCGCCTGGCCTTCCATTTTCGCGAGCACGTCTCCTTTTTTCATCCGTTCTCCGTCTTTTTTCAGGGAGCGGATGCGGATATCATCGTGTAAAAGCTTCCATCCTTCACGGATAACGGCTTCTCCGGCAAACACGCCGTCTGTTTTTGCGATGATTCGCGCTTTACATTGCTGATCAGAAAAAATCGCTTGTGACGTCGCATCACCCGTTCCGATATCTTCCTGAAAAAAATGAGTCAGCATTTGTTTCAGCTGCAGAATGTCCATAGTTCCCCAATCCTTTCGTTTTTTCTGATAACTGTTCCAGATGTTGAATGAATGATTTGTTTTCCGTGCCACTCTTTCTCCGTCCCGGGAAAATCAGTGCGAAAATGAGCGCCTCTGCTTTCTTCCCGAATAAGGGCTGAGGTGACAACAAGTTGCGCAGTCTTCCATAGGCAGGATAGCTCGGCTTGTTCCATTGTGATATCCTTCACATTTATATGACGCACAGATACGTTGTTAAGCCAGGATGCCAGCGCCTGCAGGTTTTCTTTTTCCCTGACGATACCCGCTCCGGTTGTCATTTTGGCTTGAAGCACATGAAGCGTTGTGTCCGGCACTTGTAAGATGACATCAGTTTTCTTCGGGGTTTTTTTATATCTTCCGTTTAACGGTGTTTGAATGATATGTTCAGCACATCGTTGCCCGCTTGCCAGCGCTTCCAGCAGTGAGTTGCTCGCAAGGCGGTTCGCCCCGTGCAAGCCTGTGCAGGCGGTCTCGCCTATAGCGTACAAATCAGGCACGGACGTTTTCCCCCATGTATCGGCTTTTACTCCGCCCATTAAAAAATGCATTCCGGGTGCTATGGGGATCCCGCTTTCAAGATCAACGCCGGCTGTTTGACAAATTTCTGTTATGGTCGGAAAACGTTTGTTAAAATCGGCTATTCGGCTGCAATTTATAAAAACAGGATTTTCTTTCATCATTTCTTCATAAATCGCCCGTGAAACCACATCCCGGGGCGCCAAATCTTCAAGCGCGTGTCTGTCAGCCATGATCCTGCGCCCGAAGCGATCCGCTAAATATCCGCCTTCTCCTCTCACTGCTTCAGAAATCAGACCGTACACAGTCCCGTTTTTCACAAGGAGGGTCGGGTGGAACTGGGTGAACTCCATATCCGTGATCTCAGCTCCCGCACGGAAGGCAAGAGCGATGCCGTCTCCCGTTATGGCGGAATCATTTGTGTGATATTGGTACAGACTGCCGCAGCCGCCTGAAGCAAGCACTACACAATCCGCCCTTCTGTAAGAAACGGCGCCTGAAGCATCCTTTACGGCAACGCCTGCGCATCGCCCTTGTTCAATCAGCAGATCGACAACCGTCTCGTGTTCAATGATCCGAATGCCGTCCCTCAGCTGCCGAACCAGAAACTCAACCAGCATCCGTCCGGTCGCATCTCCCCCGGCGTGCAGAATCCTCCTTTTGGAATGAGCGCCTTCCCTGCCGAGACAAAACGTTCCGTCCGACTTCGTATCAAAAGGGAAATGGCCTTCTATCAGCCTCTTTATCATGCTCTGTCCGCTTTGCAGCAAATGCCGCACGGCTGTCACGTCATTGTGTCCGCATCCCGCATACAGTGTATCGTTCACATGGGATTCTATCGAGTCATCTTTTGCGTATGAAACAGCAATCCCGCCTTGAGCATAATGCGAATTGCTGTTCGTTACGTTTCTCTTTGTGATGACGGTTACTTGGTATGACGGAGGAAATGAGGAAGCACAGGCAAGGGCCGCCGTCCCCGAACCAATGACGATAATTGTTTTTTCAGACATACATCACCCTCCTGTTATATTTACACCTGTCTTGACACCTATATTTACACAACGATAAAATAAACTCAAGCTTTTTTTAACATAAACGGATAGGAGACGGGCTGTATGATTTATCTTGATTACGCGGCGGGAACGCCTTTAAGCAAAGAAGCCGCGAAAGTCTTTCAGCATCTCAGCACAGAGGTATACGGCAATGCAAGCAGCCTTCATGACGCCGGAGGAAGAGCGGCGGACGTGCTGGAATATTGCAGACATTCTGCAGGAAAATTGATCGGCGGAGCGGCAGACGGCATTTACTTTACAAGCGGCGGAACGGAAGCGAACATCTTGGCCGTCCAATCGTTGCTGCACGGTCTGCCCGACCACAAAAAACATTTTATTACGACCGCAATGGAACACCACTCGATCCATAATGCCGCGGCGTTTTTAGCTGACCGGGGAATTGATGTCACCATCATATATCCCGACGAAAACGGCCTTATAACCGAGGACATACTGGCGGCTCATATCCGTCCTGACACGGGGCTCGTATCCATACAGCACGCCAATTCAGAAACCGGCCTCATCCAGCCTGTGAATCGTCTGGCCGCTTTTCTTCACCAGAGAAACATTTTGCTGCATTGCGATTGTGTTCAAAGTTTCGGCAAACTGCCGATTGATGCGGATCAGGCGGGAATCGACGCCCTTTCCGTCTCCGGTCATAAAGTATACGGCCCGAAAGGCACCGGGGCTGTTTACATTCGGCCCGGTGTCAGCTGGAATCCGGTTTATCCGCATACCGTGCATGAAAACGGGTTCAGGCCCGGTACGGTGAATGTGCCGGCCATCGGCGCTTTTACCGCTGCTGCAGAGTACGCAGTGAAACATATGGAGGAACACCGTGAGCATGCTGACAGGCTGAGGAATTATTTGTATGACCAAATTCGGCGTCAAGGCCTCCCCATTTCATTTTCAGAGGAAGAAACCGACGGTGAATGCCTGCCCCACATTGTCGGGTGTTTTTTTCCCTCCTTTGAAGGACAATATATTATGTTAGAATGTAATCGTAACGATATTTGCATCTCAACCGGGAGCGCATGTTCCGCCGGCAGCCACGGCCCTTCTTCAGCTATGAAGGCGCTGAGAAAAACCGAACGGGAAGCGCGGCAGTTTTTCCGGATCTCATTCGGAAACGAAACAACATGTGAACAGCTCGATATGCTGATACATACATTTACGGCGCTATGGGAGCAAAAGAAAGGAGAATCAGCAATTTGACAGAAGGAACGAAGCTTACTGGGGCGAAAAGACGCGACATGCTGCTTCATTGGCTGAAAGAAGCCGGCTCGCCATTAACAGGAGGCGAATTGGCCAAAAAAGCAAATGTTTCAAGACAGGTGATCGTGCAGGACATATCGCTCTTGAAAGCAAAAAGCGAACCGATTATCGCGACGAGCCAAGGCTATTTATACATCAGCATGAATGCCGGCGGCGAAAAAAACGCCGAACGGATTATCGCCTGCCTGCACGGCCCGGAGCGGACGGAAGAAGAGCTTGAACTCATTGTCGATGAAGGCGTCACCATAAAGGACGTCATTATTGAACACCCCGTATACGGCGATTTAACCGCCGCCATAAGAGTCAGCACACGGAAAGAAGTCAAACAATTCATGGATCACATTAACTCGACAAATGCCGCTTACCTTTCACAGCTGACCGGAGGCGTGCATCTCCATACGTTAAGCGCCCCGACAGAAGAGCGGATTGACCAAGCCTGCCAAGCGCTGGACGACGCGGGTATTTTAATAAAAGATTAAAAAAAAAGCCCCCTGAAGGGCTTTTTTTATATCGAATAGGATTGATATGTTCCCAGAAGCTTGACCCGGCAGCCGAGGGCTTCCATCTCTTGAACGGCACCGGGAATGAGAACCTGATCCATCGCCTGTTCAATATCAATAATAAAGAAATAGTTGCCGAGACCCGTTTTTGTCGGGCGCGATTCAATCTTTGATAAATTCAGGTTTCTCCATGAAAAAGCGGACAGCACCCTGTGCAGCGCGCCTGATTGGTCATCTTGGGGAAGCGTTACCATCATCGTCGTTTTCGGCCGTGAAGACAGTTTCGCATTCACTTCGAATGAGACGTCTTTTTCAGGCGAAAGAATGACAAATCTCGTGTGGTTGTCCTGATAATCCTGAATATCCCGCTTCACGATGCTCAATCCGTATGTAGCGGCCGCCATTTCATTTGCAATCACGCCGATCGGAAGGTCCGAATGCTCACTGACATACTTGGCAGCCGCACCTGTTGACTTCGCATACTCATAAGGAACGGACGAAAAATGCCGGTGAAGAAATTTGTGGCATTGCGCAATCGCATGGGAATGAGAATAAATTTTCTCAAGCTTTTTCCACTCATTTTCTCTCGAAGGGTGAACGAGCAGATGCTGGTGAATTGGCAGCGTCATTTCCCCCACGATCGCAAGAGGC
Source organism: Bacillus sp. EKM206B (assembly GCF_011066015.1). Classification (NCBI taxonomy): domain Bacteria; kingdom Bacillati; phylum Bacillota; class Bacilli; order Caryophanales; family Bacillaceae; genus Bacillus; species Bacillus sp. EKM206B. The sequence goes on from NZ_JAAMNL010000003.1 coordinate 322,592, forward strand.
TGCTCATGAATCAAGTAGTCAATCGTTAAGTTAACCGAGCCCTCCAGCGCGTTTTCCAAAGGAACAAATGCAAGATCAACTTCTCCCGCAACCGCCGCATCCATGCATGCCGGTATTGTTTGATAAGGTGCTTGTGTCACGCTGTTTTGAAAGCAGGAACTGACTGCTAGATGTGTAAATGTGGCTTCTGGCCCTAAATAACCGACTTTCATGTCTCTTCTCTCCTTACGCGCCTGACCCTAAGATCTCAACTTTTTCTATAAAATCAAATTTTCTCAGTTTATTCATTAACGTATGAATGTTTTCTTCCATTGCGGACGTACTGATTGAGAGCGTGACATTCGCCCTGCCCTGAAGCGGAATCGTCTGGTGAATGGAAAGCACGTTGCTTCCTGAGTCAGCCACCGCCTGCAAAAGCTGGGATAACGCGCCTGACCGATCCTCCAAATGAAAGAAAAGTGTGATTATTTGTTCTTTAACCATCGTGTAAAAAGGGAAAACCGCATCTCGGTATTTATAAAAAGCGCTTCTGCTTAAATCAACTTTCTGCACGGCATCTGCTACCGATTCAGCCTTTTTTCTGTCCAGCAGTTTTTTGACTTCAAGGGTTTTCCGCATCGCATCAGGCAGAACGTCTTCACGCACTAAATAAAATGTCTCTTCTTTCACCTGCACCCCTCCCTTTTACATCAGAGAGCCTGCATTGCAAGCTCTCCGTCTTTTTAATCAATAAATTCAAATTCAAATTCCAGCAGCCGGATGATATCGCCGTCTTTAGCACCGCGTTCTCTGAGCGCTTCATCAACGCCCATACCGCGCATCTGTCTTGCAAAACGCTTGACGGATTCGTCACGGGAGAAGTCAGTCATTTTAAAGAGACGTTCCAGACTGTCACCTGAAAGCACAAACGCGCCGTCCGGATCACGGGTAATGTCAAATGGAATTTCTTCATCTTCCATCGTGTACATTACGCGGTTTTCCGCCAGTTCTTCTTCATCATACAGCGGGAATTCAGGCGTTGTTTCCAGCTGGTTGGCGACTTCAAACAGAAGATCGCGGAGCCCTTCTCTCGTCACCGCGCTGATCGGGAAGACAGGATGGTCATCCTGAAGCTTTTCTTTAAACGCTTTAAGATTTTCAGCCGCTTCGGGCATGTCCATTTTATTCGCAACGATAATTTGCGGACGCTCCGTCAGCCGCAGATTATATTCACTGAGCTCCTGATTAATGGTCACATAATCCTCATACGGATCACGGCCTTCCATCGCTGACATGTCAATAACGTGAACGATGACGCGCGTCCGTTCGATATGGCGGAGAAATTGGTGGCCTAAGCCGACTCCTTCGTGCGCTCCTTCAATCAAACCGGGCAGATCCGCCATGACGAAGCTTCTTCCGTCATCCGTTTCCACCATGCCCAGATTCGGAACAAGCGTCGTAAAATGATAATCGGCGATTTTCGGCTTTGCCGATGAAACGACAGACAGAAGCGTAGATTTTCCGACGCTCGGGAAGCCGACGAGACCTACGTCTGCAAGCACTTTCAGTTCAAGCACGATATAGCGCTCTTTTCCGGGCTCTCCGTGCTCTGACAGCTGCGGTGCCGGGTTGGCCGGGGTCGCAAAGCGGGTATTTCCGCGTCCGCCGCGTCCGCCTTTTGCGATGACGGCGCGCTGCCCGTGCTCTGTCAGATCGGCAATGACCTGTTTTGTATCGTCATCCGTTACGACTGTGCCGGGCGGAACTTTAACAACCATATCGTCCGCATTTCTGCCGTGCTGGTTTTTAGACATGCCGTGCTCGCCGCGTATCGCTTTGAAATGGCGCTGGTACCGGAAGTCCATAAGCGTGCGCAGTCCTTCATCAACCTCAAAAACGACGTCGCCTCCATTACCTCCGTCACCGCCGGCAGGCCCGCCTTTCGGCACATATTTTTCACGGCGGAACGCAACCATTCCGTTACCGCCGTCGCCGCCTTTTACATATACTTTCACCTGATCTACAAACATAATATCCTCCGTTCTAAACCGTAAAAAACCGCTAGTTCATTCCAATTTCGGCCACACATTCATGGCCGGTCAGCTCAAATTGCATGACATCAAAGTCCTCATACCGCGATTTGCGAAATTCATCAAACACATCTGCATTTGCAATCGTTCCATGAAAATCGAGATATACAATAAGCTGTCTGTCAGGGTGATCTGTCTGCAGCGATACGGTCAGATGATTTTCACTTTCATTGCTTACCGCCAGACCGAACAGATGAAACAGTTTTCTCATCAGGTTCGACAGCTTTTGATCATATGCCGATAAATCTTTAATTTCTCCGAGCACTTCGTATTCGAGCCTCATATAACGGGACTTCCAATTAAATGTCAGAAAGTCAAACGCCAAGTGCGGGGTTTTCAGGTTTGAGAGCTTTGACTCGTGTTTTGCATCTATGACCATTTCGTCGATTATTTCAACGACCCTGTCATACTTCTGCAAACTTAAGTTTCCTTTTATCAGCTGCAGCTTATTCATCCAATCATGACGGAAATGGCCCATTAATTGGATCAGTTCATTGATCAGAGCCGCATCGCTTACAGGTTCTTCTTGTTTCTTCGATACATCCTTCATTTTCGCACTCCCAATCGTTTAATTTCTTTTTAGGAGTCTTGATAAGTGTGTACTATGAATTATAACAGAGAAGGCTTTGTTAAAAAAACACTTGTTTTTCCTGGTTCATCATGTTCCTTTTTCGGATCGCATACAATGCGGATGCCAGGCAGAAACATTTTTGGTATCACTGCTTGGGGAACATATCCAGTGGGTATGAGAAGCTGATGTCCTCATTCAAGGCGGGGTTCACTCACGCATCCTCTGCTTTTCATTCTTGATGTTACTCCGCTTACTGCAAAAAAAACTCCAGTCAACGACCGGAGTTTTTTGTGTCATTATTGAGCTACAGGATATACGCTCACTTTTTTGCGGTCACGGCCGAAACGTTCGAATTTAACAGTTCCGTCGATTTTAGCAAAAAGAGTGTCATCTCCTCCGCGGCCCACGTTTTCACCTGGGTAGATTTTCGTTCCGCGTTGACGGTAAAGGATAGATCCGCCTGTTACGAATTGACCGTCTGCACGTTTAGCGCCTAAACGTTTAGATTCAGAGTCACGTCCGTTCTTTGTAGAACCTACACCTTTTTTAGAAGCGAAAAACTGAAGATCTAATCTAAGCATGTAACTCACCTCCTATATTTGGTTTGCACTCAACCGTAAGTGTTCACTGTAATCCCGCTCGATCGTTTCAAGAGAAACAATCATGCCTTCAATCAGCAGCTGCGCTTTTTGCAAAGCTTCCTGATCAGCGGCTTCAGGGAATTCAAAGTAGAAATAACCCCCGTCCTCGCCTATATCAAGAATCGGTTCGAGAGGAGCCAGCGCGATAACCGCATTGACCGCTCCGAAAACGACAGCCGTGACCCCGGCGCAAACGAGATCTCGTCCATGTTCAGCAAAATCGGCATGTCCCGTCATTTCAAAGGACAAAATGCCCCCGTCATCCCGGGATCTTCGAATTGTTGCCTCAATCATGCTTACGCGTTGATTTTTTCGATTGTCAATTTAGTATAAGGCTGACGATGACCTTGTTTTTTATGAACATTTTTCTTTGGCTTGTAACGGAAAACAGTGATTTTTTTCGCACGGCCTTGTTTTTCAACTTTAGCTGTAACTGTCGCGCCTGCAACTGTTGGGTTGCCGACTTTCACGCTGTCTCCGCCAACAAACAATACGTCTTCAAACGTCACTGTTTCACCTGCTTCAGCAGCAAGTTTTTCGATGTAAACAGTTTGACCTTCTTCAACTTTGATTTGTTTTCCGCCTGTTTTAATGATTGCGTACATTCTCTGCACCTCCTATTAGACTAAGACTCGCCAGCAACAGGGGGCTTTAAAGCTCTTATCACCTGTCCCGAGCGGTTGTAGCATTGGTGCTACATCCATAACATTAAAAAATATATCAGAACCAAAAGGATATGTCAATCTATTTCTAGTAAGGCAGCAGCAGGTCTTCCATAGAGGAATCTGTCCGTTTATCGGCAAAATACGCATGAAGCACTTCATTTTCATCGAGCTGGCTGAGCTTTTCTCCGGCTTTTTCAATGATAATGGGGTGCTTGCATCCCCGTTTGAATTCGGCCATGACATGCTTTACTTTGGCATCGGCCGCGACCGTCAAAGGATGCAGCATGGCGACATCGCGGTTTTTGCCGTAGTATCTCTCCAAAAGAAACCTCAGCTGAATATAATGCCGCTTCCGGTATTCATCCCATAAAGAAGCGGCGAGAAAGACGAACAGCACCCATGCGCTGACCTGAAGGGGGACGGCCAGCACAATCCAGCAGCAGAGCAAAAGAGCGGAAACGGCCGATGTCTGCAGGCTGAGGAGATGCGCTTTTTGAAAAGCCATTTGTTTAGAGAAGTATAAAAACACGAACTTGCCGCCGTCAAGCGGCCAGATCGGCAAAAGATTGATGAAAAGAATGGAGAGATTATAAAAGGTAAACATCTCAAATGTCTGCTCACTTGCAAAGCCTGACATGAAAAAGAGCCAGGCTGCCGCCTGAAGCCACACATGCTGAAGCGGGCCCGCCAAAATGACCGCGAATTCCTCTTTTAGCGGCCGGTTTCCGTGCTCCTCCACCTCAACCGTCCCGCCGAAAGGGAGCAGAAAGATGCGTTTAATGCGCCACGAAAAAAACACAGCCAGAGCAGCATGCCCCAGCTCATGAACGGATACGACCAGCAAAAGACACAGCAGCGCTTTGATGTGCCCCGTCATAAGACCGAGCCCCATAATAATCCAAAGAAAAGGATGGACATGAATTTTAAAAAGGAGGATGAGCCATTTATTCATCAAAAGTGATCACCTGGATCGGATCTATGAATTTATCGCCATCCTGGATCGCGAAATAGTACTGGCCTTTACTTTTATCGTTAAGCTTGATCGAACCGATCTTTTTCCCTTTATCGACAAAGTCGTACAATGAAACGTTAACATCTTTTAGCCGGCCGTAAATGCTGCTTGTATTGTCGGCGTGCTGCACCTTCACCGTCAGCCCTGTTTTTTTATCTTTGCTCACTTCCATAATGTAGCCTTCTTTTACGCTGTCAATGGCTTCACTGGCGGTTTCGACGACGACGCCCTCTCCGTTATTTTGAAAGTCCTGCTGGATTTTCCCCGCGGCAGGAACGGCCATATCCTGACTGACCGCCACCTGACCGTCCTTCTTTTTCGTTCCCGGCGTAAGAAAAGCGAGCGGGTTTCCGAAGGAAGATACGAACCAATTGCTTACGGCAGCAAACTGAAATTCTTTTTGAAAGGTTTGTGCGATCGCCGGTTTGATCTGACTCAGCGGCTGTTTGTCAGTTTTATAGGCAATAGCGGAGATCAGTACGAGACAGGCGGCCAGCAGGCATTTTAAAATAATAGAATGAGCGCTGATCAATGGATGCCGCCCGTTAAATTCGGGCGGGTGTTCCGTTTGATATTCGTAGTCCGGAAGAAGCTTGTGCTTTTCCTGCTCCTTGACCGTCTGCCACGCGGGAAAATTCTGCATTTGAGCGTTTTGAACGAAAGTCCGTTTTGATTCAGGCCGCTGTTTTCTTCTTTTGGCCAGTCTTTTTCTAATTTCATCAGCTCTGTGACTCATCGCCATCATCCTTTGCAATCGTTGGGTTTGTACATCCTATGTCTTGTCCATTGCAAATATGCGCTCTTAAAAAACAAAAAAGACCTGATAAGCTGGGCTTCATCAGATCTTTGTATTCTGGTATATATTATGAACGCACGCCGAAAAATGACTTGATTTTCGCCATCATCCCTTTTTGCTGCTCTTCAAGCACCTGCAAAGGAACGGATTCTCCTAAAATGCGCCGGGCGATATTGCGGTACGCAATGCTGGCGCGGTTTTTGGAATTCATGGCAATCGGTTCGCCGATATTTGAAGCCCTGATCACTTCATCATCGTCAGCAACGATTCCGAGGAGATCAATAGACAGATGATGAACAACTTCATCCACATCCATCGTGTCACCGTTTTTCACCAGGTGATTTCTGATGCGGTTCACGATAAGGCGCGGCGGTTCGATATCTTCCTGCTCCAAAAGTCCGATAATGCGGTCAGCGTCCCGCACCGCTGATATTTCCGGCGTCGTCACAACAATCGCCTTATCAGCTCCGGAGACGGCATTTTTATAGCCTTGTTCAATTCCGGCCGGACAATCAATAATGACATAATCAAATTCCTGCTTAAGCTCCTGCACAAGCGATTTGATCTGCTCAGGGACAACAGCCGTCTTGTCGCTTGTCTGGGCAGCCGGCATTAAATGAAGCAGATCATCAAAACGTTTGTCTTTGACAAGCGCCTGATGCGTCTTGCATCTGCCTTCAATTACATCTACTAAGTCGTAAATAATTCTGTTTTCAAGACCCATTACGACATCAAGGTTGCGCAGTCCGATATCTGTGTCTACCAAACAGACGCGCTTCCCTAAAATGGCTAAGGCGGTACCGAGGTTTGCAGATGTTGTTGTTTTACCTACTCCGCCTTTTCCCGAAGTTATTACGATAGCCTCACCCAATTTCACATTCCTCCCTCAAGCCTTGTTAGATCAGGTCTTAAATGAGCCAATTGCTGAAGGCGTTCAATGACCATATTTCCGTCAGTATCTAAATAAGCACATTCCATGTCGTTCCCTTTTTGAATGTGGTCTGGGGAGCGATTTAACACGTGATTGATCCTCAATTGTGTCGGCATCATTTCGGATGCGGCGATCACAGCCCGGTTATTTCCGTTATAACCCGCGTGGGCAATCCCTTTTAATGAACCGAGAACAAATATATTTCCTCCGGCTCTGATCGTACCGCCGGGATTCACATCTCCGATTAAAAGCAAATCTCCCGTCACGTGAAGCACCTGGCCCGAACGGACGATTTTGGAAACCGAAACAATTTCCTGCTCCTCTTTCATCCGCTGCGCTTCTTCTTTGGCGATGACTTCACTGTCAATTGAATGCACGACTAAATCTTTCTTTGACGCGATCAGATCAGTCAGCTGCTCTGCCTGTTCCTGATACAGATACCGATGCCCGAGTTTAATATGAACACTGATTTTTTGGCCTTTGCCATCAGTATATTGTTCAATCGACAGCATGTTTTGAAGACCATCGAGAAGCTCATCAAAAGAACACGCATCATCCAGATGCAATGTTAAGCCGTTTTTTGTTCCTTTTATTGTTACATATTGCTGCTTTTTGGTCTTCATCAATGTTCACCTCAACAACATACTCTTTTCGTCAAAAAAAGATAAAATCCTTTTTACTCATCTCTTAATTCTTTCTTCAGACTTATATAAAACAGCCTGAAGGGCAGGACTAATATAACGGCTCCCGCGATATTCAGCAAAGCGGTCGGCAAGAACCGCTGAATGACAAAATCGTTAAACGTCATAGTGCCGCTGCGGATTAACGTCTGAATGCCGTAGACGTAAAATTCAAGCACACATACGCTCAGCACCGCGACCAGAATAACCATCAGGGCGTTTGTCTGCAGCACTTTAAACGCTTTGGCCGCCAGATAGCATAATCCGGCAAAACCAAACATATAAACGCCTAAAACACCCGTATAATTGATGTCATAAAGAAATCCGAAAATGAAACCGTAGATCACCGCATGCTTTTGGTTGATATAAGCCGACATAAAAATCAGCGCAAGCAAAAGAAAATGCGGAACGACCTGCTGCTCGACGGAAACGAAAGGAAAACGCACCAGATCGGTATAGATGCTTTCCGCACAAAAGACCAAAATCATAATCAAAGGGAGAAGGAAACGTTTCACGATCCTTCCTCCCCTGTTGCTACGCTTCGGTTCACGACGATGACATGGTCAAGATCGTACAAGTCGGCAGCCGGTTTCACGTAAGCGATTTTCGTCAGGCCGTAAGCATCTGATTCTACATCGGTCACTTCGCCGACCGTCAGCCCTTGAGGAAATACGCCGCCCGTTCCGGAGGTCTCCACGAGGTCGCCTTTTTTCACTTCACGTTTTTCATCCGGTTCAAGGATGGTCATTTTCAGGGTCTGTTTCTTTTTATCATACCCTTCAATTAAACCGTAGCCTTTGCTTCCCTTTTTGCCGGAGATTTTGGTGGCCACTCTGTTATTGCGGTCAACATCGCTCAGCAGCTGAACGGCGGATGTGAAACTGTTGAGTCCGCTGCTTTTGATCTTCCCGACCAGCGCACCCTTTTCGTTCGTGACAGCCATGTCTTTGGCCACTTTCTGCTTCGTTCCCTTATTGATCATGATCTGCTTGTACCATTGATCAGGGTTTCTGGCGATAACGGTTGCTAAAATCGGATCATAGTCGGAAATTGATTTGACATGCCCGAGTTCATCACGCAGCTTCTTGTTTTCATCTTTGAGTTCTTGGAGCTTCGCTTCATATTGTGTCTGTCCGTCCAGCTTTTGTCTTAAGCGTTCGTTTTCCTTGTACGTGTTTTTCAGGTCTTTTATGTCCCCGAAGAACCCTGCAAAATATTCGGCAGGCGTGTGAAAAATGTTTTGAAATACTCCCGTCGTATCACCGATCAGCTTTTCAGGCCAGGTGGTATTACGGCCGTTCTTCAGCGAGAATCCAATCATAGCCACCAATATGATAATACACAGAAGTAATAGCATTAACCGTTTGTTCGGCATCGTGATACACCTCTTCTATTTAACTCCTGATTATCTTGTTTTTCCTTTGAAAAGATGGATGTGCTCCAGTGCTTTTCCAGTGCCGATCGCAACACAATCCAGCGGATCTTCAGCGATAAGAACAGGCATTTTCGTTTCGTCGCTGATGACTTTGTCGAGATTGCGGAGCAGGGCGCCTCCCCCTGTTAATACAATACCTCTGTCCATAATATCAGCGGCCAGCTCAGGCGGTGTTTTTTCAAGCGTGCTCTTCACCGCGTCAACGATTGAGAGAACTGTATCACGCAGTGCATTTGCAATTTCCGTTCCCGTGATTTCGATCGTTTTCGGCAGACCTGTCAGAAGATCGCGGCCGCGGATTTCCATTGACGCATTTTCTTCACCGGTTTCTGCTGAACCGATCTCCATTTTAATAGCTTCCGCCGTACGGTCACCGATCATCAGATTATATGTTTTTCTGATATAGCTGATGATTGAGTCGTCCATTTCGTCACCGGCTACGCGGATTGACTGAGACGTGACAATGCCGCCTAAAGAAATGATCGCCACTTCAGTTGTTCCGCCGCCGATATCAACGACCATGCTGCCCGTCGGCTCCCATACCGGAAGATTCGCGCCGATTGCTGCTGCAAACGGTTCTTCAATCGGATAAGCGTCACGTGCGCCCGCTTGTCTTGTCGCGTCGATGACCGCCCGTTCTTCAACGGCCGTAATACCTGACGGCACACACACCATAACGTAAGGCTTTCTCGCAAACAATCCTTTATTTTTCACAGCCTGATTAATGTAGTATTTCATCATTGTCGCAGTTGTTTCATAGTCAGCGATAACGCCGTCTTTCATCGGACGGAGCGCAACCACGTTGCCCGGAGTTCTTCCGATCATGTTTTTCGCATCGTTACCGACCGCAACGATGGACTTCGTATCCGTTTGCAGAGCAACGACAGACGGCTCTCTCACTACGATTCCTTTTCCTTTAACAAACACAAGCGTATTCGCGGTTCCCAAATCTATACCAAGGTCTCTTGTACCAATTCCGAACATATGTATGTATCTTCCTTTCTTAAAGCAAAAATACCCTAAAGGGAAAAACTCATAAAATCTATTATATCTTAAATCAACGAAAAAAAAAGTGTTACAAATATCCTTTTTCCTTTAAACTCACAAATTTTTTGTCACCAATGACCAAATGATCCAGCAGCTCGATGCCGATTAAATTTCCGCACTCAAAAAGCCGCCTGGTTACCTCTATATCTTCCCTGCTCGGTGTAGGATCTCCTGAAGGATGATTGTGAACACAAATGAAGGACGCGGCGGATCGTTTGAAAGCTTCTTTAAACACCTCCCGCGGGTGGACAATAGATGAATTCAGACTTCCGATAAAAACGGTGCGTTTATGAATGACTTGATTTTTGGTATTTAAATATAAACAGACAAAATGCTCCTGGGATAAAAAGCGCATATCCTCCATCACATACTTCGCTCCGTCTTCCGGAGAGCGGATGACGCAATGCTCCCCGGCGGATGTCTTATGAATGCGGCTCCCCAGCTCAATTGCGGCAAGAATCTGAACGGCTTTCACCGTGCCGATTCCCGGAATGCTGGAAAGCTCCTGGGCAGAGGCGCCTTTTAACAGTCGCAGCCCGTCAAACGTCCGCAGCAGCCGGTGAGCGAGGTTCATGACGGACTCATGTTTCGTTCCCGTCCGCAGCAGGATGGCGAGCAATTCATTGTTAGACAGATGTTCGGCTCCGAAGTGCAGAAGCCGCTCTCTCGGTTTTTCTTTTTCGGGGAAATCTCTTAATTTTAACGGCAGATCACGGATGATCAACCCCTCCTTGTTCCCCTTCCCGGTTTGAACATCAAGCTTTTATATTAAATTCTTTCAAGGCTCTCATTGTTTTAGCGACAGGAAGCCCGACGACAGAATAAAAATCACCGTCTATTTTTTTCACTAAAAGCGCGCCTTTTCCTTGGATGCCGTATGCACCTGCTTTATCCATCGGTTCTTTTGTTTCAATGTAGAGCTGTATGTCGTCTTCACTGAGCGGCCAAAACGTCACTTCCGTCGTGTCACAGAACGTTTCTTTCCGGTCATGCGTCTGAATGCTGACCGCCGTAATGACTTGATGGCTTCGGCCGGAAAGCCTCCGCAGCATGTGTGCCGCTTCTTCTCTGTCATGCGGTTTGCCGAGGCACTCGCCGTCTATGCACACCATCGTGTCAGCCCCGATAACGACTGCATCGGGATTTTCGGCCAATACAGCTCCGGCTTTTTGCTCGGCCAAACATTGGACGTTTTCTTCCGGCGAAAGGTTTCGATTTAATTTTTCTTCTGTGCGGCTTGCAATAATGCTGTAAGGAATCTGAAGAAGAGTAAGGAGTTCTTTTCTTCGCGGAGATTGTGATGCGAGTATTAAGCGTTTTGTCATGATTGTCATCCTTTCAGGGTTTGCTTAAGAAAAAAAGATACTTGTCTATCCTACCAAATCAAACGGGCAACCACAATTTCAGAAAAATAACTTTTTGATGACAAAATAAAAAATCCCGCCGGATGACGGGAAATGAGATACTATTTTACAACACTTAAAAGCTCTTTTTGGGCTTTCCAGCCGGATTCTGAACCCGACGTTTCCAGTTCTTTCAGCGCTTGAAGCACGGCCTCTTTCTGCTTTTTGTCAGCGGCGTCTGCACCGTCTGCCGCTTTTGCCGCTTCAGCCACTTCCGTTTTTGAAAGATCTTTGCCGGTAATCGCTTTGGCGGAGAGCTCAGATGCTTGTTTAAAAGAATCTTTCAGCCCTGAATCGACCGCAAAGCTGAGCTCTTTTCCGCCCCAAGCCTCAAAATCATGGTCTATCAGTGTCTGACCCAATTGCTGTGATAGGCTTTTTTCCGCTGCAAGCCCGGCGATCACGTATGTGTATCCGTCTTCTTTAGCCAGAGAGACGGCCGAGTATCCTTTTTCAGTCAGCTGGTCAACAAGGGTTTGCGCTCCTTTTTCTGATGAAAATTTTCCGGCCTGCACCGCATATGTTTTATAGTTTCCCTCTGAAGATTCCGCATCTCCTGTGCCGGCTGTTTCAGATTTGTCTTTAGAAACATCTCCCGCTTTCGCCGTCTGCCCTTGTGAACCTTTGTCAGCTGATGCTGGAGCGGAGGCTTCTTTACTTCCCGACATATTTAAGGCGACAAGGCCGAGCCCGGTGCCTAAAACAGCCGCAACGGCAATTGTCGTAACCGCTTTTTTAACTGGAGAAGACGGCTGCTTTTTTTTCGGAAAATGAGGGCCGTTTTTTTTCTTCTGAACGACTTTCGGGTCATCTTCAAATACCTCAGAATTCTTCTCATGATCCCAATTGAAATCTTCTTCTTTCGGATCTTCATGGGATGCAGCGGTCTCCTGCTCCGCCTTTTTTGTTTCTTCCCAATTTGAAAATGTGACGGTTTTCTCCCCGCCTTCTTTCACATCTTCTTGTCCATACATCGTTTCTTCTTGTCCGTTAATGGTTACTTTAAGGGCATTGTTTTTTGCGTTGCTGTGCTTTTTGCTCTTCCTTTTTTTCAACGTCTCTTCCCCCTTGCATTCGTCTTGGCCGTACCTTGAACTGATCATGGTTCACACTTTAGCATAGGCGAAAAAAAAAAGAACAAGACTTTTGTCGTCTTGTCCAAAAAACGTTCGCCAAATTTTTCAAGCCCCGCCTGAAGCGAGCTTGATGTAAAACGAAAACAGCTCTTCACCGTATAAATAACTCAAAGCGCTCCCGGCTGAGATGGCCGGCGCAAACGGAAATGGCTGCTTTTTACCAAGCCTGCCCCGGGCTGCGGCGCACATACCGTATACGGCTCCGATCATAACGGAAAGAAAGAATGCAATGAGCACGAGCTTCACGCCGAGCGTCAGGCCGATCACCCCAAACAGTTTCACATCACCTGCGCCGATGCCTCCTTTACTGACAAACATGATAAAAACAAGCAGAAAAAATCCGCAAACGGCTCCGGCAAACCCTGCATACCATGAATCCAGCGGAGAAAACATACGGCCGGCGATAAAAAGCGGAAGAAAAAACAGCAGAACCTTGTCAGGAATCAGCATATATTGCAGATCCGTCATAGTAACAATCATGAGCAGAGACAGAAATAACAGCGCGACTAACAGTTCTTTTGAGAAACCGAAATGAATGCCTGCAGCCGTGAATAAACATGCCGTCCAGCATTCCGCCGCCGGATACATAACCGACAGCTTTGCACGGCAGTTTCTGCATCTGCCTCTTTGCAGAATATAGGAAACGACGGGCACAAGCTCCCCCCAGGAGAGCGGCAAGCGGCAAAACGAACAGGCTGAACGCGGCGAAATAACCGAGATTCGAAACGGGATACGGCACGCTGCTGTATAAAAAAAAGAACCGAAAATCAAACCGAGAAAAAACAGAATCAAAAGCACTCAGACCACACCTTTACTATCAATCTGGCTCAGATTATAGCAAAGAAAAACACCTTGGCTGAAATGGCTGAAAATATATTTTCAGCATAAAAACACCCGGCAAAACCGTAAAATGGTCCGCCGGGCATCCGAGGGGCTGTCAGATAAGCCGCTTTCTCATTTCTGAAATAAAATATAAGGAGCCGGTAATGATGATGACATCATCCGCCCCGTCTTTTTGTTCTATCCATTCTTTCACACTGTCCGGGTTCTCATCGAAGCTCTTAGCCGCAAGACTGCTTGCATTGTAAAGGGCTTCGGCGCTTGAAGCACGCGGAAAGTCAAATGATACAAAGTGAATGGAGTCCGCTTCGGCTTCAAGCTTTTTAATCATTTCCTGATACGGTTTGTCTTTTAATGCGCTGAATACGACATGGACGTTTTTATCGGCAAAGCGCTGCCTGATCGTTTCTGTCAGTGTGTCAACGCCTTCTTCGTTATGTGCGCCGTCCGCAAACACTAAAGGGCGGCTTTGAAGACGTTCAAACCGGCCCGGCCACGATGCTTTTTTCAGGCCGTTTCGCATCGCTTCTTCAGAAATGGCTGCGGCTTCCAGACGATTCATCCATTCAGCGGCCAATATCGCCAATGCCGCATTCTGCCTTTGGTGAATGCCGAGCAGCGACGTTTGAATGTTTTCATAGCATTTCGTTTCCGTTTCCAGCGAAAAGCTTTCACCGGACGGAAGCGCCGCTTCATTAAACAGTCTGCACGTTTTATATAGTGACTGATACGGAGCCTGCTTTTTTTCGGCTTCCGCTTCAATAACGCCGAGTGCTTCCGGCTGATTGACGCCCGTAATGACCGGAATGGAATTTTTAATGATACCGGCTTTCTGCCCGGCGATCTCCTCGATGGTATTGCCTAAAATCGCCATATGGTCATGTCCGATACTTGTAATGACCGACAGGAGCGGATTCACAATATTGGTTGAATCAAATGTGCCGCCGAGCCCCGCTTCAAAAATGACAAAATCGATATCAGCCCGCTTCGCAAAATATAAAAATGCACACGCTGTAATGATTTCAAATTCTGTCACCGTTCCGGCATCGGTCTTATCAAGCTCATCGACTATCGGTTTTATGTCATTAACGAGCGTTCTCCATTCCTCATCAGAAATCGGCGTGCCGTTGACGCTGATACGCTCATTAAACGTAATGATGTAAGGCGATGTGAACGTGCCGACTTTATAACCGGCTTCTTGAAGCACGGAACGGATAAAAGCGACGGTTGATCCTTTGCCGTTTGTGCCCGCCACATGAATGGCGCGAATGTTCTTTTCCGGGTGTTCCAGTTTTTCCATCAGCTTTTCCATACGGAGAAGGCCCGGCTTAACGCCGAACTTGAGTCTGCCATGAATCCAGCTGATCGCTTCTTTGTACGTATTAAACAATGAAATCCCCTCTTTTATACGACAAGGCGGTTTCTTAGGAAACCGCCCCGCTGTTTTATCAGCCTTTCAGCTCTGCAATCCGCTGCCGGACAGCTTCGCGTTTTGCCGTGTAGTCTTTCTCTTTTCCGCGTTCTTCTTCAATGACATGCTCAGGAGCTTTTTTAATGAATCCTTCGTTGCCGAGTTTTTTCTGAACGCGTTCGACCTCTTTTGTCAGCTTGTCGAATTCTTTTTGCAGACGGGCGATCTCCTCATCAATGTTAATCAGCCCTTCAAGCGGCAGAATGACTTCCGCTCCGGTGACGACCGCTGTCATCGCTTTGTCTGCCGCAGTGATATCCGTCCCGATTTTCAGCGTGCTCGGATTCGTAAAGCGTTCAACGTAAGAACGGTTCTTCTCAAGGCGGCCGGCAATGTCTTCGGTAGCTGTTTTAATATAAAGCTCAACCTGCTTGCTCATCGGCGTGTTGACTTCGCTCCGGATATTGCGGACAGAACGGATTAATTCAACGAGCAGTTTCATATCCGCCGCTGCCTCTTTATCCGTATGCTCCGGCACCGGAACCGGCCAAGAGCTGATCGTGATTGACTCGCCTTCATGAGGAAGGTGCTGCCAGATTTCTTCCGTTAAGAATGGCATAAACGGGTGAAGAAGACGCATCGTCTGGTCAAGCACGTATGCCAGAACAGAACGGGTTGTTTTCTTCGCCGCTTCATCTTCCCCGTACAGCGGAAGCTTCGCCATTTCGATATACCAGTCGCACACATCGTCCCAGATAAAGTTGTACAGGTGGCGTCCGACTTCACCGAATTCATAACGATCCGCAAGCTGTGTTACGTCTTCTATCGTTTCATTCAGTCTTGTGAGGATCCACTTATCAGCAACTGATTTTTCACCGGACAGATCAAGCTCGTCATACGTCATGCCGTCCATGTTCATTAATGCAAAACGGGAGGCGTTCCAAATTTTATTTGCGAAGTTCCATGTGGATTCCACTTTTTCATAGCTGAAACGGAGATCCTGTCCCGGTGAACTTCCGGTTGCCAGGAAATAGCGCAGTGAATCCGCTCCGTACTTGTCGATGACATCCATCGGGTCCACCCCGTTCCCAAGGGATTTACTCATTTTTCTGCCCTGCTCGTCACGGATTAAGCCGTGAATCAGCACGTCTTTGAACGGACGCTCGCCGGTAAACTCAAGACCTTGGAAAATCATCCGGGATACCCAGAAGAAAATGATGTCATATCCCGTTACAAGAACATCGGTTGAGTAATACCGCTTAAAGTCTTCAGCGTTTTCATCAGGCCAGCCCATTGTAGAAAACGGCCAAAGCGCGGAGCTGAACCATGTATCAAGCACGTCTGAATCCTGTTCCCAATTTTCACTGTCCTCAGGCGCCTCAAGGCCGACGTACACTTCTTTTGTTTCTTTATGATACCAAGCCGGGATGCGGTGGCCCCACCACAGCTGACGGGAAATACACCAATCACGGATATTTTCCATCCAGTGCAGGTACGTTTTCTCGAACCGGTCAGGAACGAAGTGAACTTTCTCTTCTTTTGACTGAAGGTCAACCGCAGCATCGGCCAGCGGCTGCATTTTGACAAACCATTGTGTGGACAGGTACGGCTCAACAACGGCGCCGCTTCTCTCACTATGTCCGACAGAATGCATATGGTCTTCGATTTTAAAGAGAACGCCGGATTCCTGAAGATCTTTGACGAGTTTTTTGCGGCATTCAAAGCGGTCCATGCCGTTATATTGCAGCGCTTTTTCATTCATTGTTCCGTCTTCATTCATGACGAGAATCCGCTCTAAATTGTGCCGGTTTCCGAGTTCAAAGTCATTCGGGTCATGGGCAGGCGTGATTTTAACGGCGCCTGATCCGAATTCCATATCAACATAATCATCGCCGACAATCGGAATTTCACGGTTTGTAATCGGCAGAATCACCGTTTTGCCGATTAAGTGCTTGTAGCGCTCATCTTCAGGATGAACCGCGACAGCCGTGTCGCCAAGCATCGTTTCCGGGCGGGTGGTCGCGATTTCAATTGAGCCTGAACCGTCTGCTAACGGATAGCGCAAATGATAAAACGCGCCCTGTACGTCTTTGTAAATTACTTCAATATCGGATAAAGCCGTTTTTGTGGCAGGGTCCCAGTTGATGATATATTCGCCTCTGTAAATCAAGCCTTTTTTGTACAGCTTGACGAATACTTCCCGCACGGCTTTGTTCAGCCCTTCATCAAGAGTAAAACGTTCGCGCGAATAATCGAGTCCGAGTCCCATCTTGGCCCATTGGCTGCGGATGAAATCAGCATACTCTTCTTTCCACTTCCATGTTTCTTCCAAAAACTTTTCACGGCCGAGGTCATAACGGCTCGTGCCCTGTTCGCGGAGTTTCGCTTCGACTTTTGCCTGAGTGGCGATGCCGGCGTGGTCCATGCCCGGAAGCCAGAGCACGTCATAGCCCTGCATGCGTTTCATACGCGTAACGATATCTTGCAGCGTCGTATCCCACGCATGTCCGAGGTGCAGCCTGCCCGTCACGTTCGGCGGCGGAATAACGACAGAATATGGCTGTTTCGTTTGATCGCCGCCCGCTTCAAAATATTTTCCTTTCAGCCAAAAATCATAGCGGCCTTTTTCAATCGCAGACGGATCATATTTTGTCGGCATTGTTTGTTCATTTGTATCCATGATAACCCTCCAGCATGTTTAGAAATGGCTGAGCAACTAAAAAAGAGCCTTCATCCTGATAAAGGACGAAAAGCTCTTTCGCGGTACCACCTTTTTTCATGAACAGATTTGTTCATGCACTTAAACGGATAACGGGTGCGGCCCGAATTTCTCTACTGTATGTTCAAGAAATTATGCTCCCGGGCGACCTTCCAATGAGACAGCATAAGAAGCCTTTCAGCACAGTAGCTTCTCTCTCTTCATGCGTCTTTCTTGTACTCTTCCCGTTCAAAGCAGGTGTATTTATATCAGCTCATGATCTTATTTATTATGTTCTTTATTATAGTAAAAGTGTTTTTGATTCGTCAATCATCTTTTCCAAAAACCGCTGCCGTCATACATAAATGGGCATGCACCCCGCCCTTTCCCTTACATACGATAAATAGAAAGGCGAATGTGAGGAGGAATTGCCCGTGAGAAAAAAATTCAATTCTTATTCGCTCCCCCAGTGGGCCAGACAGGTCCGCCTTGTATCCGTGCAAGTCATTATCCCGATTACGATCTTTCAGGGGATCAGGACGATTTTCTTTCCGACGACTTTTGATGTCCTGCTGCTTGCCATCCTGCTGTTTTTAGCGTGCGCCCTGCATTTGGAATGGATATAAAAAAACGAGTCCCGTTATGAAGAGGACTCGTTTTCCGCTTTTATTTTTTTCTCCCGCTCAATCTGATGAACCTTCATGAGAAAAGGCTCAACATTTTTCATCTGCCAAAACGCTCTTAATAATTGCGTGCACTCTTCTTTTTCAGAGCCCCTTTGGCCGGTCTGATACCGTTTCAGCACTTTGTACATGGCGGACGGATAAGCCATATAGCTGAGAAACAGACTGATTTCCGCTTCACGGAGCGGGAATGATTTGTGATACGTATAAAACCAGTCCAGACACTCCGGGCATGCTTTCGGATAGCTTCTGAACATTCTGGAGTAAAAGCCGAGCAGGTCGTTTTGCGGAGGGCCCAGCGCAGCTTTCTCGAAATTCGTGAAAAAGCCCGATCCCGCATCATTATACAGAAAGTGGCGGCTCGATAAGCTGCCGTGGTTGATCACCGCTCTCGTCTTGTCATGATCCTTTGCCGCGTCAAACCATTCTTCCAGACGTTCCAGAGCAAAATTGACGGCAGAAACCGTTTCTGTAAGATACGTAACAGCCTGCAGTTCAAAAGGTGAAAGATACCACTCTTTTTCCGCCCGGTCGGCGAATTGTTCATAGACAAGCTTATCATTTTCCCAATCTCTTTTCGTTGCTTCATAAAAGCCGCTGATATCTTCAGTCCGGATTTGGATGTCCCGCACAGTCGCAGAATGGAGCTTCGCGACCTCTTTAAAAAGGTAAACATGTTTTTGATCCCGTTCCTCTTCCTGATCGTACTGAAGCCAAGGCATTAAATAATAAGAATTCTCCGTCTGTCTTCCCGCAAAAAAATCGCCGGCATACGTGCGGCAGATCGGCACAAATGATCGGTAGCCTTTCTCCTCAATCTCAATCATAAGATCCGTAAATTCACTGCTGCGGGCCGGCTTGAGCTGTTTCAAAGCAAAAATGCCGTAGTTTGAGTAGACCTTCCAAACATGCGGGCTGACAGGCTCAATATACTCAGCCGCCAGCCCGTATTCCTGAAGCACTGATTGGACTGCTTCCATTCCATTCACCACATTTTTACGGCCTCTTTGTGCTTACGCATGGCTGTTATTATATTCAGGTATATACAGAAGCTGACCTTCTTCAAGCTCGTCATCAAACGATAAAGCATTCGTTCTGATGAGCTGCTGGGATGTTATGTCATATCGTTCACACACCCGGTCGATAGTATCTTGCTGCTGTACGATACAAATTTTCATTCTTGAAAACTTTTCTTCTTCCCTTGTAAATAATTTTGTCAAGTAATGAGAGTTGTCATTTTCCTTCTGCTCGGTTCCCGGTGCCGCTTCTTCATTCTTTCTTTCAGACTTAAGCGGCTCAGGCGGTTCAGCTTGCGCCGGCTCCTCAGGCGACAGTTTGGAAAACTGAAAAGACAAATCGAGAGGCTTTCCGGTTTCCTCCTCCGGCTGCGCCATCTTCCTTACCTCAATTTCAAACCCTTCTTCATCATGAGCCTCTTCTTCAAGCAGCTTAGGAGCGCTGTAAAACTCCTCTTCCTGCCGTTCCGGAACGAACTCGCGATAAACGGGCGCCTGCTCTTCTTGAAAAACCGCAGGCTCATCTTCGTCTTCTGCCGCCTCATGATCGCTCTGACGGAGAAGCGGCTCGGCCTCTGGCTGCTCTTCTTTTTGAAGGAAGGGCTGTTCCGCAATTTTTGGCTTTTCTGCATGCGGAGTCAGAGTGAACGCAGGGAAAACCGGCTCGTTATCATCTTTCGGCTCTTCCTGCACTTCTGCTGAATCATCCTCAAATACAGGTTCATTCCTCACAGCCGACATGATTGCAGGCTCCTCAGCTTCTTCCGGCTTTTCTTCGTGTTGGAAGGAAACGGGAGGAGGAGGCTCAGTAAAGGAAACAGGTTTCGGCACCTCTTCATGCTCCCTCAGAACCGGGGCGGTCTCCTGCTCTTCTTCTTCCCGCTCCCTCAAAATCGGGGCAGTTTCTTCCTCTTCTTCTTTGTGCTCCCTCAGAATCGGGGCAGTTTCTTCCTCTTCTTCTTTGTGCTCCCTCAGAATCGGGGCAGCTTCCTGCTCTTCTTCTTCCTGCTCTCTCAGAATCGGGGCAGCTTCCTGCTCTTCTTCTTCCCGCTCCCTCAGAATCGGTTCAGCTTCCTGCTCTTCTTCTTCCCGCTCCCTCAGAATCGGTTCAGCTTCCTGCTCTTCTTCTTCCCGTTCCCTCAGAATCGGGGCAGTTTCCTGCTCTTCTTCCTCCTGCCTGAGTAAAGGCGGGGTTTCTTCCTCGTTCTTCTCGGTTTCTTGTGCTGCTTCTTTTGATACACTCAAAGGTATTTCAGGCTGATGGCGTATCATTAATTCTGGTTCGTTTTCGTCCTCCGAATGATGTCCGGCAAGATTGATCATTTCTTCTCTGGCAAATTCAGGCGCCACGTACAGAGGGATCTCCGGCTCTTTTGGCTCGGATTCCTCAAGCAGCCCTTCAATTGCCAAATCAGCCTGAATGGTTAAGATCCTTGAATCCGTCAGCTGATAATCAAAGGCATCGATAAATACGAAAACATCATTGAGGTGGCTCACTTTATTTTTCGGAATCGTAATGTCCACCGGGAAACAATGAATGAGCTCGGCCGTGCCATCCTCCCTCGCCCTCACTTCCTCTACATGCCTCAGCTCCCTATTAAGCTCTTCAAAATGACTGCTGTGATCTATGTTGTACTCGCCAGTAAGTTCTAATGATCCTTTAATTGAGACATAATCATTTACTTCCTGCACCCTGATGTCAGGGTCTAATGAAATCGAAAGTAATTCAGAAACTTCCTGTCCTTTTTGGAAACAGATTGATTCTTCAACAGAAAATTGCAATCGGTGATTATGCGGCAAGTTCATATCCTCCTTTCATCTAATCCATACAATTAGATGTCACTAAAGGTGTATGCCGCAATCCGGAAAAATATGATAATGGAGGCATTGAAAAAAGCCGATACAAGTCTTGCTTGCATCGGCTTTTCTGTATCAGCGGCTGATCGCCTGGAACACTTTCTCAGCGGCTTGAATGGTTTTTTCAATATCCTCCATTGTATGCGCAGTGGAGAGAAACAATCCTTCAAATTGAGACGGCGGCAGAAATACGCCTGCATCAGCCATCCCTTTATAATATTTAGCAAACAGCTTTAAATCAGATGATTTGGCTGCTTCATAGTTAATGACAGGCTCATTTGTGAAAAAGAAGCCGATCATTGAACCCGCCCGGTTAAACGTGTGCGGAATGCCATGTGCTTCAGCTGCTTTTGAAATGCCTTCTTCAAGCATATCGCCTTTTTTCACAAATTCTTGGTAAGATTCAGGTGTGAGCTGCTGTAGCGTCTCAAGTCCCGCTGTCATGGCAAGCGGATTTCCTGACAATGTTCCCGCCTGGTAGATCGGACCGCTCGGCGCGATTCGTTCCATAATGTCAGCTTTTCCGCCATACGCACCGACAGGAAGACCGCCGCCGATGACTTTGCCGAGACACGTTAAGTCAGGCGTCACGCCGAAATACCCTTGCGCACAGTTATAATCCACGCGAAAACCGGTCATGACCTCATCAAAAATGAGCAGCGCGCCATACTGTTCCGTCATGTCGCGAAGTCCTTGTAAAAAGCCTTCCTGCGGCGGAACAACGCCCATATTGCCTGCTACCGGTTCAACAATGACCCCGGCAATATCTTCACCGTACTCACGGAATGCGAGTGCAACGCTTTCCAAGTCGTTGTATGGAACGGTAATCGTATTCATTGCTATTCCTTCCGGCACGCCCGGGCTGTCCGGAAGGCCGAGTGTCGCCACTCCGGATCCCGCTTTGATCAGCAGTGAATCACCATGGCCGTGGTAACAGCCTTCGAATTTCAAAATTTTGTTTCGGCCGGTATATCCTCTTGCCAGACGCAGGGCGCTCATTGTCGCCTCTGTGCCGGAGCTGACCATCCTTACGATTTCAACAGACGGCACACGGTCAATGACCAATTTGGCCAGTTCGTTTTCCACTTCAGTAGATGCCCCGAAACTTGTCCCGTTCTCGGCTACTTTTTTCAGGCTTTCAACGACCCGGTCGTTCGTGTGGCCCAAAATGAGCGGCCCCCAGCTCAGGACGTAGTCGATATATTCATTGCCGTCAATATCAAAAATTTTCGATCCTTTTCCGCGCTGCATAAAGATCGGGTCCATATCGACTGATTTAAACGCGCGCACCGGGCTGTTCACTCCGCCCGGCATCAGTTTCTGCGCTTCTTTAAAAGCGGCTTTTGATTTTTCATAGCTTCTCATCTGCCTCAGCTCCCGTCAAATGAAATCGTTACTCAGCAAGCCATCTTGCTGCATCTTTTGCATGATACGTCATAATCAGATCGGCTCCTGCACGTTTCATGCTCGTTAAAATTTCCAGCACCATTTCTTTTTCTTTAATCCAGCCGTTTTGGGCTGCCGCTTTCACCATGGAATACTCCCCGCTCACATTATATGCGACTAGCGGCAGGTGATGGCGGTTTTTCACATCACGCATAATATCTAAGTATGACATAGACGGTTTGACGATTAAAAAGTCAGCGCCTTCTGCCGCGTCTGATTCAGCCTCACGGAGCGCTTCCAAGCGGTTGGCCGGATCCATCTGATATGTTTTTCGGTCTCCGAACTGCGGCGTGCTGTCAGCGGCGTCGCGGAACGGACCGTAAAATTCACTTGAATATTTCACGGCATAAGACATGATCGGAATATTCGTGAATCCTTCTTTGTCGAGCGCTTCCCTGATCACTGTGACAAAACCGTCCATCATATTTGAAGGAGCGATGATATCAGCGCCGGCTTTGGCCTGGCTGACGGCTGTCTGAGCCAGCAGTTCAAGCGACTCGTCATTGAGGATTTCTCCGTCTTTCACGACGCCGCAATGGCCGTGATCCGTGTATTCACAGAGACACGTATCAGCGATTACGATCATTTCAGGATAATGCTTTTTAATTTCAGCAATCCCTTTCTGCACAATGCCGTGATCGTGAAAAGCCTGGGTTCCGCAGGCGTCTTTTTCTTCCGGCACGCCGAAAACGATGACCGACTTAATGCCGAGCGATATCAGCTCAGCCATTTCATCCTTTAACAAATCAAGTGATACATGATAAACCCCCGGCATGGAAGGAACTTCTTTTTTTCCTTCGAGTCCTTCAACGACAAATAACGGGTAAATAAAATCTGAGGGGTGAAGACGTGTTTCTTTTACTAAATCTCTCATCGCAGCGTTCGCGCGCAAACGGCGGTGTCTGTTAAATGTTTGATTCATCATTATCAATCCTTTCCCGACATGCTGCACATGACGTCCAGCATGCCTTCAATCGTATAAGTGTCAGGCACATGGGATGAGATCCCGTATTCCAAGAGCGCTTTCTCTGTCAAAGGGCCGATGCTGATATAGCTCGCACCGCTGTTTTCCCACGCTTTTTCTCCGTCTCCGACCGCGTTCATAAACGTATGCACCGCCGATGAGCTGGTAAACGTAATAAAATCAAAATGAGAGCGGGATGCAGCCCGTCTCAGCTCGTCCATGCCTTTTTCATCCTGAATGGTATTGTATAACACCCATTCCCTTATTTGATAGCCAAGCGGCTCAAGCTCCGCTTTTATGACATCGCGTGATAAATTGCCCTTTATCACTGAAATGGGTTCGGCAGCTGATGCGTGCCGTTTTAAAGTATCAGCCAGACATTCCGCCACATACTCGTCAGGCATCGCATCCGTCCGGGCTCCCCGCTCTTTCAGGGCGCGCGCAGTCTTTTCACCGACGGCTGCGATTTTTTTCCGTCCCGAAAGCGCAAGACCGTGACGATCAAGATAGGAAAAAAAGAACCGGACACCGTTTACGCTTGTAAACACAAGCCATCCCGGCTCAGAAAGGTCTTCCCGGAGACTGTCCGCACATTCATCCGGGAGCGCTTCCTGAAAAGCGATCAGAGAAGCGGAAACAGCCGTTCCGCCGAGCGCCTCCACTTTTTTTCGGAACGGTGCGGCCTGTCTTTTGTTCCGAGTGACAAGCACGGTCTTTCCTTGTAAAGGAAGGTCATTTGCCATCCTGATCGAGCTCCTGTTTCACGCTGTCGATTAACGCTTTGGCTCCTTTTTCAGACATCATCGCCGCACAGCGTTTTCCGATTTCTTCCGGATCATGTCCCGCCGCTGTTTCTTTATAAATCGTCTTTCCGTCCGGAGACGCGACAAGACCGACCAATTCAACCTCATCCCGGTCATTGACGGACGCATACCCGGCTATCGGCACTTGGCAGCCGCCTTCCATCGCGTGTAAGAAAGCCCGTTCGGCTGCCACCGTGCGCTGCGTATACTCATCGGTAAATTGCGCAAACAGCTTCAAAAGCTCCTCATCCGACTCTCTGCATTCAATGGCAAGAGCGCCTTGGCCGACCGCAGGCAGACAGCGGTCCGGTTCGAGAAATTCAGATACGACATCATCTTTCCAGCCCATTCTTGAAAGTCCCGCAGCCGCTAAAATAATAGCATCGTAATCTTCCGTTTCAAGCTTTTGAAGTCTCGTATCGATATTGCCTCTGATCCACTTAATTGTAAGATCAGGGCGTTCAGCAAGAATCTGGGCGCTTCTTCTTAAACTGCTGGTGCCGATGATGCCCCCTTCTTTTATGTCGTCCAGCTTTTGATGCCCCTTTGAAATCAGCGCATCACGCGGATCCTCACGTTTCGGTATGCAGCCTATGACAAGACCCTCAGGCAAAACGGCGGGCATGTCTTTCATGCTGTGAACCGCCATATCAATCTCCTGATGCAGCAGCGCCTGTTCAATCTCTTTGACAAACAAACCTTTGCCGCCCACTTTTGACAGCGTAACATCGAGGATGCGGTCGCCTTTTGTGACAATCTCCCGGATTTCAAAGTTATAGGAAGGGTTCAATTCCTTCAATTTGTTAATCACCCATTTTGTCTGGGTCATAGCCAGTTTGCTCCGTCTGGAACCTACCTTAATCGTTCTCATTTTCTTTCCTCCCGAATCTGTTTGGGCGCGTGCGTTAACTGAACCAATGGAATTGCGACAGGCTTCCGAGCAGGAAGTAATTAATCATCAGCACGAGAAAACATGCTGAATTCCATAACGCCGCCACTTTTCCCTGCAGTTCCTTAATCATTCTGATATATAAATAGTAGCTGTATAAAAGCAGCACAATAAACGAGCCGAGCACTTTTGAATCAAACCAGTACAGCGTTTCCAGCGACACATACGCCCAGATCACGCCTAATATCAGGCTCAACAGCAGCATCGGAACCCCGATGACATTTAAAACGTAAGCCATATAATCAAGTTTTGACAAATCTTCAATTCTCAACAGCCATTTTCCCCACTTTTTCTTCTTTAATAAAGAATATTGAAACTGATAAAGAAGCGAAAAGACAAAAGAAAGGGAAAAAGCGCCGTAAGACAGAATCGCCATTGTAATATGAATGACCAAAAGCTCCGAGACCAGCTGGCCGGAAAAAGCGGCCGAATGCTGATCCGTCGGTGAAAACGTATGGATCGCAATCATCGAGAAACCGATGACATTCGTGAAAAACACGATAAAATCAACGCGCAGAATCTGCGTGACCACAAGTGAGAGCGTGACAAGCACCCACGCATAAAAGTAAAGGGCCTCCGTAATATTCAAGACCGGAAATCTGCCCGTCTGCCACATGAAATAAGAAAGATAGACAGTTTGCAGAGTCCAGACAATAGAAAGCAACCAGAAGGCCATTTTCCCAGCCTTCCGGTTGTGTTGAAGAAAATCTATAAAGTAAAAAAGGACGCTTACTGCATAAATAACAATTGTCGCTTCATTAAGTCTTGCCATTGCTGTATCAATCATACAGCCCTCACTCACTTACAAGCGGACGTAAGCCCGTTTTTGCTTCTGCCTTTTGAAACGAATGAACCGTCTGGCGGTTATCCAGGCTTTTGTCCAGCTGGCGGCCGGCCTCTTCCTCAATATCGAATATCTGCATAAACAGCTTCAGCTTTTCATCTGAATCCGCTTCAGCCGCAAGCTCTTTCGCTTTCAGAATCGGGTCGCGCAGCATTTGGTTAATGATGCTTTTCGTATGTTTGCTGAGAAGTTTTTTCTCTCTTACCGTCAGATGAGGCAGCTTGCGCTCAATGCTCTGCATCGTATCAGACTGGATGGACAGCGCCTTTTCACGCAGCGCCGAAATGACCGGCACGACGCCGAGCGTATTAAGCCACTGCTTAAACTCAACAATTGCCGCTTCAATAAACAGCTCGACTTTTTCAGCGGTTTCACGGCGTTCTTGTAAGTTGGCTTCAACGATTCCTTCAAGGTCATCAATATCGTACAGAAAAACACCTTCAAGATCGTTCAGCGCCGGATCGAGGTCCCTCGGCACAGCGATATCCACCATAAATAACGGGCGGCCTTTCCGCTGTCTGCCCGCTCTCTCCATCATTTCTTTAGACACGACGAAATCACTTGCGCCTGTCGAACTGATTAAAATATCAGCTTCAGCAAGTGCATGTTCAAGCTGGTTTAAGCTGCGCGCTTCTCCGGAGAAACGGTCAGCAAGCGCTTTTGCCTTCAAAAACGTTCTGTTGATGACCGTTACTTTGCCGATGCCCTGATCGTGCAGGTTTTCTGCGGCGAGCTCGCCCATTTTTCCCGCACCGAGAATCAAAATGTGCTTATTTGACAATGAGCCGAAGATTTTTTTCGCGAGTTCAACGGCGGCGTAACTGACGGAAACGGCATTGGCGCCGATATCGGTTTCAGCATGCGTGCGTTTGCCGACGGTCACCGCCTGTTTAAACAGCTCATTGAAAATGGTGCCGATCGTCTTTTCTGCCTGCGCCGTTTTAAAGCTTGAGCGGACCTGGCCGAGTATTTGCGTTTCTCCGATGACCATGGAATCCAAGCCGCACACCACACGGAATAAATGCTCGATCGCCGCGTCGCTCTCATAAAATTTCAGAAACGGAGACAGCTCTTCTTTCGGCAGCGAGAACCATTCGGATAAAAATGTTTTTATATAATAACGGCCGGTATGAAGCTGGTCGACCACCGCATATATTTCGGTGCGGTTGCAGGTTGACACGATAATGTTTTCAAGAACGCTTTTTTCTTCTTTTAAACGAAGCATCGCTTCTGCAAGCTCATCCGGCTGAAAACTTATTTTTTCGCGTATTTCAATAGGGGCGGATTTATAATCTACTCCCACAACAAGAATATGCATCGCTTTCATGCACCCCCGTACATCGCAATTTATTTATAATCATTCTAACATAGAATTTATTATTTATAATAATTATAACATAGTTTCTTCGGGAAAATGTGAACAGATTTCAAAAATGTTATGCTATAGTATAAAAAGCTCGTTTCCACTGTAATCATCATACTAAAAATCCTTTACTGCGGGTAGGTGACAGGATGAAAAAAACATCAATTTTATTACCGGGACTTCTGCTTGCCGCTTCATTATTCGCATGGCTTCAGAGCGGACAGGTTCACCTGTTTGCGAATCAGGGGGAATGGCCGGTGCTCCTTATGCTTTTGGGCGCTGTGCTCTTGTATCAGGGCAAAAAGGAAGCGGCCGGGCCTCACGTCCTGATCGGCATGCTTCTTTTCGGCATAGGTTTACACTTTTTCGCCAAACCTGAGCTCTCATGGTGGCCGGGAGATTTTGAAATGATTCTCTTCGTCTTCGGATTCTCCTTATTTGCGGCAGCCAGAAAAGAATATGTATACGAAGCGGTTGCCATGATTGGTTTTTCCCTCTTTTTATACTTCTTTAAACAAATTACGGCGTGGCTGGAGTCCGTCCATATTCCGACGGAACACTTCAAAACATACTGGCCGTATGTTTTCATCGGAATCAGCCTTTTATTATTGTTTATCAAGCGGAACAAAACTATACGATAAAACCCAAAACGCACTGCGTTTTGGGTTTTTCATTACCGGCTGATCATTTTTTTAATGGCTCCCCATGCTTCATCTTTGCCTTTTTTCGTTTCAGAGGAAAATAAAATCAGCTCATCTTCAGGATCCATATCAAGCGTCTGTTTGACAACCTTTAAGTGCTTGTCCCATTTTCCTTTTGGGATCTTATCCGCTTTTGTCGCGATAACGATGACGGGAATGCCGTAATACTTCAGGAATTCATACATGTTCACGTCTTCAGCAGACGGCGCGTGCC
The DNA here is from genome assembly GCF_011066015.1 of Bacillus sp. EKM206B. Classification (NCBI taxonomy): domain Bacteria; kingdom Bacillati; phylum Bacillota; class Bacilli; order Caryophanales; family Bacillaceae; genus Bacillus; species Bacillus sp. EKM206B. The sequence continues at coordinate 350,767 of NZ_JAAMNL010000003.1, forward strand.
TGAGGTCGACAATCTGCACGCAGGCTTTCAGCTCTTCGCGGGTCGTCATATAGGTTTCAATCATTCTCCCCCATGCTTCCCGCTCGCTTTTGGAAACTTTCGCAAATCCGTACCCGGGAACGTCGACAAAATGCAATTCATCATTGATGATGTAAAAGTTTAGGGTCTGTGTTTTCCCCGGTTTTGATGACGTTCTGGCCAAGTTTTTCCGATTGATTAATGAATTGATAAAAGATGACTTTCCTACATTTGATCTTCCCGCCAGCGCGATTTCCGGAAGCCCCCCATCAGGGTACTGTTCGGGTTTGACCGCGCTGATCACGATTTCTGACTTTGTGACTTTCATTTCTTCTCTCCTACTAAGGCATGTTCCAAAACGTCATCCAGGTGAGAAACGAATATAAACTTCAGTCCTTCTCTGACGCTTTCTGGAATATCCTCTATATCTTTTTCGTTATCTTTAGGCGCAATAATAGTGGTCAGGCCCGCTCTGTGCGCGCCGAGCGCCTTTTCTTTCAGTCCGCCGATCGGAAGCACGCGGCCCCGCAGCGTGATTTCTCCCGTCATACCGACTTCGCGTTTTACCGCACGGTCCGTTAATGCTGAAACGAGCGCCGTGGCCATCGTAATTCCGGCAGAAGGGCCGTCTTTCGGCACCGCTCCTTCAGGGACATGGATATGAATGTCATACTTCTCATGGAATTTCGGGTCGATTCCGAACTGTTCCGCTTTCGAGCGGACATAACTGAAAGCGGCCTGCGCTGATTCCCGCATGACATCTCCAAGCTTCCCGGTCAGAATCAGCTTTCCTTTTCCCGGTGACAATGACACTTCGATTGACAGCGTATCTCCGCCGACCGTCGTATACGCGAGCCCCGTGACAACCCCGATTTGATCTTCGGTTTCCGCCTGTCCGTATCTGAATATCCGTTTTCCGAGATAGTCGGCCAGATTTTTCTCTGTAACGGTAATGCGTTTTCTCTCCTCAGACACAATGGCTTTTGCAGCCTTTCGGCAAATGGCAGCAATCTGGCGTTCAAGCGTTCTCACGCCGGCTTCCCTCGTGTAGTAGCGGATGATGTCCGTAATCGCCTGGTCCCGAATCTGCAGGTTGCTCTTTGTGAGCCCGTGCTCTTTGATTTGTTTCGGAAGCAGGTGGTCCTTCACGATCTCCAGCTTTTCGTTTTCAGTATAGCCTGACAGGCTGATAATCTCCATTCTGTCTCTGAGAGGGCCCGGGATGGAAGCAAGGTTATTCGCAGTCGCGATAAACAGCACTTTCGATAAATCGAACGTCTCTTCAATATAGTGGTCGCTGAATGTGCTGTTTTGTTCCGGATCCAGCACCTCAAGCATCGCCGAAGACGGATCGCCTCTGAAATCAGACGACATTTTGTCGATCTCATCCAGGAGAAAGACCGGATTTTGTTTACCGGCTTTTTTCATCCCCTGTATAATACGGCCCGGCATCGCTCCGACGTATGTACGCCGGTGCCCGCGGATTTCAGACTCATCGCGCACTCCGCCCAGTGAAATTCTCACAAAACGGCGCCCCATGCTCGTACTGATTGATTTTGCAAGAGATGTTTTACCGACTCCCGGAGGTCCGGCCAGACAAAGAATCGGCCCTTTCAGCGTTTTCGTCAGCTGTTTCACGGCCAAATACTCCAAAATCCGCTCTTTCACTTTCTCTAAGCCGTGGTGCTCTTTATCTAAGATTTCCCCGGCTTTTTTAATATCAAGTTTATCTTCTGTTTCATCCGACCACGGAAGGGCGATGAGCCAGTCAATATAGTTGCGGATAACAGAGCTTTCCGCTGAGCTTGACGGCACTTTTTCGTAACGGCTTAATTCCTTAAGCGCCGTTTCTTTGACACGCTCAGGCATGCCTGCTTCTTCTATCTTTTCCGTGAGCGACTGAACTTCGCCGGTTTTTCCTTCTTTGTCGCCAAGCTCCTTCTGAATGGCTTTCATCTGTTCACGCAAGTAGTATTCCTTTTGAGTGCGTTCCATCGAACGTTTGACGCGCTGACCGATTTTTTTCTCAATCTCCAGCACTTCTTTTTCATTATGAATGGAACGGATGACCTTATTCAGACGTTCTTTAATATCCGCCGTTTCTAAAATGTCCTGCTTGTCCTTTAATTTTAGCGGGAGATGAGAAGCGACGATATCCGCCATTCTGCCGGGCTCTTCAATATCAGTCACAGCCGCATACGTTTCTGCGGAGATTTTTTTAGAAATTTTTATGTACTGGTCAAAATGGTCCAGCAGCGTCCGCATAAGCGCTTCGTCTTCCACGTCTTTTGAATCATCCTCATGCATCAGCTGTATATCGACCGAAGTATAATCTTCGAGTTCGGTGTATTCAAGGATCTGCGCCCGCTGAATTCCTTCTACAAGCACTCTGATCGTACCGTTGGGCAGCTTCAGCATCTGTTTAATTTTTGTATAAGTGCCGACGGCGAAAATATCCTCTTCACCCGGTTCGTCTATCGAAATATCCTGCTGAGTGGCTAAAAAAATCATATGATCATGCATCATTGCCTGTTCAAGAGCCTGAACCGACTTGTCACGGCCTACATCTAAATGTAAAACCATTGTCGGGTATACCAATAAGCCTCTTAAAGGGAGGAGCGGGATGCTGCGTTTTGTATCTTCTGCCATGTGACTGACACCTCCGTGACTTTAGTATGAACCATTATAATACAACTTTTTCATCGTTGTACAATTCCGGGATCGGGCAAATCGGCTTATCCGCCTGCCCTGTATATAAAACAGTCTCTTCGTAGTATACCCTTTCTTTCTGTTCTGAAAAAGGAAAAGATGTCCTCCATAAAAAAACCCCATTATAAAAATGGGGTTTATACGGATTCTTTATTCATTTGGATATCAAACGGTTTTTGTTCTGAAGGAGGGTCAACCAATATGACGTCCAGCACTTCCTGGAACGTTTTTACCGCTTTAATGGTGATTCCGTCTATTCGTTTCAGAATGGACTGCTGATTTTCATATGGGATAATGACCGTTTTTGCTCCGGCCTGTTTTGCGGCTTTAATTTTCGGAATGACGCCGCCGATCGGTTTGACAAGCCCCGTCAGGCTGATTTCTCCCGTCATCGCCACCGTATGGTCGATCGGGATGCGGTGAATCGCGGAAAAAATCCCCGCAGCCATCGCGATACCTGCTGAAGGTCCGTCAATCGGGCCTCCGCCCGGAAAATTGACGTGAATATCATAGTCTGAAGGTTTGATGCCCATTGTGCGGAGAACCGTCAGAACATTTTCCACAGATCCCTTCGCCATGCTTTTGCGGCGGATCGACTTCGATTGGCTGCCGATGCTTTCTTCCTCTGCAATTCCCGTGATATTCAGGCTTCCTTTGTCCTGCGCAGGTGTGACATTCACTTCGATTTCCAGCAATGCGCCGCTGTTCGGCCCGTAGACGGCAAGTCCGTTCACGATGCCGACTTGCGGTTCATCGGCGATTTTCTGCTCATTTTTAGGTGTAAGCTGACTGGAATGAACAACCCATTCTATATCTTCTGTCGTAATTTCTTTTCTGTCCTCAGTCACCGCCATGCCGGCGGCGATCTGGATCATATTGACGGCTTCACGTCCGTTTCTCGTATATGTGGTCAGCACACTGAGAGCTTCGTCAGAAATCTCTTTCTGAATTTTGTCGGCTGCTTTTTTCGCAACGATTTTAAGTTCATCCTTTTCCAGCTCGCGGAAAAATACTTCAAGACAGCGCGAACGGATGGCCGGCGGAATTTCATTCGGCATTCTCGTTGTCGCTCCGATCAAACGGAAATCTGCCGGAAGCCCATTTTGAAAAATATCATGAATGTGATTCGGTATTTGCGTATTTTCTTCACTGTAATACGCACTGTCTAAAAATACTTTTCGATCTTCAAGCACCTTCAGCATTTTATTCATCTGAATCGGGTGAAGCTCGCCGATTTCATCAATAAACAATACCCCGCCGTGAGCATGGGTCACAGCCCCCTGTTTCGGCTGCGGAATGCCTGCTTGGCCCATCGCACCCGCTCCCTGATAAATCGGATCATGCACTGAACCGATAAGCGGATCGGCAATCCCCCGTTCATCAAACCGCGCGGTCGTCGCATCAAGTTCAACAAATACAGCCTGCTTTTGAAACGGTGACTGTTTATGTTTTTTCGCTTCTTCCAATACCAGCCGCGCCGCAGCCGTTTTACCGACTCCCGGAGGACCGTAAATAATGACGTGCTGCGGGTTCGGTCCGCAAAGCGCTGCTTTTAACGCTTTAATTCCGTCTTCCTGGCCGACAATGTCCTGAAAGCTTTTCGGCCGCACCTTTTCTGATAAAGGTTCTGATAAACTGATGGCGCGCATTTTGCGCAGCTGTTCCATTTCTTTTTTTGATTCTTTATCTATCGTCACTTTTTGTGTACGCTGGTTTTTGAGCAGATTCCAAAAATATAATCCGATGACTATCCCGAAAAACAGCTGTACAAATAATGCGATCCCTGTCCAACTCATACTGGTCCCTCCTGAAAAAACGATTTATGTATCCAATTCATTCCTCTGTCCGCTAGTATCTCCCAGCAAAGCCCGGAATAAACATTTTCAGAAGGGTCAGGACAAGAAAAAAAACCTCCTGATCAATTCGAGTCAGGAGGTTTTGTCATGTTATGCTGATGTTTTATCTTGGCCGACAACTGTGCCGTCTTTTAATACAAGACGCGGTGCTTCACCGTCTGCGACTGTCGCTCCGGTAATGACACATTTTTCAATATCATCGCGGGACGGCAGATCAAACATGACGTCAAGCATGATGCCTTCAATGATAGAACGCAGGCCGCGTGCGCCTGTTTTACGCTCGATCGCTTTTTTCGCAATTTCAGATAATGCCTCGTCTTCAAATTCAAGCTCGACATCATCAAGTTCTAACATTTTCTTGTATTGTTTGACGAGTGCGTTTTTCGGTTTAGTCAGAATTTCAACCAGTGCCGTTTCGTCAAGCTGCTCAAGGCTTGCAATGACAGGAAGACGGCCGATGAATTCAGGAATCAGACCGAAACGGAGCAAGTCTTCCGGAAGCACTTTAGAAAGCAGTTCTTCTTTTTCCAGGTCTGCCGCTTTATTATCAGAGCCGAAGCCGATGACTTTTTGTCCGAGACGGCGTTTGATGATTTGTTCGATGCCGTCAAATGCACCGCCGCAAATGAACAGGATGTTCGTCGTATCGATCTGGATGAATTCCTGATGAGGATGTTTGCGTCCTCCTTGAGGCGGCACGCTTGCAACCGTTCCTTCAAGAATTTTCAGCAGCGCCTGCTGAACGCCTTCGCCTGATACGTCGCGTGTAATGGACGGGTTTTCAGATTTTCGCGCTACTTTATCGATTTCATCGATATAAATAATGCCTTTTTCTGCTTTTTCCACATCATAGTCTGCTGCCTGAATCAGCTTGAGGAGGATGTTTTCTACGTCCTCACCGACATATCCGGCTTCAGTCAGAGATGTAGCGTCCGCAATCGCAAACGGCACGTTCAGAATACGCGCAAGCGTCTGGGCAAGAAGTGTTTTCCCGCTTCCAGTCGGTCCGATTAAAGAAATATTACTTTTAGAAAGCTCGACATCATCCACTTTACTGTTGGAGTTGATGCGTTTGTAATGGTTGTATACCGCAACCGCAAGTGATTTCTTCGCCTGATCCTGTCCGATGACATATTCATTCAGAATCTCACGGATTTCCTGCGGCTTCGGAACGTCTTTAAATTCGACTTCTTCTTCTGTACCAAGCTCTTCTTCTACGATTTCTGTACAGAGCTCAATACATTCGTCGCATATATATACACCCGGTCCTGCAACCAGCTTACGAACCTGATCTTGCGTTTTTCCGCAGAACGAGCATTTCAATTGTCCTTTTTCCTCGTTGAATTTAAACATTCTTTCACCCCTTAATCTTGTCTCACTTTTTCTTTTACCTGAAGGGCAAAAGAAAACGGTTCTTGCTACGATCGAGTATGTATTGCATTTTACCATACTTTCCAGTAAGACGGTAACAATGTGTTTCGCACTTGCACATTCTATATGTATGACGAAAAACAGCCCGGCAATGACTATCTTGCCCCAAGAAAAAGAGTTATATCATAATTGTACAAAACAAGGCACGAATTAATCGCGCCCTGTTTTATTATGTCTATTATTATGAACCATATTAACGGTTTTCTACAAGAAAATCAATTGCTTTTCGAACTTTTAAATCTTCTTTCATCGCGTCAGTTGAACCGATTGCCTGCTTGATGTTTTCAACCGGCATGTTGTAAGCTTCAGCCATTTTAGTCAGCTCAGCTTCAACTTCTTCGTCCGTTACTTCAAGGTTTTCTGCTTGAGCGATCGCTTCAAGAGTCAGGTTTGATTTTACGCGTTTTGCGGCATCTTCTTTCATTTGCTCTTTTAACGCGTTTTCGTCTTGGCCTGAGAATTGAGTGTAAAGCTCAAGGTTCATGCCTTGCATTTGCAGACGCTGTTCGAATTCTTTCAGCATGCGGTCAAGCTCAGTGTCGATCATCGCTTGAGGAACATCAGCTTCAGCGTTTTCAGATGCTTTCAGAACAAGCTCTTCACGCAATTTAGCGTCAGCTTCGTTTTCTTTTGCTTCTTCAAGGCGTTTTTTTGTTTTCTCAGTTAATTCAGCAAGCGTTTCAACTTCTTCGTCAATGTCTTTTGCGAATTCGTCGTTAAGCTCAGGAAGCTCTTTCGCTTTGATTTCATGAATTTTCACTTTGAAAACAGCTGGTTTTCCGGCAAGCTCTTCAGCGTGGTACTCTTCAGGGAATGTTACTTCAACATCCTTTTCAGCGCCTGCTTCAAGGCCTGTTAACTGCTCTTCGAAGCCCGGGATGAATGAACCTGATCCTACTTCAAGTGAGTAGTTCTCAGCTTTTCCGCCTTCAAACGCTTCGCCGTCAACGAAACCTTCGAAGTCAAGAACGACTGTATCGCCGTTTTCAACAGCGCCTTCTTCTTTCACGACAAGCTCAGCCTGACGCTCTTGAAGCGCTTTAAGTTCGTTTTGTACATCTTCGTCAGTAACGGCAGTGTCATCTTTTTCGATTCCTAAGCCTTTGTAGTCGCCAAGTTTCACTTCCGGTTTTACAGTCACTTTTGCAGTGAAAATCAAGCTTTCGCCTTTTTCGATTTTTTCAACATCGATTTCAGGGCGGTCTACAGGCTCAATGCCGGCTTCTTCAACCGCTTTAGGGTATTCTACAGGAAGTAAAATATCTAAAGCATCCTGGTAAAGAGCTTCAACGCCGAAACGCTGTTCGAATAAACCGCGGGGAACTTTCCCTTTGCGGAATCCAGGAATAGAAACCTGTTTTACTACTTTTTTAAATGCATCATCAAGAGCTGTTTTGAACGTATCGGCATCAACTTCAACCGTTAATACGCCTTCGTTGCCTTCTTGTTTTTCCCATTTTACAGACATGTGTTTCCCTCCAAAAATCTATTCAGGTTGTGTCGGTCTTCCATTCTAAAGCAATCCGCGGCTTTGTCAAAGAAAAAACCGCTTTGAATCAGAATCATTATGTAATGAACTGGCAGCCTGTCCAACCGTAATTCTCATTTCAGTTAAACCGCTATACATAAATACAACCACTATATTATAACATAACGCCTACCGCTTTCAACTATATGGCGTGATTTACAAATAAGAAATTTCTTCAATATCCTTAATCATCGTGCAGGCTTCTTCGAGTTCGCGGCTGTCAAACTCGTACATCATATGAAGTTCCTCCGGCTCAATGTCAATGCCGTGCATCTCGTAACCGACCTTATGAAGCGCCGCCGCCCATAAATCTGCGTTCAAAAACTTCGGCATAAAAGGGTGCAGGACGTACAGATGCCTTCTCCACAGCTCCTCGACGGCAGCGTATAATGTAGGGTTTTCATTGCCGAGCGTTTCATCAAGCACCCGGAGAACGCGATGCAAAATCGGAGCCGCATCAGGCTGAACCGTTTCACTCGGAACCGCGGTCATTGAATCGCCGAATTTTGTAATATGGACCGGCTTGCTGTAGTCATGGTCCGCCATCAGCGTCAAAATCATCGTCTTGATAAGAGGATGCGCGCCCGGATCTTGAAGAATCGTTTTTAAGAGACCCGTGTATTTTGCAATATTGCGGTCTTTGAGAGAATGAATCAGATTCATTTGTTCAGCGGGGCTGTTCAGCACTTTTTCCGCATCAAGAATGTCCTCGTATTCCTCCTCCCACGCTTCATCCTGCTGGTCGGGATCGGTCATTTTGCGGCTGAATTCGAGCAGCCGGTAGAATTGCTCCGCACTTTCTGCGGGCAGCTGGTTTTCTTCCAGCACAGCTTCAATTGTGCTTTTGACTTCTTCATATTGTTTCAGCTGAATTAAAATGGTCATGTACACCTGCAGCACGGTGAAATAATGGCCGTACCCTTCATTCAGCATTTTCTCGCAAACTTGTTTTGCTTCTTCCAATTCCCCGAGTTCCAGAAAACAAATCGCCATGCCTAAATGTACGTCGGACTCGGTATCGCCATGGCTTACCGCCTCTGAAAACAGTTCGAGGGCCTCCTCATACTGTTTGTCCTTCATGGCGGCCATCCCTTTATCAACCAAGCGTTCTTTCAGACGGGGGAAAGGAATGATATCAGCTTTTTTCTTGTCATGCGTCATACTTTATTTCCTTTCAGGCGCTATTTTGTTCAAGTGTATCAACACGCGTCATGAAACACAAGAAAGGATGGTGCGCACGGTACAAAAAGCCGCCGGACAGATGCCGGGCGGCTTTTTTCAGGCTTGAAGCCATGAACTTCTTTTCGATTCAAACTGCTGTATGTCGTCTTCCAGCAGAAGCGTTAATGAAATTTCATCATAGCCGTTTATCAGCATTTCCTTCCAGTGCGGATCGACTTCAAATGAAATCTCTTTGCCTTCACTGTCGTGAATGAGCTGGTTTTCCAAATCAACCGTCATGTTAAGAGACTGATTTTCATATTGACCGGCGAGTTTTTTCCACTGATCATACGGCATACGGATGGGAAGCATACCATTTTTAAAACAGTTTTGATGAAAAATATCGGCAAATGACGGAGCAATGATGATTTTGAAGCCGTAATCATCCAGCGCCCAAGGAGCGTGCTCACGGGATGATCCGCAGCCGAAATTCTCTCCGGCAATTAATATGGACGCGCCTTCATAGACTTTGCGGTTTAATTCAAATTCAGGATCAGGCTCACCGTTCTCAAGGTATCTCCAATCAAAAAACGCGAATCTGCCGTATCCTGTTCTTTCAATTCTTTTCAAAAACTGTTTCGGAATAATCTGGTCCGTATCGACGTTGATCCGGTTTAAGACGGCCGCTTTTCCCGTATGTGTTTTTAAAGGTTCCATCTTTTCGCGCACTCCTTACACAACTGTTTTTTCTTGATAAAACTTTCTTACATCGACGAAATGCCCGTGAATGGCTGCCATTGCCGCCATCGCCGGACTGACAAGGTGTGTTCTCGCGCCTTTTCCCTGTCTGCCTTCGAAGTTGCGGTTGGAAGTGGAAGCGCATCGTTCCCCTTCAGGCACGACATCATTGTTCATACTGAGGCACATGCTGCAGCCTGATTCTCTCCATTCAAATCCGGCCTCGAGAAACACGCGGTGCAGCCCTTCTTCTTCAGCCTGCTGTTTCACGCTTTGAGAACCCGGCACCACAATGGCTCTGACGCTGTCAGCGACTTTTCGGCCTTTGATCATATCCGCAGCCTGGCGAAGATCGGTCATCCGCGAATTTGTACAGGAGCCGATAAACACATGCTCGACTTTAATATCTTCAATTTTTTGATTCGGTGCGATTCCCATGTATTCGTACGCGCGGATGGCTTCTTTTTTACCGTCTTCAGAATCAATCGTTTCCGGCGCCGGTATTTGGGCATCGACCGGAAGAACCATGCCGGGATTGACGCCCCATGTTACCATTGGAGAAATCTCGCTGCCGTCTAGTACGATGGAATGATCGTATACGGCGCCCGGATCGGTTTTTAACGCTTTCCATTCTGCGGCGGCTTTTTCAAATTCCTCGCCTTTTGGCGCGTATTTACGGTTTTTACAATATTCAATCGTCGTGTCATCCGGAGCGATCAGTCCCGCCCGGGCTCCCGCTTCTATTGACATATTGCAGACCGTCATGCGTTCGTCCATAGACATGTTTCTGAATACTTCCCCGGTGTATTCAATGACATATCCGGTACCGAATTTCACCCCGTATTTTCCGATGACCGACAAGATGACATCCTTCGCGGTCACTCCTTTTTGGAGCGTTCCGTCAACGCGGATTTCCAGCGTTTTCGGCCGCTGCTGCCATAATGTCTGAGTGGAAAGAACATGTTCCACCTCACTTGTGCCGATACCGAAGGCAAGCGCTCCGAATGCGCCGTGAGTCGATGTATGGCTGTCTCCGCAAACGATCGTTTTTCCCGGCAGTGTCAGACCAAGCTCAGGCCCGACCACGTGAACGATTCCCTGGTCTGCGCTGTGAAGATCCGCAAGACGGACGCCGAACTCCTCACAATTCCGTTCAAGCGCGGTTACTTGGCGCTTTGCGACTTCATCTTTAATGTCAAAACGGTTGACGGTCGGAATATTGTGGTCCATCGTCGCGAATGTGTTCTGCGGCCGTCTGACCTTTCTCCCCTTCTGCCTTAACCCTTCAAACGCCTGAGGAGACGTCACCTCATGAATGAGGTGCAGATCAATATAGAGAAGGTCGGGTTTTCCTTCACCGCTTTTTACAATATGCCGATCCCAAATCTTTTCGATGATTGTTCGAGGCATCATCTTTGTTTCCTCCCTCTACCTATGAACTAAGACCGCTTTCTTTAAAGCGTCACACTATAGATTTTGTATTCGAGCCGGCTAATGCGGCTTTTACTTTTTCAGTAATGTCATGCGTTCCGGCATATTGGCCGTCCCGGGCGATATCACGTGTACGGCTGCCATCTGCAAGCACCTTTGCGACCGCTTTTTCCACCGCCTGCGCTTCGTTTTCAAGCCCGAAAGATGTTCTCAAAAGCATCGCCGCTGATAAAATCGCCGCAAACGGATTGGCCATCCCTTTACCGGCGATGTCAGGCGCAGATCCATGCACGGGTTCAAACAAGTGAAGACCTGAACTTGATAAACTGGCTGACGGCAGCATGCCGAGCGAGCCTGTCAGCATGGAGGCTTCATCGCTTAAAATATCGCCGAACATATTCTCAGTTACGATGACGTCAAACTGGCTCGGAGCGTAGATGAGCTGCATCGCGGCATTATCGACAAGCATATGTTCAAGCGTCACATCAGGAAATTCTTTTGCGATTTCATCCGCTGTTTCACGCCACAGCCTGCTTGAAGAAAGCACATTCGCCTTATCAACGGACGTCACTTTTCCTTTTCTGCCGGCAGCCATCTTAAAGGCTTCTCTGACAACGCGTGCGATTTCTTCTTTCTTATAAAAAAGGGTATCGACCGCTTCCTTTTCTCCCGCTTCATTGACATACTGTCTGCTCGGTTCTCCGAAGTAGAGGCCGCCCGTCAGTTCCCTGACGATTACAAAGTCGACGCCGCTGATATATTCTTTTTTCAGCGGAGACGCCTCAGACAAGCTTTCAAATACGGTCACGGGACGCAGATTGGCAAACAGGCCGAGTTTTTTTCTGATGCCGAGCAGGCCTTTTTCCGGTCTGAGATCCGGAGGATTTTGGTCCCATTTCGGCCCGCCGACTGCCCCGAGCAGGATGGCGTCGGATCTTTCACAAAGAGCCACCGTCTCCTCAGGAAGGGGGTTTTGATGGGCGTCAATGGCCGCTCCCCCGATCAGTCCGTTTTCAAATTCAAATTCATGTCCGAATTGTTCGGCAACGCTTTTCAATACATCTGCCGCTGATTCCGCCACTTCCGGTCCGATTCCGTCACCGGGCAGCAAAGCAATGCGTTTTTTCAAATCAAACGTTCTCCTTTCTATTACGAGCCGACCGCAGTCTGTCTCTTTAATCCGTCTAAATTGCAATCCAGCACCAGCTGCCGGTTCACGGCGTTCAGATAAGCTTTAGCAGAAGCTTCCAGAACATCCTGCGCGATTCCCCGCCCTGATGTTTCTTTTCCGTTCACGGTCACTCTGACAAAAACTTGAGCCAGCGCGTCTTCGCCTTTCCGGTTGGATTGGATGCGGTAGTCTGTCAGTTCAATATTTTTATCGATGCAGCGCCCGAGCGTATTATAAACGGCTTCTACGCTGCCCGCCCCCGTTGCCGCCTCTTGAATCAGCTGTTCGTTTTCCTGATTTTTCAAAGAGACTGTTGCAGTCGGCACCTGAGACGTCCCGTAATGCACTTGCAGAGACAAAAATTCATAGCCGATTTTTTTGTCTGTCACTTTTTCTTCTAAAATAAGAGAAATCAAGTCATCATCGGTGATTTCTTTTTTCTTTTCGGTCAGTTCTTTAAACATCGTAAAATATTTATTGATTTCATCACTATCAAACTGGAATCCAAGCGTATTCAGGCGGTCTTTGAACGCGTGGCGCCCGGAATGCTTTCCGAGTACCAGCGCATCAGCAGTCACGCCGACAAGTTCCGGTGAAATGATTTCATATGTTGATTTTTCTTTCAGGAAACCGTCTTGGTGAATGCCGGACTCATGTGCGAAAGCGTTATCTCCGACGATTGCTTTATTGCGGGGAACGGCCATGCCCGTCAGTTTGCTGACAAGATCACTCGTCCGCTTCAATTCATGAAGATTAAGAGATGAATCGGCTTGATGCGCGTCATTTCTGACATGAAGCGCAACGGCGATTTCCTCTAGCGCGGCGTTCCCGGCTCTTTCTCCTATGCCGTTAATGGCGCATTCAATTTGATCAGCGCCGTTCTCAATTGCCGAAAGTGAGTTGGCAACCGCCATTCCGAGATCATCGTGGCAATGGGCTGAAAGCTTTACCCGGTTGATATTCGGAACGTGTTCCTTCATATATTTAAAGATGTTTCCGTATTCAGCCGGCGTCAGGTAACCTACAGTGTCCGGCAGGTTGATGACGCTCGCGCCGGCATCAATCACTTCTTCAACGATTTCAGCCAGAAACGGAAGTTCGGTGCGGCATGCGTCTTCTGCTGACCATTGAACGATCGGAAAGCGTTCTTTTGCATACTTCACCATTTCAACCGCTTTTTCCTTAACCTCTTCCCGCGTCATTTTCAGCTTATGCTTCAGATGAATGTCAGAAGTGGCGATAAAGATGTGAATCCGCGGGCTGGCCCCGTCTTTCAGCGCTTCCCAGGCTGCGTCGATGTCACTTTTGACAGATCGGGCAAGCCCTGTTACCGAACAATTTTTAATCGTTCTTGCGATTTCCTGCACGGCTAAAAAATCACCTCGGGATGAAGCGGGAAATCCCGCTTCAATAATGTCCACCCCGAGTCTTTCAAGCTGCTTGGCTATCGCCAGTTTCTCCCGGGAATTGAGGTTGACCCCGGGGGATTGTTCACCGTCACGAAGGGTCGTGTCGAAAACATTAATTTTGCGCAACGGAGACCACCGCTTCCTTCTTTTTGCCTTGTTTGACAAACGGCATCATTTCACGAAGCTGTCTGCCGACCTTTTCAATCTGATGCTCGTTTTCACTTGCATTGATCGCATTGAAACGAGGACGGTTCACTTGGTTTTCCACGATCCATTCTTTCGCGAATGTACCGTTTTGAATATCCGTTAATACTTGTTTCATCGATTCTTTTACCTTCGCATCGACTACGCGCGGCCCTGAGACAAAATCTCCCCATTGAGCCGTATCGGAGATAGAGTATCTCATGCCCGCCAATCCTTCTTCATACATCAAGTCTACGATCAGCTTCAGTTCGTGCAGACACTCGAAGTATGCGAGTTCAGGCTGGTAGCCGGCTTCTGTCAGCGTTTCAAAACCCGCTTTGACAAGCGCCGTTAAACCTCCGCACAGAACAGCCTGCTCACCGAACAAATCCGTTTCCGTTTCTTCCTTAAATGTTGTTTCAAGAACCCCCGCACGCGCTCCGCCGATTCCTTTTGCATAAGCAAGAGCCGTATCTTTCGCTTCGCCTGATACATCCTGGTAGATGGCAAACAATGCCGGTACGCCCGCGCCTTGTTCATATGTTCTTCTGACAAGGTGTCCCGGTCCTTTAGGGGCGACAAGGAATACATCCACATCAGCAGGAGGCACGATCTGATGGAAATGGACGTTAAATCCGTGTGCGAATACTAATGACTTGCCCGCCGTCAATTCATCTTTGATTTCAGCTTCATATACTTTTTGCTGCTGTTCATCCGGAAGAAGAACCATAATGATATCAGCCTGGGCAGCCGCTTCTCTTACTGAAAAGACTTTATGACCGTCTTCTTGGGCCTGTGTAAATGATTTTCCTTGTCTGACGCCGACAATGACATCAATTCCGCTTTCTTTTAAGTTCAGCGCATGTGCGTGACCTTGTGAACCGTAACCGATAATCGCTACTTTTTTACCTGCCAATACGTTCTCTTTGATATCACCGTTATAATATACTTTTACCATTTTAATCTCTCCCTTTTTTGTGTTATACAATTGAAATTGTTTTATTGGATGACGTCTTCTGCTGGGTTCCCCTCGCAAAAGCCGTTGTGCCCGTTCTCGCGATTTCTTTAATGCCGTAAGGTTTGAGAAGCTCTATGAGCGCTTCGATTTTATTAGATTCGCCGGTAACCTGAACGACGACGCTGTCTCTTGAGACATCAACGACGGAAGCTCTGAACGGCTCAATGATTCCATTGATTTCCGTTCTGGCCGACGGTGCGGAAACAACTTTGATTAATGCCAGCTCACGCTGTACAATCGATTGGTTTGTAATATCCGTCACTTTCAGGACGTCAATTTGTTTGTTAAGCTGCTTTGTCAGCTGCTCTACGTCATTTTCGCCTTCCACATGGACGACGAATGTAATCCTTGAAACACCGCTTGTTTCCGTGTGGCCTACAGTGATGCTTTCGATATTATAGTGTCTTTTTGTAAACAGGCCGGTGATCCGGTTTAATACTCCCGAGCGGTTGACCACCGTTAATGTGATAATGCGTTTCAAGGTTTCACCCCCACCATTTCATGAAGTCCTTTACCCGGCGCAATCATCGGGAATACTTTCTCGCTTTTGGCGACCCGGACGTCAATAACGGCCGGTTCTTTTGATGAAAGCACCTTTTTAAGCTCTTCTTCCGCCTCTTCCTCCGATGAAATCCGGACGCCTTTAATGCCGTAGGCTTCTGACAATTTGACAAAGTCAGGCTGCGCCGAGAATTTGGATTCAGAATAGCGCTCTTCATAGAAGATTTCCTGCCACTGTCTGACCATGCCCAGACATTCGTTGTTCAAGATAACCACTTTGACAGGAAGATTCAGCTGCCGGATGACATCTAATTCCTGAAGGGTCATCTGAAAACCGCCGTCTCCGAGGATGGCAACGACCGTGGCGTTACGATCGGCCAGCTGCGCTCCGATAGCCGCCGGAAGGCCGAAGCCCATTGTGCCGAGTCCCCCCGAGGTAACCCACTTATCAGCCTTTCGGAAAGGATAAAACTGAGCCGCCCACATCTGGTGCTGGCCGACATCCGTCGCCACAATCGCCTCACCGTTTGTGAATTGGTGAATATACTCAATCAGCTTTTGAGGTTTCAAGCCCTCTTCTCTGTTGTCTGTATACCAAAGCGGATATTCTTCTTTCCATTCTGAAAGCTGCTGTTTCCATTCCTCTGTCTGTCCCTGTTTTCCGTTTTGCTTCAATAATTCCTGAAGGACGATTTTACTGTCGCCGACCACCGGAATTTGCGTTTCAATAATTTTTCCGATTTCAGCAGGATCAATATCGATATGCGCTACTTTGGCCGATTTTGCAAAATGCTTCAGATTTCCGGTCACGCGGTCATCAAACCGCGCTCCGATGCTGATCAGCAAGTCACAGTGGTAAAGCGCCATATTCGCTGTGTATGTGCCGTGCATCCCCGCCATTCCCAGAAAAAGAGGATGGTCTGCCGGGAAACCGCCCAGACCGAGAAGCGTGTGCGCTACCGGAATTTGCTGCTGTTCGGCATAATTTTTTAAATCTTCTGAAGCTTTACCGTGCAAAACACCCGCTCCGGCTAAAATAACCGGCTTTTTCGCACTGCTGACAGCTTCCACGAGCTTTCGGATCTGCAGATAGTTAGGCTCTTTTACCGGCTGATAACCCGGAAGATTGATCTCGTGATCATATCTGAATTCTCCTTCAAATGCTGCGACATCCTTCGGTATATCAATTAATACCGGGCCCGGTCTTCCCGTCGTGGCGATATGGAACGCCTCTTTAATCACACGGGGGAGATCTTCCGGACGGCGGACTTGGTAGCTGTGTTTCGTAATCGGCATCGTAATTCCTAAAATGTCGGCTTCCTGGAAAGCGTCGCTGCCGATGACCGAAGTGGCCACCTGACCGGTAAACACTACGAGCGGCAGTGAATCAATCATCGCATCCGCAAGACCGGTAACTAAATTTGTCGCTCCGGGTCCGGAGGTAGCAATCACAACCCCCGGCTTTCCGGAGACTCTCGCATACCCTTCTGCCGCATGAATCGCGCCTTGCTCGTGGCGGGGCAGGATGTGAACCAATCCTGATTGATACAGTTTATCGTAAATCGGAAGGACGGCTCCCCCCGGATAGCCGAAGATCATCTCGACATTTTCTTTCTTTAATGATTCAATCAGCATCAGAGCCCCGTTCATTGTTTTTGTACAATCGGCAGACAAAGAATCCGCCTGTACATTTGTGCCCATTTTCAGTTCCTCCTTTTCAATGTTCCCTTCTAAAATCCAATTCATAAAACGCAGCGCCGGCTGACGCAAATAAAAAAGCCTTCCCACCCACATTCAGCCAAGCATTTCATGCGATAGCCAAAAGGGGCGAAAAGGCTTTGCTCTCCGCGGTACCACCCTTGTTTACGGTCATATGCAGACCGTCTCATGGATAATGATTATCCGTTTTGATAACGAGTAAACATTGCGTTCACTCGGCCGAGTCCTACTCTTTACATTTCAGACCGGCACTCTGAGGGGAGTTCACTTTGATTTGTTTTACCGGCTCTCAGCGTTACCGGCTCTCTGTGAAAAACTTCAGCAAAGCTACTTATCCTCTTCTGCGCTTTTTATTATGGCAGCTCTTTTATTAAAAAAGAACCTTCATTTGTTTGTTTTTTCAGTGTTTTATGATTTTTCTTTTTAGCGTGAATCATTTATTTATTTTTGTTTGAACTCATATTACGCCCGTTTGCAGACAGTGTCAACAGCATTTTTATAATTATTAGACAATTTAGATTAATCAATCTACTTTGTATACGCTTTCATTACTGGTACAAAGGGATCTGTAAATATTAAAAGTTTTTATCATTTTTTTATTAATCTCTCAAGATTACATGAAATTTTTCCGTTCATATACGAATATGTCACATTTTATTACACGATTTTTCTCTGTCCTTCCGGCATGCTTGTCAGATATTCCGTTCGATTGAACAGGCTCTTTATACAGACATACGCATACACTGTTCTTATCTCGTAAGAAATGAGTGATGTCATGAATAAGATGTTATCAGGCATGCAGGGCCTGCCTCCTGGATTTCCGCCTTTACCGGTCTTACCGCCGCAGTCTTACTATCCTCCGGCCCCGATGCATACAGCACCATATCAAGGCGGCCCTTCTTTTCAGCAGGGATTCCCGTCATCCGGCTACGGACAGCAGACCCCGCAAAGCACGCTGTCATTCGCCGGGCAGCAATTCGTTCCGTACCCTTATACAACCGGGTACTACGGCCAATCCTTCAGTGACGTCGGCGGAAGCCTCGGCGCCGGGGCGCATCCCGGCGCGCTCGGGGGCGGTTTCAGCGGCCATGCCGGGGGCTTCAGCGCTCCGAGCGGATTCAGATGATACAAAAACCGGCCTCCCACGGCCGGTTTCTTTTCTTATTCACAGGGTATAACGGTCATTCCACTGATTCATTTCCTGCTCCATATAGTAATCAGCCCTTGAAACCTCAACAATGATTAAACCGCATTGAGTGATTAAAAATTGTTTCAGTTCCTCAAACAGCTCGTCTTTTCCGCAAAAGATCGTTTCTATATTGTGATTTTTATATGCAAATGCGTACTTCAAAAGCTAATTCCTCCTGCTGTCTTTCTATCATTCATTGACAAAATGCATGATAGAAATTAGATAATTTATCACTCAAGGGCGCCTTAAGTATCTTTATACATATATTTATTACGGTAAATATTACATTAAGTTTCATTTATATTAAAATTACTTTACAATTTTTCATCAAATACGGAACTTTTGTTTCGTAAAATAAAAAAATAAATACAAAAAAACCTCAAACCCATTGTCAGGGCTTGAGGTTTTTTATACGTCCCAGGAGAGATTCGAACTCCCGACCGACGGCTTAGAAGGCCGTTGCTCTATCCGGCCTCCATCCTTTATATATCGCTATCGTTACGTTCATGTATAACGGTCACTTTCCGAACTTTGACCGATTGACTTACTTTCTATTATATTTGCTTATACTGTACAGTTCAAGCATTCATATAGTAGAAAAAAACCCTATTGAAGAGGTAATACAGTTGTACTTAAATCTGCTATGTTAAAAGGTATAGGTATTTATTTAAAGAAGTGGTTTCATGAGAGATAACAAAGAATGCTGTCCCTATTGCGATGCTGATGCAACCCACGATAATACCTGTAACACCAAGTCAGCCACGAAAGAACCGATGGAGTCATTGTATTTCCGTGTATCCAACAATGGCATATTAACTACAACAATATGTGCTTTGATGTTCTGTGTGATATCTTTCCACTCGTTTAAAATCATCTCTTTGTTACGACCTAGCCTATCTAATGGATGGATGGATGTATAACGTATCTCCTTTTCGCAAACGCAATTTCAAAGCTTGGTATTGAGGTCTATTGAAGTCTTACACGCTTTGCTTATCGATATGAATATCACGCTCATCAATTCCAGGAGCATACACACTATTCAGTTGTCGTGCTTCATTTTGGTCTTTGCTGCTTACTCTAACGTATCCAAATTCTTTGTTGTCCATAATTGATTCCACCTTGTTATTTGATACTCTAATCGCAACGCCGTTGTATCAAAAGGTCAATCACGGTTATGATACGTATCAAAAACAAATCATATACCATATGAGACTCTCTGAAGCCTTATTCTACCGTTTCACAGAATACGTTACAAAAAGTGTAACCTTCTGACACACACAACCTATCGAAAACAACATAATAAAGGCTGCAGTATCTTTCCTTTGATATCAATACCATTGTCGAACTTAATATAGGGTTTCACTGCAATTCTTATTACTTTACTATGCTAAATCGGTCGTGTCGGAAATTTACCGATTGTCAGTTTGTGAATGTATGTAACCATAAAAGACATCCAATTAATTTGGATGCCCTCTTACAACTATTTCACTTGTTCTTGTAGCACTTCTTTTAGTAATTCAATCGCATTTTCCTCAGTTGGGTCATTTGTTCCAAGTTTACCACGAAAAGCTTTAGATAAAATAGAATTTTTTAATTGGTCTAATTTCTCCTCAATCAAAAGCAAATTTCCTGTTGTTTCTTCCATATCTAATAATTTCTTCACCATATTAACCATAACCTGTCTTTCTCTGTATGGAGCAATTGGTAATCTAATATTTTTAACATCCTCTAAACTTAAGACTGGTCTTCCAATTCCATATGCTCTGTTTTCTAGTTCACCTCCACCTCCACAGGTCGATAATAAGCTTAAGTGAACATATTTAGCCATGCTTTTATCTATTAACTTAGTAAGTGCAACTGATTGACTAACATAAGCTTCTGGAATTGTTTCTTCAACGATTGCACATTTCCCGACATTTGCTCCTGTAATAGTTGTTAGTAAATCAAAAGGTTCTACTAGGCTTCGTTTACCTTCTACCTTCTCTGGAAGAAGTACATACGCAACATTTGTTAAATTTAATTTATTTTTATTAATATCTTGGGTTCTGATAAAATACGAACCGTTATCAGCATAGTATTTAGACCAATCTCTAGAACCACTCGTTACATAGTACGATAGTTCACCTAATCTAGCCCATTTCCATCCTCTAGGTAAATTAAAAGGTTCATCAACCTCATTAACAGACTTAACATTCAAAGTATTGGATTTAATCGGACTTGATTCTTTATCGGCCCTTAACCTATCTAAATGTTCTTGTACCTCAAAAATATCAATATCAGCATTTTTTTCTCGCCACTTCCTCGTCAACTCTCCACGAAACGCCTTATCCAAAATAGCCGCTCGACGAAGGTCAAACGTTTCCTTCGCTTCCTCAATCAACTGCTTTGCTTCTTCAACTTTACTTAAAAGCCGCTCCACTTTCTCAGCAATCCGTTTTTGTTCATTAAATGGTGGCAGTGGGAAAGTGATTTTTTTAAGTTTCTCTACTTGTATACCTTTAACAGTAGAGCCTGTTGACATCGATTCAATTAACGGGGTATTCATTGTAAAAAATAACCACAAAAAATAAGGCAGTATTTCAATTTTTGGTCTGACTATTTTTAAATCTTGATTAATGGTTGTCGATATCTTTGTTATTGCACTCTTACCAGGAGACATTCTTGTAATTAATAAGAGTTCATTTGGTGATGCCATAGTAGCCGAACTGTTTTCCAAACCTTCAACCGTAATATAATCTATTGTAGATGATAAATACCCATTCTTAATATCTTTTACTGTAGCCCACGGAATATCTCCATTCCAATAATCACTATTACTCTTCGAAGGTGTACCCCCACCTATGAAGTTCAATATGTGTCCTGAATTAACCCACATCCAATTCTCTGGCACTTGATAAGGTTGTTCCTCTTGTGGCACTACCACTTCTTCCATCAACTCTTCGATGGTCTTTTGTGTCTTACTCATTTTCTGACCACCCCATCCTCTTCAACAGCACGTAACTCCTCAACTACTTCACCTAATAAATCCATTGCTTGCTGAAGTTTCACTATCGCTTCTTCTGCTGATGCAATTGGGTCTGGCAAGTTGTCGTATGAAGATAATGATTCATCTGCAATTAATCCAATATCTAAACTATCATCTTTTTTTGCGATATCTTCTCGTGTAAACACATTCCAACGCTCATCTTCTATCTTAGAACGGTCTTCAGCTACATAAGCCTTCATGAAGTTTTCAAAATGAGCCATTGTTAGCTGATTACGTTTTCCAAATGAAGTCATATTTGTACGAAGGTCATAGACCCAAACATCTTTCGTGTTATCTTGGTCTGTTGTTCCCCTTGTAAAGAATAAGACATTCGTTTTTACACCTTGCGCATAAAAAATTCCTGTTGGTAAGCGTAAAATCGTGTGTAGATTACACTTGTTCATCAAGTCACGACGAATTTGTGCGCCAATACCACTTTCGAACAACACGTTGTCGGGCAAGACAACCGCTGCTCTTGCATTTCCATCATCTTTTAAAGCGTTATAAATCAACTGCAGGAAATTCAACTGTTTATTCGATGTTTCAAACGTTAAATCGTCACGGGATACCCGTTCCCCGCCTTTTTTTGTACCGAACGGCGGATTTGTTAAAATAACATCAAAGTTCTTCATCCATTTCCCGTTGCCCGATAAAGTATCGCCTTGTTCCAACCGTCCTTCGATATTATGAAGCAACGCATTCATGAGTGCCAGACGATGCGTATCTTTAACAAGTTCCATCCCTACAAAGGCTTATTTCTTTTGGAACTCGGCTTCTTGTGGTTCTATATCAAAGTAATCATCTGTTTGATTCTTTAAATATTGGTCTGCAGCAATCATGAAACCGAATGTTCCAGCTGCAGGGTCAGCACACCGCTCACCAATTTTCGGGTCAATTAATTGAACCATCACATCAATTAATACACGAGGTGTGAAGTATTGCCCCGCTCCCGATTTCTTTTCACTGGCATTCTTCTCTAACAATCCTTCATAAAGATTGCCCAGTCCTTCTTCTTTTGCATTGTACCAATCAAGGGCATCAATCGATTTAATAATCTTCTCTAAGTTTTTCGGCTCAGCAATACTTGTAGAAGCATCACTGTATATTAGACGCAGCCGCTCATTTTCACTGCTTCCTAATTCAAGTAATAATCGCTGATAAAATGTCTTTAATTCCAAACCTTCTTTATCTAACAAATCATCCCATCGATATCCTTCTGGAATCACACCTTCTGTTTCCTGCTCCTTCATCATTTTGAGGAATAATAAGTAGGTTAACTCTGTTACATATTGCTGATAGGTAATCCCATCATCACGTAACACATTACATAAATTCCATAGTTTTTGAACGATTTCTTGGTTGTTCATTTTTCAGCCTCCTGCTAACTCCGAGTATATTTTAATGTTGGATTCTCATTCAAACCTCATTAAAGTGAAAATCAAAGATAAAGTAACTTATCTATTATAACTTAAAAAGTGCCCCTATGAAGAGGCACATTGTTAACTAATATAAAGGTTCTCATTTATAGTGGTAACAACCGTATCAATATAGTCACCGAACTCCCGCTTCAGCAATTTATAGCCGCCCGGAGTTTTAAATGGTTCTTCCGAGAATGCCTCTTCTGCAGTCGGTGCTAATACAGGCACTTTAAGTAATTGCTTTTCTATTCTCTCTAACCATTTCTTCTGTCTTGGCGTCCAATCATGCAGTGAATACACTTTTTGCATCGCCTGTTTAATACGTGCTTCATGGGCAACTAGCGCTTCACCTAATGCAGCTTGGCGAATAAAGCTAATAATGTCTGCTGCAATGTCTTCATTTTTTGTCTGCTTCCAAGCTGTCTGCAAATGCGATTGCTTAAAGCCTTTCGTTTCTAGAATGGTAATAAGTTCTCGTAAATCCTGCCTTGTTAAATCTTTCGGTCGTGTGCAAATAAGATGAAGAGCGGGAATTTCATTAATATTTTCTTGGATAAAACGAACGAAACCTTCTAAATAATCTTCTGGTCTCTTGTTTCCTTCACCATATCCCCGAACCACATCTGTTACTTCATCCTCTTTGTTGGAGATATATCGTTTCTCGCCTTTTACCCGATAGGCTTCCATATATTCAAATAACATGTTGTGCTGTTTTGCTTCTTGTGGCGTATACGTTTGAATTTCTTTCGCCCACTCATCCACATTTTTTCCATTCGACAATTCTTCAAACTTTTGTTTTCCTTCTTCATTCAGCCTTTGCTTGCGACGCTGAATTTTCGCTGCCAATTGGTCACGATAAAACGAAGCTTCATCTTCTGCAGTAGCATTGGCAAGTGATTCATATAGTTCACCGATACTGTAATTTTGTTTCTTTACAACAGGTTTCATCTCCGTATAGCTTTGCAATTTATCGTAGATGCCCACTGCATCGTAAATGTTAAAGTGTGTTTTTCCAATGTCGGGACAAAGACGGGTTGCACGTCCAAGCATTTGGTCATAAAGAATACGAGACTGTATACGCCGTAAGAATACTAGATTTGTTATTGGAGGAACGTCAATGCCTGTGGTGAGTAAATCAACCGTTACAACGACATTTGGCAGCCGCTCGTTCTTAAACCTTTTAATGGCGTCTAATGGCTTATAGATATAGCCAGTAATTTTCATAATAGCATCATCTTCAATTTCATCGCCACGTTCTTTAAAGGCTTCCTTTAATAACCGAACAACCAAATCTGCGTGTTGGTCAGTGGCTGCAAAGATAAGAGTTTTCTCTTTTCCTGTCGGATCAATGTATTCAACCAGTTTGTTTAGAACCGCCCGATTAAAAGGTTCAGTAATTACCCGTTTATTAAACTGCTCAACCTCAAAATGAATGGTATCTTCCATTTTTTCTAGTTGAATCTCGCCTTTATCAACATCATACACTTCAACTTCTTCGTCTTTTTCAAGAGTAATGCCGACTTGTGAAAGTTCTGTCTTAAACAGATATGGTGGTTCATGGTCAACTAAGTAGCCATCCAGAACCGCTTCACTATAAGAATACTTAAAAATAGGCATACCAAAAATCTCTGTTGTATGAAGAGCTGGTGTTGCAGTAAGTCCTAAACACGCCGCATCAAAATAATCAATTACACGTCGATATTGGCTAATATAATCATTTTGGTCACCGAATTCCAATTCTTCCTCTGACATTTCTTTGTCACTTGTATAGCCACGATGTGCTTCATCTACAATGATGAAATCATACTGCCCGACACTTGGAAGCTTTTCGTTATCGCTATAGAAAAGTCTTCTAACCATTCCCTGCACCGTCGCAATTTGCACCTTCGTTTCAACTTCTGGAGACATGTCTTCTAAAGACTTTACATCGTATATATCAGCAAATGAGTAGCCTTCAATTTTTGTATCCTTAAGTGCATCCTCTGTCTGTTTTCCTAACGAATTACGGTCTACAAGAAAAAGAATACGACGACATTTTTTGGACTTAATTAAGCGATACATGAGGGCGATAGCTGTACGAGTTTTCCCAGTTCCAGTTGCCATCGCAATAAGCATTCTTCGTTGCCCTTCTTTTAATCCCTCTTCAGCGGAAAGTACCGCTCTTTGCTGATAATGACGCAAACCAAACTTCGTAATATCCTCTTCTTCTAACCGTTTATTCGCATCCTTATCATCTTGACTAAGAAGAAGCTGCAAGTCGTCAGGTGAATGCCAGCCTTCTAATGGGCGAGCATGTTCTAACGGTTTACGTGAATCCCAAAACCAGATGCCCGACTCTTCTTGAAGTTGTTTCAAGTATGGTCGGCCGTTCGTTGCGTATAAGAACGGCACCTTATATTCACCTGTTGTAGGTGTGATGACTTCATCTTCGACTTGTGCCACATTTTTTGCATACACTTTTGTTTGACTTTCTAATGCGCCAGGAATCGTTTTCTTTTTTGCCTTAGCTTCAATAAAGCCAACAAGCTTTAAGCCAATAAATAACGCATAGTCAATCCTGCCGCCATTGACCTTCCATTCAGCAATTGCCATGTTTCGATTTTTCTCTGGCAGCGTTCCGTTCTTTTGATGATTTAGTACAGTTGTGTCTACTTCCCATCCAACAGCACGTAGTTTTCCATCAATAATCGTACGCGTTTCAGCTTCAGTTAATTGTTGTCGACGCATAAAGTTTTTGGATATTTTTTTACGCTCGATTTTTACCTCTTCTTGTTCCACTTCCGCCTGTCGACGAATTGCCTCTAATTCTTCTTCAAGCTTTTTGACTTTCTCCTCATATTCTCGCTGAAGTGTTTCTGTACTCTGTTCTACTTGTTCTTGAAGTTCTGTATACTCTGGTGCTTGAAAATCCCAATCACCATATACCTCCATGAACCAAATGGACAAGCGGAACGTTAATTGCAACAAAGCCTTTGCTTCTTCTGCTTTTCCATAATCCGCTTCATGCATCGCTACATTCCCTTTGCGACGAAGAGCCTCTAATATATCAATTAATTCAGGCTCAAGTAACCTTTCCCGACGCAAAGTGTTAATGCGATCCACTTGTGTTGTACCATATGCCTCTTTAATATTTTCAGCGGCAAGAATAAATTTAGTTAGTGTTTCAGCGAACAATCGCAGTTTCATTACTGTTGTATGGGGGTCATGATATACATTTCTCTCAGCTGTCTCTCCCAAGTTAGCAAGTACATCCCATTTCCCTTGAAAAAATGAAAAGTTGCCACTCATTGTTATCACCGTTTTCCTAAAAGGTTGTTTGTGTCTATTATACTATAATCATGCAAAAATTAGGAATAATATGTATTGCTCTTTTTTCTACTCTGCTCCTTAGTTTAGGTTCATTCTTTAACCAAGTGAATAAAAGACGGGTTTTATTAGTTATTGTTTAAATATCGGAGCTGCGACATCAGATTTGATCGATAAAAAGAAGAGCCTCAATTAAGAGACTCCTACAAAGTTTGTGCCTTTTAGGTTATATAAATCGAATAATTGCCGCATCCGCTCCATATATAGATTCTGCAAGTGTAACCTCTTAACTCCCAAGTCATAGCCAGCAAAGATATCTTCAAGTACTTGCTGCGTGTAGAAAAGTCTAATAAATATTTCCTCTTCCTCAGTGGCAAATCCAATCTTCTGTTCCTGTATTCCTGAAGCCTTTGCGTGTGACGTTTCTCAGCCTTTTTCATGATATTCACCTTGCGTTTTAGCACATAGTCAGCTTCATTCTCATTTATGAAAGGAAAGCTGTAGCATCCCTCAGCTGAATGAAGTTGCTTAAGTCCAGTAAAAAGAGCAATATGTTAACATCACGCTCTGTAGCACCTTCTTTAACCTTTTGGTCAACTTTAATGTTAATGGTTTTCCAAAACTTTATTTTAATCCAACCGTTATCAAAACAGCGGGAGAGGAAGGCTTTTAGGCATTTCAATCGTGTTAATTTGGTTTGATTGCTAACATTCATACCGTCTAGCCACTTATAGACCGTATCGGCTGTAATATCCCCAACATGGTTCACGTTTGTTACACTCTGAAAATGCTCTACATGGAGGACATAATCGCTTATTGTACGGCTTCTATTCCCGTTCACCTTCATTTGCCTAGTGATGGTTTCGAGAGCATCAGAAATCAACACTGAGTTATCCAAGACCTCAAACTGTTTTATTTTTTCTTTTGAAGCCGTGGAACTAGTAATGGTTAATCCATTTAATAATCACTTTACATCAATATCTAATAATCCTTTTCTTGGTCACAACAAAAAACCTCCTATACCGAAAGTGATATAAGCCAATAACAGGTGTAATTTCTTGCGTGACCGTTATACTGACCGTTTCACTAAACGATATAAGAGGTTGATTTGACGGGCTTTAGCACCCGACTTATTAACGTCCCAGGAGAGATTCGAACTCCCGACCGACGGCTTAGAAGGCCGTTGCTCTATCCGGCTGAGCTACTGGGACATGAAAATCAAATTGTTCTGCTGATCATTTTACCATGATATCAGCGAATTGACAATATAGTCATCCGATAAAAAAGGCCAGCGGCATCAGTTTTCACTCTGATGTCACCAGCTCTTTTTTTGTACGTCCCAGGAGAGATTCGAACTCCCGACCGACGGCTTAGAAGGCCGTTGCTCTATCCAGCTGAGCTACTGGGACAGCTTTTGCTTTATGTATCAGCGACAAGATTTATTATATACAGGTTCAAATCATAAGTCAATATTTTTTTAAAAACTTTTGATGGGGAAGAATGAAATCTCCCCCATCACTTGTTAAAAACTGATTGTATTCCCAAAGTCCTTCAATTCCCGACCCGTTTCGTCGTAAAATGTCACGGCGCCTTCTCTTTCTGTAAGAGTAAGAATGGCATAGCTTTTCACATTGCGGACTCTCGGAAGGCGGATGCTGCCCGGGTTAATCAAAAGCTTGCCCCGAAGCACTTCACTCCCGGCAATATGTGAATGGCCGAAGCAGACGACATCCGCCCCAAGCTCTTCCGCCCGGTAAAAAACAGTTAAAAGTGACTGTTTAATGCCGTGAAGATGCCCGTGAACGGCCAGAATTTTCTTTGAGCCGGCGTCCAGAAGGAGTTCATCCTGAAACCCGCCGCCAAAGTCGCAATTGCCTTTTACCGTGTGATACGGCGTGAGCGCCGGATGTGCGGCGTCAAGCTCTGAATCACCGCAATGAATCATCAGATCCGCTTCGTCTTCGTGCCGCTTTGCAATCGTCTCCAGCTCGTCTTCAAGGCCGTGACTGTCACTTATTATCAGCACTTTCATTGCATACGCTCCCCCTTATGAATCAAGCAGCTTTGACAGTTTCTTGAGCGCCTCAGCCCTGTGGCTGATTTTGTTTTTCTCAGCGCTTGTCAGCTGGGCCATGGTTTTATCTTTATCTTTTACAATAAAAATGGGATCATAGCCGAACCCGTTATCCCCCTCGGGTCCTTCCGCAATATACCCTTCAACATGACCTTCGACCGTTTTTGTTTCCCGCCCCGGCATGCTGACGGCAAGGGCGCAGCGGAAACGGGCCGTGCGCTGCTCTTTTTCGATGCCTTTTAATTCTGACAGCACCTTGTCCATATTCGCTTTATCATCTTTTGCTTCTCCGGCATAACGGGCTGAATAAACGCCCGGTCTGCCTCCAAGGTTGTCCACCGATAAACCGGAGTCGTCTGCAATGACCATTTTGTTTACGGCTTTTGCCACGGCTTCCGCTTTTAAGATGGCGTTTTCTTCAAAAGTATGTCCGGTTTCTTCAATTTCTTCCGTAAATCCGATTTCCGCCAAAGAAGAGACGCTGTAGCCTTTCGGTTCGAGTATTTCCTTGAATTCTTTCACTTTTCCCTGATTGTGTGTCGCAATAATGGCTTCTTTCACGGTGATCAGGCCTCTCTTTCTTATTTCAGTTCAGGCAATGTTTCTCCCAGCACTTCTTTTTGCTTTTGAATAAGCGTCTGGATTCCTTTTTCGGCAAGGCTTAACAGTCCGTTTAAATCTTCACGGGAGAATGTGGCTTCTTCGCCCGTCCCTTGAAGCTCTACAAAACGTCCGCTTCCCGTCATGATGATATTCATGTCGACTTCAGCCGCCGAATCCTCTTCATAATTCAGATCCAAAAGAAGGCCTTCTTCTTTATCCATCCCGACAGAAATAGCCGCGAGATAATCTGTCACAGGAGAGGTTTTGATAACGCCGCTTTTTACGAGTTTGCCGGCCGCAATGGCCATTGCCAAGAAGGCGCCCGTAATGGAAGCCGTTCTTGTTCCGCCGTCAGCTTGAATGACGTCACAGTCGATCCAGATCGTCCGTTCGCCGAGCTTCTCCAAATCAACGACGGCCCGGAGCGCGCGCCCGATCAGCCGCTGAATTTCCATCGTTCTGCCGGAGACCTTTCCTTTTGAAGATTCTCTTATCGTTCTTTGATTCGTCGCGCGGGGAAGCATGCTGTATTCCGCTGTGATCCAGCCTTTTCCTCCGCCGCGTAAAAATGGCGGCACCCGGTCTTCCACAGATGCATTACAGATGACCTTCGTATTTCCCGCTGTAATTAAAACAGAGCCTTCCGGGTGAGTGATAAAATCCAAATCAAATGTGATAGGGCGCAGCTCATCGTGCTGTCTTCCGTCGTGTCTCATATTTTACCTCCGATTATATGTACATAAACCTTTTGTTCCGGATTGTGAATAAAGAAAGAGGCAGCCGGAACGCTAACCTCTTTTTTATTAGTATATCAAAAATCGCAAATTAAAAACTACCCGTATTCACTTGTGACGGCCTCGAAACAGGTTTTGAAAGGGATTCTCCTTTTTCATTCACCAGTTCTGATTTTCCGTTTACTTTTATAGAAACACTTTTAATCGACGGCTGTTCGGTTAATGTGAGAACGATGCTGTCCAGTACGCCCGATGATACCATTTTTGTTTTTTCGTCGGCGCTTCCGTAAATGGAGCTGTTAAAGTCCAGTGTAACTTGGCCGTCTTTTACTTTCGGCTTGCTGAGAAGCTTAACATCGTTATTAAAGTCCGTCAAAAGCCCGCTTGCTTTGCCCGGTCCGTCGGCGAGCTGTTCAACGGCAGCGGTGATGTCATTTGTTTCCGAATTGTCAATCCGCTTTGTGACAGGCACGTAGTATTCGCTCGTCTCTGTTTCCGCCAGATAATAGACAGTCAGCGGATGGGTGTCTGTCAGATCATTCACTCCGGCCGTTTCAATATTAATCCCGTCTTTTCTGCTTAAGTCGCCCGTAATCGGCGTGCCGCCCACAGGCATTTCTTTCAGCTCGTGCCCGTTGATTCTGATTTTGACTTTATCTATTGAGCTGAATTGGGTAAGCGTCCATGTAATCGATTGCAGGATTTTTTGTTCGTCTTCTTTTTTATAGTTTTTAAATTCCTTCGAAAAATCAGCGACGGCAGTGCCGTCTTTTTTAATATCGACATTTACCGTCGTATCAACAGGAAGCACCGCTCTGAAGCCGTTCGGCAGGATTTCTGACACAGGCCCTCCCTGAACCAAATACTCAAGGGCCTGCTTTGCGGTTCCCTCACTGTTCGGAAGAGGCAGTGTCTGTGCTGCGACATAGCCGTTTTTATCAATCAGATACAGCTCTCTCATGACTGTATTGGCCGGCTGGTCGGCTTTAGAAGTGCCGTTTTTCTCTGACTGCTTTGGTTTTGCCTGAATTCCCGCTTCATCCTTTACATATGAAATGTCTTGAGGCGGGTCAATTTCCCCGGCTGTTTTATCGGATTGAAACAAACCGCATCCAGATAACACAAAAGCCGAAGTAAGACATGTTGCAGCAATGACTGCAGGTCCTTTTTTCAGCATACTTTTCCCTCCTAAGGCTGTTTGTACTATGATGTATACGAGCCCTGTCCGGGAAATAGACCGGGAAGCGCAAAAAAACCCGCCGTAAACAGCGGGTTTTTTTGATTTATTTTCTGACCGGCTCTTGAAGGGAGATGCACTCGACATGGCCGATTTCGTGGCCGAACCAGTCTTCGGCAATTTTTGCGAAACCGTTCCGCTCTCCCGTTGTAAGAAATTGATGCTCCGGTGCATGTTTCGATTGGTTTAACAAACCTTTATAAGACAAGATGGTGCTCACCTCTCTCGCCGTCTCGTCTCCGGAGGAAATGATTTTCACATGCTCTCCCATATAGTTCTGAATCGGATCCTTTAAAATCGGATAATGCGTACATCCTAAAATCAAGGTGTCAATTGATGTACCTTTTAAAGGCTCAAGCGATGCTTCAACCGCTTCCTCCGCTGATTCCTGAAGAAACCGTCCGCTTTCCACAAACGGTACGAGCAGCGGACAAGCCGTGTTCTCAACTTGAAGTTCTGCGTTTAACCCGAGCAGCGCCTGCTCATACGCTCTGCTTTTAATGGTATTGACCGTGCCGATGACGCCGATATGCTGGTTTTTCGTGACCTTTATCGCCGTTCTTGCACCCGGCTGAATGACGCCGACAACCGGAATATCCGTTTTGCGCTGAATATCCTCCAAGGCAATGGCCGTGGCCGTATTGCAGGCGATCACGAGCATTTTGATATGGTGGTTTTCCAGCAGGTAATCGGTCATTTCCCACGTGTATTGAAGAACTTCTTCTTCAGGACGCGGGCCGTACGGGCAGCGTTTTGTATCTCCCACATAGATGATATTTTCCTTCGGTAGCTGTCTCATGATTTCCTTAGCAACGGTTAACCCGCCAACCCCGGAATCAATGACTCCTATCGGCTGTTCCAACAAAATCGCCTCATTTTCTTTTCATTTCATGCTGCAGTTTCAATAATGATTTTTCGAAAGCGGCTGTTTCTTCTTCGGAAAATGTCGCAAACATATCCCGCAAATAAGCCTGTCTTTTCAAAATCACTTCTTGGATAATGCGCTCTCCTTCAGCGAGAAGATGAATTCTGACGACCCGTCTGTCAGCCGGGTCTTTCACCCGCTCGACAAGCTCATTTTTTTCCATGCGGTCTATCAGATCCGTCGTCGTGCTGCAAGCCAAATACATTTTGCCTGATAATTCGCCTATTGTCATATCCCCCAATTCATAAAGCCATTGAAGCCCCACGAATTGCGGCGGTGTAATTGCATATTGGTTAAGGATTTCTCTTCCTTTTTGTTTAATGATCGCAGCGATATGGCGGAGTGATTTTTCGATATCCGCAACATGCTCTACAGATTTTGATGTCATTTGTCCATCCCTCACTCAAGGATCTTTCTGGGCTATGCGCTCCGTGTCTATTTTCCTTCTTTTTTTAAGAAAATGCAAGACTGACGGAGAAAAAGGAAAAACCGGGATTTTCACCGCATGCCCATCAGCCCGGGCGCCAACGCAAATAACCGGCTCCTTCTTGAAAAGAAGGAAAACCGGCAAGAATCAGAGCTCTAGCTCACCCATTCTAAGAAGCTCGACAACAGCTTGCGAACGCCCTTTCACACCTAACTTCTGCATGGCATTTGAAATGTGATTCCGTACAGTTTTTTCACTGATAAATAGCTCGCTTGCAATTTCCTTTGTTGTCTTGTCTTGAACGAGCAATTCGAATACTTCTCTTTCTCTTTTGGTCAGCAGCGGCTTTGATTGAAAATCTTTCTCCTTCAAGTATTGTAACCCTCCTTGCTAAGGTGAGAGCGAATCTGAAACGAATGGGTTTATATAGTCAAGATATCATATGTAAAGGGCGCTTCGGAGGTGACGTCTCTTAGAGAAATAGTTATCCGTTCAGGCGAGCAGAATGCCTTTCTCCCGCTCCGTCCAGCTGACCGCTTTGCCGCTTTTCTTCGACACTTGAACCATAACGACGGAACCTGTAAAGCACGGCAGGCCCGACTCATTTTCTCCAAGGTAATGAAGGGTGACGGACGCATTTCCGGCAGCGCTTGCTTTCACATAAATCCGCAGATTTTCATACGGCATTACCTGACGCATATAGTCGCACTGCTGGCTTGCGACGACCGTCATCGTTTCCGAGTTTTGCGCCGTTATGCCTCGCTGTTTGAAATAAGCGATCCGCGCTTCTTCAAAATAGATGAAAGGGGTTACATTATTCATATGGCCGAACATATCCGTTTCTGAAAAACGAACCGATACTTCAGTAAAAAAAGAAAACGACTGTCTCCATTCTTCAAACGGGATATCAATATATTGCGGTTGTTTCATCACCTTCAGCTCCTTATAAAAAAACCTCTCCCGTGCGGAAGAGGCTCTTTTTCTCTTTCTTATACTCTGTCGCTTCCGAAGAAATTACGGAATGCTTGTAAATTGGTATCTCTGTTCAAAGCGGCGATTGAAGTCGTAAGCGGAATGCCTTTCGGGCAGGATTGAACACAGTTTTGTGAATTCCCGCAATCTCCGAGGCCGCCGTCTGTCATTAACGCTTCTAAACGTTCTGCTTTGTTCATCGCGCCCGTCGGGTGGGCGTTAAACAGACGCACTTGCGACATCGGGGCAGGCCCCATGAATTTCGACTTGCTGTTGACGTTCGGGCAGGCTTCGAGGCAGACGCCGCATGTCATGCATTTAGACAATTCATATGCCCACTGGCGGCGTTTTTCCGGCATTCTCGGCCCCGGCCCCAAATCGTAAGTTCCGTCAATCGGCACCCATGCTTTCACTTTTTTCAGTGAATCAAACATTCTGCTGCGGTCAACCTGAAGGTCACGGACAACCGGGAATGTTTTCATCGGCTTCAGACGGATCGGCTGTTCCAGCTTATCAATCAGCGCCGTACATGACTGGCGCGGTCTTCCGTTGATGACCATGGAGCAAGCGCCGCATACTTCTTCAAGACAGTTCATGTCCCATGCGACCGGAGTGGTTTTCTCTCCTTTTGCATTCACGGGATTTCTGCGGATTTCCATCAGGGCGGAAATCACGTTCAGATTCGGGCGGTAATTGATTTCGAATTCTTCATCGTATGGCGCGCTTTCGGGCGTATCCTGACGTGTAATGATAAACCGTATCTTTTTCTCACTCATGATTATTTCGCCACCTTCTTCTTCGAGTAGTCGCGTTTACGGGGCGCAATCAGTGATACATCGACATCCTGATATTCAAATTCCGGAGCTTCAAACGGACCGGCATGTTTCGCCATCGTCGTTTTGAGCCACTCATCGTCATTTCTTTCAGGGAAATCCGGTTTATAGTGCGCTCCCCGGCTTTCATTTCGGTTATATGCGCCGAGCGTGATGACTCTGGCAAGCTGAAGCATATTGGAGAACTGGCGGGTGAACATCGCCCCTTGGTTGCTCCATTTTGTCGTATCGTTGATATTGATTTTCTTAAAGCGCTCCATCAGCTCTTGGATTTTGTCATCCGTTTTCAAAAGCTTGTCGTTGTGGCGGACCACCGTGACGTTGGCCGTCATCCATTCTCCGAGCTCACGGTGAAGCACGTAGGCATTTTCGTCGCCGTCCATCTTCATAATATCGGCCCATTTTTCTTCTTCTTTTTTCACATAGGAATCAAATAATGAAGAAGACAGGTCTTCCGCTGATGTTTCAAGTCCGGAAACATATTTCACCGCATTCGGTCCGGCCACCATTCCTCCGTAGATGGCGGAAAGCAGAGAATTCGCCCCTAAACGGTTTCCTCCGTGCATTGAATAATCACATTCTCCCGCTGCGAACAGTCCGCGGATGCTTGTCATCTGATCATAATCAACCCACAGTCCGCCCATTGAATAGTGAACGGCAGGGAAAATTTTCATCGGAAGCTTGCGCGGGTCATCGCCCATGAATTTTTCATAGATTTCGATAATGCCGCCAAGCTTAACGTCAAGCTCTTTCGGATCTTTGTGCGACAGATCGAGATACACCATGTTTTCACCGTTGATGCCGAGTTTCTGATTCACGCACACGTCAAAGATTTCACGTGTCGCAATATCCCGCGGCACGAGGTTTCCGTAAGCCGGATATTTTTCCTCAAGGAAGTACCAAGGTTTTCCGTCTTTGTACGTCCAGACTCTTCCGCCCTCTCCGCGCGCCGATTCACTCATCAGACGCAGTTTATCGTCCCCCGGGATTGCTGTCGGGTGAATTTGGATAAATTCGCCGTTTGCATAATAAGCGCCCTGCTGATAGACGATTGATGCTGCAGATCCCGTGTTGATCATGCTGTTTGTTGATTTTCCGAATACGATTCCGGGACCTCCCGTCGCCATAATAACGGCGTCAGAACGGAATGACTCGATTTGCATATTGGTCAGATTTTGGGCTACGATACCGCGGCACGTGCGCTCATCGTCAAGAACGGCGCCGAGGAATTCCCAGCCTTCGTATTTTGTGACGAGACCCGCCACTTCATATCTGCGCACCTGCTCGTCCAGTGCGTAAAGAAGCTGCTGACCCGTCGTCGCTCCCGCGTATGCGGTTCTGTGATGCTGTGTACCCCCGAAACGGCGGAAGTCCAAGAGCCCTTCCGGTGTTCTGTTAAACATAACCCCCATGCGGTCCAATAAGTGGATAATGGACGGCGCCGCTTCACACATCGCTTTTACAGGAGGCTGGTTTGCCAAAAAGTCGCCTCCGTATACCGTGTCATCAAAATGCTCAAACGGAGAGTCTCCTTCCCCTTTTGTGTTGACAGCTCCGTTTATCCCGCCCTGCGCGCAGACCGAGTGAGAGCGTTTGACCGGAACGATGGAAAACAATTTAACGGCCGTGCCTGATTCCGCTGCTTTAATTGTCGCCATGAGGCCGGCAAGACCCCCGCCGACTACGATAATGCTTGATTGACTCATGATAGCCCCTCTCCCTCTAGTAATCTAGTTCTCTTACACAAACGCAAAAATCGCTTTTAAACCTACGTATGAAAGCGCTAAAAATATAATCAGCGTCACGTAAGTCGAAATTCTTTGAGAACGCGGCGTGACCGTGATCCCCCATGTGACCGCAAAAGACCATAAGCCGTTTGAAAAGTGAAAAATGACCGATAAAACGCCTACAATGTAAAAACCGAGCATAAACGGCGAGCTCAAAATATTCGCCATCATATCGAAGTTGACTTCAGCGCCCATCTGCGCGGCAATCCGCGTCTGCCATACATGCCAGCTGACGAAAATAAGGGTGAGAATACCAGTGACACGCTGAAGCACAAACATCCAGTTTCTGAAATAACTGTAGTGGCCAGCGTTGTTTTTCGCAGTAAATGCTATGTACACACCGTAAACCGCATGATAAATTAAAGGTAAGAAAATAATAAAAATTTCTAACGCATACCTGAACGGCAGACTGTCCATAAAGCCGGCCGCCTTGTTAAACGCATCCGCTCCCCTTGCGGCAAATTGGTTGACGACTAAATGCTGGATCAAAAAGATGCCGACCGGAATAACACCGAGCAAGGAATGCAATCTTCGAAAATAAAACTCTCTGTTCCCAGACATTACTTTACCCCCTGTTTGATTTAAGTGCGAAATGTACTAAAATCTCTGCCCCCACTTCGTTTCAATTGTAAGCACTTTATTAAAATTTATTGACAATTTCATTTTACTCCTCCCTCAAAAGGGCGTCAAGAAAACGTGTACATAAATTATAATTTTCGGAATTGATTATCTGGAGGGAAAATTTTATTTTCCTGCGATATCTTTCTCACATTTTTTCGCGTGTTTTATAGGATCATCCTGTAATCCTCCCCCCTGTTTAAGCTATAATAAACGAAGGAGAGAGGGGAATACATAATATGAAGAATAATTATGAAGCAGCTTTAGAACCTTTAACTGAACTCGACGTCAGCGCATACGGCTACGAATTAATCCGGGAAATCGTACTTCCGGATATCCTCGGCCCGGAACATTCATCGATGATGTATTGGGCGGGAAAACGCCTCGCCCGCAAATTTCCTCTTCAATCGTGGGAAGAAATCCCCGCCTTTTTTGAAAAAGCCGGCTGGGGAACTTTGACAAACGCAGGATCAAAAAAACAAGAACTGGAATTTGAACTGGAAGGACCGCTCGTATCCAGCAGGCTCAAACATCAGAAAGAGCCTTGTTTCCAGCTTGAAGCCGGTTTTATAGCCGAACAGATTCAATTGATGAACGATCAGATCGCAGAATCTTATGAACAGGTAAAAAAGAGAGCGGATAAAGTCGTCCTGACTGTAAAATGGGATATGAAGGACCCTGTATAATTGAAAAAAGGCGGTGACTCCAAGTCCCGCCTTTTTGCCTGCCCGTTTATACGGCAGACGGCTGTTTAGAAAGCTCAAACGCATCATGAAGCGCTTCGACCGCTTTCACCATATCATTTTCGCTGACAACCGCTGATACTTTTATTTCAGATGTGCTCACCATTTTGACTTGTACATTTTTTTCCGCCAGTACGGCAAACATGTCCGCGGCGACGCCGGGATTTGAAACCATGCCCGACCCGACAATAGAGACTTTCGCCAGTTTTCTTTCGGTTTCAATTTTTTCATAGTCAAGCGCGTTTTTATATTCTTCAAGCACGGCGACCGTTTGCGCGGCATCTTCCGTTTTCACTGAGAAAGAAATATCCGCTTCCCCATCGTCCGACTGTGTCTGAATAATAATGTCAACGTTGATGTTCCGTTTTGCCAGCGCGGTGAAGATTGTTGAAAGAGTAGTCAGTCCGCTTGTCAGGCCCGTAACGGACACCCTCGTGATCTGGTCTTCAAATGCAATTCCTCTGACGATTAAATTCTGCTCCATTGATGATTCCTCCTCAATTAATGTTCCCGCTTCATGTTCCGTACTTGACCGCACTTCTAAAGGCACTTGGTAGTTTTTCGCGAACTCAACCGCCCGCGGGTGAAGAACACCCGCTCCCAGATTTGCAAGCTCCAGCATTTCATCATAAGAAATTCCCGCCAGTTTTCTCGCTGACCGGACATACCGCGGATCTGTCGTAAATACGCCCGGAACATCTGTATAAATGTCGCATTTATCCGCTTCCAGCGCTGCGGCAAGAGCGACCGCCGTCGTATCGGAACCGCCCCGTCCGAGCGTCGTGATGCCGCCGTCTTCCGTTACGCCCTGAAAACCGGCAACGACTGTAATCCTGCCTTCTGCAAGCTGCGAACGAATCGCCGTGATATCAATATCCGTAATTCTCGCATTGCCGTGAACGGCTTCCGTGCGGACACCCGCCTGCCAGCCCGTATAAGAGACGGCGTCATATCCTTTTTCCTGAAGCGCCATGGCCAAAAGCGAAATCGTGACCTGCTCTCCCGTAGACAAAAGCATATCCATCTCGCGTCTGCTTGGTTCAGATGTGATTTCAGCCGCGAGGTTAACGAGCGCGTCGGTTGATTTTCCCATTGCCGAAACGACGACTACGACGTCATGGCCTTTTTGCTTTTCAGCAATAGCGCGATTTGCGGCATTTTGAATTTTTTCGGCAGAGCCGACGGAAGTGCCTCCGAATTTTTGTACGATAAGACCCATACTAGACCACCCTTTACATTTTGGTTCGTGCGGGTGAGGAGAAAAGAGCGTTTTGTCCACAATAAAAAAAGCAATGAGAGGAATAGCTCTCATTGCTTTTTCATATCATTACGATTGATTATGAACAACGAGATAGCCCTCCAAGAAAATGAATTCTTGACAGCCTTACATTTATTTAATGCAAGGCCAGCGAATCACACCGATGGGATGTGATACACTTCGGCGACGCTCCCCTTTCAGCCTTTTTCGCAGAATCCATCATTCTCCAAAGGCTTACTATTGAAGTTCGCACCTCTATCTTCACCATATAACACGATCTTATGAAATTAGTTCACATTCTAGCAGATTTTTCAGAAAAGCACAATACTATTTTTTTAATTTTTCAAACAGCAGCTGGGCCGCCGCGGCCGGCACACCCGCTTTTTTGATATCGTCAAGGCTTGCTTCCTTCATCTTTTTGACAGATCCGAAATGTTTTAAGAGCATTTTTTTGCGTTTTTCGCCGATTCCGGGGATATCGTCCAGAACGGATTGAAAGACGCTTTTTCCCCGGATCTGTCTGTGAAAGCTGATCGCAAAACGGTGAACTTCGTCCTGAATGCGCTGAAGCAGGTAAAACTCTTGGCTGTTCCGCTCCAGAAACACCGGTTCAAGCGGGTCGCCGATCAAAAGGTTGGATGTTCGGTGTTTATCATCTTTCGCCAATCCCGCTACCGGGACATCAAGGCCGAGCTCATTCTCAAGCACGTCGCGCGCCGCGTTAATCTGCCCTTTTCCGCCGTCAATGATGATTAAATCCGGCAGCGGAAGATTTTCGCGGAGCACCCTCGTGTACCTTCTTCTGACGACTTCCCTCATTGAGCCGTAATCATCCGGCCCTGTTACGGTTTTAATTTTATATTTGCGGTATTCCTTTTTATTCGGTTTTCCGTCAATAAAGACAATCATGGCCGATACGGGGTTTGTGCCTTGAATATTGGAGTTGTCAAACGCTTCAATCCGATGCGGCGTATAAATATTCAGCGCTTCGCCGAGCCGTTCGGCTGCACCGATTGACCGTTCCTCATCCCGCTCGATTAACGAGAATTTTTCCCGCAGAGCGATTTTCGCATTTTTGTGCGCAAGCAAAAGCAGCTCTTTTTTCGGGCCTTTTTTCGGCTGATGCACGGCGGTTTCCAACAGCTCGGTGATCATGTCCCTGTCAACGCTGTCAGGCACCAGAATTTCCTTAGGCAGAAAGTGATTGTTTTTAGAGTAGAACTGGCCGATGAAGGTCAGAAATTCTTCATCCGCTTCCTGATACATCGGAAACATGCTGACGTCGCGTTCGATCAGTTTTCCTTGGCGTATGAAAAAGACTTGGACGCACATCCAGCCTTTATCGTAGGCATATGCAAACACATCGCGGTCCAGAAGGTCATTCATGGTCATTTTTTGCTTCTCCATCGTCGATTCGATGTGAGCAAGCTGGTCGCGGAATTCTTTAGCCCGTTCAAATTCAAGCTTTTCCGCCGCTTCTGCCATTTTCGCTTCGAGCTCTTTTTTGATTTCGTTATGCCCTCCCTTTAAAAAACGGGTAATGTCTTCAACAATCTCGCGGTTTGTCTCCTCAGATATATCCTTTACACATGGAGCAAGGCATTGTCCGAGATGATAATAGAGACAGACGCGGTCCGGAAGCTTTGAGCATTTCCTGAGCGGGTAAAGGCGGTCCAGCAGTTTTTTCGTTTCCCGCGCCGCCTGCACATTCGGATACGGGCCGAAATAGCGTCCTTTGTCTTTTTTGACATTCCGGGTGACAATCAGCCGCGGATGGCGTTCATGGGTGATTTTAATAAAGGGATAGGTTTTATCATCTTTCAGCATGACATTGTATTTCGGATCGTATTTTTTAATCAGATTCATTTCCAAAATAAGCGC
Source organism: Bacillus sp. EKM206B (assembly GCF_011066015.1). Taxonomy (NCBI): domain Bacteria; kingdom Bacillati; phylum Bacillota; class Bacilli; order Caryophanales; family Bacillaceae; genus Bacillus; species Bacillus sp. EKM206B. The sequence goes on from NZ_JAAMNL010000003.1 coordinate 390,670, forward strand.
TTCAAGATTGGAGGAAGTCACGATATATTCAAAGTCCTCAATCTCCGTCACAAGCCGTTGGGTTTTTGCGTCGTGAGAACCGGTGAAATAAGACCGCACCCTGTTTTTCAAGACTTTCGCTTTCCCCACGTAGATGACTGTTTTTTGGCGGTCTTTCATTAAATAACAGCCCGGCTGATCGGGAAGGAGGGCCAGTTTTTCTTTCAGTTGTTTATTCATACGTTACCCTTCCTTACATTCATTTCTCGTGTCCATTCAGTGTATCACGAACATTTGTTTTTCTCCATTCTCAGCTTTTGGAAGATCAAAAAAGGCGATTCCCTTTCAAAGGAATCGCCCTGCCGTAACGGAAGCTTTCGGCTTACAGATGTTTGTTTACAAGCTCTTCAAGAGCTTCTTTCGGTTTGAAACCGACAGATGTTTCAACGACTTCTCCGTCTTTTAGCACGAGAAGTGTCGGGATGCTCATGACGCCGTATTTACCGGCAGTTTCTTGGTTTTCATCCACGTCGATTTTGACGATTTTCAGTTTGTCTCCCATTTCTTGATCAAGCTCTTCAAGAACGGGCGCGATCATTTTACAAGGTCCGCACCAAGGAGCCCAGAAATCAGCCAATACGACACCTTCACTTGTTTCAGCTGAGAACGATTGATCAGTTGCTTTTACGATAGCCATTTGTTATTCCTCCAATTGTCAAATGATGATTTTTAGTATAGCATCTCCCATTCGTTCATGCTAATTTAATGCTTATATTATTTTCTCCCGAACCCGCCGGAAATAATCTTATTTATACAGTGTATTATAACCGGGCGGCAGGCGTTCAAAACTTAAGATGGATTCGCAGGCAGCGTGATTAGTACAACCGCCATCGGAGGAAGCTCCGCCTCAAGTTTTCCGCCCTTTTGAGCAAACCCGGAAAACGGCTTCGGTTTGACGTTTTCCGGACTGCTGAATGTATTATGGGCATTCATTTTTTCCGCGTGCAGAATCGTTCCCGAAGGCTTCCCTGTCTTTTTCATGCCCCGCAGTTCAATCTTCACATCAGCTTTGTGCAGATGATCGATATTGCAAAGGCTGATATGTATGTCTCCGTTTTGCTGTTTGGACGCTGAAATGCTGACTTGCGGGAGCCGGCCGTCATTCCATTCGTACCCGGCTGCTTTTGTTTCTGTCGCCAAAAGAGAAGCGTCCTGATGCACCTTAAACATATCAAACACATGATACGTCGGCGTCAGCAGCATGTCTTTCCCTTCTGTCAGGATCATTGCCTGAAGCACGTTGACGGTTTGCGCGATATTGGCCATCTGTATGCGGTCTGCATGCTGATGAAAAATGTGAAAATGCGTGGCTGCGACAAGGGCGTCGCGGATCGTATTCTGCTGATACAGAAAGCCCGGATTCGTGCCTGGCTCAGGATCAAGCCACGTGCCCCATTCATCAATGATCAGCCCGACTCTTTTTTCGGGATCGTACTGATCCATGATGGCGCTGTGCCTTGTGATCAATTCATCCATATGCGCCGCTTTTTTCATCGTGATGAACCATTCATCTTCCGTAAACTCCGTCGCAGATCCTTTCCCCTTCCAGAAATCGCCCGGTATTGTGTAATAATGAAGGCTCAGCCCGTCCATGAGATCAGCGGCTTTTTTCATTAAAGTTTCAGTCCAGCGGTAATCATCGACATTCGCGCCGCCGGCAATTTTATAGATTTCATTACCGCTGTAATTGCGGACATAGGTTTGAAAGTTTCTGTAAAGGTCGGCATAATACTCAGGATGCATGTTTCCGCCGCAGCCCCAGTTCTCATTTCCTATTCCGAAATATGTCAGCTTCCACGGTTTTTCCCGCCCGTTTTCTTTTCTCCAGTCGGACATCGGCGTGCCCGCTTCAAACGTCATGTATTCAATCCACTCAGCCATTTCTTTAATCGTTCCGCTGCCGACGTTTCCGGCGATGTACGGTTCGCAGCCGAGCAGTTCACAAAGCATCATAAACTCGTGCGTGCCGAATTCATTGGAATCAATTGTCCCGCCCCAATGGGTATTCAGCATGGTTTTGCGTTTCCCTACGCCGTTTGCCCAATGGTATTCATCAGCAAAACAGCCGCCCGGCCATCTGAGGACGGGAATCTGAAGCTGTTTGAGGGCGGCGGCGACATCCGTCCTGACCCCGCCGGTATTCGGAATATCGGAATCTTTTCCGACCCAGATGCCCTCATATATGCCTCTTCCCAGGTGTTCCGCGAAATGTCCGTATATGTTTTTATTAATGGTTCCCCGTGTGATATCAGTTTGAATGACTGCCGTATTGTGAGACAAACTTGATCATTCCTTTCCCTTAATAAGAATGAAAGCACTACAGCCGATCTATGTATCTGGGATGTATGCTGAATGGATAAGTTTGTAAGCGCTTTACAAAAGCTTATTATATTGGTTCGTACATGTCAATCTCTTATTTTATCAACCTTTAATTTGTACGAACCAATTAACGCAAATCAAAACCCTCTGACAAATCAGCCAGAGGGTTTATGATTATGAATGAATATTGGCATTTTTAAATTCTTGGGTCAGAAGCGGAACCACTTCGAACAAATCGCCGACAATTCCGTAGTCCGCTATTTTAAATATTTCCGCTTCCGGGTCTTTGTTAATGGCAACAATGACCTTACTGTTTGACATGCCCGCCAAGTGCTGAATCGCTCCGGAAATGCCGCAGGCGATATACAAATCCGGCGTGACGACTTTTCCCGTCTGGCCGATTTGAAGGGAATAATCGCAATAGTCCGCGTCACACGCGCCGCGTGAAGCGCCCACCGCTGCTCCGAGCACGTCGGCAAGTTCTTTTAACGGTTCAAATCCATCTTTGCTTTTTACACCGCGGCCGCCTGCTACGATAATTTTCGCTTCTGATAAATCCACGCCGTCCGCCGTTTTTTTGACTACTTCTTCAATGACCGTCCGCAAATCTGCCGGAGGCGCCGCAAGCTCTTCAATATCACCCGTCCGGTTCGCGTCTTTTTCTAATGCCTGAATATTATTCGGACGAATTGTCGCCAAAATGAAAGGATCGGTTGAAATCACCTGTTCAAAGGCTTTGCCGGAATAGATCGGTCTTGTAAAAACGATGTTGTCTCCGGTAACGCTTACATCCGTGCTGTCTGAAATCAGCCCCGTTTCAAACCGGGCCGCAAGCTTAGGTGACAAATCTTTTCCCATAGAAGTGTGGCCGAAAATAACCGCATCAGGCTTTTCATTTTCGATCAAATCCCCGAGAACCGCGGCATATCCGTCCGCCGTATACTGAGAAAGCCCCGGCGAATCGGCCGTAAATACTTTGTCGGCACCGTACTGAATGAGTTCTGGTGCTGCATCAGCTGTGCCTTTTCCCATCAGCACGCCGATGACATTTCCTCCGCCGGAAATGGTTTTGCCTGCGGCTATGGCTTCAAAGGTGACGTTCCGTAAGGCGCCGTCACGAATTTCTCCGAGTACGATCACTTTTTTTCCCATTCTGACATCCCCCAGTTTCTTTAATATCGGTTTATACGACTTTGGCTTCTTTTCTCAGCAGTGACACAAGCTCTTTCGCCTGCTCAGCGGCTTCTCCTTCGATCAGTCTGCCCGCTTCTTTTTGCGGCGGCAGAAAACGTTCGATCGTTTTGAGCTTCGGTGCGGCATCATCTTCATCAATGTCGAGGTCATCGAGCTCAAGTTCTTCCAGCGGTTTTTTCTTCGCCTTCATAATGCCCGGAAGCGACGGATAGCGCGGCTCGTTTAAGCCTTGCTGTGCCGTGATGACTAAAGGAAGTGAGGTTTTAATGATTTCGGTATCCCCTTCATTGTCTTTCTCTGCCACAGCTTCATCGCCGCTGATTGTCAGTTTTGTGATCGTTGTGACGCAAGGAATGTTCAGCAGTTCGGCAAGCCTTGGAGCCACTTGGCCTGAACCGCCGTCAATCGCGACATTTCCGCCGAGAATCAGATCATATTCCCGGTCCTTGAAATAATGATATAAGATAGTTGAAATGGAGTATTGGTCAGGATCGCTCAGATCATCTTCAATATTGATTAACACCGCCTGGTCACAGCCCATCGCAAGGGCGGTTCTCAGTTCTTTCTCCGCATCTTCTCCGCCGACGGTTACGGCGGTAACGGTTCCGCCGTGCTCTTCCTTCAGCTGAATGGCTTCTTCAATGGCGTATTCATCATACGGATTAATGATAAATTCGGCCCCGTCCTCCTGAATCTTTCCTGCTTCAATGACGATTTTCTCTTCTGTGTCAAACGTCCGTTTCATCAGTACAAATAGATTCATAATCTTATCCCCTTTATCTTCGCCCACCGAATTGAGGCTTTCTTTTTTCGAGAAATGCCTGAATGCCTTCTTTTGCGTCATCTGTTGCAAATGCTTCCCCAAAACGCTTTGCTTCAAGCTTTAAGCCGCCGTCATAAGAATAGATCTTATTTGAATAAAGGAGCTCAAGCAGAGAAGCCATCGACTGCGGGCTTTTTTCCGCAAACTTGCCCGCGAGCGTTTTCGCCTTTTTCAGCAGCTCTTCCTCATGTTCGGCGCCTATCGTGACAAGCCCGAGGCTGAGCGCTTCTTCTCCGGACACAGGTTCTGAAGTGCCGATCATTTCAAGCGCTTTCGCCGTACCGACGTACCGGGGAAGCCGCTGCGTCCCGGCAAAGCCCGGAATAATGCCGAGATTCAGCTCGGGCAGGCCGAGCTTTGCATCTAATGTAGCGATTCTGATATGGCAGGCCATGGCTAGCTCAAGACCGCCTCCGAGCGCAGCGCCGTGAATCGCTGCGATAACGGGCTTCGGAAACCCTTCAATTCTTTCCATCAGCTGCTGGCCTTTATCCGCCATGGCAGAAGATTGCTCAAGATTTTCAAGCGACGTAAATTCCTTTATATCGGCGCCCGCCGAGAAAAATTTCCCCTCACCGCGAATGATGATGCTTCTGACGCTGTCATCTGTTTCACACCGGTCGAACAGACCGGACAACTCGTCTAAAACCGCACCGGACAGCGCGTTGGCCGGCTGATGATTAATGGTGATCACCGCAACAGATTGTTCTACCGCCATCGAAAGGCTGTTCATCCGTCAACCCCCCTTTAGTTTTGATGAATTCCTGACACCAACAGCTCCAATACCTTGTCTGACAAATCCGGAAGATCATATTTCTGATCGTTCATCACCCATGTTGTCACTGTTTCATCTATCGTCCCGAATATCATCTGCCGGGCGAGGCGGACGTCGAGATTGTCTTTCCATTCCCCCGACTTGATTCCTTCGGTCAAAATGGTGTCCAGCATGTTTAAATAACCTTTTAAAATATCATTGATTTTCAGGCGCAGCTTGATATTTGACTGTCTGAGCTCAAGCTGCGTCACAATCGCGAGGTGGCGGTCGTTGCCGAGCAGTGTGAAATGCTGCTTAATAACGAGGGCGAGTTTTTCTTTTGCCGTCGTTTTTTCTTTCACTTCTTCTTCCATGCGTTCAATGAACTGGCCCATCTTTTCTTTAAAAAGAGAAATGAGTATATCCTCTTTGTTTTTGAAATATAAATAGATGGTGCCGTCCGCAACGCCGGCCTGCTTGGCGATTTTGGACACCTGTGATTGGTGATAGCCGTTTTCCGCTATGACTTCTACTGCTGCATCAATAATCTGCATATACTTTGGCCGTTTTTGGTTCAATGTCATCGTTCCTTCCTTCGATAAATGAATGACTATTCATTCATAACTTCATGATAAAAAGGAATCCGGATTTTGTCAAGTTTTTCTTTTAAGGCACCTTGTTTTCACGGGAAGCATCTTCCTCTTCGACTAAACGCCTTCTTAATATTTTTCCGACGGCCGTTTTCGGAAGCTCTTTTCTGAATTCGTAAAGCTTCGGGACTTTGTACGGCGCAAGCCGCTCTCTTGCAAACGCATCAAGCTCATCGGCATCTGCCTCGGCGCCTTTTTTCAAAACGATAAATGCTTTCACCGTTTCCCCTCTGTAGGAATCAGGGACGCCCGCTACGACGATTTCCTGAACGGCTTCATGCTCATAAAGCGCCTCCTCCACCTCCCGGGGGTAAATGTTGTATCCGCCGGCAATGATGATGTCTTTTTTCCTGTCGGCGATGTAGAAAAATCCTTCCTCATCCATATATCCCATATCTCCGGTAAACAGCCAGCCGTCTCTGATGACACGCGCCGTCTCCTCCTGCTTATTCCAGTATCCTTTCATGATCTGAGGGCCTTTTACGATCAGCTCGCCGTGCTCATACGGCCCCGCAAGCCCGCCTTTTTCTTCTGAATAGATTCCGGCATCGGTATTGGGCCAGGGACAGCCGATGCTGCCGGGTTTATTTTTTCCCCAAATGAAGTTTGAATGGGTAACCGGTGATGCTTCGGATAATCCGTAGCCTTCCACAAGCTTTCCTCCGGTCACTTTTTCAAATTTCTGTTTGACCTCAACCGGCAGCGGCGCTGAACCGCTCGGACAGTTTTCAATGGAGGACAGATCATATTTATTCAGCTCCGGGTGATGCAACAGCCCGATGTAAATCGTCGGCGCCCCGGGAAAAACCGTCGGCTTCAGCCTGTCGATTGTTTTCAGGGTATCCAAAGGATTGAATTTGGGAAGAAGGATCATTTCACATCCCTGCATAATGGAAAAATTGAGCACGGCGGTCAATCCGTACACATGAAAAAAAGGCACGATGCCGAGCACCTTTTCGGCTCCCTTTTTCATTTTGTACATCCAGGCGGCGCACATTTCTGTATTGGCCTGAATGTTCCGGTGTGTGAGCATGACGCCTTTCGGATAGCCGGTTGTTCCGCCCGTGTATTGAAGCACGGCGATGTCATGCACAGGGTCAATATCAAATGGCTCCGCTTCCTCCGCTTTTTCGTTTTTTAAAATATCCGCTAATTTGTGAATTTGTTCGCATCCGTCATAATCAATATGAACCTGTTGTTTTTGCGTGAGCGTATACAGCATATTTTTCGGAAACGGCAAAAAATCTTTTATACTCGTTGTAATAATGCGTTCGACGAGTGATAACGTTTTCATTTTTATCACCTTCGGAAACAGCATATCAAGGGTGATGATCACGCGCGGCGCACTGTCTTTCAGCTGATACTCAAGCTCGTGTTCCGTGTAGAGAGGATTGGTCTGAACGACAATGCCGCCGGCAAACAATACACCGTAAAAAGCGATGACCGACTGCGGACAATTGGGCAGCATAATGGCGGCTCTGTCACCTTTTTTCAGGCCTGTTTTGCGTAAAAAAGCGGCTAGCTTTAACGAATCTGTGAGAACGTCCTGGAATGTGAGTTTTTTTCCGAGAAAATAAATGGCGGTATGGTTCGGGAATTGAGCTGCGGAGTTTGTCAGATTGGATGGCAGGGTTTGATCGGTAAATTCAAGCTCATGCGGAATCTCTTCGGGATATTGAGAAAGCCATGGCTTTTCAGACTGCATAATACCTCTCCCTTCTGTTTTCCTATACGCTATTATTATAGCAGAAGGGTGATTGGAATTGGAAAGCGTTTCATGTGAAATTTCGAGTTTCAGGAGGTGTTGAGCTTGCTGGAAACGCTGCATTTTGAAGAGGGAGTTCCTATCCTGCGCCAGCTGCCGAAGCCGTTTACGTCGGCCGCCTTTTTGCTCCATCCCTTTGTCCGGATGCCGGATGGGTGGAAAGAGCAAAAGCGCAAACGGCCTTATGAACATATGTATCCGAGTGATGAGGAGATCATCGCGATGGGCAGACCCGTTTCCTGGCAATCCGTCATGACCGTTTGCGGATTGCGCTCTGAAAAAGAGACAGCGCTTGCGCTTATGACTGCTGCCACGGCACTTCGGGATGAATATGCACATCCTGAATCCGCCAGGCTGTTTAATCGGCTTCATCCCGATCTGTACTTGCCGAGCGACGATGTCACTTCACCATTTTTAATACCGGGACTTTTGGATGTGTTCCGTTCAAAAGGCATAAAGCGCTGCACTTATTATGAGCCGGTCGAAGAGAAAGGCATATTTTCACTCAATCAAACGGCGGCTTCGGACGTATGCGGACTGCTGCGGGCTGACATGATCAATGTTGACGAAAAACGGCGCGCCGCTTTTATGAGCATATATGATTCTTTTACGACACTCTTTCTTATGGAAGATCAAGACATGCCGTCTGTCATCCGCGCCATGAGTTGGGAAGCCGGCATTTGCTCTGATAGGGCCTGCATAAACTGGTATTCTCAATAAAAAAGGCCGCCGATTTTAGTTCGGCAGCCTTTTTTCAGTATTAAGATGTCATGACCAGATAAATAAGTCCGATGAACAGAAAAATTCCCGCTGCCGACAGCAGCACTTTCGCAAGCTTCTCCATTTTTCCCCGTCCCCTTAAATCCCGGCGGCCACCACAAATGACAGGCCGACTGAGATGACAAATGAAATAAAGCCGACAGCTCTGTTATCTTTTTCAATTTCTTTATCAATTTTAAACCGGGGCGTCAGAAATTCAAAGATAAAATAGCTGATTAAAAGCATAATAAATCCGTATACGCCCCAGCCGATCATTTGCAAAAGCGAATTATGCTGGGCGATGCTGTGCTGAAAGACATTTGCGATACCGAGAATTTTCCCTCCGGTCGCCATTGCCACCGCAAGATTGCCTTTTTGGATTTCCACCCAGTTCTTATAGGATGTCACCAATTCAAACACGGTCAGAAAAATGACGAGACACAAGACGGCTACACTGTAATAAGCCGCGATTTCAACAAGCTCATTTTCCCAAAAAGCATTCATGACGTTTACTCCCTTTTTATTTTAGTTCGACAATCGTTACGCCTGATCCTCCTTCTCCCGCTTCCCCGAACCGCGAGCTTTTCACGCTGCGGTGGTTTTTCAGAAGATCCTGCACCCCTTTTCGGAGGGCGCCCGTGCCTTTTCCGTGAATGATGGACACTCTCGGATGGCCGGCAAGCACCGCGTCATCTAAATATTTTTCGACGCGGCTGAGGGCGTTTTCGTAACGCTCTCCCCTGAGGTCAAGTTCAAGGGATACGTGATAATCCTTCCCTTTTACGGCGGTGATTGCTTTTTCTTTTTTCGGTTCAGGAGCCGATTTGAGAAACTCAAGATCTTTTTCCTTCACCTTCATTTTGAGGATGCCGATTTGGACGTTCCATTCTTTCTCGCCGGTTTTCTCAAGCAGCGCCCCTTTTTGTCCGAATGTGAGCACCTTTACTTCATCGCCCGGCTTCAGCTCGCGTTTTTTCTCTGTTTTTCTTTCCGGCTGCTTTGATTTTTCAAAAGCCGGCATCGCGTCTCCGAGACGTTTTTTGGCGTCAATCAGCTCGTGTTCCTTAAAGGATCTGTGTTCTTGCTTGATGGACCTGAGCTCGCGGATAATCTGTTCTGCTTCATTTGCGGCGGCTTCCAGTTTTTCCGCAGCTTTCTGCTCGGCTTCTTCCATCATTTTATCTTTTTGGGCGTTCAGCTCAATGATTTGCTGCTGAAGATCTTTGTGCAGTTTTTCTGCTTCTTTTCTGATTGATTCGGTTTCAGAAAGCTCTTCATCCGCTCTTTTTTTGCTTTTTTCAAGCGATGCGATCATCAGATCGACTTCGTTATGTTCGGCGGTCATTTCTGACTTCGCCTGGCCGATGATATGCTCCGGAAGCCCAAGGCGTCTTGAGATTTCAAATGCGTTGCTTCGGCCCGGCACTCCGATCAGAAGCTTATAGGTAGGCGAAAGCGTTTCAATGTCAAATTCAACGCTGGCATTCATGACGCCTTGTCTGTTATATCCGTATGCTTTCAGTTCCGGATAATGGGTTGTCGCAAGCACTCTGGCGTTTGTCCGGTGAACTTCGTCAAGGATGCTCATGGCAAGCGCCGCTCCTTCCTGCGGATCTGTTCCGGCACCGAGTTCATCAAACAGCACAAGACTGTTTTCAGACACGTCTTTTAAAATATTGACGATATTGACCATGTGGGATGAGAACGTACTCAGACTTTGTTCGATCGACTGTTCATCGCCGATATCGGCAAACACATTGTCAAATACGGCTGCTTCCGATCCCTCATCAGCCGGTATGTGCAATCCCGCCTGCGCCATTATCGTCAGCAGCCCGAGTGTTTTTAACGTAACGGTTTTACCGCCCGTATTCGGTCCCGTGATAACGATCGTTGAATAATCTCCGCCCAGTTCAATATCGTTGGCCACGACTTGATCTTGGGGCAGCAGCGGATGGCGCGCTTTTTTAAGACGGATAAAGCCGTCTCCGTTCATAAGTGGTTTTGTCGCCTTCATTGCTTTTGCGTATCTCGCTTTGGCGAAAATGAAATCCAGTGTCTGCAGCACTTCCACATTTTGAGCGATTTCTTGTGTGTGTTCAGCCGTATGCTCCGTCAGCATCCGGAGAATCCGTTCGATTTCCTGTTTTTCTTTTACTTTCGCCTGCTGAAGCGAGTTGTTCATATCTACGATCGCCTGCGGTTCAATAAACAGTGTCGCACCGGATGAAGATGTATCGTGGACAATTCCGCCGTAGCTTGATCTGTATTCCTGTTTGACCGGGATGACAAAGCGGTCATTCCGAATCGTAACGATGGTGTCAGACAGCATTTTAGAAGCGGAAGATGAACGCAGCATCGATTCAAGCCGGTCTCTGACTCTTGATTCAAGCGTCCTGAGCTGCGTGCGGATTCCCCTTAAAGCGGGGGATGCATGATCAAGCACTTCGCCGTGATCATCAATGCAGGAGTTAATCTCCCTTTCCAAATCGCCCAATGTAATCAGTTCTTCTGCATGGGCCTGTATCAGCGGAATGCTGACGCCGTCTTCTGTCATTTGGCTGATAAAGTGCTTCATTTGTTTAACGGCATACAGCAGCCCGGACAATTCGGTGAATTCCGCGGGCGTCAGCACACTGCCAATTTCCGCCCGCCGTAAAGCGGATCTTATGTCGGTCAGGCCGCCGAACGGAGCATGGCCTCTCAAGCGCATGACCGCGGATGCTTCTTCGACTTCATCCAGCTGTTTTTGGATGTCTGAGAGATCCGTCAAAGGTTTCAGCTGTAGAAGCTTCTCCCGGCCGAGCGATGAGGCGGCATGTGCGGTAATCTGTTCTTTTACTTTATGAAATTCAAGTGATGATAACACTTTTTGCTGCACGGTTTTGTGATCCTCCTTACTTAATCATTGCGCGTCAGAAATGCTTTGACCTCGTGTAGCGGCCGGGCGTTTAACACATGTTTTGTCTCCGTCCACCCTTTGCGCGCAGCGGTCACGCCCGTTTTCATATCATCGAGCATCTCGATATTATGGGCATCGGTATTAATGACCAAAGTCACACCTTTTTCATTTGCTTTGATCAGATGCTCAGTCCGTAAATCGAGGCGCGCGGGGTTTGCATTCAGTTCAAGCGCCGTATTTGTTTTAGCGGCGAGTTCAATCAGCATGTCGATGTCGACTTCATAGCCGGCCCGTCTGCCGATCAGGCGTCCCGTCGGGTGGGCGATAATGTCCACGTGCTTATTCGTCAGCGCCTGTTCAAGCCGTTTCATAATGACATGCTCCGGCTGGCTGAAGCTTGAATGAATAGACGCGATGACAAGATCCATTTCCGACAGAACACTGTCATCATAATCGAGCGAACCGTCGGGGAGAATGTCCATTTCTACGCCTTTAAAAATATGAAAATTTTCAAATTCAGCATTTAACGCGTCAATTTCTTCCGCTTGTTTTTTGAGCCGTTCGGCCGTTAACCCGTTGGCTACCTTTAAATATTGGGAATGGTCGGTGATCGCCATGTATTGATAGCCTTTTGCCATACACGCTTCTGCCATTTCTCTGATGGAAAAAGCGCCGTCACTCCAGGCTGAGTGCATGTGGAGATCGCCTTTTATCGCTTTATGCTCCACAAGATCCGTTTCTTCCCGGTACGTGTCGACCTCCTGCCCGGTTTCTCTGAGCTCAGGAGGAATAAACGGCAGACCGAAGTGGGCGTAAAACGCTTCTTCGCTCGGGAATGTTTTAACGTCTCCCGTTTCTATGGTTTCTACTCCGTATTCACTGATCCGTTCACCGCGCTCTTTCGCCAGCTGGCGCATTTTAATGTTGTGATCTTTAGAACCGGTAAAATGATGCAGTGTGGTGGCAAACTGTTCCTCTGTCACAAGCCGGAAATCCACACTCGTCTCATATTCAAAGGTCAGGATGACTGATACTTTTGTATCCCCGCTCGCTATCACGTCTTTTACGTTCGGGAGGGAAAGAAGCTGTTCTCTGACAGCCTCCGGATGATCTGTAGCGATAATGTAATCGAGATCTTTTACAGTCTCCCGCGCTCTTCTAAGACTGCCGGCCCGGGAATATTTCTGAATATCCGTCAGCCGGGCCAAATGTTCTTCAATTACTGAAGCAATGCTGAGCGCATAGCCGATCGGAAACCGTTCCGGCTGTTTTCCGGCTTCTCCGAGAGCCTGGAGGATTTTCTCCTCCGTTTTTTTGCCGAAACCGGCGAGCCCCTGTACTTTTTGCTGCTCGCATGCTTCTTTCAGCGATTCCGCGTCATGAACGCCCAGTTCCTGATACAGCTTGGCGATTTTTTTGCCGCCGAGGCCCGGAAGCTTCAAAAGAGGAACCAAGCCTTCCGGAACTTCTTTCTGCAATTGGAGAAGCGTGCCGGACACACCTTCCTGCATATATTCACGAATGACGCCGTAGGTGCCTTTTCCGATTCCGGATAAAGACATCATGTCGTCGATTTCCGACAGGCTGCGGTCATCCTGCTCAAGCGCCGCTGCCGCTTTTCGGAAGGCTGATATTTTAAACGGGTTGTCCCCTTTCAGTTCCATATAGACCGCAATCGTTTCAAGCAGCCTGATGATATCTTTTTTATGCATACTGTTAACCCCCAGTCGTTTCCTGCTTTTCATCATACAAATTTTTCTCCTCCGGCACAACTGACGCAGAGCTTGAAAAAAACTTCTCCGGTCAAGAGAAGTTTTTTATGCCCCGTACTGGGCCCACAGTTCTTGCAGGAGCCCTGACAGATACGGCGTATGATGTGTGATGATATTTGCAAGCGTCGATTGTGCGAGCATATCCTGAAGCGCGCTTACTGGCAGTACGGATGCGACGTATAACAGGATAAACGCAAATAAATAGACTTCCAGAAACCCAAGCACCCCGCCCAGCAGTTTGTTGATCTGTTTAATGACCGGAATGCTGGCGATGATATTAAGCGCCGCTCCGATAATCCGGAGCAGAATCTTTGCAATGATAAACAAAATGACAAACGCGATCGCGTTGTAATAAGCCGTCTCTACGTTTCCTTTAATAAAAGACAGAGCCGCCTGCCCGCCGGAAAAATCAGGCGCGGGTATAAAGCTCAGATGCGGGGCCAGATTTTTGTAAAAAAGCGCCGCAAACGCAATCGAGAGGATGAAACTCGTTAAATATATAAATTGGAGGATAAATCCTCTTTTTAATCCAAGCAATGTGCCCATTAAGAGCAAAACTAAGATGATGATATCTATCATATGGTGTTCATTCCTTTTCTTTAAGCTGCCGCTCCAGTATTTCATATTTTTCTTGCAGTTTCATATAATCATGCACGACATTGACCGCAGTCAATACAGCGAGCTTATTTATATCAAGATATGGATTTTTCTCGTTGATTTCTCTCATTTTATCATCAACCACTCCGGCCACATGGCGCATGTGCGCTTTGCTTTCTTCCCCGATAATGGTGAAGTGCTGGCCGTAAATGTTTACTGTCGTTTTGGTTTTTTTGCCGTCAGACAACGTTTCTCCTCCATTCCGTGAGAATCCTAGTTCCTATCATACCACGATTATCGTTTGAATGGAAAGACGAGCCTCGGGCTGTTATGATACACTGGTATATACAGTGAAAAGTGCCAAAAAAGGAGATTATATCGTGTCCCATTCTGTTATAAAAGTATCCGCTTCCGCTATGGAACAAATGAAACAATCCTATGCCGGCTCCCTTACTCCCGCCGTTCCGCAGGGCGCCGTCTTCCAGGCCAAGCCTCTGGGCTGTACCATTACAGCCTACCGCTCGGGCAAGGTTCTCTTTCAAGGAAAAAACGCCGGCACAGAAGCGGCCCGCTGGGGAACGGCTGAGGCGCCGAAAGCAAAGAAAACCGTCAAAAAAGCGGCCGATCCGCTCTACGCTCCCCCGGCGGGCATTGCCTCCATGTCAGTAATCGGCTCTGATGAAGTCGGAACAGGCGATTACTTCGGGCCGATAACGGTTGCCTGCGCCTACGCCGACAAAACAAAGCTTTCTTTAATGAAAGAACTCGGTGTGAAGGATTCGAAGGATTTAAAAGATCCGCAGATTATTGAAATCGCCAAACTGTTAATTAAAACTATTCCTTACAGCCTGCTTGTGTTAAAAAACGAAAAATACAATCAGATGCAGGAAAAAGGCATGAGCCAAGGAAAAATGAAGGCGCTCCTTCATAATCAGGCGATTTCCAATCTGCTGAGAAAAATGAACGGCGTTAAACCGGAAGCGATTCTGATTGACCAATTCGCAGAGCCCGGCATTTATTTTAAGCATCTTTCCGGACGGGATATCGTAAAAGAAAAAACGTTTTTCAGCACGAAAGCGGAAAGCATACATCTTTCCGTCGCCGCAGCCTCTATTATTGCGCGATATTCTTTCTTAATTGAAATGGATAAGCTTTCCCGAGAGGCTGGGATGACGATTCCGAAAGGCGCGGGGCCCCACGTCGATGAAGCTGCCGCCAAGCTGATCATCAATAAGGGAGAAGGTGCGCTCAGAACGTTCACCAAACTTCATTTTGCCAATACGCAAAAAGCGAAACGCCTTGTTGAACGGAAGCGGTCATAATAAAAAAGCTTGCAGAGTGATCTGCAAGCTTTTTCTTTATCCTCTTAATACGGCCTGATACGTTTCTTCCAGCGCTTTCAGCACGTTTTCATGTACTTTTGTCACTTCTTCTTCTGTCAATGTTTGTTCAGGGTTAACATATTGGAGCGAGAAGGCGACGGATTTTTTGCCTTCTTCCATATGCTCACCTTCGTACACATCAAATACGGTGACTTCTTTCAGCAGCGCGCCGCCGGCTTCTTTGATCACGGCTTCGAGCTGTCCGCTTGTAACGGTTTTATCTGCCACAAGCGCAATATCGCGCGTGACGGACGGGTACTTCGGAATCGGCGTATACACGACAGGTTCTGTTTCCTCGGTCAGAAGCGCGTGCAGATCAAGCTCGAACACATACGTTTCTTTGATATCCAGCTCTTTTTCCATTGCCGGATGCACCTGGCCGATAAATCCGGCAAGCGAACCGTTCAATAGAATGTTTGCCGTCCGGCCGGGATGCATGTTTTTGCGTTCTGACTGGACAAATTCAACACGGTCTGACACATTCAATTGATGCAGCAGGCCTTCAACGATTCCTTTGGCGACGAAGAAATCAACCGGCTTTTTCTCACCCTGCCATAAATTTTTGCGCCACAATCCGGTTACAGCTCCGGCAACCCGTTCTTTTTCAACCGGTTTTGTGTTTTCTTCTTTCGTCAGAAATACAGAACCCGTTTCATATAAAGCAACGGAATCAGTCTGTCTGGCCAGATTGTATGAAACGGCTTCAAGAAGATTCGGCACGAGGCTGTGTCTGAGAATGCTTCTTTCTTCGCTCATCGGCAGAGCAAGCATCGTGTTGAATGATTTTTCGATCGCAAAAGCGGCCGCTTTTTTATCATTCGTTAATGAATAAGTGGTCGCTTGTGAAAGACCCGCTCCTTCAAGGAAACGTCTCACTTTCCGGCGTTTTGCCTGATACGGTGTCAAGCCGCCTGTCGTGCCGGCCGTTTCCGGAAGCGTGGACGGAATATTGTCATACCCGTACAATCTCGCCGCTTCTTCAATCAGGTCTTCTTCTATTCTAATATCTCCGCGGCGCGACGGCACCGTTACGACGAGAACGTCTTCAGCTTCACCGACTGCAAACCCGAGGCGCTTGTAAATGCTGATGATTTCTTCTTTAGCGATTGTCATGCCGAGCACGGCGTTCACTTTTTCAACAGACACGTGAATATTGTTTGCTTCGATTTTCAGATGGTTTTCTTCAACCGTGCCTGAGAGCACTTCTCCGCCGGCATATGCCTGAATGAGACTGCAGGCCCGTTCAGCCGCCAGCAAAACGCGTGCCGGATCAATGCCTTTTTCATATCTGGCGCTCGCTTCGCTTCTCAATCCGAGGTCTCTCGACGCTTTGCGGACGGTCTGTCCGTCGAAATAAGCGGCCTCCAGTAAAATCGCAGTGGTGTCTTCACGGACTTCAGACTCAGCTCCGCCCATGACTCCCGCAACGGCTTGCGCTTTTTTTCCGTTTGTGATGACCAAATGGCTGCTTGACAGCTTGCGCTCTTGTTCATCCAGCGTTACGATGGTTTCGTTTTCCGCCGCTTTTCTGACGACGACCTCTTTTGAACCGAACCGGTCGTAATCGAAAGCGTGAAGCGGCTGTCCGTACTCAAGGAGGACGAAGTTTGTAATGTCCACGACGTTATTATGCGGGCGGATGCCTGCATTCATCAGCTTCGTCTGCATCCATAGCGGAGACGGGCCGATTTTGACGTTTTTAATGATTTTTGCGGCATAATGCGGATTGGCCTGCGTATCTTCAACCTTAACGGAAACAGCATCCGCCGCTTTTTCTGCCGCTTTTTCATATGAAGCCTCCGGAAGCTTTACCTCTGCGCCGAGGATAGCCGCAACTTCATAAGCCACGCCAAGCATGTTCATCGCGTCGGCGCGGTTCGGCGTTAAGCCCAATTCTAAAATCGCATCATCAAGCTGAAGGGCCGCCATTGCGTCAGCTCCCGTTTCAGCATCATTCGGAAAAACGAAAATGCCTTCCGCATATTCTTTCGCCACGAGCTTGCTTTCAATGCCGAGCTCCTGAAGGGAACAGATCATGCCGTGAGACGCTTCGCCGCGCAGCTTGGCTTTTTTAATCTTGAAATTGCCGGGAAGCACGGCTCCGACCGTTGCAACGGCAACCTTCTGTCCTTTATCAACATTCGGGGCGCCGCAGATAATCTGCACGGGTTCCTCCGCACCGATATCAACAAGGCATTTGTTGAGTTTGTCGGCATTCGGGTGCTGTTCGCGCTCAAGCACGTGTCCGATGACAACGCCTTTTACGCCCTCCCCTTTATACTCGATACCCTCAACTTCAATACCGGCTCTCGTAATTTTTTCTGCAAGCACGGCCGGGTCGATTCCCTGCAAGTCAACGTAATCTTCTAACCATTTATAAGAAACAAACATGTGTATCCTCCTCTTACGCCTGTTTAAACTGCGAAATGAATCTGACATCATTGGTATAGAAATGGCGGATATCTTCAATGCCGTATTTCAGCATCGCGATACGTTCCACACCCATTCCGAAAGCAAAACCCTGGTATTCCTCAGGATTGAATCCAGCCATCTTCAGCACGTTCGGGTGAACCATGCCGGCGCCGAGAATTTCGATCCAGCCTGTTTTTTTGCAGACGGAGCAGCCTTGTCCGCCGCACTTAAAGCAGGTCACATCCACCTCGACAGAAGGCTCTGTGAATGGGAAAAAGCTCGGACGGAGCCTGATTTCACGGTCTTGGCCGAACATTTTTTTGGCGACCAATTCAAGCGTGCCTTTCAGGTCGCTCATGCTGATTTTGCGGTCCACGACGAGACCCTCGATCTGCATGAACTGATGGGAATGTGTCGCGTCATCGTTGTCGCGGCGATACACTTTACCGGGACAAATGATTTTGACGGGGCCTTTTCCTTTATGCTTTTCCATCGTGCGCGTCTGCACCGGTGACGTCTGCGTTCTCATCAGCATTTCTTCTGTAATGTAAAAGCTGTCCTGCATGTCGCGGGCCGGATGTTCCTTCGGCAGGTTCAGCGCCTCAAAGTTGTAATAATCCGTTTCCACTTCAGGGCCTTCTTCGACGGTATATCCCATGCCGATAAATAAATCTTCAATTTCTTCAATAACGACCGTCAGCGGATGGCGCCCGCCGATGTTTACCTGACTGCCCGGCAATGTGACGTCAATCGTCTGGCTGCTGAGTTTTTTATTCATCTCTTCTTGTTCAAGCTGTTCATTTTTCGCCGTAATGGCTGCTGCAATGCGCTCTCTCACTTCATTGGCGAGCGCTCCCATTTTCGGGCGCTCTTCGGCGGACAGTTTGCCCATGCCGCGGAGAACTTCTGTAATCGGCCCTTTTTTTCCGAGATATTGCACCCGAATGTCGTTAACTTCTTTTAATGAACCCGCCGCTTCTACTTTTTCTGCAGCTTCCAGTTCAAGCTGTTTAAGCTTCTCTTCCATCATGCATCCTCCTTTTATGTAAACCAAACCGTTCTATGCCTTTTTCAGAAAACAAAAAAACCCGCCCCTTGAGAGAAGGGACGAGTTGTGGCCGCGGTACCACCCTTTTTAAGGCAGACTTCATCTGCCGACAGCTTCATTGACATAACGGAAACGATCGTTCCGGTTCACCTTTACGCGCGTTTGGCGCGGTCCCGGTGACAACTCGAGAGGTGAAAATCAATTTTTGTGCTGCGATAAAAATGCTTTCAGTCAGCGGCATTTTCTCCCTGGAAGGCAGTGTGTGCAAAAATTGACGTCCTCTGTCACGGTTTTTACATTATTGCTATCTATTATAGTGAAATCCAAGGCTTTTCGCAACCTATCCTCTGAGATGATAAACGAGGATGGCGGCCGCTACCGCTACATTCAGCGATTCCGCCTGTCCATACAGCGGAACGTACAGGTTGAGATCCGTTTTTTGCAGAAGGCCGGCGTCCACTCCCGCCCCCTCGTTCCCGACGATTAACGCGAACGATTCTTCAGGCTTCACGCTTTGATAAGCCGCACCGTTTTCAAGCGCCGTGCCGTAGATCGCGACGCCTTGTGATTTCAGCTCAGCGGTAAACTCATCAAGCGGACGTTTCAAAATGGGAATATGAAAATGAGAACCTTGTGCTGAACGCAGCGTTTTTCCATTGTACGGGTCTGCTGTTCCCTCACCAAGGACAACGGCGTCGATTCCCGCCGCATCTGCCGTTCTGATCATTGTTCCTAAATTCCCCGGGTCCTGCACGGCATCAATCAGAAGCAGCCGCTTCAGCTGATCAGGCTGCTTATCCGGCATATGGCAGACCGCGGCGATCCGCTGCGGCGTTTCTGTTTCCGTCACGGCTGAAAACGCGTCTTCGCTCAGCACGTAGCACGGAATGCTCATGTCCAGATCGGCCGGGATGGCGCTCTCATCGTTTACGAGAATTTCTTTTACCGTTCCCTTTGATTTGAGTGCTTCTTCTGCCAGATGCTCTCCTTCTATCAGAAATGTATTCGTTTTAAGTCTCTCTTTTTTTGTGTGAAGTTTTTTCCAGTCCTTCACTTTTTGGTTTTTTGCAGAGTCGATTCGTTTCACTTTATGTCTGTGCTCTCCTTTTTTCATGCATGTTGTTATTATATCTTAAGAACAGCACATAATAAACCGCGTGCGCGGTAAGAATATGCGTATCACATTCAGAAAAAGGAGCGGTTGTAATGGATCTAAATTTACGCAACGCCGTTATTGCCAATGTAACCGGCAATAACCAGGATCAGCTGGAGCATACTATCGTTGACGCCATCCAAAGCGGTGAAGAAAAAATGCTTCCGGGCCTCGGCGTCTTATTCGAAGTTCTTTGGCAGCATGCGTCGGACTCAGAAAAAAATGAAATGCTCAAAACACTTGAAGGCGGATTAAAACCTGCGCAATAAGCATGAACCGGGTGATGGGACACCCGGTTTTTTTTGTATAATAATGGCGAGGGGGATCGCCATGCAGTTACAGCCGGAACTGGCAAAGAAATTGATTGCCGAAGTCAAACATATGTACAGCCGCGAAGTGATTATTGCCGATACAAAAGGCATGATCATCGCGGGCACCAACGAGGCGCGCGCCGGATGGTTTCATGAAGGCGCACTGATCTGCGCGCGCGAAAAACGGAATGTCATCATTACGAAAGAAGATGAAAAACGGCTCGAGGGCGTAAAAGCAGGACTGAACCTCCCCGTTTTTTCAGGCCATGAAGTGATCGGAGTATTCGGCCTGACAGGAGACCCTGACGATATCCTGCCTTTCGGAGAATTGCTCAGAAAAATGACGGAGCTGTTTATTAAAGAAACGCGCCATATGGAAGAAGCGCAGTGGCGTGCGAGAATGCTTGAATCCTTTATGGTTGATTGGCTGCAGCTGAAAGAATGGTCTCCGGGCTTTTTAGAAAAAGCAAAGCTCATCGGCGCAGACCTTCATGCATACCGCCGGATCATACTCATTCAAGGCCGTTATGAGCAATATAAAGCGGAGGAGCTCGGGCGGCTCTGGCAGTACGAATGCCCTGAAGACCTGTTTGTCCGCTGGGGAAATGAACGCATTCTCATTAATCATGAAGCAAATTCGGCTTCCAAAACACAGCTCATTAAAAAGATCGGCGCCGTTTTTGGGCAGCCTGTCACCGCCGGCATCGGACGGATCGTTCCGGGAGAGCGCCTCACGGAATCATACGAACAGGCAGATAAAGCACTTTCAGCCGGAATCGGTGACAAGCAGGCCGTCTTTGAAGAAGATTTAAAACTGGATATGTGTCTTGCCGATATCACACCCCGCACGAGGTCGGAATTTTCACGGCGGGTTCTCGAGCATGTACTCGGCCGGGAAGAACTTCTGGATACGCTGCGCGCCTTTTTCGGCCGGCAATTATCGTTAAAGCGCACCGCCGACGATATGCATATTCATATCAACACATTGCGCTACCGTCTTTCCAAACTGGAATCACTGACAAATATGAAGCTGGACCGCCCTGAAGACATAACGGCTTTTTATTTGGCGCTGCGCTTTTTAGATCAACATACAAAAAGCACGTAATCATATCATCATTTTTCATATGTTTCTCCATAGTATGCGGAATCGTTTTTCTTTACAATTAAATGAAAACGCTTTTCTTATCAGGGAGGTTGGGAGAACATGATTTCACGAGAGGCAAAAGAAGCGTTCATCCGGACGGTCGGGAAGGAGAATTATGATGATTCGGCGGCGGGCCGTCTTGTGTATTCTTATGATGCGGCTCCTCAGCTGCAAGCCATGCCGGATGCGGTAATCGCCCCCCGCAGCGCGGATGACGTGTCCCGTATATTAACGATTTGCAGCAGGCATGACATTCCGATCGTGCCGAGGGGTTCAGGCACAAACTTATGCGGCGGCACATGTCCGTCTGAAGGCGGGCTTGTGCTTTTATTCAAACATATGAACCGCATTCTAGAAATCGATGAAGAAAATTTGACGGCAACCGTCCAGCCGGGCGTGATTACGCAAGATATGATCCGTGCGGTTGAACAAAAAGGTTTATTTTATCCGCCTGATCCGAGCAGCATGAAAATATCGACAATCGGCGGGAATATTAATGAAAATTCCGGCGGGCTGCGCGGTTTGAAGTACGGCGTCACCCGGGATTATGTCCTCGGCCTTGAAGCCGTATTGGCTTCAGGCGATATCATCCGCACAGGAGGAAAGCTGACAAAGGATGTCGCCGGTTATGATCTGACCCGGCTTTTCGTCGGATCAGAAGGGACGCTCGGCGTTGTGACGGAAGCGACTTTAAAGCTGGTTCCGAAGCCGGAAACGAAAAAAACGCTGCTTGCACTCTATGAACATATTGAAGCGGCTGCGGAATCGGTTTCTGCCATCATCGCTGAAAAAATCATTCCGGCGACACTCGAATTTCTGGATCAGCCGACACTGCAGGTCATTGAAGATTACGCCAAGATCGGGCTTCCGACCGACGCAAAAGCGGTGCTGCTGATCGAACAGGACGGTGACATCGACACGGTCAGACGAGATATGGAAAAAATCGAAGCGATTTGTAAAAACGGAGCCGCCGTATCCGTCCAAACGGCTGAAACCGAGGAAGAGGCATTCGCGCTTACAGAGGCCAGACGGTCCGCATTATCAGCCCTTGCCCGGCTGAAACCGACAACGATTCTGGAAGATGCGACCGTGCCGAGATCACAAATTGCGAGCATGGTCAAAGCCATTAACGAGATTGCAGAAACATACGGCCTGTCCATCTGCACATTCGGCCATGCCGGAGACGGCAACCTCCATCCGACGTGCACCACCGATATCCGAAATACAGAGGAAATGGAACGTGTCGAAAAAGCTTTTGCCGCCATTTTTGAAAAAGCGATTGAGCTGGGCGGGACGATAACAGGTGAACACGGGGTCGGCATCGTAAAAGCGCCGTATTTAGAAATGAAACTGAAAACAGAAGGCATCACCGCCATGAAAGCGATCAAACAAGCGCTTGATCCCCAAAATCTGCTGAATCCGGGAAAAATATTCGCCAATTCATCAAGGAAACGCGTGGTGGTGATGAAATGACAACGGCTAAAGAGCAGCAACAAATTCAAACAGAATTCAAAAACCGCATGGATGAAGGTGAATTGCTGAACTGTATGCGCTGCGGCTTCTGCCTTCCTTCCTGTCCGACCTATATTGAATCGGGATTTCAAGAATCCCATTCGCCGCGCGGCCGGATCGCCCTGATGAAAGCCGTCACTGACGGACTGATCGAGCCGGATGAAGATGTCGAGCGCTCACTTTCGCTGTGTCTCGGATGCCGGGCATGCGAGCCCGTTTGTCCGGCAGGGGTCAATTACGGACAGCTGCTTGAAGAAGCGAGGGATATCATTCATCAAAATAAAAAACATAAGCCGGGCGTGCGCCTCTTGCGGAAAGCCGCCTTCACCGGGCTTTTCCCTCATCAAAACCGCATGCAGACAGCCGTGAATCTTCTCGGAATATACCAAAGATCGGGACTGCAGACCGCCGTCAGAAAAACCGGTATGCTGCGCGTTTTGCCTGAACATCTGCGCACAATGGAACAAGTGCTCCCGCCCGCCCCGAAACGGAAAGACATGAAGGAAAGGCCGCGTTTTCTTCCTGCCGCGGGTCTCGTCCAAAAACGGGCCGCTTTTTTCTCGGGCTGCTTAATGGATACGATGTTTTTAGCGACAAATCATGCGACAACGGCGCTTTTACAGGCGGCCGGGTGTGAAATCGCGGTTCCGGACGGCCAGGCGTGCTGCGGCGCGCTTCACGGGCACAGCGGAGAAAAAGAGATGGGAAAAGAACTGGCCAAGCGGAATATCGCGGCTTTTGAGGCGCTTGACGCTGATTATATCATTACAAACGCCGGCGGATGCGGCGCCTTTCTTCAGGAATATCCGCATTTACTGAAAGATGAACCTGGATGGGCGGAACGTGCCGAACAATTCGTCCGGAAGCTCAAAGACTTTTCATCCGTACTGGTTGATCTGAAGTTCCATCAAAAAAACCTGCGGGCGCAGTCTCCTCATATCGTCACATATCAGGACTCCTGCCATCTTCGCAATGTGATGCATACGTCCGAGGAACCGCGCACGCTTTTGAAAAGCATTAAAGGGGCTGAGTACAGAGAAATGGAAAAGGCCGACAGTTGCTGCGGGTCGGCGGGAATTTATAATATAACAGAGTCAGAGATGTCTATGAAAATATTAGACAGTAAGATGAAAGCCGCCGGAAAAACGGAGGCGGCCGTCATCGTGACAGCCAATCCCGGATGCCTTCTGCAAATGCAACTCGGCATTTTACGCGAAGGATTAACAGGCCGTGTCCGCGCGGTTCATTTGGCGGATTACCTTTTGGAAGCGGCGGATTTGTCATAAGATGAAAGCAGAGAGACCGATCGGCTCTCTGCTTTTTTATGATGCTGCAATGTTCGGACGGCCGCGGATTTATCCGGGTATTGAAGCTTCCAGTCTGGCACTCGGATCACGCCATACATTCGCCCATTTTTTCACAGCCGCAATGATAATCACAAGCCCAAGAATGAGCATGATAATGGATAAAACGCCATTCAGCACGTTGTATCCCGCCGCTTCGGGGTTCAAATACACATACCGCACCATCCAATAACCCGCATAGTTGACGGTCACGTACAAATAAGCGAGAGGAATCAGGCATGTCAGCATATAGCGCCGCTTATCCGCTATTTTTAATACGACGGTCGCACCGATAATTAAGCCGACAGACGCCATAAGCTGATTGGATACGCCGAACAGCGCCCAAATGGAGCTGATGTCGCCCGAATACAGAAGATAGCCCCACAGCAGGCAGGCGAGCGCGCTTGAGAAAATCGAGCCCGGCAGCCAGTCTGTTTTTTTCAGCGGCTTATAGACCTCTCCGAAAAACTCTTGAATCAAGTACCGGGCGACACGGGTTCCCGCATCAATCGCCGTTAAAATAAACACCGCTTCAAACATAATGACGAATTGAAAAAAGTATGAAGCCAAATGACTGAAAAACGGAATCTCCGTAAAGATATACGTCATTCCGACAGCAAGCGTAACAGCGCCGCCCGTTCTTCCTTCCAGACTGAGCCCGATTTCTTTACTCAATTCAGGCAGATGGACGACATTCATCCCGAGGGTGCGGAATATTTCAGGCGTGCTGTTAATAGCAAAATAGTCGGCGGGCTCGAGAGCGGCAGCTGCAATGAGCGCCATAATTCCGACGAGACATTCCACAAGCATCGCTCCGAAAGCAACCGGCTTTATATCACTCCATTTATCCAGCATTTTCGGTGTTGTGCCGGAACCGACAAATGCATGAAAACCCGAAATGGCGCCGCAGGCAATCGTTATTGAAATAAACGGCCAGACAGGACCCGCGATCACCGGCCCTCCGCCGTGAATAAACTCCGTTACGGCCGGAAATTTAATGGCGGGATTGACGAAAAAGACGCCCGCGATCAAAGCGGCAAAAACCCCGATTTTCATAAAACTGCTTAAATAGTCACGCGGAGCCAGCAAAAGCCAAACCGGAAGCGCCGCGGCGAAAAATGCATAGACAGGAAGCGCCACTGCAAGCGTTTTCGCATCCAGTGTCAGCATGTCCCCGAGAGCCGTTGTCTGCAGCCGCGGCCCGATGACAACACCGGCCATTAACAAAAGAAACCCGACAGTTGATGCGAGTTTGAGATTGCCCGTTTTTTTATAGTAGAGGCCGACCCCCATCGCGATCGGAATCGTAATCCCCACCGCAAACGTTCCCCACGGGTTTTTCTCAAGCGCGTGCAGCACAACCATGGACAGCCCCGCCATCGTGATCGTAATGATAAACAGCATCGAGAGACCCGTGCAAAAACCCGCCACCGGGCCGAGCTCTTCTTTGGCGACTTCAGAAAGCGTTTTCCCGTTTTTCCGCATTGATGCAAACAATACGACAATATCGTGCACGGCTCCTCCGATCACCGCCCCGATTAACAGCCATAAAAGCCCGGGCAGATAGCCGAACTGAGCTGCCAGAATCGGTCCGACAAGCGGGCCGGCAGCGGCGATTGCCGCGAAGTGGTGGCCGAATGACACCCACTTATTCGTTGGCACATAATCTTTCCCATCCTCAAGCACATGGGCCGGAGTCGGTGTCTGATCATTGATTTTTAATACTTTGACCATCATAAAGGTACCGTAAAGCCGATAGGCGATCGCCAGAATACATATAGACGCTATGACGATTGTAATCGCATTCATTTAATCCCAGCCCCTTTTCTCTTTTTCTAAATATTATCACAATTATCAGATAACGGGAGATGATTTTTGCGTAAAAAAAAGCCGGCGGCGCAGCCCGGCTTTTCGGAACATTATTTGCCTGATAAACGGATGACATTCCAGGACAGCGGAGTAAAATGAGCCGTTATCCCTTCAGCATTTGCCGAAGACGTTCCGTTTGAGTGAGGCGTGACTTCATTTCTGTTTTTTTGATTGGTCGCTTTCATATCCTGATGCTCCAGCACGATATGCTCAATGATGCGGTAATCTTCAAACCCCCTCAGTTTGATCTCCGTTTCCATCAGTTCCTTGCTTTTGTTGACGGCAAAAATGGTCAGTGCTTCATCCTCTTCATGGTAAACGGCCGCGGCATCAACATACGGCACATCCGTAAAGTCCGCCGAGTCGTATTTCGGGGAGGTGATCAGCAGCTTCATTGAAGTCCCTCTCCCGTATACAGAGGCGTGCATGTAAGGGTAAAAGATCGGCTGTCTCCATGCTTCTCCGCCCTTTTCGGTCATGATAGGCGCAATTACGTTGACAAGCTGGGCGAGACAGGCGATCTTTAGTCTGTCCGCATGCTGCAGCATCGTAATCAGCAGTGAACCGATCAACAGCGCATCTTCAAAATTGTAGATGTCTTCAAGAATCGGCCGGGCCGTAATCCATGGCTCCACTTTTTTATCCGCTTCATTTGAGTGATACCACACATTCCATTCATCTAAAGAAAGGTGAATCGTTTTTTTGCTGCGTTTTTTCGCTTTCATATAATCACATACGGCTGTGACGGATTTAATAAAATGGTCTAAATCCATCGACTTCGCCAAATAGTTCTCAAGATCATTTTCATGGTTGCCGTAATACGTATGCAGTGAGATGTAATCCACATGCTCGTACGTATGCTCAAGCACCTCGGCCTCCCACTCGATGAAGGACGGCATGCCGCTGTTTGAGCTTCCGCAAGCCACCAATTCGATCGTCGGGTCCGTCCATTTCATCACCTTTGCCGTTTCAGCGGCGAGCCGTCCGTATTCATGCGCCGTTTTATGACCGATCTGCCAAGGGCCGTCCATCTCATTTCCTAAGCACCATGTTTTGATGCCGTAAGGTTTTTCATATCCGTGCGATTTTCGTAAGTCGCTCCAGTATGATCCTTCAGGATGGTTGCAGTATTCGACGAGGTTCCGGGCGGCATCGATCCCTCTCGTCCCGAGATTGACCGCCATATTCACTTCGGCGTTCACTTTTTTCGCCCACGTTAAAAATTCATTCGTCCCTACTTCGTTCGTTTCTGTCGTCTGCCATGCCAAATCTAGCCTCCGCGGGCGGTCCTTCACCGGCCCGACGCCGTCTTCCCAATTGTATCCCGAGAGAAAATTCCCTCCCGGATAGCGGATGAACGGCACTTGCAACTCCTTGATTAACTCCTGCACGTCTGTTCTGAAACCGTCCTTGTCGGCTTTCGGGTGTCCGGGCTCATAAATGCCTTCATACACCGCCCGGCCCATATGTTCTATAAATGATCCGTACATCCGTTTGTCCACTTCACCGATGATATATTCTTTATCTGCTGTAATCCCCGCTTTTTTCATTATATTTCCTCCCTCTCTCTATCCCTTCACTCCGCCTACTGTGAGTCCGGAAATGAAGTATTTTTGGAAAAACAAGAATATGATGATCACCGGCAGTATCGCAAAAACGGACCCGGAAATCAGCATGTCATAGTTGTTGCCGTACGGACTCAGCAGCCCTGAAAGTCCGATTGGAAGCGTAAACATTTCTTTCGACCGAAGCACGATCAGCGGCCATAAAAAGTTATTCCAGCTGTTTAAAGATTGAAGAATGATCATTGCCCCGAATGCCGGTTTCATGAGCGGCGCCATAATTCTGAAAAAAATGCCGAATTCGGTGCAGCCGTCCATTCTCGCTGAATCAAGCAGATCCTTCGGAAGTCCGAGCGCATATTGCCGGAAAAAGAACACGGCGACAGGCGACACAATAAACGGCAGAATCACCCCAGTATAAGAATCGATCAAATGAAGACCCACCGTCAATTTGAACAACGGAAGCATCATCACTTCAAGAGGCACCATCATAATGATCAGCACAAGAACGAAAATAATATTTCTGCCTTTAAATTCGTAGACACCAAGTCCGTAGCCGATCAAAGAGGAAAAAAACAGCGTGAGAACCGTGGTGAGAACGCCGAGCAGCAGGCTGTTAAAAAACCATTTGAAATAAATGCTCCCCCCGTTGAACAAATAGGTGTAGTTATCAAGGCTCATCACATCCGGATCAAGACGCAGATTCAGCCCGATACGCATCAGCTCAGATGACGGCTTTAAAGAACCGAGCAATAGACAGATCATCGGAAAGATATACAACAGGCTCAGCATGATAAAAAACAAGGTAAACGCAACTCTGTACACGGAAGACATGTGATTGTTACGCAACGCTTATCCCTCCCCTTTAAACGAACCGGACAGTTTCAGTGAAACAAGACTGACTAGTAAGATGACAAGCAAAAGGACAATTCCGATTGCGGCCCCGTACCCCATTTCGTTGTATGCAAGCCCCTGCTGATATAAATAACCGACAAGCGTGAGGCCGATATTGCCCGGGGAATTATTCTGCCAAAGCACATAGCTTTCCTCAAACATTCTGAAACCGCCGATAATACTGATCGTTAACACATAAACGGACACCGGCTTTAAAAATGGAAGGGTAATATGCCGGAACTTTTTCCACGTACTCGCCCCGTCAATTTCAGCCGCTTCATACAATTCTTTCGGCACGTTTTGCAATCCCGCCAGAAAGTAAAGAATGTTAATCCCCATCCACCTCCATGACGCAAGCAGCACCATTAAAAACATGCCGGTGCCTTTGTTGTTGAGCCAGTTTTGGGGTGATGCGCCAAGCTTCATCATCAGCTCGTTTGCAAGCGACGTATTCATTTCTCCGAACATCAGACGGAAAATAATCCCCGCTACGATCGTCGATGTTAAAGCCGGTACAAACAGAGCCGATTTAAACACATTTCTGAACCTGACGAGCTTCGAATTCAGAATCACCGCCAAAAGAAGCGGCACCGGAATCAGCACAATCAGCGTCCAGAAGGTATATTCCAATGTGTTAAATAATGCCGTATAAAAGGTTGGATTAAGAAGAGCGGTATAATTGGAAAACCCGACAAATGTAATTTCTTCCGGCAGTATCCGTTGAAAGCTCATGATAAACACGCTGATAATCGGATACAAAAAGAAAACGAGAAACGAAATGATAAATGGCGCCGTAAAAAGATAAGGCGCCGCTTTTTTTGAATACAGCACATTGCGCCGGCGCGGCTTCTTCCGGACTGCAGAAACGGTTTGCGCTGTCTCTGTCTTTACAGGTCTCATAAAAGCTCCCCCGCTTTCACTGTTAAATAGGGCGGCTTCTCCTATTTCTCTAATTGCTCTGCCGCCTCGTCCAAGGCTTCCTTAGGTGTTTTTTCCTGCGTCTTCAGCGCATCGAACAGCACTTGTCTGACAACGAGATCAGCCGCTTTAGAGAAGTCTTCATGCAGATAAATCGGATTGATCTCATCTTTTATTTCAAGGAGCGAGGAAAAAATTGACGTACCGTTCCGGAAGAAATCCGTGTACTTGTTTTTCTTCTTCAATTCTTTTGAATCCCACACGTCCCAGCGGAGCGGGTCAAAGCCGAGCACCGTCCAAAGCTTTATATTCCCTTCCTTCGAACCTTTCGCAAAACCGAGAAATTCTTTCGCGAGCTTCAGATGTTCAGCCTGCTTCGGCACGACGGTGGCTGTTCCGCCTAAACCCGCTGATCTGTCACCGCCTTCTTTCCAGGCCGGCATAGGGTAAATCGCCATTTTTCCTTTTAAATCAGGCATATAATCGATAAACCGTCCCATGTACCAAATGGGCATCAGCACTGAGGCTGCCCCGCCCTGATTCATAAAACCGTAGTATTCTTCGCTGTGATGGCCGCCGCCGGGAGCCGGCAGAAGGGTTTTATCATTTACCATGTCCTTTACATAATTCAGTGTGTCTGTATTCGTCTTGCTGTTCAGAATCAATTTTCCGTTTTTGCTGTAGTAGCCTGACCCTTGCTGCGAAATCATGGATAGGAATGTGGCGGAGTCGTTTGTTTCAACCGTTCCCATCGGTTTCCCAGCGGTCTCACGCACTTTTTTCCCTGCCCGCCGGTAATCTTCCCATGTCTTAATGGAGGCGGGATCAACGCCCGCTTTTTTCATGATATCCATGTTGTAAAACATGACGGTCGTCCCCACATGTGTATCAAGGCCGTACAATTTTCCGTTTTTGCTGTATAAGGCCAGACGCGCTTCCACAAACTTATCGCGGTCTTTTTCAATCAGCGGCGTCAGATCGGCAAGCGGGATATCCTTCCCCTTCAGAAAGTTCGAGAACCGGCTTAATTCCACGTCGGCTATATCGGGAAGCCCCTCACCCGCGATCAGCGAAACCGATAAATTATCATGCATTTGTCCATAAGGATAAACAACGGTATTCAGCTTGATTTTGCGATCCGGATATTTCTGATTCCATTCTTTGACCATTTCCTGATAAAACTGTTCGTGCAGACCGTTAAACGTCCAAAACGTCAGCTCTGTTTCTCCCGGCCGGCCGGCAGTCCGTTCTTGTGAACAGCCGGCGGTAAACAAGAAGAGCATCATCAGCACCAAACATACAGCGGTCGTTTTTTTCATGTCATTACCCCTTCCACTTTAGGCCGTGCGGCTATTGATGCAAATGATGTGCAAAGAGCGCTGCATTTTCATTTATGATGGTTAAACCGGTATAACGGTCTCGCAGTGTGTGCGCATGCTTAAGCGCATCGCTGACAAGGTCCTGTTTTACACCGATCTCATCGAAACAGGCGGGACCTCCCGCAGATGCGAGCCACCCGGCAATTGTCTTGCCGTCGGGAAGCCCTTCATATGCAGATTGAATCGCCTCGCGAAAGTGCGGCGGCAGTTCAGCAAGCTTTTCGTGACAAGCCAGTTCTTTGTAAATATCACTCAGCACCGCGCACGCACAGCCGACCTTCGCACCATGGAGAATCGGAGGCTGTTTTGCCTTCAGCATTTCCATCTCAATCCAATGCGAGATGTGATGTTCTCCTCCTGAGGCGGGGCGGGAGTGGTCAAGCGCAAGCATGACAAGACCCGAAACGATCAGCGCTTCCATCAGTATCTGAATGCCGGCCTCCGTTCCCATGGCAATGTCAGCGCGGTGATCAATGCACTGCCAAAGCGCGTCTTTCACAAGCTTCGCCCCGGCTTCTGAGTACGGCTCACCCGCAAGCCTGCGGGAAATCTCCCAATCTGCCAGCGATGTTATTTTTCCGAGCATGTCTCCGAAGCCCGCGGCTGTCATTGAACGGGGCGCTTCTTTTAATACATTCGTATCCGCAAATAAGGCGATCGGCGCTTTCGTTTGAATCGTCGTTTTGATTCCGTTTAATATGAGCGGCGCTCCCGCCGACGTAAAACCGT
Organism: Bacillus sp. EKM206B; assembly: GCF_011066015.1. Lineage (NCBI taxonomy): Bacteria > Bacillati > Bacillota > Bacilli > Caryophanales > Bacillaceae > Bacillus > Bacillus sp. EKM206B. The sequence continues at coordinate 421,897 of NZ_JAAMNL010000003.1, forward strand.
CGACTGACGGAGCGGTGGGGAATGAGATAAACGGCAATCCGCGCTGGTAGGCGGCAAACCGCGTAATGTCGTGAATCGTTCCTGAACCGGCCGCAATGATGACATCCGTCTCTTCCGCGAGATTGATCAGCGTATAGACCAATGTCCTCTCATCAGCCGCGGCGGCCCCGGCTTCATGCTCCGGAATGATGACTTTTGACGCTTTGATCCCGCCTGCCCTCAATTCGTCCGCAAGCAGACGCCCCGCCGCCTCGTACGTGTTCCGGTCACAGACGATGACCGGATGATTCCAGCATTTTTTTTGCAGAAATCTGAGAAGCTCTTCTTTTGCATTCGCCCCGATCACGATATCTTCTATTTGAATCGGTGAGCGGCTGGCCCCTTCCTTGTCAAACTCGGATTGAATGTCCTCAGGAGAACGTTTCATAAAAGGGTTCCCTCCTTCGCTAATTCTGTCAGGTCTTTAATAGAATCAAGGACGATGTCAGGTTCATATAGACGGGGCTCCCCAAGTTTGGCCGACCCCGTCAGAACCAATACGCTTTTCATCCCATACAGGCTGCCCATTGCGATGTCTGATTCGAGGCTGTCTCCGATAATGGCGCATTCCTCAGGGGGAAGTCCGAGCGCTTCACATGCCGCCTCAGCCATCAGCCAAGACGGTTTGCCGATGACAAGCTCCGTTTTTGCTCCGGCGGATGCTTCAATAGCCCCGATCATTCCCGCGACGTCCATGGCATGGCCGCCTTCATTCGGAAAGGAGCGGTCCCGGTTCGTGGCGATGATGCGCGCGCCGGAGGAAGCCGCCTTAAAAGCGAGATTCAGATCCTCATAGGTGACGGTTTCATGCAGGGAGATGACAAGCCAGTCTGCCGCCTGCGGGTTTTGCGCCAGGGCGACACCCGCTAAAGCGAGTTCATCAGTCAGCCCTTTCTCTCCTAACACCCACACCTTTGACAAAGGATAATGCTTCTTTAAAAATGATGCCGTCACACTGGAGGACAGCACGATGCTCCGTTCATCCGTGCGGATACCGGCACCCAGCAGTTTCTTTCGGCACATTGCTCTTGATAGATTGCCGCGGTTGCTTAAAAAGACAACGGCTTTGCCCAGTGACTGAAGGGTATGAACGGCTTCTTTTGCGCCGTCAATCAGCTCCCGCCCCCTGAATACGGTTCCGTCTAAATCAATCAGAAACCCGGCTGCGTCAAGTTTGGCCATAATAAGCATTCGCCCCGTGTTTTCTGTAAAAATGCTTATCATGCAGCACTCTGTCGATCGGACTGAGCTGTTTGTTCAGCATAAGCGAATGGTAGGCCATTTCCGCTACCGTTTCGAGCACAACGGCGTTATGCAGGGCATTCAGCGCGTCCGTTCCCCAGCAGAACGGGCCGTGGCTGTGGACGAGGACACCCGGATTTTGTTCATACGGTTCGTTTTGAAAAGTTTCGGCTATGACTTTGCCTGTATGATATTCGTAATCTTTCACAATTTCTTCTTCATACATTTCCCTCGTGCAGGGTATAGCGCTTTCAAAGTAATCCGCGTGAGTCGTTCCGAGAGCGGGTATGTCTCTTCCGGACTGCGCCCAGCTCGTCGCCCAGCGGGAGTGCGTATGAACGATTCCGCCGATAGCCGGAAACGCTTTATACAGATAAAGATGGGTCGGCGTGTCAGAAGACGGTTTCAGCGAGCCTTCGAGAATGTCTCCGTCCTCATTCAGGACGACCAGTTTGTCAGCGGTCAGCTCACTGTAATCGACACCGCTCGGTTTAATGACGATTCTCCCGCTCTCTCTGTCAATGCCGCTGACATTCCCCCATGTAAACGTGACAAGGTTATGTTCCTCAAGCTTCAGATTGGCGGCGAGCACTTCTTCTTTTAACGCTTCAAGCATGGCGGCTCCCCCCTTTCGCAAAATCACGGTTTTTAATGGCTTTCAGGCGTTTCATGACATTGTTTTCTTTGCCGAAGTAGTGTACGAGCTCTTTATATTCCGCATATAAGCTGTCATAAATCTCAGCTCTTTCCCGGTTCGGGGCATAAAAGCCGTCTTTTAATTTCCCCATATGCGCACATGCTTCAGCAATATTGGAGAATCCCCCGTTTTCCCGTCCCGCGGCGAGCGCTCCGAAAATCGCGGAGCCCAGTGCCGGCGCCTGCGGAGACCCGGATAATTTAATGTCCATATTTGTGACGTCTGCATAAATCTGCATGACAAACGGATTTTTTTCGGCGATTCCTCCGGCTGCGTAAAGCTCCTCGACCGGAACGCCGTTTTCCCGAAACGTTTCGATAATCATCCTCGTTCCGAACGCCGTCGCTTCAATCAATGCCCTGTAGATTTCTTCCGGCTTCGAGTGCAGCGTCATGCCGAGCATCATGCCTGTCAAATCGGCGTCCACCAAGGTTGACCGGTTTCCGTTCCACCAGTCAAGCGCGAGAAGGCCGCTTTCCCCCGGAACAAGTACAGCTGCTTTTTTGCTGAGCAGCTCGTGAATGTCTATGTGTTTATCCTCAGCTTCCTTCTCATAGTCTCTCGGAACGCACGTTTTGACGAACCATTCAAAGTGGTCGCCGACACAGGACTGTCCCGCTTCATATCCCGCATATCCGGGCAAGATGCCGTTATTGACGACCCCGCACATACCGGGGACGATATGTTCTTCCTCGCCGAGCAGCACATGGCAGGTAGACGTTCCCATAATCATCAGCATTTTCCCCGGCTCTGTAATACCGACCGCGGGCACTGACACGTGGGCGTCGACATTGGCGACGGCAACGGCCGTCCCCGGCAGAAGCCCGGTCAGCTCCGCCATTTTTTCGGTCAAACCTCCTGCCTTTCCCCCGACTGAATAAATGGTGCCGCTTAATTTATCTTTTGTAATCGTTTTCATTAACGGGTTGAGCTTTTCAAAAAAATGATCCGGCGGATACCCCGTCTCCTCATTCCAGATTGCTTTGTAGCCGGCCGTGCAGTTGCTTCGCTTCAATGAACCGCACAATTGATAGACGATCCAGTCTGCCGCTTCCACAATCCGATCTGCCGCCTCGTATATATGCGGCGCTTCTTCCGCGATTTGCATGATTTTCGGGATCATCCATTCAGAAGAAATTTTACCGCCGTATCTTTTAAGGAATGTTTCTTTTGTGTCTTCGGCAATCGTGTTCAAACGGTCTGCATGTTTTTGAGCCGCATGATGCTTCCACAGCTTCACATAACTGTGGGGCTCCCGTTCAAATTCCGGCAGCATACAAAGCGGCTGCCCCGCGACGTCTATCGGCAAAATCGTGCAGGCGGTAAAATCAATTCCTATGCCGATCACGTCTTTTGGATCAGCGCCCGCCTCTTGAAGCAGGTTCGGAATCGCCGTTTCCAGAACTTCGATATAATCGGCAGGATGCTGAAGCGCCCAGTCCCGAGGGAGTTTTTCACCCGTCTTCGGCAGCGTGCGGTCGATGACGGCATGAGTGTATTCTTTTACCGCAGACGCGATTTCTTCGCCCGTGCGGACATTGACAAGCACCGCCCGGCCGGACAATGTGCCGAAATCAACACCAATCGTATACGCCATATCAATTCCCTCCCAACCGGTATAATACGTCATTCCATTTCAGCTCTTTTTTCAGCTCATGTATTTCGGTATTGCGGGAAATAAAGATGCTTTCAATGCCTGCCATCTCAGCCCAGTCAAGCATCTGTTCAGCCGTAAGCCGGAAAGACATACAAGTATGATGGGCGCCTCCCGCCAAAATCCATGCTTCCGCAGCTGTTTTCAGCGATGGCTCCGGCTTCCATAGCACCCGCGCCACAGGGAGATTCGGCATATCATGATCAATTTCCCTGCCTTCCGCTTCATTCAGAATGAGACGGAATCGCCCGCCGATATCAATGATGCTGGCGATGATGGCTGAACCGCCGATTCCGTTAAAGACCAACCGGGCCGGATCTTCCTTCCCTCCGATTGAGAGAGGATGGACTTCGATTTTCGGCTGATCAAGGGCGATCGTCGGACATACTTCAAGCATATGTGATCCGAGAATCATCGCACGCCCCGGTTCAAAATGGTACGTATAATCTTCCATGAAGGAGGTTTGTTCTCCGTCCGCCATTATTTTCATCATTCGCACAAGGGCAGCCGTTTTCCAATCGCCTTCACCGGCAAATCCGTACCCTTTTTCCATGAGACGCTGAACGGCAAGACCCGGAAGCTGCTTCATTCCGTGCAAAACTTCAAAGGAGGTCGAAAACGCTGTATATCCGCCCCGTTCGAGAAAGGCCGTTAATCCGAGTTCAATTTTCGCCTGTTCTTTAATGGAAGCAACTTTTGCTTCATCCCGTTTTGATTCGCCGCTGATGACATACAATTTGTCGTATTCCTCATAAAGCGCCTCAATTTCTGCGTCGGTGACGTTGTTCATCACCTCGGTAAGATCGCCGATTCCGTACCCGTCAACCTGCCAGCCGAATTGGATGTGGGCGCCGACTTTGTCTCCGTCAGTAACCGCCACATTCCGCATATTATCGCCGAACCGGGCTACTTTAATATTCCTGCTTTCATTCCAGGCGGCAGAAGTGTTCATCCATTGCGAAATGTCATGTTTGACTTCCTCATCATCCCAATAGCCTGCGATGACTTTTCTCGTCTGCCCCATTCTTGACTGGATATACCCGTATTCCCGGTCTCCATGAGCGGATTGGTTGCTGTTCATAAAGTCCATATCAATCGTTTCCCACGGGATGTCGCGATGATATTGAGTATGCAGATGAAGCATCGGCTTTTGAAAAGCGGAAAGACCTTCAATCCACATTTTCGCAGGGGAAAATGTATGCATCCATGTCACGACCCCGGCACAGTTTTCTTGATACTGCGCTTCCCGCAAAACCTCTCTGATCGTTTCAGATGACGTGACAACCGGTTTATGCCTGATCTTGTATCTTGATGACACCCCGCTGAGGCCGTCACATATCCCCTTTGCGTGTTTATCGACAAGCTGCAGCGTTTCCTCTCCGTATAAGTGCTGGCTTCCCGTTACAAACCAAAATTCATATTCTTTGTTCTGAAGCACATTCATTTCCCCTTCCCATCAAAATAAAGCGCTTGCATTTTTAAAAATATACGTACGAATATAAAATATAAAACTTTTATCCTTTTATTTGTACGAACAATTTTATTATAGTTAAGGAGGAATCAAACTGTCAATCTTTTATTGCAAGTAAAAAGCCGGACACACATGCCCGGCTGATCAATTAATAGGAAGGCCAGCCTGAACTCCAATCAATATCATTGATGAGCATCTTCGGAATTCCGCTGTTTTCGGCATCATACGCATGACGCACTAAAATATTCCCGTTCACAATGTCTTGGCCGCCCGGGCCTTTCCAGCGGTCATTGCCGGAGTCAAGAATCGTTCCTCCGCCTTCTGACATGCTTTTCCCGCTTTTATCGAGATATGGGCCGGTGATGCTTTTGGATCTTCCATAAGCGATTTTGTACGTACTATTCACGCCTGAACAGCATTTATCAAACGACACCATTAAGTAATAGTAGCCGTTCTGGTAGGTGATGGCCGGCGCTTCCAGAGCTCCGCCGTTATTCGGTCTGGCAGCGATGGAATAAAGTGATCCCGTCGGTTTCATTGTATTTTTATCAAGCTTTGTCAGCTTAATGCCGCTCCAAAAAGAACCGAAGGCAAGCCAAGGGTTTCCGTCTTTATCAATTGTCAGCTCCGGATCAATTGCATTGTAGTTATCGGCGCTTGTTGAACGGATGACGAGCCCTTCGTCCTTCCAGTTTCCCGAACTGAGGCTTGTAGATGATGCAAGACCGATCGCGGAGGTATTTTTGCCGAATGAAGAAACGGCATAATACAGCCAATACTTTCCGTTAAAATATTGAACATCGGGGGCCCATTGATTCAGCCCGTAATTCGGCACATAATTGCCCCACCATGACAGCGGGGAAGTAAAGATTGATTTCTGAACGGTCCATACGCCGCCGCTGCCCGCCTTTAAGACGCGAAGCCCCCTCTCCCCTTCCAAACCGGTTCCGAAAGCGTACCACGTGTTTCCTTCCTTCGCCATTGTCGGATCGTGCAGCAATTCATTTGATGCCCCCCAAAACGCGGCAGATGCCGGAGATGAAGACATCAGCAGCAGACCGGCTGTAACGGCTGCGCATGAAAAGCGGATCATGCGTCTGAATCTGTTTTTCATTTGTAAACCCTCCCCTTTTTTAAAGCGCTTTCAAAAACGTGTTGTAAGATTTTTCTATGTCTTCTCTTATTGTAGACGCAGGGCTCATATTTGTACAGACAAAAAAAAGAATCTGCTTAAAAAAGCAGATTCTTCCGTATCTTTATTGATAAGTAATACGGTCAACCGTTTCCCGGTCTAATTTTTTAATCACTTCTGTGATCAATTTTACCGTATTCTCATAATCATCCCGATGCAAAATAGCGGCATGAGTGTGAATGTAGCGCGTCGCAATCGTAATGGACAGCGCCGGCACTCCGTTTGCGGTTAAATGAATGGAACCTGAATCCGTGCCCCCTCCGGCAATGGAATCGAATTGATACGGAATTCCCGCTTCTTCCGCCGTGTTCACGACAAGGTCGCGCAGCCCTTTGTGAGATACCATTGACGCGTCATACAGAATAATTTGCGGCCCTTCACCGATTTTGCTTTGTGCCTCTTTTTCAGAAATTCCCGGTGTATCTCCGGCAATTCCGACATCCACACCGAACGCGATATCAGGCTGAATCGTATGTGCCGCTGTTTTCGCCCCGCGAAGCCCGACTTCTTCCTGAACCGTTCCGACCCCGTATACTTCATTCGGATGATCGCTGTTTTTCAGATTTTTTAATACATCGATGGCAATCGCGCAGCCGATACGGTTGTCCCATGCCTTCGCCAATAAATGTTTTTCATTGTTCATCACTGTAAATTCAAAATACGGCACAATCTGGTCACCCGGAAGAACGCCCCATTCCATTGCTTCTTCACGGCTGGACGCCCCGATATCGATGAACATCTCTTTAATATCGGCGGCTTTTTTTCTGGCGTCAGGAGGCAGAATGTGAGGCGGTTTCGAACCGATGATCCCCGTGATGTCCCCTTTTTTTGTCACGACGGTGACGCGCTGGGCCAGCATGACCTGAGACCACCAGCCGCCGACGGTTTGAAAGCGGAGAAAGCCTTTATCAGTGATTTGCGTCACCATAAAACCGACTTCGTCTAAATGCCCTGAGATCATGATTTTCGGACCGTTTTCTTTGCCGGTTTTTTTGGCGATTAAGCTTCCCAGCCGGTCTGTTGTGACATCATCAGCAAATGGTTCTATGTATGATTTCATCACTTGTCTTACTTCTCTCTCATTTCCCGGTATCCCTTTTGCATCCGTTAACGCTTTCAGCATGGTGAGCGTTTCATCTAATTTTGTCATCAATAAACCTCCTTTTTTTCACTACCCTTCTTATTATACAAAACCAATGCTGAAGCATACGATTAATTCGCCTGAAAAACGGGTAAATGTTTTTATCTATTTCTTTTAAAAAAATGAAACCTTTTGTTTTGTTTTTCGTATTACATCAGATCATGACAAAGGTGAGGAGGTGCCTTCACACATATGGCCATTACAGTATTGAGGATTGTCTTGCTTGCACTTCTTATTTATTTTATTTACATGGGCGTCAAATTCTACGCAAACCCGAAAAGAAGGCTCAGACTGGCGCAATCAAAAGAGAATTTTTATTTTATTGACGAACAGAAAAACACGCGAAAAAATCTCCAGCTTACTTATAAAGGAGTGCTCTTTGAAGGAGAAAAGCATATCCCTTCCAAAGATCATCCGCTGTTTATTCATACGATATTTGTATGGACCGAAAATCCGGAAAAGCTGAACCGCTTTTCTGCAGGTGATTTTGAAGAAGTCGAAAAAAAGGTATTGGAGCGGTATCCGAATTGCAAGATTGATTGGGACCAGCCCATCAAAAAAGCGAAAAAAGCAGGCGAGCGATAAGCTCTCCTGCTTTTTATGTTTTATACACCAAATACATCAGCACAAGGGCGGCTTCAGTGAGAAAAAGCAGCGGCACCCCGTATAAAAAGGATTTGTGTTTCGTCTTATGCCTGAAGGTGCGCATGCCGATCCATACGCCGAGTGAGCCGAACATGGCGGCTGTGAGCCATATTCGTTTCTCTGATATTCTCCACCTGTGCGCCTTTGCTCTTCTTTTATCAGCGCCCATGATCCAAAAGCCGTATCCGTTTATCAATACGGCGTAAATGAAGAGAGCCATTGATTGTCACCCTTTACGTAAAAAAACCGCTCCCGGAAAGAGAGCGGCTTTTTCAACTTACTTGTCTAACTGAGCTTTAGCAGCATCAGCAAGCTGATTGAAAGCAGTAAGATCGTTTACAGCAAGATCAGCAAGCATTTTGCGGTTTACTTCGATGCCTGAAAGCTTAAGACCGTGCATTAAACGGCTGTAAGAAAGACCGTTCATACGTGCAGCAGCGTTGATACGAGTGATCCAAAGCTTACGGAAATCACGTTTTTTCTGACGGCGGTCACGGAATGCATAGTTTCCTGATTTCATGACCTGCTGGTTTGCTACTTTGTATAATCTATGTTTTGAACCGAAATAACCTTTTGCTAATTTAAGAACCTTTTTACGACGCTGACGCGACACAGTTCCGCCTTTTACTCTTGGCATTATATTTCCCTCCTAATTGTTCCTTGTCCGATTACTTGATGTTAGCAAGCTGTTGTTTGATGCGTTTGAAGTCTCCTGCGCTCACAATAGCACCCTTGCGAAGCTTACGCTTTTGCTTTTGGGATTTGTTGGCGAATAAGTGACTTGTGTATGCATGAGAACGTTTTAACTTCCCAGAACCTGTCTTTTTAAAACGTTTAGCAGATCCGCGGTGAGTTTTCATTTTTGGCATGGGATTTCCTCCTTATTGCTTTTCGTTTTTCGGCGCGAGCATTAAGAACATGCTGCGGCCGTCCATTTTTGGTTTTGTTTCGACTGTCGCAACTTCCGCACATGCTTCAGAGAAACGGTCCAATACGCGCTGGCCGATTTCTTTATGAGTGATTGCGCGCCCTTTAAAGCGGATAGAAGCTTTCACTTTATCGCCTTTTTCAAGGAATTTAATCGCATTGCGCAATTTCGTGTTAAAGTCATGCTCATCGATCGTCGGACTTAATCTAACTTCTTTTAAGTTAATGATTTTTTGATTTTTGCGTGCTTCTTTGTCCTTTTTCTGCTGCTCGAATCTGAACTTACCGTAGTCCATGATGCGGCAGACAGGCGGTTTTGCATTTGCTGCAACTAACACAAGGTCAAGATTTGCGCGGCCGGCGATTTCAAGTGCTTCCTGACGGGACTTGATGCCGAGCTGATCGCCATTTTGTCCGATCAGACGAACTTCACGTGCACGGATACCCTCATTAACCAATTGATCTTTGCTAATAATGAGCCACCTCCATAGTTTCTTCGAATTGATTCACAACGCTTGTTGACTGCATTCTGCAGGCAAACAAAAAGTGCGGGCATGACAACACACCCACACTACGAACATCTGCATAAATAAAAATGTACGGTCAACCTGCCAACTACATGAATGTGTCAATCAGGTGAGAAGCGGGTGCCTCTGCTTGTGATTTATATTCAATTCAATAACTATTCTACACAATACCGGATCATTAGTCAAGAATGACTTCTCCGGATCAACTTTTTCATTTTAACACGATGCCGGGGCGAGCGCAAGGAAAAATGTGAAATTTCGTTCTTTGCCGCACGCGGACGTGCCAACACAATAAAAAAACCCGGGTCTATGGCCGGGTTTATCCTCCGATAAGCTGAACGAATACCGGAATGACCAGCACCGTCACCACTCCTACGACGACAACCGCGATACTTGCCATTGCCGCTTCTACTTCCCCCATCTCAATACCGACCGCAACACCGAGTGCGTGTCCTGATGTGCCGAGAGCCAGTCCCTTAGAGATCGGGTGTTTCACTTTAAACAATTTTAAGAATAGAGCGCCCAGAGCATAGACGATAACGGCGTTGAAAATAACGGCGAAAGCGGTGATGTCGGTGATGCCGCCGATTCCTTTTGACAGCGGAAGGGCAATTGCCGTTGTCGCCGCCTGCGGAAGCATGCTTTTCATAACGGCTGCGTCAAGATGAATGCCTTTTGCGATCAAATAGACAATCGTGACTGAGCAGATAGAGCCGACAATGATAGAAGACATGATCTGCCACCAGTATTTTTTCAGTTTGTCACGCTGTTTGTATAAAGGGATCGCAAAAGCGATCGTCGCGGGCTCCAGGAAGAATTTAATAATGTCTCCCCCGCTTTTATAATCTTCATATGAAAAACCGCCGAGCTTCAGAAAAAGGATTCCAAGCACCATCGCGACAAACAGCGGGGTGAAGAGGAAAAAGCCTCTCGTTTTTTTAAATAAATACGTGCCGATGCCAAAGGCCGCAAGTGAAACGACAATACCGAAATATGGACTCATCCGATTTCCCTCCTAATGCTGCACAAGTTCTTTTTCCTGATTGGAACGGCGCACCGTTTGTTTTTCAGGGGCTGCCTTCTGACGTTTTTGGCTGACAGACAAGATCAGCTGAGAAAAAAGGCCCGTCGCCCCTAACAGAATGATGGTGGCGAGTAAAATGACGAGTGCGATCTGCACGCCGTACTGCTGCATGACGCCAAGTGAATTCATCACGGAGATGCCCGACGGGACAAATAAAAATCCGATCAGTGACGTTAATGATGTTCCCAGCGTTTCTACTTGTTCAAGCTTAATCACTTTCAGGCATAAGAGGACAAATAATAACACCAAACCTACTACGGAAGCGGGTATAGGAATGGGGACAATCGCTGCAATCCCATTAGATATGAGCATAATTACGGCAAAAATAAATGCTTGTGTCAGAAATCCGTACACTTTTTTCGCACTCATTTTCTTCACCTCTTTCTCTTTGTTAGGTCCATTATAAAAGAGAAATCGCCTTTTAAAGCGCTTTCATAACAAACGGCTGAATATTCATTCTGAAATGCAAAAAACGGCTGCTGAAATGCAAAAGCCGCCTCATATAATATGAAGCAGCTTTTTTAAGTCCTTGGCGTATGTACGGCTGACGGGAATTTTAGAGCCGTCTTTTAAGATAAGATTGTACGTCGAATTAAACCACGGATGAATTTCTGTAATATGCTCCGTATTCACGATGAACGCGCGGTGCACTCTCAAGAAACCCGTATCAGGCAGTTTTTTCTCAATGACCGCCAAAGTTTCGTGAACGGAATAAGACGCGGCAAACGTTTTAACGGAAACGTGTCCGTCCTCCATGCCGGCGAAAATAATGTCCTTCGTATCTAAAATGACAATAGATTCACCGGCTGATACAGCCAGTTTATGCGCTCCGGCTGCGGACGGCTGCTCTGAGACGGCTCCTGCCCTGTCCCGCTTCACTCTTTTAAACTTTCTGATCGTCTGGCGCACTCTTTCTTCATCAAAAGGCTTCGTTAAATAATCGAGCGCGTCGACTTCAAAGGCTTTTAAAGCAAATTGGTCATACGCCGTCGCAAAAACGACGGCCGGCGGATTTTTCATGTTTTTCAGCCGTTTGGCAATGTCAAATCCGTTTTCTCCTGACAAATCAACGTCCAAAAACAGCAGATCCGGTTTTTGATCCATCATACTGTCAAAAGCGGATTCAATATTTTCAGCTTCGTTTATGTCACTTACTTCATTCGTCCGTTTCAGCAAATAAGCTAATTCATCTCTTGCCAGCATTTCATCATCAACGATTAACACCTTCAGCATGTTCTTCTCCTTTAGTCATCAGTTTCAAAGGCAGCTCAAATGATACGTCCGTACCTTTGCCGGCCTCACTTTCCAATCGCAGGGCTGCTTTGGGGCCGAACAGCCCGATCAGCCGCTGATTTAAATTGTAAAGCGCGGTTCCCGTCCCTTCTTTAGACGGCAGCGGACGGTTTCCGAGCACGGACAGCAATTCCGGATCAATTCCCCGCCCGTTATCTCCAACCCGCATTAAAACCGACTGACCGGAGGATACCACGCTGACATTGACGGCACAGCTGTCCTGCTTTCTTGAAAATGCATGGCGGAGCGCATTTTCGACGAGAATCTGCAGCACAAAAGGAGGAATTTCGATGTCCTCCAAACCGCGTTCGATTTCAAGACTGATTTTATATTTCCCGGGAAAACGGGCCTGCTCCAATGATAAATACGCCTGCAGATGGTTCAGTTCTTTAGAAAGCGGGATGAGCAGCTGCCTTGCCCCCTGCAGATTGGAACGGAAATAGACGCTGAGCTGCAGCAGAAGCTTTCGGGTTTTTTCCACATCCGTACGGCAAAGAGCAGAAATCGTATTGATCGCATTAAACAGAAAATGCGGATTGACCTGTGCCTGAAGCGCCTTTATTTCTGCGTCTTTCAGCAATTTGCTCTGCAGTTCCGCCTCGCCGAGTTCAAGCTGGGTGGAAAACAGCATGGCGAGTCCTTCTGCAAGCTCTTCTTCAACCCGGCTTAAACCTGACGGGCTTTTAAAGTACATTTTCAGCGTCCCGATCGTTTTGCCGTTTGACGTCAGCGGCAATACGATCGCCGCATGCAGCGGACAGGGATCGTGCGTGCATTCAATTTCTTCCTTTGATGTCGCTTTCATAATATGACCCGTTTTAATGACGCGTTTTGACAATCCGGTGATCAGGCTTTCAGACGGAATATGATGGTCGGCACCCGCGCCGACGTGCGCCAAAATCTTTTCGTTATCCGTAAGCGATACCGCGTCCGTTCCTGTTTGCCTGTGAATGATGGCGGCGACGCTTTTGCATGAGCTTTCATTCAGCCCCTGGCGGAAAAACGGAAGCGTCTGATCGGCAATCATCAGCACCCTATGGGTTTCAAGGGCTCTCGCCCGTTCTTCCTTCCGGATAATCGACTGAATGATCGAAAGAAAAATAAAAGTCCCTGACCCGTTTACCAATATCATCGGGATGCCGATGATGCTCACAAGCGTCCAAGCATCAGAAAACGGCTTGGCCATCAAGAGGATGAGCAGCATTTGCAGCGATTCCATTCCGAGTCCGACAAGCGCGGCCACCCGCGGTGTCGGCATCGCATAGCGTTTTCTGAAATACCGTCCGATCCATCCGGACAAAATGCCCGCTAAAACGGATGAGACGGCACAGCTGACTGCGGTCGCGCCGCCGAGTGATAAACGATGCAGGCCGGCCAGTATGCCGACGCCGATCCCCACATACGGGCCGCCTAAGAGTCCGCCGATTTCAACGCCCATAATTCTTGTATTGGCAATTGAACCGGACGGATTAATTTGAAACACCCAGTCATTATTCATGATTGTATTCCGCTGAATTTCTATTCCCGTATAGTTGCTGATGATACTGAACAGCGAGAAAATTGAAATCAGCACCGCTTTGCCTTTATAGCTCTCAGGCTGCTGGAGCGCCTGTCTGAACAATCTGGTATGAGCCAGAACAAATCCCAATATGACGATAATTCCGACTCTTTCCAGCATCATGATGATCAAATGCAGCATACTTTTCACCTGTTCTTTCAAATTTAATTTTATCACGTTTTAGAGCCTGAGACAGAATCTGACACAAACCTGCCTGTTTTTTTCAAATCATCTGAAAACAAATCTTTCACAGTCTATATATCTATTGTAGAATAAACGGGAGCCTTGCGGCAGAGAGTTTCAGAATATAACAAAGAGGAGAAGATCATGAAAGCCGTATTTTTTGATTTGGACGATACACTGTTATGGGATGAAAAAAGCGTCAGAACAACATTCAGGGAAACATGTTTACAAGCGGAAAAAAAATATGGCCTTGACCCGCATACATTTGAAGATGCGGTTCGGAAAGCGGCACGGGAATTGTATATGTCATACGAAACCTATCCTTATACGGTCATGATCGGCATTAATCCGTTTGAAGGATTGTGGGCGAATTTTTCCGAGCCGGTCAGCGAAGGATTTAAACAGCTGAATCGGATTGCGCCGGAATACAGACGAAACGCCTGGACGAACGGCTTAAAAAGCGTCGGTATAGACGATGCGGCTTACGGCGAATATTTGGCGGAGTTTTTCGCGGCGGAACGCAGACAGCGTCCGTACGTGTATGACGAAACGTTTGCGGTGCTTGATAAGCTGAAAGGTGTTTATGAATTGCTTCTGCTGACAAACGGCGATCCCAGCCTGCAGAAAGAAAAACTCGCCGGCGTTCCTGAGCTTGCGCCTTATTTTAATGAAATCGTCATCTCAGGCGCTTTCGGAAAAGGGAAACCCGACGCCTTTATATTCGAACATTGCCTCGGCCTCCTGAACCTGAAAAAAGAAGACGCCATTATGGTCGGAGATAACCTCAATACTGATATATTGGGAGCGAAACGGGCAGGCATTACGACAGTCTGGGTAAACCGGACGCAAAAGAAAAATGATACGGACATTGCGCCTGATTACGTGATCAGCGATCTTCACGAGCTGTTTGCGATTATAGAGAAACAAAAAGAAAGATAATGTTATACGCAAAAAAACCCCATTCTGAATGAACGGGGTTTTTGTATTTCCGGTTATTTTTTCGCTTCGGCTACAGCCTTTTTCACAAAATCGTCCAATGAGACGGTTTCTGATTTCTGCTCGCCGTATTTCCGGACGTTTACCGCGCCGTTTTCCGCTTCTTGGTCACCGACCACAAGCATGTACGGGATTTTTTGCATTTGCGCCTCACGGATTTTATAGCCGATTTTCTCATCCCGGCTGTCAAGCTCGACACGCAGGCCTTCACGCTGCAGGCGCTCCTGCACTTTTTTCGCATAGTCAAGATGCACGGACGGTGATACAGGAATGACTTGGAATTGCACCGGCGCAAGCCATGTCGGAAGGGCGCCTTTGTGCTCTTCGATTAAGAAAGCAACGAAACGCTCCATCGTTGACACGACGCCGCGGTGAATAACGACAGGACGGTGCTGTTT
Source organism: Bacillus sp. EKM206B (assembly GCF_011066015.1). NCBI lineage: Bacteria > Bacillati > Bacillota > Bacilli > Caryophanales > Bacillaceae > Bacillus > Bacillus sp. EKM206B. The sequence continues at coordinate 436,944 of NZ_JAAMNL010000003.1, forward strand.
GCCGTCTTCTCCGACGTAAGTGAGATCAAAGCGTTCCGGAAGAAGGAAGTCAAGCTGTACAGTTGACAATGTCTCTTCTTTGCCGATCGCCGTTTTCACCTGTACGTCAAGCTTAGGGCCGTAAAACGCCGCTTCGCCTTCCGCTTCATAGTAGTCGTGCCCCATCTCATCCATTGCCGCTTTCAGCATGGACTGCGCTTTGTTCCACATCTCATCATCATCAAAATATTTTTCCGTATCTTCAGGATCGCGGTAAGACAGGCGGAATGTGTAATCATTCAGGCCGAAGTCTTCGTATACGTCTTGAATCAAACGGACCGTGCGGATGAATTCTTCTTTAATCTGGTCAGGGCGGACGAAAATGTGCGCGTCATTTAACGTCATGCCGCGTACGCGCTGAAGACCTGAAAGCGCCCCGGACATTTCATAACGATGCATCGTTCCGAGCTCGGCGATGCGGATCGGGAGCTCGCGGTAGCTGTGAATGTCCTGTTTGTAAATCATCATATGGTGAGGACAGTTCATCGGACGGAGCACGAGTGTTTCATTGTCCATTTCCATCGGCGGGAACATCGTATCCTGATAATGATCCCAGTGCCCTGATGTTTCGTACAGGTCTTTGCTTCCGAGAACAGGCGTATAGACGTGCTCATAACCGAGGCTCAGCTCTTTATCCACAATGTAGCGCTCGATCACGCGGCGGATGGTTGCGCCTTTCGGCAGCCAGAGCGGCAGGCCTTGTCCGACTTTTTGAGAGTTGGCAAACAATTTTAATTCTTTGCCCAGTTTTCGGTGGTCACGCTCTTTCGCTTCTTCAAGCATCCGCAAATGCTCTTTCAAGTCATCCTTTTTAAAGAAGGCCGTGCCGTAAATGCGCTGAAGCATTTGGTTTTTGCTGTCGCCGCGCCAGTATGCGCCCGCAAGGCTCAGCAGCTTAAATTCTTTAATTTTGCCTGTAGACGGCACGTGCACGCCGCGGCACAGGTCAAAAAATTCGCCCTGCTCATAAATGGAGACCGTTTCGTCTTCAGGGATGGCATCCAGCAGTTCAAGCTTCAGATTATCGCCGATTTCCGCAAACATGGCTTTTGCTTCATCACGGCTCACTTCTTTTCGGATAATCGGCAGATTTTCACCGACGATGCGTTTCATTTCTTTTTCAATCTTCGGAAGGTCATCCGGCGTCAGCGCCTGCTCCATTTCAACGTCATAATAGAACCCGTTTTCAATGACGGGACCGACTCCGAATTTCACATCTTTATAAATGCGTTTAATCGCCTGGGCCAATAAATGCGCCGTGCTGTGCCGCATGATGTTCAAACCTTCTTCTGTGCCTTCTGTAATGATTTCTACGGCACCATCCTCTTGAATCGGCGTTCTTAAATCAATTTCCTGTCCGTTCAGTTTTCCGGCTAAAGACTTTTTCTTTAATCCCGGACTGATGGATGCCGCGATATCTTCTGTTGTTGTTCCTTTCGGAAATTCCTTTACCGCTCCGTCCGGAAATGTGATGTTGATCATATCTGACATCTTCGTCACTCCTTTTTTTATGCAAATCAAAAACCCCGCCCCCTATGAAAGGGACGAGGTTAAATAAACGGAATCGTGGTTCCACCCTTTTTTCCGCGCGGCCGATTGTTTCGGCACCTGCGGCTCTAAACTCTGTAACGGGAGTTCCCGTCAGCTATTACTGGCGCTTCTTCCGGCGTTCACAGCTGAAGTTCAAAGGCGGTAAAGACAATGATCCATAGCTGGAAAGCTTTCAGCCTGGGCTCTCCTCTCTTATAAAGCCGGTATCAATGCTTCATGTCCTTATCAATACGTGTAGCAATCATTAATCTTTTATGTATTATAAAATGTCTGTGAGAAAAATGCAACTCAGTTTTCCGTCTGATTTCGCACAGACAGCCCTGCCGCTTACACAAGGCCGTCCGTGCGGCTATCCTTCCGTCTTCTCGGCTGCAAACGCGCCCAGCGGAAAAAGGCGCACCCTCTCCTGAAACACGTTTTGAATCGTTCTGGACATCATATGCTCCGGTTTGTCCGTATACAGTTCTACCGTCTCAGGCGCAATGGAGATCAGCGGCGCAAGGAGATGGGAATCTATATACATCGGGTGCTCCCGCACAAACCGTCTGTCTATGTATTTTTTCTGTTCCCGTTCTGACAAATAGCGCAGCTCCCACAGCGTAAAAGCCCGGTCATGTACGATGCGGACTTTCTTCATCCGCGGCGGATTGGATGTCACATAATCTCTCAGAGACTGGATAAAGTTTTGATATTCCTGTTCCATCCGGTATTCATCTATCGCGGCCTCCGCGTATTCTCTGAGCCGCTCATAATATCTGCCGAGCCGGAACGTCTGAAACGAACGCACGGAAAAAACACCCGCATCAAGTGAAATCGTCCGGAGCGCATCTGAAATAAACTGTGTGCGCGGCTCTTTCTTCGGCTCGAACGGATGATCATCAAGCTCTCCTTCCATAATGCTGTGTGCAAGCTGAAGGATTTGCTGCTGTTCATCCTGATCGGTGAAGCAGTATGCATCCTCAATAAGCGAAAGCATATGCTCGTCTTCTTTGCATTCCAAAAAAAACCTGACAAGTATCGGCTCAATAAAGCGCTGAACGCAAAAAGCCGTTTCAGACCTTGCGATTCCGACTTTTTTTATGCCTTCACGGACAATAAAATGTCTCCGGTCGTCCGATTGCTGAATGAGATGTAAAAAAGCGGCGGTATCGTGGTCATCTTCAAAGATCACTTCAAGCATATTTGTCCCCCCTTACGGCATCTGTTACAAGTATATGGGGGATGTTTTTAAAATAGACGTAAAGGTTAGCTTTCACCGCCGAACAAATGGCGCACCTTCTTTTTAAATATAACGGGAAGCGATAAAAATACGATGTAAAGACAGATCACGCCGAGTACGGTCAGCACATTGCCGGACATAAAGCTCGCGCCGAGCACATTCAGGACGATCGTCCCCGGGATGATGCCCGCTGCGGTCGCCAAAAAATACGTCATCGGCCTGACTTTCGATAGGCCCGCGGCATAGCTGATCACATCAAAGTTAACAGGCAGAATACGCAGGATAAAAATATAAAAGAAGCCATTGGTTTTCATCTGCTTTTGAATGGCTTCCATTTTTCCATGACGGCTTTTCTCATTAAAGGCAAACAGCCCCGCCGCAAAAAAAGACGCGGCGGCAGCGCCCATTGAGCCCGCCAGCGTATACACGGTGCCGAAAAACGGGCCGAACGCCAATCCTCCGGCGACGGAAACGATTGATACGGGAAACAGCACAAAAGGCCTGACGATGGAAATTCCGATAAACACAAGCGGCGCAAAAACACCGAACGATAACACCCACAGCCGGATCTCCTTAGGCGACAGATTCAGATATTTGCGGTTTGCCCACAGCAAAAGGCCCGCTCCCGCCGCAGCCGCAGCCCAAGTGACAGCCTTCTTATTCCTCATTCCCTCAAATCCTTCCCATTGGACGCCGGCATCATGAACGGCGGCGGTTTTCCCCGTCAAGACGGACGGGCGAAGCCAAATATAAAATCCGCTCCATCAGTCTTGCCGCTTTTACTTCTTCCTTTTCTCCCCGCTGTGAATACGTAAAATGATGCTTCAGCTCGTCAGGTGAGAAATTAGACGAGAAGAAAGTGGGAAGCTGCTGGCTCATTCTGTGCTGAAGCACGGTGCCGATGACCTCATCTCTGACCCAGCTTGTCATTGACTCCGCTCCGATGTCATCAAGCATCAGTACGGGCGTCGTTTTCACCATATTCAGTTTCGCCTCCAACGACTGATCCTGGAGCGAGTTTTTCAGCTCTCTGACAAATTCGGGAACATATACGATCATTGATGAATACTCTTTTTCCGCCAGCTCATTGGCAATGGCGGCTAAAATAAATGTCTTTCCGATTCCGAATTTTCCGTACAGATACAGCCCTTTGCCTTTTCCCGTTTCATTATAGCTCTTCAGAAAATCCGTCACATGCTGGAAAATGCCGACTCTGCTCGGATCGGTAATGTCGATCTGCTGAAACGTCGCGCCGAGAAGATCCTGCTGGATATACATGCTCTTCATCAGGGACTTTTGCCTTTTCTGGCGGTCGAGCTTTCTCTTTTCCGGACATTCGTAATATTCAATATCGATGGAACGCCCGTTGATCACAAGCTTCGGATGATAGCCTTCAAGCAGGCTGTTCGTCCGGCTGTCTTTCGAACAGAAGGCGCACTGTTTGCTTTGCTGAACGAATTCGTACAGTTTATTTAACCCTCTGTCAATCATGCTTTGATTGATTACATCTTTCTGTTCCTTCAAAAAAGCCTGGACGTCTTCGTCGGCCATGACTTGCTGCTGCATTCGTTCCAGGCGTTTTTGAAAGTCAGGTCTTTTCGTCACGCCTTCTAATGATCGGCTGATCGGTTCCATTCAATATCACCCCGCTTCTCTGTCTCAATAGGCAGAGTATTTTTTCAGTTTTTTCATTTCTTCCATCATTTTTTTCTTCTGTTCTTCAAGATCCTGCGCGGAAAGAGCCGGCTGTTCTTGTTTCTTCCCGGTTTCTTCTTCTTTCATCCAATCAGGGCGCTTTTCTTCCCGGACGGTTTTTTTGCCGCGCGCCGCGCCGTTTGTTTTGCCGTCCGCCCAATCAAGATATTGCCTGTGCTCTTCTATTGCGAGCTTCATTGCTTCCCGTACCGTTTTGACTTTCTTTCTGGCCCAGTGGGCGGCGATTTTTTGGATATAGTTTTTGGACAGCTTCATATCCGTTTTCAGCATGACATAATAAATCAGCACATTGGTGACGCCGGGCTCAAGCTTTTGTTCGAACATAATATCGGCGATAATCTGCAAGTCGGCTTTTGACGGCTCGGTGCCGTCCGCAATGTCCTGAAGAAGCTTTCTCGGTGATATGGTCTCAAGCTGTGCAATGAGTTCGCCGTTCAATGAATCGTCCTTTTCCGTCCGGTTTTCTCTCAAGGTGACAGGCTGTGTTTTATCAATCAGTTCCGGAAGCTTACCGCTTCTTTCAATTTGGTACCAGTCGCTGGCCGCTTTCCTCAGCGCTTCGGCCGTTATCGTATCCTGTTCATTAATTGCGGTCATGACGACGTGCTGCATGGAGATAGGATCTATTCCGTATAAATATGAAAGCTTTTTAATGCTCTCCCGCACGTCCTGCGTGATTGATTTACGCGGTATCATCGTTTCTGACAGTCCCGCCATGAAAAGCTCAAAATCAAATACTTCCTCCGTCACCGTATAGGAAGGCGCTTGTCCGACAGACGCCGTCTCATAGTCCTCGGGGAGCTTCATCGCCTCTTCCATATCAGGCGTCATTTTCCATTCACTCGGCTGAAAAGAGGCAAAGGCGTGATTAAACGGACGGGTAATTTCCCTTGCGCCCGCGCCGACGGAAGGGTGCGTGTAAAATTGTCTCAGCTGCTGGTATTTCGTTTTACCGACTCTGTTATAAAGAAAGACATTCAGCATGCCGTCTTCAAAAAAATCATTCGGTCTGAGCGGGGGCAGCAGCTCATAAATAAACATCCGCTCTTTTTGCTCGGACTCCCGGATATACACTTTCAGCAGCCCGATTCCTTCAAGCTTTCCCTGTTCATGATGAATCTTTTTTAAATTTGACTGCATCATGCCCATCAGCTGCCTGTGCGTGGATTCCGCTCCCCACAAGCGGTTCTGCTCAAGCTCCCCCCATAAGGTCATATAAAGGGAGAATGCAAAAGAACCGATCAGCGGCTGGTACAGATGTGTCAAAACCTGTCTGTCGACATCCTGAAGAAGCGAACGGCTTTTGACCGTATAAGGATCTACAGGCAATACGTCATTCCAATAGTCAGCCATGATTCTCAAACCTTCCGATATGTTTCTACTCTCATTTTACACCGTTTCTGCGATCTATCAAATGCCAATTTTGCTCATGAGAAAAGAGCCAGACACAATCTCTTAGCTCTCTCAGCGTTCTTTCTTTATTAAATCTTTCAATTCATCGATAAACACGTTTATATCCTTAAACTGCCGGTAGACGGAGGCAAAGCGGACATAAGACACCTCATCGATTTTCGCCAGACGGTCCATTACCATTTCTCCGACAAGCTCGCTTTTGACTTCAGATACACCTTGGTTTCTCAGCTCTTTTTCAATATCAAAGCACATGTCTTCCAATGTTTTTAAAGGAACGGGCCTTTTTTCACAAGCTTTAATTAACCCGCGCAGCATTTTTTCACGGCTGAATTCTTCCCGGACGCCTTCTTTTTTCACGACGATCAGAGGCATCTCTTCAAACTTCTCAAATGTAGTGAAGCGGTAATGGCAGGCTTCGCATTCCCGCCTTCTGCGGATTGATTTCCCTTCGTCCGCAGGCCGTGAATCAAGTACGCGGGAACCGTTATGCTGGCATGAAGGACATTTCAAATTGGATCAGCTCCCATCTGTTTCGTTGCTGTAATGCGGTTCGCAAGCTTCCGGTAAATGCCCGCCAACGTTTCTAGGATGAGCCTATTTGTTGGGAGAGCCGATAGACCGGCCTTATCTTTTCTATTTTACAAAAAAAATGCTTAAAGAAAAAGCAATGCTGTTTTTTTACATTAGAAAAGGAGCATCAGCTTCAAAGCGCGTAATGGCTTTTTCAGCTTAGCTCCCTTGTGTTTGCGTTTTGAAAATTACAGTACTTTCGCTTGTGCCTGTTTAATCTGTACAGGCCCCATTCCTCTCGGTATTTCAATGTTTTCTCTTGTATCTGCATGTAATGCGTCCGCAATGTAATCCGCAGCCACATTAGGATCCAGGTCTCCACAAGTATAAACATCAATGCTTGCATATCCGTGTTCAGGAAAACTGTGAATCGTTAAATGTGACTCAGAGATAATAACGACTCCGCTTACGCCTTGCGGTGCAAATTTGTGAAATGCGACCTCGCGCACTTCAGCTCCTGATTTCAAAGCAGCATTTACAAACGTTTTTTCAATAAAATCCATGTCATTGAGCTTATCAAAATCGCATCCCCACAGCTCGGAGATGACGTGACGCCCCATTGTTTCCATAATCATGGACCCCCCTTAACAAGAATTAAAAAAGTGAATTTCCGAGAACTGACCCGGCCATTTACCACGGGGGAAAGTTAGTCCGGAGAGGTCCTAACCCTTTAAGTAATTCCGAAGCAGTCACGAGCAAGAAGTTCACGAAAGATAGTATACTGTGTTTAAGTTTATTTTGCAAGGTGTGTTTTTTGCGAATATGCCGTTAAGGGTTTTTTTCTAACAAATGTCCATGATCTTTAGTCTACACAGCTGACGGGTGTTTCATTCGCGCGGCGACATGACGGATAAGATCAACGACCCGGCAGGAATATCCCCATTCATTGTCATACCAGGCGAGCACCTTTACTTTTCGGTCTTCCATCACCATCGTTGTCAGACCGTCGATGATCGCAGAGTGTGAATTCGTATTATAATCCGAAGAAACGAGCGGCTCATCCGAATAATCAAGAATTCCGTACATCGACGTTTTTGCGGCTCTTTGGAAAGCGGCGTTCACTTGCTCGGCCGACACATCTGTTTTCAGATCGCAGACAAGGTCCACTAAAGACACATTCGGAACGGGAACACGCAAAGCGAGACCGTGAAGTTTTCCTTTCAAATGAGGCAGCACGAGCGACAGCGCTTTGGCGGCGCCAGTAGAAGTCGGGATGATGGATTCTCCGCACGCTCTCGCCCTCCGCAGATCTTTATGCGGATTGTCGATATTTTTTTGATCATTCGTGTAAGCGTGAACAGTCGTCATCAGGCCGCTTTCAATCCCGAATTCCTGATCAAGCACTTTGACGACCGGCGCAAGACAGTTTGTCGTGCAGGATGCATTTGAAATAATGACATGTTCATCGGGATTGAACTGCTCTTCATTTACTCCCATGACAATGGTAACGTCTTCATTTTTGCCCGGAGCCGTTAAAATAACTTTTTTCGCCCCTGCTTCAATATGGCTCATCGCTTTTTCTTTTGAATTAAATTTCCCCGTTGCCTCTACGACGATGTCTATTCCGCATTCTTTCCACGGAAGCTCTCTCGGATCCCGGCGATTGAACAGCATAATATGTTTTCCGTTGACGATCAGACTGTCGTCGGAGGTCTCAACTTCTTGATCGTATTTGCCGTGAATTGTGTCATACTTTATCAAATGAGCAAGCGTTTCCGGGGGATAGCTTGCATTAATGGCTGTTATTTGAATTTGATCATCTTCCATTGCTTTTCTGAACACCATTCTTCCGATTCTTCCAAACCCGTTGATTGCTACTTTTACCTTCATGCTCAGGTCACCCCTTTTTAATATGCCACTCTAGTTTACCTTTATTTATATATAGTATAACACATTAAAAGAAATCCGCCAGTACAACTTGATAAAAATCCACCCTTATACCGATCAATATGTTGTTCAATCGGTTTTTTTGCATATAAAATGATCTTTCTTCCATAAAAAAAGCAGGATCAGCGTCTCAGGCTGCCTGCTTTTTTCTTATATTTGTCCCGGTTCTTTAAATTTGTCATTTAAAATGCTGTCCTCTAAAACGGAAGACACCTCGCCGTACCGTTTAGCAATATGCATCGCGCCCCAGTCGCACAGCGCGTTTAAAATTCTTTCCAGACTGTGCCCGTATTCACTCAGCTCGTATTCCACTTTCGGCGGCACCTGATTGTACACGATCCGGTTGATGACGCCGTCAGCTTCCAGCTCCCGCAATTGCTGTGTCAGCATCTTCTGGGTGATGTCCGGCATAAGCCGCTTCAATTCGCTTGTCCGTTTTTTCCCGCGCATGAGGTGGCAGAGGATCACACACTTCCATTTTCCGCCGATCACTTCAAGCGCCGCCTCTACGGATATATTGTATTTTTTCTTCAGCAACGGTAATTCCTCCTCATCTATAGGAACTAAAAAGTGCCTATGGCACTTAAAAGTACGTTCTTTTCAATGACACTTCTATCGATCATAATGACATTTGCCGGCTGAAAAGGAATGTACTCTTATACTTATATCGTTTACCCGGCATCATTTCAACCATACATTATCGTTCAAGGAGGAAAACAGATGTCTTCACATCGCCAAAGCTATTTACCAGCGCTGCTGGCATTAGCCGTCAGCGCTTTTGCGATCGGCACAACCGAATTTATCAGCGTCGGGCTGCTGCCGCTTATATCTCAAGATCTGCATATACCTGTGACAACGGCGGGACTTACCGTTTCCATGTATGCTCTGGGCGTGACATTCGGCGCGCCGGTTTTAACGTCTCTCACATCCGGCATGTCGCGGAAAACGCTGCTGCTCTGGGTGATGTTAATTTTTATCGCCGGAAATACACTCGCAGCGAGCGCTTCCTCAATCGGCGTCTTACTGGCGGCACGGGTTATTTCGGCTTTTTCCCACGGCATTTTCATGTCAATCGGGGCAACAATCGCCGCCAATATCGTGCCGGAGCATAAAAGAGCAAGCGCGATTTCTATTATGTTTACGGGGCTGACGGTGGCTACGGTGACCGGCGTTCCGTTCGGCACCTATCTCGGCCAGCAATTCGGATGGAGAATCGCATTTACCGTCATTGTGGCGGTAGGAATCATCGCATTCCTCACAAACGCGCTCCTCGTTCCGTCGCATTTGCGCAAAGGGACGAAAACCGCATTTTCCGAGCAGGTCAAACTCGTCACAAACGGCCGGTTATTGCTTTTATTTATCATTACCGCGTTAGGCTACGGGGGAACGTTTGTCGTGTTTACGTATTTATCTCCGCTTCTTCAGGAGGTAACCGGTTTTCAGAAAGAAACCGTCGCGGCCATCCTGCTCGTTTACGGAATTGCGATTGCCATCGGAAACATGATTGGCGGCCGTTTATCAAACCGAAATCCGCTGAAAGCCTTGTTTTATATGTTCATTGTCCAGGCTGCTGTGCTGTTTGTTCTGACTTTTACCGCACCGTTTAAAACAGCCGGGCTGATCACCATTATTTTCATGGGGCTGTTGGCGTTTATGAATGTGCCGGGGCTTCAGGTATATGTTGTGATGCTGAGTGAACGTTTTGCGCCAAGCGCCGTTGATACAGCATCAGCCTTAAATATCGCGGCATTTAATGCCGGAATCGCGATCGGCTCATTTGCCGGCGGAATCATTACAGACTCAATCGGAATCATTCATACCGCTTGGATCGGGGCGCTGATGGTGCTCAGCGCGGTCGTATTAACCGGATGGAGCAGGAAGCTTGAAAAGCGGGATCGCACTGCCCTTGAAAGGAGGTGAGTTTTTCTTCAGCGCATTTTGATTGTTTCAACAGACAACTAATAGGAGGAATATATACATGACAACACATTTACAAGCAAAAGCAACATTGCATAACGGAGTAGAGATGCCTTGGTTCGGCATCGGAGTTTTCAAAGTAGAGGAAGGCGCGGAACTCGTCAACGCGGTGAAAACGGCATTGGTGCACGGCTATCGCAGCGTTGATACCGCCGCGATTTACGGAAATGAAGAAGGTGTCGGCGAAGGCATCCGCCAAGGACTGCAAGAAGCGGGATTAAAACGTGAAGACATTTTTGTCACGTCAAAAGTATGGAATGCCGATTTAGGATATGAAGAAACGTTAAAAGCGTTTGACACAAGCTTAGAAAAACTCGGTTTAGATTATTTGGATTTATATTTGATCCATTGGCCTGTCGAAGGAAAGTACATCGATGCGTGGCGGGCGCTCGAAACCCTCTACCGGGATGGACGCATTAAGGCGATCGGGGTCAGCAATTTCCAAATTCACCATCTGAAACATCTCATGAAAGAGACGGAAATCAAGCCGATGATCAACCAGGTGGAGTACCATCCTCGTCTGACACAGAAAGAACTGCTTGCTTTCTGCACTGAACAAGGCATTCAGCTTGAAGCGTGGTCGCCATTGATGCAAGGTCAGCTGCTTGATCACACCGTCTTACAGGAAATCGCTGAGAAGTACGGCAAATCAGCCGCTCAAGTGATTTTGCGCTGGGATTTGCAAAACGGTGTCATCACCATTCCGAAATCAACGAAAAAACACCGTATTGAAGAAAATGCAAATGTCTTTGATTTCGAACTGTCAGCTGACGATATGAAGCGGATTGATGATCTGAACGAAAACCTCCGTGTCGGTCCGGACCCTGACAATTTTGATTTTTAACCAGAAAAACACCGTTCGGCTTTCCGAACGGTGTTTGTTTATGCCCAGCCGCTCAATACTTCCTCAAGCTGGTGCTTTGTATATTCAAGACTGCCGCTGTTATCAATGACGGCGTCAGCTTTTTTTGTTTTATCCGCTAAAGGCATTTGCGACGTTATCCGGCTCATCGCTTCTTCTTCTGTAAGGGAATTCCGCTTCATCAGCCGTTTAAGCTGAATGTCTGCCGGTACGGTGACGACGAGCACCTTGCCGACAAGATAATCAAGCCCGCTTTCATACAAAAGTGGTATATCCAAAACGACGAACTGCTCTTTTCGCGCAACGGCTTCATCCCGCTGTTTCAGCATTTCCGCACGTACTGCCGGATGAACGATCTGATTCAGCTTCAGACGCTTCTGTTCGTCAGTGAAAACGATAGAACCGAGTTTTTTTCTGTCAATACCGCCATTTTCCAGCAGGATGTCTTTTCCGAATGCCTCCACAATTTGTCCGTAAGCCGGCATTCCTTTTTCCACCGCCTGTTTTGCGATGACATCCGCATCAATGACTGTTATTTTTTTGTCGATCAGCATACGCGCTACCGTGCTTTTGCCGCTTGCGATGCCTCCCGTTAAACCGATGACCAAGCTCAAAAAGCCCACTCCTTCTTACATTTTCCAAATCCCGATGATAATCAGCAGGACTCCCGGCAAAAATGTCATTTTATCTATCCAATTCCATCTTGAAAGCAAATGCCCCGCGTTTATGCCGAGTGAAACAAACAGCGAGCTCATCAGCCCGACAGTCACGCTCATCATAACCGGAGAAAAGCCGAGAATGGCCGCTCCCAGCCCGGCGCCAAACGCGTCAATGGATAAGGCGATACCGAGCAGAAGCGCCTCAACTCCATTAATGGTTCCGGATTGATCAATATCGGCGCTGGTCGGTTTTTTCAAAATATGAATGACGATGCCGAGCGATTTCACTTCAAGATTAAGTAACGTTTTTTCATGCAATAAGTAGTCCGGCTCTTTAGCCGGTTTGAAAAATTGCCAGATGACCCATGACCCGATTCCGATTAAGATCAGTCCGCCCAGTTTTTCCGTGACGGATACGGGAAAAATCTTTGTCAGAAAATGGCCGATCAGCATGGATATAAACATCACAGAGGCTGAACAGCAAGCGATCACGGCAATCGCTTTGAACGGGATTTTCATTTTTCTCAAACCATACGTAAACCCGACTGAAAAACTGTCCAAGCTGACAGCAAAAGCCAAAAGCAGCAAAGAAACAATCTCCATATCCGTTTCTCCCTTTCTCTTGATCGGCAATTGTGACATATGCCTATTGGGTGAATCACAATATATATATGGAGAAAGGTCATCAACTGTGTTAGAAAAAAGTCATTCTGCTGCCGCCTCTTGAACCGCTTCAGTTTATGATTTTTTTTGGCAGCGGGCGCAAAAATGCGTACCCCTTCCGCCGACCACGATTTTAGAAATCATCGTGCCGCACGATTTGCACGGTTCATCCTTTTTGCCGTATACGTAATGTTTGAGCTGAAACATTCCGATCTCCCCTTGAGAATTGATATAAGACCGGACGGTGCTCCCGCCCGCGTCAATCGCTTCCTGAAGGGTGTCTTTAATTTCTGTATGAAGCGTTTTTATCTGCCCGTCTGACAGACTGTTCGCTTTTGTCTCAGGATGAATACGCGCCCGGAATAAAGCTTCATCGACATAAATATTGCCGAGGCCGACGACCGCTTTTTGGTCGAGCAGGGCTGTTTTCACCGCGCGGTTCGTTTTTGCAAGCCGCTCTTTTAAATAAGCAGCGGTAAATGCTTCATCATCGGGTTCGGGCCCGAGCTGTGAAAGCGGTAATGCATTCTGTTCCTCTCCCGGCGCAAACAAATGCATCGTGCCGAATTTCCGGACATCCCGGTAGCGGAGCTGTGTTCCGTCCGTCATGTGAAACACGACGTGCACATGTTTATCGTCAGGCTCATCGGCCTGATGAAGACCGTATTTCCCCTCCATCCGAAGGTGGGACACCATGACATAATGATCCAGATGGAAAAGCAAAAACTTTCCTCTTCTTCCGATGGATCGGATCGTTTCTCCTGCAATCTGCCGCGCGAATTCCTCCGGCTCGGCGGGTTTTTTGATGATATTCGGCCATCTGATATGCGCCGATTCAATCGTTTTCCCCTTCACAAGACCGGTCAGAGTGCGCCGGACCGTTTCAACTTCTGGTAATTCCGGCACAATCATCACTTCCTTTTTCTCTGTTTATTTTGCATCGTACCAAGACGGCCCTGAAGCATAATCCGCCTTCAGAGGCACGTCTAATGCCAAAGCATGCTCCATCACTTCAGGAACCAGCTTCTCTAATATTTCAATTTCTTCCTTAGGCGCTTCAAAAATCAATTCATCGTGCACCTGAAGCAGCAATCGCGCCTTCAGGTTTTTTTCTTTCAGCTCAGCTGCCATGTCAATCATGGCTTTTTTAATAATATCGGCGGCGCTTCCCTGAATCGGCGTATTCATGGCCGTCCGTTCCGCAAAGCTCCGCAGGTTGAAGTTGCGGCTGGTCAGCTCAGGAATATAGCGGCGGCGCTGCATAAGTGTCGTGACATATCCTTTTTGCTTCGCTTCCTGCACCGACTCTTCCATATATGCCTTGACGCCCGGGAAGCTCTCCAAATAGCGGTCAATAAAAGCGCCCGCTTCTTTCCGGGTGATGCCGAGGTTTTGCGACAGCCCGTAATCACTGATGCCGTAAACAATGCCGAAATTGACGGCCTTTGCCTGGCGGCGCATCGCTTGTGTCACTTCATCTTCACTGACATGAAACACGTCCATGGCGGTTTTTGTGTGAATGTCCATGTCATTCGTAAACGCTTCGATCAGATTTTCATCTTTTGAAATATGCGCAAGCACCCTTAATTCAATTTGTGAATAATCGGCGGCGAAAATAAGCCAGTCCGGTTCGGACGGTACGAAAGCCTGACGGATTTTCCGCCCTTCCTCCAGCCGGATCGGAATATTTTGCAGGTTCGGATCCGTTGAGCTGAGGCGTCCGGTTTGAGTCAACGCCTGATTGAACCGTGTATGCACCTTATGAGAATCCTTGCGCGTGACTTTCAGCAGCCCTTCTATATAAGTCGATTGAAGCTTGCCGATTTGTCTGTATTGCAGAATGTAAGCGACGATATCATGTTTGTCTGCGAGCTTTTCCAGGACATCGGCTGAAGTGGAATAGCCTGTTTTTGTTTTCTTTACTGGCGGCAGGCCGAGCTTTTCAAACAGAATGACGCCGAGCTGTTTTGGTGAATTGATGTTAAACGGCTCACCGGCGATGTCATGGATTTTTTCTTCATATTCCTTCAGCTTCGCCTTAAGCTCTTCGCCCATTCGCTTCAGTCTTTCAACATCCACTTTGACGCCCATTGATTCCATTTCTCCGAGAATAAGCGCAAGCGGAAGTTCGAGATCTTCATATAATTCAAGCTGATTATTTTCTTCCAGCGCGTGCAGCAGTTTGTCACGGAGGCTGTTAACGGCAGACGCTTTCCGCGCGAGATGATCGGCAAGCTCTTTTTCAGCCGGAACGGCGCGCTTTGCGCCTTTTCCGTATACCGCTTCATCTTTTGAAACGATATTCAGCCCGTATTCTTTCGCTACGCTCGCGACATCGTCGTACGAGTTGCCCGGGTTTATAATGTAGGCAGCAAGAAGCGCGTCAAATTCCGTTCCCTTCAGCTCAATTCCCTGCCAGCGCAAAGCGACGACGGAACGTTTGCTGTCGAACACCCACTTTTTCATCGATTCATCTTCAGCCCAAGATTTAAACGCTTCAGACTGAATGGCGATTTCTTTCGGAATATAATAAAGACCTGTTTCATTCACGATGGAAAAGCCGAGGATCGGTTCTTCGTGATAGTTATCACCGATTTGTTCGACGACCAAAGCGGACGGCGAAACGAGCATATCTTCGGTGATTTCTTCTGCCGTTTCAACATTGATGTCTTCAAAATTTTCTTCCGCCGTTTCGCCGCTTTCTTCACCAAGCCGCTCAAGCAGCGTATTAAAACCGAGGTCTTTAAAAATGGCAACAACTTGTTCACGGTCAAACCCTTTGTAATCTAAATCTTCGGGCTTGACTTCAATCGGCGCATTTGTCATAATCGTCGCCAGCTCTTTGCTCATCAGGGCTTGTTCCTTATATTCTTCAAGCTTTTCTTTTAATTTTTTTCCGCTGACTTCATCAATGGAATCAAGCAGTTTCTCAACCGAATGGAACTGCTTTAAGAGCTTAATCGCGGTTTTTTCTCCGACGCCGGGGACGCCCGGTATGTTATCGGATGAATCCCCCATTAATCCCTTCATATCAATGATTTGCAAAGGGGTCAGACCGTACTTTTCTTGCACGTGCTCCGGCGTGTAATCTTCCACGTCGGTAATGCCTTTTCTCGTAATGGCAACGGTCGTTTTCCCGGTTGCAAGCTGGGTTAAGTCCTTGTCCCCCGACACTACCTTTACTTCGAAGCCTTCTTTTTCAGCAGATACGGCAAGGGTGCCGATAATATCGTCCGCTTCATATTCAGGAAGCTCGTAGCGGCTGATTTTGTAGGCATCAAGGAGCTCGCGGATGAACGGCATCTGTTCTGAAAGCTCCGGCGGCGTTTTTTGTCTTCCGCCTTTATATTCTTTAAACGTGCTGTGGCGGAAAGTGGTTTTTCCCGCATCAAAAGCTACCAGCATGTGGGTCGGCTTTTCATCTTCCAGCATTTTCATTAAAATCATCGCAAACCCGTATACGGCATTTGTATGGATGCCTTTTTCATTGCTTAAAAGCGGCAATGCAAAAAACGCCCGGTACGCCAGACTGTTTCCGTCGACAAGCACTAATTTTTTTCGTTCCGTCATTCAATATCCTCCTAAGAGCAAAAGCTCGTCATTCCTCTATTTTTTAATCTCACAGCTTCTCTTATTTTAACAAAGTTCAATTTGAAAGGAAAATGAGCGAACCCTGCGAAAACGCAAAAAAGGACGGGAACAAGAAAACACGTTCCCGCCGTCAAAATTGGCTCCTTGGATGAAGGGGTTCTGTTACATCCTAACAAGATAGGTTTAACAGGTCATGAAGAAATTGTTAATCCTTTGTAAAGCTGATCACGCTTCCGGCTGCCGCTTCAGCGTCACGGTAAATACAGTCCCCTGTCCCGGCTCGCTTGTGACCTCGATTTTACCTTCATGGGCTTCTATTAAGTGCTTCACGATGGCGAGGCCGAGCCCGGTTCCTCCCGAGTTGCGGCTTCTGTCTTTATCCACGCGGTAGAATCTCTCAAATATCCGCGGGATCTCTTCCTTCTGAATGCCGATTCCCGTATCGGACACTTTGATATCGACAACGGTTTCTTTCACATGTACCGAAATCCCCACCGTCCCTTTTTCAGGCGTGTAGGTCAGGGCATTGTTCGCCAGATTCAAAAATACCTGCTTCAGCCTGTGCGCATCACCCGTCACAAAAATCGGCTCTTCCGGGAGATCGAGCTGAAAGCTGATGCCTTTTTCCGCAGCCTTATGCTGCAAAAGCGCCTCAATTTCATGCAGAATTTTTGCGGCGTCAAAGGACTCTACGCGCATCGTAAAGTTTTGCTGCTCCATCTTGGATAAATCCAGTAAATCCTGCACGAGAGATTGGAGCCGCTCACTTTCTTTCAGAATGATAGACAGAAAGTCTGAAAGCGCCTTTTCGTCTTTCATCGCTCCGTCTAACAGTGTTTCCGTAAATCCTTTAATCGAGGTGATCGGTGTTTTCAGTTCATGGGAGACATTGGCGACGAAGTCCTTTCTCATCTGCTCCAATTTTTTAATTTCCGTCATATCGTGAAAGACGAGGACGATGCCCTTCCATTCATCGTCAGGGCCCATGATCGGAACGCCGTCAACTTCAAAGTAGCGCCGCTCAATATTGATGGGAAGTCTGAGCAGCTGGCATTTTTTCGTCTCCGTCATAAAAATGTCTTCGACAAGCCGAATGATCTCCTCATGTTCAAACGCATCATGGTAAAGGCGCCGAAGCAGACGTTCAGGCTTTGTATGAAACTGCTTCGTGTATGACCGGTTCACGAGATTGATAAAACCTCGCCCGTCTATTAAAATCAAACCGGATCCGATATTTTCAATGACGGTTAACAGACGATCGCGCTGCATATCCTGCGTTCTCGTCATTTCCATTAAATCGACCGCCAGGCTGTTCATCGCACGCCCGAGACGGTCCGACCGCCTTGCGTAACCGCTGTAGGAGCGGGCGTCATAATTCCCTTTGGACAGCTCCGTCGCCACCTTTGTCGCGGCGTCGATGGATTTTTTGTAACGGGACGTCATGTTTGTATAAAAGAAAACGATAATGATAAAAGCGGTACAAAGACTTGCTGCCAGCATGCCCCACATTTCTCCGGTAACGCTTGAACCGCCGTTGATCTCAGAGGAAACAAGTACATACCCCGCAATTTTCCCGGCGTCATTTTTTACGGCAGTGCCGCGGATGACTTTGCTTTTCGACTGTACGGCTTCCTCGCTTTTATTGTGAGAAATGAACTCCTTTACGGCTGAATCATCAGCATGACTGCCGGAATGATATACGGCGTCACCCTTCTCGTTGAGCACGGCGACGTTTATACCGAGGGTGCGGCCGGCATCACGGATTACCGTTTCATTGCTTTTATTGCCGATTCGGCCGGTGTCAAGAAGGCCCGCTATGTATACCGATTCCTTTTTCAGCTGATCCGCCGTTCTTTCTTCAGCGGATGAAGAAATAAGCTGCTGTAAAAAAAGGCCGAGAACACTGAAAACCAATATGATACATACAACGAGTAAAGCGAACAGACGCACACGGACTTTATTCATTCATTTTTGGCTCCTCCAGTTTATACCCCAAACCTCTGATTGTTTTAATATAGATGGGTTTTTTGGTATTTGATTCGATTTTGTCGCGCAGATGACTGATATGAACGTCAACAATCCGGGTATCCCCGGCAAAATCATAGTTCCAGACCGCGCTCAGCAGAAGATCTCTCGTCAGCACTCTTCCCTTATGTTTTCCCAAATACAGAAGCAGTTCAAATTCTTTAGGCGTCAATTCCAGCTGTTCTGACTTGAAGTACGCTTCGTAATGCTCCGGAAGAATTTTCAGCTCGCCGATGAGGATCTGCCCGTCCTTTTCCTCTTCTCTGCCTTGTGACAGCGAAGAAATGTCAGCCCTTCTTAAAATGGCTTTCACCCGCGCAGTGACTTCCCGCGGACTGAACGGCTTTGTCATGTAATCATCCGCTCCGAGCTCCAGTCCCAGCACCTTATCAAACTCCTCATCTTTTGCTGTCAGCATCAAGATCGGAACCATCATTTTCTGCTGTCTGAGCTGTTTACAGACGTCGATTCCGTCCACTTTCGGCAGCATGACATCCAGTACGATTAAATCCGGATTTTCATTCTCTGCCAGCTCCAGAGCCTCTTCACCGTCTGATGCGGTAATGACATCATAGCCGGACCGTTCCAGATTATACTGTAAAAGAGTAACGATAGATTGTTCATCATCTACAACTAAAATTTTTTTGTTCATGCTGCGCCCTCCGCTGTCTATTTTCCCCGACATCCAATTTTCTCTATTTTATGTGCTGCATATCACTTTATGATTTCATTTTATCCAATACTGCCCGTTCAGACAATTCGCCTTTTTGATCATTTTCAGAGAAAGGATCGCTCAGGGAAAAAGAAAACGCTTTCATTAATTGTAAAAAGAGGAAGGCTTCTGATTCGGAAGCCTTCCCTTTTTTCTTATGACAATACTTTCATCACGTTTTTGACAGATTCAACTGATTTACTCAGCTGCGCTTTTTCATAGTCTGTCAGTTCAAGCTCGATGATTTGCTCTAGGCCGTTTCCTCCGATAATTGTCGGTACGCCTAAGTAAATGCCTTCATGACCGTATTCGCCTTCTAAGTAAGCGATGGTCGGAAGCACGCGGCGCTGATCTTTCAAAATGGCTTCTACCATTTCAGTCAGTGATGCAGCAGGCGCGTAGTAGGCGCTTCCGTTGCCGAGAAGGTTGACGATTTCCCCACCGCCTTTTCTTGTGCGTTCTACTATCGCATCAAGACGGTCTTTCGGGATAAGCGTTTCAAGCGGAATGCCGCCCGCATAGGAATAACGGACGAGAGGAACCATGTCGTCACCGTGTCCGCCAAGAACAAAACCGGTCACATCTTTTACAGACAGGTTTAATTCTTCAGCGACGAATGTTCTGAATCGCGCAGTGTCAAGCACTCCGGATTGTCCGATGACGCGTTCTTTCGGGAAGCCTGATTCTTTGTACACCGCATATGTCATCGCATCAACAGGGTTTGTCAATACAACGATAATGCAGTCAGGAGAATATTTCACGATCTCACGTGTGACGCTTCTCATGATTTTTTCGTTTGTAGATACGAGATCATCACGGCTCATGCCCGGTTTTCTCGCAATTCCGGCTGTGATGACGACGATATCAGAACCGGCTGTGTCCTCGTAGTTGGACGTGCCTGTGATTTTCGCGTCAAATCCTTGAACCGGACTTGCTTCGAGCATGTCTAGCGCTTTTCCTTTTGTCGGGTTTTCTAATTGCGGAATATCAACGAGCACAACGTCTGCAAGCTCTTTTTGAGCTGTAAGAAAGGCTGTTGTCGCTCCCGTAAATCCTGCTCCGATAACAGAAACTTTACTGCGTGTTTTTCCCATGATTCTCTTCTCCTTTTTTGGCTTCATTAGAAGTCTGCTTTAGGTTCAGTCCATGTTTTTGATTAGCTCTTCACCAAACTCTGAACATTTCACTTCAGTTGCACCGTCCATTAATCTAGCAAAATCGTACGTTACTACTTTTGAAGCAATCGTTTTTTCCATAGATTTAATGATCAAGTCAGCAGCCTCATTCCAGTTCAGGTGTTCAAGAAGAAGCACTCCTGAAAGGATGACGGATGACGGGTTGACTTTGTCAAGGCCGGCATATTTAGGAGCCGTTCCGTGAGTCGCTTCGAAAATCGCATGCCCTGTTTCATAGTTGATGTTCGCTCCCGGCGCGATTCCGATTCCGCCTACCTGAGCGGCAAGCGCATCAGAGATATAGTCTCCGTTTAAGTTCATTGTCGCCACGACGTCGAATTCGCTCGGACGGGTTAAGATCTGCTGAAGGAAAATATCAGCGATGCTGTCTTTAACGATGATTTTCCCTGCCGCTTCCGCGTCGCTCTGCGCTTTATCAGCCGCTTCTTTTCCGTCTTTTTCGACAATGCGGTCATATTCAGCCCAAGTGAATACTTTATCTCCGTATTCTCTTTCGGCAAGCTCGTAGCCCCAGTTTTTAAATGCCCCTTCAGTGAACTTCATGATGTTTCCTTTGTGGACAAGCGTGACAGACTTACGGCCGTTTTCGATCGCATACTCAATGGCAGCTCTGACTAAGCGGCTTGTGCCTTCTTCAGAAACAGGTTTGATGCCGATTCCTGACGTTTCAGGGAAACGGATTTTGTTAACACCCATTTCATTTTGCAGGAAGCTGATCAGCTTTTCAACCTCTTCAGAACCTTTCGCATACTCAATTCCGGCATAAATATCTTCCGTATTCTCGCGAAAAATGACCATATCCGTATCTTCAGGACGTTTGACCGGAGAAGGCACTCCCGTGAAATATCTGACAGGGCGCAGGCACGTAAACAAATCAAGCTCCTGTCTCAGCGCCACGTTCAGAGAACGGATACCGCCGCCGACCGGTGTCGTCAGAGGACCTTTGATGGCGATGAAGTACTCTCTGATGTCTTCCAGCGTTTCGGCAGGAAGCCACTCACCTGTTTTATTATAAGCCTTTTCACCGGCATAAACTTCTTTCCACGTGATTTTTTTCTCGCCTTTATATGCTTTTTCAACAGCGGCTTCCAATACTTTAGAAGCGGCGTTCCAAATATCAGGGCCTGTGCCGTCACCTTCAATAAACGGGATAATCGGATTATTTGGTACGTTTAATACTCCATTAGAGACTGTAATTTTTTCACCTTGTGACACAATATTACCTCCCAGTATGTAATTCATATTTAGAAAACATTTTATTTTTCTTGTATAGAAAATAAAATGACTTTTCTCAAGATTCTATCAAAATTGTAAACCAATCCGGGCTTGATTAACAAGAGGCTAACGACATGAAAATCACCAGCCTCCCGTTTGATCAGGCTCTTTCATCAATCGGAACAAAAGTCTGCTTATCCGGACCCGTGTAATCAGCGCGCGGGCGGATGAGGCGGTTGTTATCGTACTGTTCAAGAATATGGGCGATCCATCCTGACATTCTGCTGATCGCAAAGATCGGCGTGAACAGATCGTGATCAATGCCGAGACTGTGGTATACAGATGCGGAATAGAAATCAACGTTAGGCGGGAGTTTTTTCTCCGACGTCACGATTTCTTCGACACGGATTGACATGTCGTACCATTTGCTTTCACCCGTCAGATTCGTCAGGCGTTTGCTCATTTCTTTTAAGTGTTTGGCGCGCGGGTCTCCATGCTTATACACACGGTGTCCGAAGCCCATTACTTTTTCCTTTTTCTCCATTTTGCTGCGGATATAAGGCTCGGCGTTTTCCACTTCGCCGATTTCTGTCAGCATTTTCATGACGGCTTCATTGGCTCCGCCGTGAAGCGGTCCTTTTAAAGCGCCGATGGCGGCAGTGATGCCTGAGTAAATATCGGATAAGGTGGCGACACATACTCTCGCCGTAAATGTTGATGCGTTCAGCTCATGATCCGCATGAAGAATGAGCGCTTTGTTAAACGCTTCCACTTCGATCGGAGAAGGCTCTTCACCGTTTAAGGTGTAAAGGAAGTTCTCCGCGATTCCGTACTCTTCCTTCGGTTCAACAGGATCAAGTCCTTTGCGGATTCTTGAGAAAGCGGCGACAATGCCCGGCACTTTCGCCTGCAGACGGATGGCTTTTCTGTAGTTCGCTTCCGGATTCATAACATCGGCTTCACTGTCAGTCAGACCGAGTAATGAAATCGCCGTCCGGAGCGCAGCCATTGGATGTACGTTATTGAGGGGATAGGATTTGAAGTGCTCAATGATTTCTTGTGGAACGGCAGCTTCTTTCGCAAGCTGTTTTTTCAGTTCAGCAAGTTCCGTTTTATTCGGCAGGCGCAGATGCCACAGCAAATAAATGATTTCTTCAAAACTTGCATTCTCTGTCAAGTCGTCAATATCGTACCCTACATATGTAAGGGTATCGTCGATAATAGAGCTTACAGATGATGTTGTTGCTACAACCCCTTCAAGACCGCGTGTTGCTGTCATATTCAACCTCTCCTTTTCAATCAAAATTCCCCTTTAAAGAGTATATAAAACATACGGCTTACTTAAAATGAGTCATGCAAACAATCCCTTTCCCCTTTAAGAAAATGCTTACATTTCACTGATTGCGGTTACATAACCGATATGCTTATAGAGGAACATAACAAATTCTTATAAGCTTATTTAAGTTTAAGCCTATTCTTATTATAAACAATAATCTGATTAATTTGTAGACTTTTAACTAAAAATGTTTTAAAAGCCCTATATATCAAGGTTTTGCGTTGATAAATTTAATCGCTAGCTTTCAGGCGCTTTGTAAAACCATGTATTCTCATGTTTTCAATTGGGGGAGTTTTGGAGGAGACTTTAAAAGGACAGGCGCGACAACTTCACCGCAAATTTAATCCCCTTCTTTACCGGAGAAGAGGGTTATTTTGTTTACTCGACTGAATCAATGTTCGGATCAGCTTCAGAAATCCATGTCTTGGTTTTAGTTGGCTCAAATTTTCTTATATATATCTTTTATCTTTGTTGTTACTTCGTATTTCGCTTTTGTGTATATAACGATCCATTTGTATTTTTCTGCGGACTTCACATAACCTGTTACCATGCTTATAAATGCAGCAGCCGCAGCCCCGCCTAAAAAGAGAAAAAACGAAAATACATGACAAAAAAAGATGCAGCCCTAAAAAGGCCACATCTTTTTTGTTTCGAAATCATGTTTGCAGTCGCGCAGCTAGTTGTATTACCTCGTTATCAGTTTTGGCTGCATTATGATGAAGGTGAGTCGTGTTTCCTACAAAAGCAATTACACCGAACGTAATAGCGAAAGCAGAGACAGAGAAACAAATTGCTTTTTTAATATTCATACAAACAATCCCCCCGCTGTATTTGAAGTTGAGACTCCCCATGCATTCCCCTCCTCCTCTTTTGATTTATTTTCCACTAATTTCTTATTTTCTGTAAACGAAAAAATACCGCAATTTTCCTAATTAACCGAAAATAACAAAAAATTGATAGCGATTTTGGAAATAGAACATCCATGACAATAAAGCACTTATATACACCCCTTGCGCGTGCTGAACTTACGATTTTGTCAAGTGTATTTATGCTATAAGAGAAACTAGAAGTCTACTTTTCGCCTTAAAAAGGAGTACAGAAATTATCTTCTGTACTCCTTCAAAATCTAAATAAGAAATCAATCTTGAGATAAATAAATCCAATTTATATCGTCAAATTCTTTGATAACATAATCTGATCCTATACTACGTAAAATTCTATTAAAAAAAATGATGTCATCTTCATCATCGTAATCATATAAATTCTTTTGAACATATTCTTTAATAATAAAATTCGTTAAATTTGTATGATTAACAAATTCAGAAAAGTAAGATCTTATAAAAATTGAATCATCTTCATTTAATTTTTCATCATTAACAATTGAAATCTTAAAAACGTTTAAAATCGCATTAATATCTTCTTCGTCCATATAACACAGTGGTTCTAATTTTTTGTCTTCTTCTGTAAATGGCTTTCGAGTATCTTCAATTATTACGTAAGATAAAATGTTACCATCTTTCAGCACACGAAAAACTTCTAAATCACGTAATTTTAAAGCTCTATTAAGTGATAGCATTATTTCCCCCTACCCAAATATTAGAACCCAAATACTAACCTTAGATTCTTTAGTAATTTACCTCCTGTTACACCTATTTAAAGCTGCTATTGTTAGCACATATGCAGGGTTCAATAATATACCAATCCAACTATATTTAGAAATTTTTTTCGTTCTTTATCTAATTTTTCCTGTTTCTTTAACGCTGATTTTCATCTTTGTCTTTGGCCAATAAATGCCGTCAGCAGTCATGCCGCACATGGACTGGAATCGTTTGACTGCATTTGCGCTGTTTTCGGGCTGTAAATATCCTCATCAAACCGTTCATCAATTGAAACTGACTCATTTACTGATATAAGTGAATTTAAATAAATGGCAGAAAAACCCTCCTCATCTCGAGAAGGGCTCTGACTTATACTTCTTTTTCTCTAAATCATTCCGAAGAAACAAACTGATGCCGCTCAACTTTTCAATCGAAGGGCTTCATCGGGCTCTCCAACTATTTTCCCCTATGCTTTTCTTTTGCTTTTTGTTTTCTGATTAAATATTTTTGTTCCTTTATTTTTTCTCTTTGTTTTCTATTCAGTTGTTTTTTCTTTTCTTTTCTTGCTTCAAGCTCCTGTTTTATCGCTTTTTGTGCCTTAGTTGATATCCCGATATTTTTCATTTCTTTAGAAGCTTGTCGTTGCAATCTTTTTGGGTTTAATTTCTTAGATTTTGCTTTAACACAAACCCCTTCTTGTTCAGTGTGGGAGAGAGTCTGTAAAAGTTGATTATTAACAAAATGCATTATTTCTGAATCCTTTGGCTCTTGTCCAAACAAATGACGAATTGCTCTTAATTTCCCATCATTCACAACTTCAATGACTCCTACCCAAAACTGACCATCGTAGTAAACCGTTAATTTCATAACGATTCCCTCCTCCTAAATTTACTGAAGAATGATGGACATCCCGAGGAGGGGAAGGTTACTGACATTTTAAATCATGCATCCGGACTACCAACCGAATTGTGTTTTTTCATTCTCATTATAAATTTAACAAACTTTCAAATTGAAGGAAAGGGTCTCTGCTTATTTTAACAACACTTCAAGTTTTGCTTTGGTATCAGCGCATAAATTCCATCAGCTTTTCATCCATTCATCATTGGAATTACTGCAATCGCTGTTTTCGCTCCATGTGCGCCGTCAATCCCGAAGTTCTTTGTTACATGGTAAGCCGCTTCATTCATCGGAATATTGCAAATGGCATTTGTCTGAACTACAAAATGCGCAAGTGCAAACTCTAATTTTCTCCACAAAAAAAGCAGCTTTACGCCGCTTTTTTTACTTTACGAGGTGAATATTTTAACGATTTGCATGGCCAAGTAGGCGATTCCGGCGCCGATTAACGGGCCGACGGCGACGCCTCCGAAAAGCGCGACGGCAAGTATCGTGCCGATGACCAGCGCCGTTGTAATATGAGGGTCGTTTTCCAATAAGGTGAGACCGTTTTTGGCGATTAAGGCAACCGCGATCCCGGCACCGAGAGCGATCCACGCATAATATGATTTCATCGCTTCTCCGAGCTGTTTAAAACCGATATCACCTGTGGCAATCGGCACTAAAACGGCGATTGTAATGACGGTGACCCCCCAGTTGATGCCTTTTGACTGAATAACCGGAAATAGTTTCTGATCAAGACCGACAGCTTTTATCACAATGAGAAAGCCGACGGCAAAAAGCAATGACTGATTTTTGGCTACCAATGCGATGGCCAGCAATAATAGTAAAAATAAATTCGCTTGTGTAAACACCCTGAAAGCACCTTCTTTCATCATATCTGTATTCATATCCTTTTTTTTGACGAATAAACTAATGTAATAGGACGTGCCGACCGAGAGGAGGATCGATGTGAATCCGCACTATGCAACTGTTTTTTTCCGCGCGCTGTTTGTACTCGCTGCGGCCGGCGGCGCTTTAGCGGCCGGTTACGCCTCATTTCCGTTAACTTATCCGTTTCTGATCGCCCTTATTCTGTCATCAGCGATCATTCCCGTAGTTGACTGGCTGGACAAACTGACGGGGCTGCCCCGGTCAGTCAATACAGTCATTGTCCTGGTCTTCTTTTTGCTTATTCTTCTCGGCGCGGCGACATTTCTCGTTGCGGAAATCATTTCGGGAACCGCCTATCTGGCCAAAACGCTCCCTCCTCATATCAGCGCCTTTATGACGTATTGTGAAGAGCTGTTCACTTCCCGCATTCAGCCATTGTACCACGAGCTGACCGTCCTATTTAACGGGCTGGAAACCAATCAGCAGGCATCCATCGTGACGCATATTCAGACCCTCGGTGATACAGCCGCTAAAAATGCGGGGCTGATGCTTTCACATCTTTTGGAGCTGGTGCCGAAATGGATTGCCTTCCTTCCCAATACAGCTGCCGTCTTCATTTTCGCAATGCTGGCGACTTTTTTTATGACAAAGGACTGGCATAAGCTGAAGGCGCTGCTTTATTCCATTCTTCCGGAACGGGTTTCGGCAAACGCCAAGGCCGTATCGGGAGAGCTGAAAAAAGCGATGGCAGGTTTCATTAAGGCGCAGGCCGTGCTCATACTTTTCACGATGATCATTGTCTTTATCGGACTTTTTCTTTTAGGGATTGAGCATGCGGCAACCATCGCCTTTTTTATCGGCCTGGTGGACCTTCTCCCGTATCTCGGCGCCGGGTCGGTCTTTGTTCCCTGGATTATGTATTTGGCCATTGCCGGTCAGCTTCCTCAAGCGATCGGTCTCGGTGTTTTATATATTGTGGTTCTCATTCAGCGCCAGCTGACGGAGCCGAAAATTTTAAGCAAGTCAATCGGACTTGATCCGCTTGCGACCTTAATCGCCCTGTTTGCCGGCTTTAAATTGTTCGGAATTTTAGGACTGGCTGCGGGGCCCGCGCTGCTCGTTTTCATTCAGGCCTTTATCACAACGGGCGCTTTAAAAGAAATATGGGCCTATATTACTGTTCAGCCCAAATAAAAACAGCAGCCCTGTAAGAAGGCTGCCGTTTTTATTTGATAATGATCCGCTTGTTTTTTGACATTCCTCTCAGCCATTTGAACAAAAGCGGCTTCATGCGGTTCCGAGTGAACGGAATCAGAAGACAGGCCCCTGCAATATCGGACAGAAAACCCGGAAGCATCAAAAGCAGGCCTCCGAAAAAGACGCATATTCCGTCAAGAAGCGCTTCCCCCGGCATTTTGCCGTGCTGCAGGTCGCGCATCACCCGATGATACACATCGGTTCCCTGTCTTTTTGCCACCAAGGCGCCTAACACGCCTGTCAAAATGATGAGAAGGAAGGTCGGAAAAATACCGAGCCATTTTCCCGCCAGCAGAAACAAACCGATTTCAATTGCCGGACACACGATAAACAGTAAGAATAACACTCTCATTTTTCTGCCCTCCTGCCCTTCTAAAAGCGCGTCACCGCCGGCATGGGAATAGGAAAATCAACCTAAAGACAAAAGAGAAGGGAGAACCCCCCTCTCTTTTTTAAAGCTGTTTAAAGAACGCTTGCGCGGCCTTCATACACAGCGCCGCGGGCAGCGTCAACTGTGATAACCTGTCCTTCTGTTAAAACTGAAGTCGCGTTCTCCAGACCGACGATAACCGGAATGCCCAAGCTTAAACCGACAACGGCTGCATGGCTTGTCAGACCGCCTTCTTCAGTGATGAGCGCTGATGCTTTTTCAAGTGAAGCGATCATGTCGCGGTCAGTGCTTGAAGCAACCAATACTGCGCCGTCTGTCATTTTTTGTTCAGCTTCTTTCGCATTTTTTGCAACAACGACCGGACCGAATGCAGATTTGCGTCCGATGCCTTGCCCTTTCGCGATAACGCTTCCGACAGTGTGGACTTTCATCAGATTCGTCGTGCCTGATTCACCGACAGAACCTGCTGTAATGACAATCAGATCACCGCGTTTCACGATGCCGCTGTCAAGTGATTTTTGAACCGCGTCTTCAAGCATTTCATCGGTTGAATTCGCGTTTTGGCCGCTTGCCGGAAATACGCCGAATACAAGGCCGAGTTTGCGTGATACAGACTCATTAACCGTAACGGCTACAATCGGAGCCTGCGGACGGTATTTCGCGATCATACGCGCCGTATGGCCGCTTTCTGTAGGGGTAACGATAGCTGCCGCACTCAGATTGATCGCCGTGTGCGCAACTGATTGGCCGATCGCATCGGTAATCGTCATGCCGACCTGATCTCTGCGTTTAGACAGAATTTCTTTGTAGTTCAGAGATTCTTCCGTGCGTGTGGCGATGTTAAACATTGTTTGAACCGCCTCGACAGGATATTGTCCCGCAGCCGTCTCACCGGAAAGCATGATAGCATCTGTGCCGTCGAAAATGGCGTTGGCAACGTCACTTGCTTCAGCGCGTGTCGGGCGAGGGTTGCGCTGCATGCTGTCAAGCATTTGTGTCGCAGTAATAACCGGTTTGCCGAGCGCGTTGCATTTTTTGATCATTTCTTTTTGCACGAGCGGCACTTCTTCGGCCGGAATCTCTACGCCGAGGTCTCCGCGCGCTACCATTAAGCCGTCAGATACTTCCAGGATCGCATCCAGGTTGTCCACGCCTTCCTGGTTCTCGATCTTAGGAATGATTTGAATGTCAGACGCGTTATGCTCTTCAAGCAGTTCGCGGATTTCCAGGACATCCGTAGAACGGCGTACAAATGACGCAGCGATGAAATCAACGCCTTGCTCGATACCGAATACGATGTCTTTGGCGTCTTTTTCAGTAATTCCGGGAAGGTTGACGCTGACGCCGGGAACGTTTACGCCTTTTTTATTTTTCAGCGTGCCGCTGTTTAAGATTTTTGTTTTGATTTCGTGTTTTTCCGGATTTGATTCTAGCACTTCCAATCCGATTAAACCGTCATCCAACAGGATGATAGACCCTGCTGACACGTCGTCTGCCAGGCCTTCATAAGAAACTGAGAATTTTTCAAGCGTTCCCAGCACCTGTTTCGTAGAAACGATAATTTCATTTCCCGCCTGAAGCTCAAGCGCGCCGTTTTCCATATCGTGCGTGCGGATTTCCGGACCTTTCGTATCGAGGAGAATCCCCACGTTTTTGCCGAGCTTTTTGCTTGCTTCTCTGATGTTTTTGATTCTTGCGCCGTGCTCTTCGAAATCACCGTGTGAAAAATTCAGACGAGCAACGTTCATACCCGCTTCCATCAATTTTGTCAGCATTTCTACACTTTCACTGGCCGGACCGATTGTACAAACGATTTTTGTTTTTTTCAACTCGTTCACTTCCTTCTGAAATCTTCAGCTTCTTCCGCCTTAAATAGACAGTTCTTTTGAAAGCTGATACATGTTTGGTTCAACAGTATGTTTTGATTCTAAAATTTCTATAATATCATGGTCTACAAGCTTGTTGTTTTGTATACCTACGCAGCGTCCGCCTTTTCCTTTAAGCAGAAGCTCAACCGCGTAAGCGCCGAGGCGGCTTGCAAGAACCCGGTCAGAAGCGCTTGGAGATCCGCCGCGCTGGATGTGCCCTAAAACGGATACCCGTGTTTCAAGGTTCGTTTCTTCTTCGATGCGTTTTCCGAATTCAACCCCGCTGCCTACCCCTTCTGCAACGATGATGATACTGTGTTTTTTGCCGCGGTCGTGCCCTCTCTTCAAACGGCCGATAATTTCCTGCATATCGTAGTCCGCTTCAGGAATTAAAATTGATTCCGCTCCGCCTGCAAGACCTGCCCATAAAGCAATGTCGCCCGCATGGCGCCCCATCACTTCAATAACGTATGTACGCTCATGAGACGTAGCGGTGTCACGGATTTTATCAATCGCATCAATTACGGTGTTTAACGCCGTATCAAATCCGATCGTAAAATCAGTTCCCGGGATGTCATTATCTATCGTACCCGGTACACCTACACACGGAAACCCGTGTTCCGTTAATTTTTTCGCACCCATGTATGAACCGTCTCCGCCGATGACGACAAGACCTTCAATGCCGAGTTTCTTTAAATTTTCGATTCCTTTTTCACGGCCTTCAACTGTTTTGAATTCAGGACATCTGGCCGTATACAGCTTTGTTCCGCCGCGGTGGATGATGTCACCGACCGAACCAAGCTCCAGTTTCTCTATTTTTCCGCTGATTAATCCTGAATAACCGTTATAAATTCCGTACACTTCGACGTCGTGGTAGATAGCTTTCCGCACAACCGCGCGCACCGCAGCGTTCATACCCGGGGAATCCCCGCCGCTCGTTAAAACTCCTATACGCTTCATTTCCTATTCACCTCAGCAACATATATATGTTAAACATATCATGATCATTGCCCTAAAACAATGAAAAGGGACGCCTGAGCTCCCATGAAACCTTACCTATTATACAATTAAATAAATTGTTTTTAAATAAAATTTAAGGAATATCACAAAAATCACAAAAAATAAACGTGAGCCATAGGCTTCACGTCTATTCAGTTTACCCCGATATATTGATCTTCAACCGAAACTTTCCCGATTGCTTTATATTTTTCATAGCGCTGTGAGATCAATTCTTCGGCGTTCAATTGAAGAAGAGATTTTAACGTTTCTTTAAGTATACCGTCAATGTAGCCCGCCTGCTGCTTGATATCGTGGTGAGCTCCGCCCTTCACTTCTTTAATCATATCGTCAATAATTCCTAATTCTAATAAATCGGGCGCAGTAATCTTCATGGATTCGGCCGCTTTTTTCGCAAGGCTGGAGTCCTTCCACAAAATGGACGCGGCTCCTTCAGGAGAAATAACGGAATACGTCGAGTTCTCAAGCATCAGCATGCGGTTGCCCACACCTAACGCAAGCGCGCCTCCGCTGCCGCCTTCCCCGATGACGATACAAACGACAGGCACTGTCAGGCCGGCCATCTCGAACAGGTTCTTGGCGATGGCTTCACTTTGTCCCCGTTCCTCCGCCGCTTTACCCGGGTACGCTCCCTTCGTGTCGATGAAGCAGATAATCGGGCGGTTGAATTTATCCGCCTGCTTCATGAGACGAAGCGCTTTGCGGTAGCCCTCAGGGTGAGGCATCCCGAAATTGCGGACAAGGTTTTCTTTCGTGTCTTTTCCGCGCTGATGTCCGATAACGGTGACCGGCATGCCGTGATATTTGGCGACTCCGCCGACAATCGCCGCATCATCTCCGTATGTTCTGTCTCCGTGGCACTCAAAAAAGTCGGTAAACAGGTATTGAATGTAATCAAGCGTCGTCGGCCGGTCGGGAAGGCGTGCGATCTGCACTCTGTCCCACGGCTTCAGGTTTTTATAAATCTCATCCTGAAGCTTGCTGAGCCGGTCTTCAAGCCTTGCGATTTCAGCGCTTAAATCCATCTCCGAATCTTGGGTGAATTTTTTCAGTTCGGCGATTTTCGTCTGCAGTTCAATCACTGGTTTTTCAAATTCTAATCTTGCAGCCACTCATGCTCACCTCCTGTTTGGTGCATGTCCAGCAGAAATGCGAGTTTGTCTTTCATGTCGTTTCGGTGAATCACCGCATCAAGCTGGCCGTGCTTTAATAAAAATTCCGCCGTCTGGAAATCTTCCGGCAGTTTTTCCCCGATCGTCTGTTCAATAATACGTCTTCCGGCAAATCCGATCAAGGCGCCCGGTTCAGCGAAATTATAATCACCGAGAGACGCGAAACTGGCCGATACGCCGCCTGTCGTCGGATGGGTCATGACAGAAATAATCAATCCCTGCTCCTCACTGAACAGTTTTAATGCAGAGCTTGTCTTTGCCATTTGCATAAGGCTTAAGACCCCCTCCTGCATACGTGCGCCGCCGGAAGCGGTAAAGATGATAAACGGGACTTTTTCCTCTTTTGCTTTTTCAATTGCAAGCGTGATTTTTTCGCCGACAACCGAACCCATGCTGCCCATTCGGAATGTTGAATCCATGATCGCGATCACGGCAGGGAATCCGCTGATGGTTCCTTTTCCGGTAACCACCGCTTCATTCAGCGATGTTTTCTCACGGTCTTTTTCGATTTTTTCTAAGTATTCCGGGAAACCGAGCGGGTTTTCAGATATCATTCCCTGGTTGAATTCTTCGAATGAATCTTCATCCAGGAGGCTTTCAATGCGCTGCTTTGCATTCATCGGGAAATGGTGCCCGCAGTTCATGCAGACGCGCAGGTTTTTATCTAACTCTTTTGTAAGCATGATTTTTTTACATTTGGGGCACTTTGTCATAATGCCTTCCGGAACATCATGTTTTGCCTGCTCAGACGGCACGGAAGCATATTTTTTCTTTTTTGTGAATATATCCTTTAACAAATGATTACCTCCCTTTTGTGAAGGGTTCTCTTCACTGCATGTCTTCCGATTAGATAGACTTAATAATAACTTTACCGAAACTATTGTACTTTTTTTGTCAAACGGTGTCATCCTCCATTCGACATTTTTTGCTGCAAAACAGACGGAAACGGACGGATTTCATACCGTAAAAAGCGTTGTTCAGCCTTATCTGTCAGCGTTTTCAAAAGAAATAAGGATTCTGCTGAAATTTTTTTAAGACCTGCCCTTAAAAAAATGCCAGCAGTCCGTATATTGAACAGCAGCGCGTTGTTTTTTTCCAACGCGCTGCCATTTCATTTTTGTGTTATTATTCGCCGATGATTGTTAGCTGTCTTGTTTTTTCAGCCACTTCCTCAGGATCGACCGTAATTCTGGCGACGCCCGTTTCCATCGCTGCTTTCGCAACAGCTTTCGCAACGGCAGGAGCCACACGTTTGTCAAATGGAGCCGGGATGACATAATCAGCGCTTAATTCTTCCTCTGTAACAAGGGAAGCAATCGCTTCAACCGCAGCTATTTTCATTTCTTCGTTGATGTGAGTCGCGCGAACGTCAAGCGCCCCGCGGAAAATTCCAGGGAATGCCAGAACGTTGTTAACCTGGTTCGGGAAATCAGAACGGCCTGTTCCGATTACGCTTGCGCCGGCTGCGCGCGCGTCTTCAGGCATGATTTCCGGATTCGGGTTGGCCATTGCGAAGATAATCGGATCTTTCGCCATGCTTTCCACCATTTCTTTCGTCAGCGCGCCTTCGACTGATACGCCGATAAAGACGTCTGCATCTTTAATGACATCCTGAAGCGAACCGTCGTTGCGGTCTTGGTTTGTAAACTTCGCCACTTCGTTTTTCACTGCGTTCATGCCGGCCGGACGCCCTTCGTAAATCGCCCCTTTAGAGTCGCACATTACGATGTTGCGTACGCCGAAATGGTAAAGAAGCTTGATGATCGCGATGCCTGCCGCTCCCGCTCCGTTTGCCACAACTTTAATGGATGACATGGATTTACCTGATAATTTCAGCGCGTTTACAAGTCCGGCAACGGTTACGATGGCAGTGCCGTGCTGATCATCGTGGAAAACCGGAATGTTTGTTTCTTTTTTCAGGCGCTCTTCGATAATGAAGCAGTTCGGCGCCGCAATATCTTCAAGGTTGACACCGCCGAATGTCGGTGCAAGC
Source organism: Bacillus sp. EKM206B (assembly GCF_011066015.1). Lineage (NCBI taxonomy): Bacteria > Bacillati > Bacillota > Bacilli > Caryophanales > Bacillaceae > Bacillus > Bacillus sp. EKM206B. The sequence continues at coordinate 470,641 of NZ_JAAMNL010000003.1, forward strand.
AGCTTTACAGTGTCAATGATTTTGTCCACATCGTTTGTGTCAAGCGCGATCGGGAATGCATCCACGCCCGCGAAACTTTTGAACAGCACCGCTTTCCCTTCCATGACCGGAAGTGAAGCTTCAGGCCCGATATTACCGAGACCGAGAACGGCTGATCCGTCTGTTACGACTGCTACCATGTTCCCCTTCATTGTATAATCATATACTTTGTTTTTATCGTCATAAATCTCTTTACAAGGCTCAGCTACTCCGGGAGAGTAGGCAAGGCTTAAGTCGTCCGCGTTTCTGACTTCTACCTTTGCTTTTGATTCCAGCTTTCCTTGATTTACTTTGTGTAAATGTAACGCTTCTTCTCTTAATGACATTCTAAACACTCCTTTTAAGTACTTTGTTACATATTCTGCCGCATAGACTGGTACAATCGCTGGAGGTGAAAAATTTCAGAATCTTTAAATAAGATAGCACAATTGTTTCAATTGTATAACAAAACGATTGTTGTTACCACTATTTTAACACGACGTTTTCGCGGCCCAGCAGCTCTTTTAAACGGTATAACGCCTGATGGTCCGCCTGAATATGAAAAGTATCCGGCAGCCTGATCGTCTGCTTGTCTTTTTCATAATAAAGATAAACGCCGGTTTCCCCTTTATGCTCCAGTAAAATACGCTTCATCTTTTCCAAAAACTCCTGATTGTGCCGGCTGCCTTCGATTTTGATGTAAACAGACGGCGCTCTGTCTGCCTCCGTCTGCTCAAGAAGAGAGGCGGATGACATGATGAATTGTGTCTTCTCCTGACGCTCTTCCATTTTTCCGGCGGCGAATAAAAGCGCGCCTTCTTCTAACAGCGGAGACAGCCTTCTATATTGGTCAGGAAACACGACGGCTTCCATTTCTCCCGTTTCATCGCTTAATGTGAGAAACGCCATATGCTGACCTGTCTTTGTCCGAATCGTTTTAATGCCCGCGAGCAAAGCGCCGATTGACAGCTGCCCCTTCGGCATCTGCCGCGCTGCTGTGATCGCTTTCGCCCCCCGTTTTTTCAGGAGATCCCTGAAAGCAGACAAAGGATGGCTTGAGAAATAAACACCGAGAGCTTCTTTTTCGAACCGAAGCTTGTCCACGAGCGGAAATTCCTCAGCCTCTACATATTTTGGCTTAATGGAGAACGATTCTTCCAAAAACAATCCCATTTGGTCATCGTCTGCACGAAAAAGTTCAGCGTGCTCTAAAGCCACATCAACGGAGGCCAGCAAGGCGGCGCGATTTTGATTGAATTCGTCCATGGCGCCAGAAAATATAAGGGCTTCGATGGTTTTCCGATTCACGCTTTTTGCAGGTACACGAAAGCAGAAATCGAAAAGATCCTCGAACGGTTTATGTGTTCTTGCTTTATAAATATCTTTCACTGCCGAGACGCCTACGTTTTTAACGGCCCGCAAACTGTATCTGACGGCTCCGTTTTCCGGCGCAAACGGAAAACCGCTTTTGTTTATTGACGGCGGAAGGACTTGAATCCCGCTCCCCTTCGCTTCATGCAGATATTGCGATATTTTGTCCTCATTGCCGATGACGCTCGTCAACAGCCCGCACATAAAATATAACGGATAATGCGCTTTTAAATAGGCGAGCTGATAGCCGATCATGCTGTATGCGACAGCATGGCTTCTGTTGAATCCGTAGTTAGCGAATTTTACAATCAGATCGTAGACCTCGTTTGCAGTGACTACAGAATACTCCTTTTTTAAGCACCCTTCAACAAAATGGCTTCGCTCTCTGTCCAGAATGTCCTTTTGCTTTTTGCTGACAGCCCGTCTGAGCAGATCCGCTTCACCTAATGAAAACCCTGCCATGCGCGAGGCGATCATCATTATCTGCTCTTGATAGACGATGACGCCGTAAGTGTCACTGAGAATATTTCGTACGTCCTCGTGCGGCACTTCCACACGCGCCCGCCCGTGCTTCCGGTCGATAAATAACGGAATATTTTCCATCGGTCCCGGCCTGTAAAGCGCGTTAACCGCGACAATGTCTTCCAGTCTTGACGGCTTCAGGCGCTTCAGCACGTTTCTCATTCCTGATGATTCCAGTTGGAAAATACCCGTCGTATCACCGTTTGACAATAGCGAGAACGTTTTTTCATCCTGATAAGAAATCTCGGAAAAATCAATTTTCGTATTCGTCTCTTTTTCAATCATCGTTTTAATGGATTCAATAAGCGTCAAGTTGCGCAAACCTAAAAAGTCCATTTTTAAAAGACCGAGATCTTCCAAGTGATCCATCGCATACTGCGTTAAATACACGCCGTCATGCCCCTCTTGAAGAGGGACAACTTCCGAAAGCGGCTCTTTACTGAGAACGACCCCCGCCGCGTGTGTTGATGTGTGCCGCGGAAGACCTTCAATTTTCCTTGCGATCTGAAACACTTTATGAAGAACGGCGGATTCGGACAGCCGCCTGTTCAGCTGAGCGGACTGCCGCCTCGCTTCCTCAAGCGTCATTCCCGGTTTTGACGGAATCAGGCGGGCAAGCTGGTCGGCTTCTTTCGGGCTGATTCCGAACACTCTCCCGGTATCCCTTAACGCCGCCTTTGCGGCCAATGTCCCGAAGGTGATAATCTGGGCGACGTGCATGGCCCCGTACTTATTTTGTACATACTGAATGACCTCATCCCTTCTCGTATCAGGGAAATCGATATCAATATCCGGCATGCTGATCCGCTCGGGATTAAGAAATCTCTCAAACAGCAGAGAATGTTTAAGCGGATCCACGTCGGTAATGAAAAGGGAGTAAGCGACAAGCGAGCCTGCCGCGGACCCCCTTCCCGGGCCTGTCACAATGCCCTTTTCATGCGCGTACTTCATAAAGTCCCATACGATGAGAAAATAATCACTGAATTTCATGCGCCTGATGACGTCCAGCTCATATTCAAGCCGGCGGACAGCGCGCTCATCAGGAGTGCCGAAACGGAGGCGCAGCCCCTCATGACAGATCTCCGCCAAATAGTCATCGGCTGATTTGCCGTCCGGCGCCGGAAAAGACGGAAGCTGTGTCTGTCCGAGGCTGACATCGACCCGGCATTGCCGGGCGATACGCGCGGCTGCTTCAATCGCTTCCGGATGCCGCTTGTAAAGCTCTGCCATTTCTTCAGGCGCCCTCAAGTATAAGTCCGGCAGATCCCCGCTCTGATCCTCCCACTTCTCTCCGGCTTTAATAGCGCACAGACAGCGGTACGCATCTTGATCTTCTTTCTTGATATAACGGACATCCCCCGCAGCGCAGACAGCGATTTCCGTCTCGGCTGACAGGCGGAGAATCTCTTCTGATAACGTCTCACGTCCTTTAAACGGCTGGTACCCTAAATAAAAACGGCCCTCTCCGAACAGCTCCCGGAATCCTTCGGCAGCCCAGACCGCTTCTTCAAACTTCCCGGCTTTAAGCAGGCTTTCAATGTAGCCGTTTTCACCGGGCGTAATGGCGATCAGCCCCTCATGATAGCTCTTCATCCATTTTCGCTTCATGCCGCCCTTTGCCATGGATTGCAGCGCACTTGAGATTTTCACCAGGTTCTGATATCCGATGTTTGTCTCTGCTAAAAGAATGAGCGGGTGTGCTTCAAGCTCCGTATCGTCCGTGTATATAGAAGCCGTCAGACCGATAATCGGCTTAATTCCGTTTGATTTGCATGCTTTATAAAACTCAATGGCGCCGTACATCACATTTTCGTCCGTCAGCGCCAATGATGAATATCCGAGTTCCTTCGCTTGTGTAACAAGCTCTTTTACAGAAGCGGCGCTGTTTAACAGACTGTAGCCGCTATGTACTTGCAGGTGAACAAAAGACAATGCCGCCACTCCTTTCCCATACGTTCATTTTGCCTTTCTACATTATAAGACGGGTTTTCTTAAGAAACAAATGTTCTTTTTTGACTCATCATCATACTTGTCCGTTTCGCTCAATATGATAGAAAAGTGAGGTGGTGTATATATGGATCAAGAAGCCGGATTTATGGCGAATTTCATCAGCAGTTATTTTATCGCCCTCGGTGTGTTGCTCGGCGGCGCGCTGATCGGCGGCCTCGGAGCTTATTTATCAGGCGAGCCTCCGCTGACGGCGATCACAAAATTGGCGAACAGGCTGAAGATCTGGGCGCTTGTCGCGGCCATCGGGGGAACATTTGACGCGGTATACAGTTTCGAGCGGGGGCTGTGGGAAGGCAACACGCGCGACATCTTCAAACAGCTTTTTTTAATTATTTCAGCAATGGGCGGCGCGCAGACCGGCTGGCTGATTATTTCATGGCTGACCCAGGAGAATATGTCATCATGAGAATTCCCGAGTATTATAAAAAACCGGGATGGCAGCGTTTTTTTGCGGGAATGATGTGCGGAGCCATCGTCAGCTGGCTGTTCTTTCTGTTTACATACGGAACGTTTCAGGAAGAACAGGTGACGTTAATTGAAAAGCAGCGGGAGCACGCGCGGGATTTAAAAAACCAAATCTCCATCTATCAGAAAGATCTTCATAAATTAAATGAGGATAATAAGCAAAGGCTGCTCATCCAAAGTGTTGATGTGAAGCTGATCAATGGGGAAAAATACAGAATCGCCCAGCCTGACAAGATGAAATTTGAGGAACAAGTGAAAGATAATATTTCTGAAGTCATCACAAAGGATATTGAAAGCGTGTATAAAACAAAGGAGCTTTTAAAACGGACGATCGAAAACAAAATATACACCATAAATGAGAAGGAATTTAAAGCTGAAGTAAAGGAACTGACGATTTATACGAGATTGTCTGTCGAAATTCATATTTCTTTTGCGACGTAATTATGTCATTTTTAAAAATTTTCCATAGATCTGTCGCTTTTTTCTCCGCTTTTTTATAAACTGTAGATGAGACATTTTCAATGATTCTGAAGGGAGGAAGGGAAAATGGAGGTTTTTAGTGAACGACGCTTGGCAAAAGATCATGCAGCCCGAATCAGACAAGGCTATTCCGCATATGCAGAAACAAACACACTCGCTTCCCTCATAAAAAAAGAACTCCAAATCTGTAATCTCCGCGTCTACGAAGACCTGACTGAATTCGGCTGCTGGTTCATCCCCGTGACAGATGAACACTAAGAAAGAGGGTCTCCCCTCTACTTGTGTTCGTTACATATCTCTTCCAGATCAGCAAGAATCTGATCGGTTTCATCCCAGCTGAAGATGGATGCGCCGGCCGCAAGCGGATGTCCGCCGCCATTGTATTTCCGGGCAATTCCGTTGATGACCGGACCTTTTGAACGGAACCGGACTCTGATTTGATCGTCTTCTTCTACGAAAAACACCCAAGCGCGGATACCCGAAATATTTCCGAGTGTTCCGACAAGCTGCGACGCTTCAGAAGCGGTGGTTCCATATGTCTCCAAAATGTCTTTTTTAATGAAAACGGAAGCGACGCCGTTTTCAGACAGTGACACATTTTGATAAATAAAGCCGTTAAGCTTCACCACATTTAATTTTGTTTCATACAATTGATTGAACAGCTCTGACGATGAAAATGGGAACTCAATGAGCTCTCCCGCGTATTTTAATGTCTTTTTTGTGGTGTTCGGGAATAAGAAGCGCCCCGTATCACCGACGATACCCGCGTAGATCAGCTCAGCTGCTTTCGTATTCAGTTTCCAGCCGTGCTGCTTTCCTTCCAGGTACAGCTCATAGATCATTTCGCTTACGGAGCTTGCATTCGTATCGACCCATAACAGATCGCCATACGGATCTTCATTTGGATGGTGGTCTATTTTCATGAGCTTTGCGCCGGAATGGTAGCGCTGATCGTCGACCCTGCCTTGGTTTGCGGTGTCGCACACGATGACAAGAGCATCTTTATAGGTTTCGTCATCCACCTCATCGAGGGAATATAAAAAAGACAAGGACGGCTCAGGCTGTCCGACGGCAAAAATATTTTTTTCGGGATACGTTTCCCGCAGGATTTCCGTAAGGCCGCACTGTGAACCGTAGGCGTCCGGGTCAGGCCTCACATGTCTATGTAAGATAATGGTGTCATATAATGATATGGTTCTGATCAGTTCGGATTTCATCGCTTTCTCCTTTTCGTTTTTATTCATTTAATCATACTCTTTATCCATGGAAAAGGAAAATCTTTCAGCAACGGTATAAACGGTTTTGCAAACTCATATAATGGAGGATTTCATTTATGCTGGTTTTTGTTTTTCTCATCGGGCTTTCTGCCTGCTTTTACGTGTATTACAAAGTAAAAGGAATCCAGACGAAACGGGCGCTGGAGAAGGAATGTTTTTCGGCTAAATCAAGTATGGCATTAGGCGCGCTGGTGTTTTTGTACGGAGTAAACCAAATGATTCTGTTTCACTCCGTCCTGACCCTGGTCATCGGCGGCGTCTTCATTTTAATCGGAGCAGGCAGCGCATGGGCCGGGTATAAAGCATATAAGCATTATGAGCCCATCCATGCAAAGGAAGCGGAGAGGGACCACGCATAATGAATGCCAAGGGACCCGGGTGCGTCCCTTAACTTCTCTCCATCAGCTGCACCATGAGCATCGCTTTTGAAACGATGCCGCTTTGGCTTGACACTTCCACTTCCATTTTCCCGAATTTCCGGCCCGCCTCTAAAATGCGCGGTTTCACTTCAATGACCGACTCCATCTGTACGGGCTTCAGGAAGAAAATCGTAATGCTTTCAATGACCAGCTCGCCGCGTTTGCGGGAGCGTAAAAATCGGCTGGCAGCCTGGGTTAAAATCGTCGTAAACACCCCGTAAGAAATCGTGCCGAGCTGATTGGTCATTTGCGGCGTGACTTCATATTGATAAACGGCCGGCGTTTTGTCATCTTCGTCTTCTTTAAATCCCCTTGAAACAATATCATCCAGCTTTTCCCCGACCTGAGGCTGCTTTTGAACCATTTGAAGCGCTTTTAAGACATCCTGGCGGCTGATCATTCCGATCAGTTTGTGATGCCCGTCTGTCACCGGAAGCACTTCAATTCCTTCCCAAACCATCATTTGAGCCGCTGAGGCGACAGATGTTTTCCCGATCACCGTGACAGGGTTTTTGGTCATTACTTTTTCAATCGGAACTGACCGGTCATGCCCCGCGATATCTTTCGATGTGAGGATTCCGTGGATTTTCATCTGCTGATCGATCACCGGGAAGCGGCCGTGTCCGGTTTCATAGTTTTTTTCGTACCATTTCTCCAGCTTATCCTTAGGGGACAGCGTCACTGTCCGATCTGCGGGCGTCAAAATGTCTTCCACGAGCACAATCTCTTTTTTTATGAGCTGATCATAGATCGCCCGGTTGATCATCGCGGCTACCGTAAAGGTATCGTAGCTCGTGGAGAGAATCGGAAGCTCAAGCATATCGGCCAGCTCGATAATGCTGTCGTCGGTATTAAACCCTCCCGTTACCAAAACAGCCGCGCCCGCTTCAAGCGCCTGGCGGTGGGCGTTGATTCGGTTCCCGACGATTAACAGGTTCCCCGCCGCCGTATAACGCATCATCGCGTCAAGCTCCATCGCGCCGATCACAAACTTATTCAACGTTTTATGCAGACCGGCTTTTCCGCCGAGCACCTGGCCGTCTATCACATTGACGACCTCGGCGTATGTCAGCTTTTCAATATTTTCTTTTTTCTTCTGTTCAATCCGGATGGTCCCCACACGTTCAATAGTGGAAACGAATCCTTTGTTTTCGGCTTCCTTAATGGCTCTGTAAGCCGTTCCTTCACTGACTTTCATTTCTTTCGCAATTCTTCTGACCGAAATTTTTTCACCGACAGGAAGCGAATCTATGTATGATAGGATTTGTTCATGCTTTGTTGCCAAGCGTTTCACCTCTAAGGACAGTCTTCTGCTTTTATTATAAGGGTACGGGGGATTCATTCGCAATGAGACGCCGAAAAAAGGCGGCATCACAAAAAGACCTTCTGAATGCTTGATTCAGAAGGTCTTTGACACATATGTCAGGCAAGCTCAATGGTCTCGCCGACCGCCATGACTTTGCCGACGCCTCCGGGCAGACTTTCGGCGAAAGCGTCAGGGTCCTGTTCAATGACAGGAAATGTATTGTAATGAACGGGAACGACCTGTTTCGCTCTCAGCCACTCAGCCGCGAGTTTCGCATCTTCAGGGCCCATGGTGAAGTTATCACCGATCGGCAGAAACGCCAGGTCAATGTGATTCAGTTCCCCGATCAGTTTCATATCAGAGAACAGCGCCGTGTCCCCGGCGTGGAAAATCGTTTTGCCGTCAATCGTCAATAAAATCCCGGCCGGCATCCCCGTGTACGTAATGGTTTTGTTTTCTTCATCAGTGACCGCCGATCCGTGGAATGCCTGTGTCAGTTTCACTTTACCGAAATCAAATTGGCGCGCCCCTCCGATATGCATCGGGTGGACCTTTAAACCTTTAAAGCCGAGATAAACGGCCAGCTCATTCGGGGCAATAACGAGCGCATCGTTTTGTTTAGCGATCTGCTCTGTATCTCCGACATGGTCATTGTGTCCGTGAGTAAGCAGAATGACATCCGCTTTCACTTCTTCCGGTTTCAAATTTGTCAGACTGTTTCCGGTCAGAAACGGATCAAAAATAATGTTATGGGTTTTCGTTTCCACTTGAATGACAGAATGTCCGTGATAAGTCACTTTCATCGTTTTCACCTCATAAAAAATTAATATTTATCAAGTTCCCTTTTTGACAAACGAAAAAACTTACAGGGATTGATGCCTGTTAATCACATTCAGCCCGCCTGTTGCTTCAATGACCGTTCCGGTTACAAGATCGGAATCATCTTCACATAAAAAGGCGATGATTCTCGCAATGTCCTCTCCGGTTCCGGACCTGCCGATCGGCGTCTTTTCTTTGCCGATTTTCCGTCTTGCGTCCTCTATAGACGCTTCTTTCATATCTCCTACAATATCACCCGGGCAGACCATATTGGCCGTAATGCCTGATTCAGCTTCTTCAATCGCAATGGTTTTCGTTAACGAAGCCAACCCGACTTTAGCCGCTCCGAAAGCGGAACGGTGAAGCCAGCCGGGGGCATGGTCCGCTCCTTGAAAACCGTATGTAATAATCCGGCCGAACCGCTGCTGTCTCATGACCGGGATAACCGCTTTAAACAGATGGAAAACGGCGCTTAAATTCCCTTCAAGCATGTCATACCATTCGTCATCGGAGTAATCGGCAAGCTTTTTGCGCTCAAATATGTACGGTCCGGCATTGTTAATCAGTATGTCAATCCTTCCAAACCGCTGAAGGGCTGCATCGGCGATCCGCTTGAGATCTTCTTTCCGGGTTACATCGCCCTTAACGAATTGCAATCTGTCATGGCACCCGGGATAATCCGCCTTCAGACAGGCGACCGCTTCTTCGTCTTGTCTGTAATTCACTGTGACAGAAAAGCCTTTTTCCAGAAGCATTTCAGTCACTTTTCGGCCCAATCCCTTTGTACCGGCAGTGATTAGAGCATGTCGCACATTGAATACCCTCCCCAGGCAACGTTGCCGCTTCAATAAAATCAAGACGTTTCTCCCTCTACTTTACTATAAACAAACGGCAATATCACTTTTTTGCACTTCGTCCGCACGAAAAAAAAGCCGTCTTTACAGACAGCTTAATTTTCTGAAGGAGCAGAGGCTTCCTCCATGCCGACATAACCGCTTTCGTATGCCTCTGAGATGAGCCTGGCCGTTTCTTCACTTTCTTTTTCATCATAGATGTAACGGTCTTGTTCTTTGCGCATTCCTTCTACCTCCCATCTTTATAGATGTAGGGTGTCTGATATGACGGGAAAATATGAAGGAAATTTCAGCAAATTAAATGCCGGCGCAGGCTTTTGCTTTTACGAGCGCCTGTTCTACCTGCTGAAAACCCGTTCCGCCGGCGCTCATTCTTTTTTCAACCGCATGATGCGGATCGAGCACGGTATAGATGTCTTCTTCAAAGAGACTGCTGGCTTGAAGGAATTCTTCAAATGCCATATCACTTAAATAGATTCCTTTTTCAATGCAGCTGTACACAAGCTTGCCGACCACTTCATGCGCTTCTCTGAACGGCATGCCTTTTTTAGCTAAATAATCGGCAAGTTCCGTCGCGTTTGAAAAATCTTGTTTTGTCGCTTGTTTCATGATGTCCTTGTTTACTTTCATCGTTTCAATCATGCCCGTGAAAATCTGAAGGCTTCCTTCAACGGTTTTCACCGTGTCAAACATGCCTTCTTTATCTTCCTGCAGGTCTTTGTTGTAAGCGAGCGGGAGCCCTTTCATAATCGTGAAAAGCCCCATCATATCACCGTATACGCGTCCGGTTTTACCGCGGATCAGCTCCGCCATGTCGGGGTTTTTCTTCTGCGGCATCATGCTGCTTCCCGTCGCATACGTATCATCCAGTTCAATGAATCTGAATTCCTGCGAGCACCATAGAATGATTTCTTCTGATAAACGCGAAAGGTGCATCATCAGCATGCTGCTGCCGCTTAAAAACTCGAGAATAAAATCTCTGTCGCTGACTCCGTCAAGACTGTTCTCATAAATGGAGTCAAAACCGAGCAGCTCCGCCGAATAGTTACGGTCTATCGGAAACGTGGTTCCGGCAAGCGCCCCGCATCCGAGCGGCGATATGTTAATCCGTTTCATAGCATCGCGAAAACGCTCTTTATCCCGTTCAAGCATCCAAAAATAAGCAAGCAGATGGTGGGCGAAAGAAATCGGCTGAGCCCGCTGCAAATGGGTGTACCCCGGCAGGATGGTCTCGACATTGGCCTCCGCTTTTTCGATCAGCGCTTTTTGGAACTGTTCAATCAGCACGATGATATGTGAGACATGATCTTTCAAATACAAATGCATGTCGGTCGCCACCTGGTCATTCCGGCTTCTGCCGGTATGGAGCTTGCCGCCTAACGGGCCGATTTCTTCGATCAGCATTTTTTCAATATTCAAATGGATATCTTCATAATCAACAGAGAATTCAAGCGTCCCTTCCTCTGCTTTTTGCAGGAGGGTCTGCAGCCCCTGTCGGATGGCGCCTTCTTCCTCTTCCGTCAGAATGCCGCATTTTTTCAGCATTGCCGCATGAGCGAGAGACCCTGTAATATCCTCTTTGACTAAGTTTTGGTCGAATGTGATGGATGCGCCGAACTCATCGACCCACTTTTCCGGTGTTTTTTGAAAACGGCCTCCCCAAAGCTTCTTCATGCTTCAATCTGCTCCTTCTTTTTCACAATGCTGTTTACTTTTGTCGGCAGCCCCCAAAGCTCAATGAAACCGATTGCCGCGTGATGGTCAAAAGCATCGTCTTTTGTATATGTCGCAAGTTTTTCGTCGTAGAGTGAATATTCCGACTTACGTCCTTCTACAATGGCATGGCCTTTAAACAGCTTGACGCGCACGACGCCGGTGACGTGTTTTTGGGTTTCTTTCAAGAATGCAAGCAGCGCGTCTTTTAACGGCGAGAACCATAAACCGTTATAGATGATTTCAGACAGTTTTTGTTCAATTGCCGGTTTGAAATGGGCCACTTCTTTCACTAAAGTCAGATCCTCAAGCTCTTTGTGAGCCGTAATCAAAGTCATGGCACCCGGGCACTCATAAACTTCACGGGACTTAATGCCGACCAGGCGGTTTTCCACATGGTCAATCCGGCCGATGCCGTGTTTTCCGGCAGTCTCGTTCAGCTTGAGAATTAAATCAGCGAGCGGGTAGGTTACGCCGTCGATTGAAACCGGAACACCGGCTTCAAATGCGATTTCGATGATTTCCGGAACGTCCGGCGTGTTTTCAAGAGATGCTGTCAGGTCATATGCCCCTTCAGGCGGCGCCGCCCACGGATCTTCTAATATACCGCATTCATTGGCGCGTCCCCATAGGTTCTGGTCGATGGAATACGGGCTGTCAAGATTGATCGGAATCGGTATGCCGCGGCTTGCAGCATATTCAATTTCTTCTTCACGCGACCATTGCCACTCACGGACCGGAGCAATGACCTCCAGATCAGGATTTAATGATTTAATGGATACTTCGAAACGCACCTGATCGTTGCCTTTTCCCGTGCAGCCGTGCGCTACGGCCACCGCGTTTTCCTTTTCCGCGACTTCAACGAGTTTTTTCGCGATCAATGGACGGGATAATGCAGATACGAGCGGATACTTGCCTTCATACATTGTATGGGCCTGCATAGAAATGAGCGCGTACTCCCGGGCGAATTCTTCTTTCGCATCAATCACATAGGAATTTACAGCGCCTACTTCCAGCGCTTTTTGCTGAACGAATGCCAAATCCTTTCCTTCCCCTACGTCTAAGCAGCAGGCAACAACATCGTATCCCTGTTCTTGCAGCCATTTTATCGCTACAGAAGTATCAAGACCTCCTGAGTATGCCAATACAACCTTTTTTTGTTTTGCCATGTTAAAAGCTCCCTTTTGTATAAAAATTAGTTTTAATTAATAAAAATGCATTTTGTATGTATACACTGTAACAAGTAAATTCTGTTTTTTCAAGCCTTTTATAAAAAAAACCCCACCCAATTTTTTGAGCGGAGCAGAACCTTTTTATACATTTATAAATCTTTTCGGATTTCCCGGAGCACATGGGGCAGTTCAGGAATAATCAGTTTACTCATTGCAAGCTTTACGGCGCCTGAGGAGCCGGGCGTGCAGAAGACTGCGGTATTTTGGATCACACCCGCTGCCGCTCTGGACAAAATGGCGGCGGAACCGATGTCCTCCGTATAGCTCAGCATGCGGAACAGCTCGCCGAATCCCGGGAGTTCTTTTGAAAACAGCGGCGCGACCGCTTCAATTGTGACATCCCTTTCGGCAATGCCCGTCCCTCCGTTTAACAGCACCGCATCTGTATATTCATCCATACAGCCGGATAAAACGGCTTTCTGCAATTCATCTTTTTCATCTTTAACAATGTCATAAGCGACCGTTTCAAATCCCGCTTCCCTGAGGAAGTCCATCATGACGCGCCCGCTTTTGTCGGTTTCTTTCGTTCTCGTGTCGCTGACTGTAATCACCTTGCAGCGCACGGCTGACGGGGCTTCTTGTTTATGTTCATGCACACTCATTGCTTCACCTCATCGTTTATGTATTAAACATATCGTAACGTTTGATTCTGGGGCATTCAATAAAAAAGCACACCCTAAAGGATGTGCTTTTTTCGATCATTACTGTGCAAGGCGGACAACGTCGCGTGCGATCATGACCTCTTCGTCAGTCGGAATGATCATGACTTTGACAGGAGAGTGAGGGTAGCTGATAAACGCTTCCTCGCCGCGCACGTTGTTCAGCGCAGGATCCCAATATACACCCATGAATTCTAAGCCGCGAAGCACGCGTTCTCTGACTTCAACGCTGTTTTCACCGATACCCGCAGTGAAAATAATCGCGTCAACGCCGCTCATTCTCGCAGCGTAAGAACCGATATATTTATGGATTCTGCTTGCAAACACTTCAAGAGCCGTTTCCGCTCTTTCGTTTCCTTCTTTTGAAGCTTCTACGATATCGCGTAGGTCGCTGGAGAAACCGGATACGCCAAGCAGTCCGCTCTTTTTATTTAACGTATTTAATACTTCATCTGCCGTCTGATCCGTTTTTTCCATAATGTACGGAATCAATGCAGGGTCGATGTTTCCTGAACGTGTTCCCATCGCAACACCCGCAAGCGGTGTGAAGCCCATTGACGTATCAATGGATTTTCCGCCTTCTACCGCCGCGATACTTGCGCCGTTACCGAGGTGGCAGGAAATCAGACGCAAATCTTCAAGCGGGCGGCCGAGAAGCTCAGCTGCGCGCTGTGTCACGTATTTATGAGATGTGCCGTGGAAACCGTATTTGCGAATGCCGTATTTCTCGTAGTATTCGTACGGTAGGCTGTACAGGTAAGATTGTTCAGGCATCGTTTGGTGGAACGCCGTATCAAACACTGCAACCGCAGGCACATTCGGAAGCACTTCTTTAAAGGCTTTAATGCCGACGATGTTAGCCGGGTTGTGAAGCGGCGCTAGTTCTGAAATCTCTTCAATCTCACGGATTGTTTCATCCGTAAGCAAAACAGAATCGCTGAATTTTTCTCCGCCGTGAACCACACGGTGGCCGATTCCGTCAATTTCATTTAAATCCTTTATAATACCGAATTCAGTCAGCTTGTGAAGCAGCATCTTCACCGCAACCGCATGATCCGGAATATCTGTCACTTCTGTATTTTTTTCGCCGTTAACAGAGATTGTGAAAACGCTATCGGCGATACCGATCCGTTCTACTAAACCTTTTGTTAGCACCTTTTCTGAAGGCATTTCGAATAACTGAAATTTTAAAGATGAGCTTCCTGCGTTAATTGCAATAATTTTAGACATAAATGACGCTCCTATCAAAATTCTTCTTCGTTTGTTCGTTCTTTTTTCCCAGACCATAACTGCAGTCCAAAAAATATCTGACTTTTCCATTTAAACATTGTCAACTCAGCATTTCAAGTCAACATCCACATTGGTACCGCTTACAATATGAAGTCGATATTTTCTGATAAATTTCATTTGTGCCAAATGGACGGCACGGCCTTACGGAATGTTATTTTCTTTCCTTAATTTGTGTTATCGTCCTGATTTCCATTCATTTTAAAAAGCAAAAGCAGCGCGGGATTTTGCACCTCACACTGCTTTTTCGCCATTATTTTTCTTTTTGAATCCATTGATCCAATTTTGCCATCATCTCCCGCATCGCCTGCTGGTTCGCAAAAGAAGGAAGATTCGCCAAAAGCGCTTGTTTCGGCGGCTTTGCGTCTTCGCCTTTTTTCTGCAAGATTAAAATGCTCTTTGCCTGCGCTTCGTCTTTAAACATAGTAGCCGGCAGCTGAAGAAGGGCGTTGATATACACTTTTTCCGCAAAAAACCGCTTCAGTTTATCGCTTTGCGCGCTGTCAAACAGATGGTTCGGAATCATAAAAAATAAGTATCCGCCCGGTTTTGTATGTTTGACGCTCTGCTCAATAAATAAGTGGTGAGCAAAAGAGTGGCCTTCATCCGCTTTCAGCTCAAACGCTTCAGCGCCTTCGTCATTCGGATAGTAGCCGACCGGCAAATCGCAGATGACCGCATCGGCCGGTTCGATAAATAACGGCTGAAGACTGTCCTGGCAGAACAGCTCCATTTCTTTTTCCTGCAGATTCGCCTGAGCATAAGCGATCTTCAGAAGGACATCGTCGATTTCAATGCCGAAGCTTTTTGCCGCTTTGTCAGAAAGCTGGTTTGCCGCGGTCAGCAGAAGATTTCCGGTGCCGCAGGCGGGGTCCAGCAATGTCAGGCCTTTTCGGCCGCCCGTAAATTTATTCACGAGGTAACTGATGAAAATGCCGATCGTATCAGGCGTCATCTGTCTGTTCGGATGGGACTTATCTTTCAGCCCTTTTAAAATGGCGAGCTGGAACGCCTTGCGGATCCATTCATGCTCCCATTTTCTGAAGTCTGCTTTCGCGAGCAGGCTGTTAAGCTCGCCGGTTTGCTTTTCCTGAAGCGGAAGCTGGTCGGCCTTTTCAAGAAAATACATTTCTCCCGCTTCCGCAAGCCCCTCAATATAAGAAATCTGAAGGCCTTCTGCTATCACTTGGGCGGCTTCATCTAAAAGTTCATAAATCTGACCGACATGGTCGTGTTGCATGCTGTTTCCTCCTTGCCATGAAAAGAGCTCCGCGGCAGCACCCGGAGCTCTTTTTCTCTCTTTACTTGATTAACGCTTTTGCAGCTTCGATAGGCTTTTCATAATTCGGGTGGTTTGTCGCTTCGCTTACGTATTCCGCGTAAACGACTTTTCCGTCCTGATCAAGGACGAATACGGAACGCGCCAAAAGACGAAGTTCTTTGATGTGAACACCGAATGCTTCACCAAATGACATCTCTTTATGATCCGATAATGTTTCAACTTTATCAATTCCGTTCGCTCCGCACCAGCGCGCTTGTGCAAACGGAAGGTCGGCGCTGATTGTATAAACGTTCACATCACCGAGTTTTGCGGCTTCTTCGTTGAAGCGGCGTGTCTGCGCGTCACATACGCCTGTGTCAATGGAAGGAATAACGGATATGATCGTTACTTTCCCTTTCATATCTGCTAATGTCTTCTCTTCTAATCCGTTTGTCAGAACCGTGAAGTCAGGAGCTTGGTCACCCGGTTTCACTTCTTGTCCGATCAGCGTCACGGCTCCGCCTTTAAATGTAATTTCAGCCATTCTGATTCCTCCCTTTATCTATGTATAGCTCTATCATAGTCGAGTTTTATGCAAACTGCAAAGGTTATGCCGCATCGTAAAAAAAGCTAACTGCGGGCGGCAGTTAACTTTTCTGTTATAAATCGATATCCGTTCTTTTTTGGTTCCGGCCTTTTTCATTCTTTTTAAACATATGCTGGATGCGTTCAATCGTTTGAGGCGCGGAGTCTAACAGTTTATCAATCAGATGGGTGTTTTCGTCTAAATGAAGCATGCGCACGCCGTTTGTTCCGACAATCAGAAACGCAATCGGCGTAATGGATACTCCGCCGCCGCTTCCGCCGCCGAACGGGAGCTTCTGCTCTTTTCTTTCATCATCATCGGTTCTTTTTTCAGCCGGCTTTCCTCCAAACTCGCTTCCGCCCGCCGCAAATCCGAAGCCGACCTTTGAAACCGTTAAGATTACGCTGCCGTCAGGCGTTTCAACAGGATCGCCGATGATTGTATTCACGTCAATCATTTCTTTTAAATTTTCCATAGCGGTTTTCATTAAACCTTGAATGGGATGGTCTGCCATATGCGCTCCTCCTTAAACTGATGAATCATTCTTTGAAGCAACCGGAACCGGCTGTTTCTTTCGTATGATAGAAAGTCCGTTCCGCCCGTATTTGAGCAATTTGAAAGCTGCACCTATAAGATGTCCAAAACGAAAAAAGAATATACACTGCAAATGCGTCTTGGATGCAGGCACTTGAAAAGACGGAATGACTTCGCACACCGGTTTATGTATGAAACGCAGATGATCATACAGCATCGCCGTAAGGCCTCCCTTTACGGCCCACAATCCGCCGGCGGCGATTCCCGTAACGGCGGCGTCCTTTATTCCGATAACCGTCACCCATTCGAACTTCGTAACACGGACTCCCGCAAGAAATGAAGCGGCGATTTGGCGCATCTGAAAGACTTGGTGCAGAATCATTTCTATTCTGTGAATGCTCTGTTTGACATCTTCATATGTGATTTTTTTCTTCTCTTTTTTCTGACCTTTCATTTCTGATTTTGTGTCCTGTTTGACATCAATTGACGCGTCTTCGCTGTTTACTTTAATGACGGGCAGCGTTTTTTTAATACGGATCAGCCCGTATAAGGCCGAGATTTTAAACGTCAGTTTGTCGTTATCTTTATCGTGAAGATATTCGAAAGTCAGGTGGATTTTCATCCTCATGAGCAGCCAGGCCAAAATGAGAATGAGAATAACAGCTGCTGCGGCATATCCCATAAGCTTCACTTCCTTAGCAGCATTATCGCCAAAATCAAAAAAAATAAACCCGGACGTTTATTCCGGGTTTACTGCTTTTATTTGCGGTACAGCGCTTCGTGAATCACCGTTGTGTCGGCGATCAGATCATGAATGCCCTGTTTTTTGGGCGTAAACGCAATGACGATATAGAGAATCCAGATTTTATCGATATAACGCCCCACCGCTTCTCTGAAAATGACGGTGCTCCAAGTCAGCGGCTTTCCGGGCGTCAAAGAAGTGACCTTTAACCCGAAGACCATCTTGCCGAGTGTCTGATGAAACCATTTCGTCATGAACACAAAATAGGCGAGGTAGACGATCAGGGTTGTGACGGAATAAGCTGAGATTGTAAACATTCCGCTTGTTGCCGGGAGCTTCATCAGCGTGAAAATCGGTGAAACGATGAGATGGTTAAGTCCCCAGACCACCAGCCAATCAAGAAGAAACGCCCAAAACCTGATCCAAAAGCCCGCATATGCCTGCTCGGGCGCCCTCTGTTGTTCGGCTTCCTCTTCTTTGCCGTGCAAGCCTTCGTAAGTCGCGTCCATTCTTTCTTCCCCCCTACTTTGCATAGAGATACATCATCCGCGGCGAACCGGATTGCGAAATGAGTTCTTTCATATTCAGAAAATCAATTTCGCTTTTAAACATTTTCGCTGCGCTCATGGAAAAGAGCGAGCCTAATCCGAATCCTTCCTCGTATGTGATGACTGAAGCGTTTTTCATATTTTTATGGTCCTTTTTCATCGCGCTGATCGTATCATCGTAAAAACCGAGCTCATCAACGAGGCCGATTTTTTTCGCTTGTCTGCCGTCGTAAACACGGCCGTCGGCAATTTTTTTCACATCCGCTTTTGACATGTGCCGGCCTTTTGAAATGACATTGACAAATCCTTCATAAGAATCGTTGACCATTGTCTGCATGATCTTTCTTTCTTCCTTCGTCATGTCGCGGGTCGGGGACATGATGTCTTTATGCGCGCCGCTTTTAATGGTTTCAAACTTGATGCCGAGTTCATCGGCGAGCTTGGAATAATTGACGCTTTCCATGATGACGCCCAGTGAACCCGTGAGCGTTTCCGGTGAAGCATAGATTTTATCGGCGGCCGTTGAAATATAATAGCCACCCGATGCCGCCATGGAGCCCATGGATACATAAATCGGTTTCTTCGTTTCTTTCTTTAGTTCTTCCAGTTTTTTATGTATTTCCGCGCTTTCGTACACGCCTCCGCCAGGGGAATTGATTTTCAGCACAATTCCTTTGACGCTTTTGTCTTCTTTCGCACGCTCAACCTGTTTTAAAAATGATCTGTGATCATACCCGCCTGAGCTGAGCAGGCCAGCGGACCCGCCGTTATCCTCAATCGTGCCGTCCACTTCAAGCACGGCGATTTTACTGCCGGGGCTGCCCTTATCCAGCGTCACTTCCTCTGTGTCATCTGTCAGTGATGCAAAGTCAGACCCTGTATCTCCGATATTCTTCAGCACCCCGACGGTCACACTTGCAATGACTGATACGCCGAAAATGCCGAGCGCGATGACGAGCGCAATCCATCTTTTTGCATTCATTTGTTCTCCTCCTTTTCTGTCAATATTCGTACGTTCCCCCGTAAAAAAAGATTCATTTTTTTCATGAAGCGCTTTCCCTTAACGGATAAACAGGAAACATGTTACACTATTGCCACAGGTATTTTAACACAATACCTGCTGGGAGAAAAACGTAAATATGACAGCAAAGGGGAATGGGGATATGACCGATCTTCGCCGCAATGTTTATTTTTTTCACAAACAAAACAACGAAACAAAAGAACAAGTCAGCTCTTTGAAGCAGCTTGCTGAATCGCACGGTTTTACAGTTGCGGCTCAACCGGAGGATGCCGGAATTATCGCCAGCATCGGCAGCGACGGCTCATTTCTGCAAGCCGTCAGAAAAACCGGATTCCGTGATGACTGCCTGTATGTCGGCATCGCTAAAAAAGGGAAAGCCCATTTGTACTGTGATTTTCACAGCGATGAACCTGAAAAAATGGCGGCCAGCATGACCGCGGAACAGCTTGAGGTCAGAAAATACCCGCTCATTCACGTAACGGTGGACGGCAGCAATCATTTTCACTGTTTAAACGAGGTTTCCATCCGTTCAAGCATTATTAAAACGTTTGTGATGGATGTGTTAATTGATGATCTTCATTTTGAGACGTTCAGAGGAGACGGGATGATCATTTCCACCCCGACGGGCAGCACTGCCTACAATAAATCTGTTTCAGGCGCCGTTGTTGATCCTTTGATTTCCTGCATGCAGGTATCCGAACTGGCGTCGTTGAACAACAACACATACCGTACACTCGGATCTTCGTTTATTTTAAGCTCAGACCGGAAGCTGACACTGCAGGTGGTGCAAGACGGCAATGAGCATCCGATTATCGGGCTTGATAATGAAGCGCTCAGCACGCGGAATGTCAAAAAGGTTGAGATTACACTATCCGATAAAAAAATCAAAACGGTGAAACTGAAAGACAATTCTTTCTGGGAAAAAGTAAAACGATCATTTTTATCATAAAAAAAGAGGACGGGCATCACTGCCTGTCCTCTTTTTCATATACGATACGGCCGCCGACGACGGTTTTGACAGCTTCCAATTCATGAAGCTTTTTCGGGTCCGTCCTGAACGGATCACCGCTGAGTACGGTAAAGTCGGCATCATAGCCGGGGGCGATACGGCCGCGGCTATGTTCTTTATGGATGATGGCCGCGCTTCCCTCCGTGTAAAGCTGAATGGCTTCGTACACGGTCAGGCACTCTTTTTCATAATAGGCCGGACCTTCCGGGTGCTGTTTGCTCGTACGGAGCACAGCCGATTGAATGCCCAGAAGCGGATCGGCCGGTTCTATCGGGGCATCTGAACCTCCGGCGCACAGCAGCCCTTTTGACAGCAGTGTTTTCCAGGCGAAAGCCGTTTTCATCCGCTCTTCTCCGAGCCGGTCAATCACCCACGGAAAATCACTGGCCACAAAATGCGGCTGAAGATCAAGTCCGATCGGCAGCCGGGCGGCTCTTTCAATCAATCCGTCATCTAATACTTGCGCATGAATGAGCCTGTCTAGCTGTCCGGGCTTTGCCGGGTATCTCTCGATAACATCCAGCACCTTTTCAAATGCAAGGTCGCCAATCGCGTGCACGGCAATCTCCATCCCTTTCTCTCTCGCTTTATAAACAAGAGCGGCAAGGGTTTCGTCATCATGCACCTGAACGCCGGAAACAGACGGATCATCATGGTAAGGCTTTTTCAATAGAGCGGTTCTGCCGCCGAGCGCGCCGTCAGCAAAAATTTTCATCGCTCCGTATTCCAGATAAGGTCCGGTCGATTTATCCAGAGCGCTCCAGCTGTCGACGGCTTCGTGATGAACGAGCAGATGGGCGCGAAAAGGATAAAGGCCGCTGCCGGTTAATGACTCGTACGCGGCAACGGGAACGGACGCGTCTCCGTAGTATGCCAGATCTTCTGAATGCCCGCCGGTCAGGCCTTTTGACCAGCAGTCCGTAATCGCCGTTTGAAGCGCGCGTTTGACATAGTGAAGTGAGACGGGCGGCAGGGCCTGTGTCACAAGCTCTTGGGCTTTATCCAGCAGGAGGCCTGTCGGACCGGTGCCGTCCCGGACGATAATTCCGCCGTTTGGATCGGGTGTTTCGGTTGTAATTCCCGCCGCGCGCAATGCGGCCGAATTAACCGCTGCGGCGTGCCGGCATACCCTCTTCAGCAGGACGGGCCGGTCGGGAAAGAGCGGGTCAAGGTCATGCTTCGTGACGTAATCCGGCTGTTCAAACAGATTTTCATCCCAGCCTTCGCCGATCAGCCATTCGCCATCTTCCAATTCACGCTCTGCTTCTTTTGCGGCCCGCAGTATCGCTTCTTTTGACGTCAGCTGCGACAAATCGAGGCGAAGCTGTTTTTCCCCGTGTCCGATTAAATGCATATGACTGTCCGTAAACCCCGGGAACATGACAGCCCCATGTAAATCGATTTCCTCCGTATCAGGCGAACCGTATGTTCCTTGGAGCTCCCGGAAGCTGCCCGTCTGCCTGACGACGCCTTCTTCGGTATAAATGGCTTCAGTGACATGATTCTTGCCCAGCATTGTATAGATAGTGCCGCCGTGCCAAATCGCTTTCATCCCCGCTCACCCTTTATCCTGTATTATGCTTTTTTATCAGCCTTCAGCCGTTCTTCACGCTGTCTCAGCTCCACACGTCTGATTTTTGCGGAAGCCGTTTTCGGCAGGCTTTCGACAAATTCAATTTCTCTCGGATATTTGTAAGGAGCCGTAATCGTTTTTACGTGGTTTTGCAGTTCTTTGACAAGTTCGTCACTGCGCTTTTCATCGTCTTGTAAAACGACATAAGCTTTTACGATTGAACCTCTGATTTCATCCGGGCTCGCCACGACGGCACATTCTTTCACTTCCGGATGCTTCACGAGCGCGTCCTCTACTTCAAAAGGCCCGATTGTATATCCGGAGCTGACGATGATGTCATCATTGCGGCTCTCAAACCAAAAGTAGCCGTCCTCGTCTTTTTTCGCGCGGTCTCCTGTAAGAAAGTAATCTCCGCGAATCTGCTTTTTCGTTCTTTCGGGATCTTTATAATATTCCTTGAATAAGGCCGGTGTGCTCAAATGCACGGCAATATCGCCCGTTTCGCCTGTTTCACATATTTCGCCTTTATCGTTTATAATCTCCACTTGATTTCCAGGGGTCGGTTTGCCCATGCTTCCCGGCTTAATATCCATGTCCTTCAGGACGCCGACTAACAGGGTGCTCTCCGTTTGGCCGTATCCGTCTCTCACTTTAATGCCGAAATGCTTCCGGAATACGTCAATGACTTCCCGGTTTAATGGCTCACCCGCAGAAACTGCGCTGTGAAGGGCAGAAAGATCATATTTGTCCAACTCCTCCACTTTTGCCATCAGGCGGTATTCCGTCGGGGTACAGCAGAAGACATTTACTTGATGGCGCTCCAGCAGCTCTAAATACGTCTTGGCGTTGAATCTGCCGTGATAAATGACTCCTGTCGCGCCGCTTCCCAGAATTGCGAGCAGCGGGCTCCACACCCATTTCTGCCAGCCGGGCGCCGCGGTGGCCCACACTGTATCGTCTTCAGAAATATCCAGCCATGCACCGGCTGATGTTTTTAAATGGGCAAAGGCCCAGCCGTGTGTATGTACAACGCCTTTAGGCTGGCCGGTCGTGCCTGAAGTATAGGACAAAAACGCCATGTCTTCTCTTGTTGTATCAGCTGTTTGAAAACTGTCTCTGTCCGCTTCAATCGTTAGGAGGTTTTTCCAGCCGGCATCATTTTCACCGATTGACAATGTCACCAGCTGCTCGGTATTCACCTCGTCAAACGCGTTTATAAATGAAGGATAAACGATAGCGCCTTTCACTTCGGCGTGTTTGATCCGGTATTCAAGGTCTTTGGCGCGCAGCATTTCCGAGCAAGGAATGACGACCATCCCCGCTTTTAAGATCGCTAAATAAACGGCATACGCTTCAAGCACTCTCGGAACCATAACAATCAGCTTATCGCCTTTTTCAAATCCGAGACCTTTCAGGCGGGCTCCGATTTTATTCGTTTCTTCCATCAATTTTTCATACGTCCAGACTTTCTTGCCGCCTGTTTGATCTTCCCAAATAAGCGCGTTCTTCTCTTTGGAACGGCTGAACTTTTCGATTTCATTTACAAGGTTATAGTTCTTTGGGGCGATTAAATCTTCTCGTTTTAACACGAACAACTCCTCACTTTCTTTCCCCATTATACATAAACATAGGCCATTACAATAAAAATATGCATAAATTGCTTCCCGCCTTCTATCTATACTCATGAAAAAAGAGCGGGGAATTCCCCGCTCTCTTAGCCATTATGTGAAGTTGTGATTAAAACTGCTGCTGGCTGCTTCCGCCCATGCTTTGCTGAGCAAAAGAGACAAGACGTTTTGTGATTTCTCCACCGACAGAACCGTTAGCGCGAGAAGTTGTTTCCGGTCCAAGGTTTACACCGAATTCAGAAGCGATTTCATACTTCATTTGGTCGATAGCTTGAGCAGCGCCTGGCACTAAAAGCTGGTTGCTGTTTCCGCTGTTTGATTGTTGTGACATGTGTATCACCTCCTTGTGAGTATAGAATGTGATAAAACACATGTCTTCATTCAAAAAAACTTTGGTAATTGTATACAGTTTTAAAACAGGCCGGCAAACTTATCGTGAGCTTCCTGCTCCGAGTAAACAGTGATGGTTTCGATGCCGGCAGCGGCCTCTGCAATCAGCGGTTCAAAATCAACGAAGCTTTCGAAGTGCTCGATTTTTTCTTTTTTCGGGCGTGTTTTCGGACTTGGCGGCGTAAAGATGGTGCAGCAGTCCTCAAACGGCTGAATGCTTGTTTCATAAGTGCCGATTTCTTTTGATTTCTCGATGATTTCTGTTTTGTCCATTCCGATTAAAGGGCGTAAAATCGGCGTTGCCGTCACCGCATTGATCGCATACATGCTTTCAAGCGTCTGGCTCGCTACCTGCCCGAGGCTTTCTCCCGTAATGATCGCGAGCGCTTTCCGTTCTTCTCTGATTCTGTCCGCGATTTGCAGCATAAGACGCCGCGTCGCCGTCATCGTATAGTTCTCCGGGATTTGTTTTTGGATGAGTTCCTGCGTCTTTGTAAACGGCACAATATGAAGTGTCATACTGCCGCCGAACTTCGCGAGGCATCCCGCGAGATCCATGACTTTCTGCTTTGCCCGTTCACTCGTATACGGCGGACTGAAAAAATGTACGGCTTCAACTGATAATCCCCGTTTCATCGCGTAAAAACCGGCGACCGGACTGTCAAAACCGCCGGAAAGCATCAGCATCGCTTTACCCGCGGAACCGACAGGAAGGCCTCCGGCGCCTTTTTCGTTACGAATGGTCAGGAACGTCGCTTCCTCTCTGATTTCAATCCGAAGCGGAATATCGGGATGTTTCACATCGACGGTTAATCCATCCGTGTTTTTCAAAATGTGGCCGCCGATTTCAGCGTTCATCGCATTCGTATCTAATTCAAACTGTTTGTAAGCCCGTTTGGTCTCGACCTTAAACGTATTCCCCGGTTTATATTCGCCTTCTATCGCGGCTAAAGCCGTTTTTTTAATGTCTTCCAGCTTGCTTTCGCATTTAATTGCGAGACTAAAGCTTTGAATGCCGAATATATTCTTTAATAAGGAACAAATTTCCTCCGGGTTTTCTCCATTAAGTGTAATTGACATCCGGTCCCGGTTTGAAAAGTATTTTACTTTTTTATAATCCTTTAATACCAGGCGGATATTCTGTTTTAATCTTTCAATAAAACTGCGTCTGTTTTTTCCTTTTGTGGATATTTCACCAAAACGGATTAAAATATGATCGTAATTCATATGCTACCTCATCATTTTTTTTAGTTTTTGAACAGCCGGCGCCAGCGCGGCCATAAACGGCTCTGTGATGTCAGCCGTATGGCTGAAGTTCAGGCTGACTCTGATGCTGCTTGATGCAATCTGTTCGCCTTTATTCATCTGCAGAAGAACACGGCTCGGTTTGTGCTCTCTTGCCGAACATGCCGCGGTTGTGGAAACATATATTCCTTTTTCCTCAAGCATGTGCAGCAGCACTTCCGCCTTCACGCCCGGAACGGAAAAATTAATGATATGCGGCGCGCTGTTTTCAGCGGGGGTGTTGATAACGACCCCGTCCGTCCCGCTCAGCCTTTCCATGAGCGCATTCTTGGCAGCCTCCACGGAAGAAAGCCGCTCATTCATATCACGCGCGGAAAGATTGATCGCTTTCGCAAGGGAAACGGCGCCTGCCGTGTGTTCCGTTCCGGCGCGGACACCTTTTTGCTGCGAGCCGCCCGTGATAAGCGGAATGAGCCGCGTTCCTTTTTTGACGATAAGCGCTCCGGTCCCTTTTAAGCCGTGAAACTTATGCCCTGAAACGGTGCAAAGGTCAATGCCCGCTTCTTCTATAGACAGCGGAACTTTATGAATGCCCTGCACATGATCAACATGAAACAGAATATTCCGGTGCTGCTTCAAAAACCCGCCGATTTCCTTTACGGGCTGAATGGAGCCGACTTCGTTATTGACATGCATGACGCTGACGATTATCGTATCCGGCCTGATAGCCGATTTGACGTCTTTCAAAGAGACGAAGCCGTTTTGATCGGCCGGAAGATATGTGACTTCAAAGCCGAACAGCTCTGTCAGCTGATCAAGCGTCTCCGTCACAGAAGGATGCTCAATCGCCGAAGCAATGATATGTCTTCCTTTACTCATGTTTGCCCAGGCCGCTCCCTTTAACGCCGCGTTATTCGCCTCAGTCGCGCCTGATGTAAATACAATATCATAATTTTTTAAACGCAAGGTTTTTTTTATTTGCTGAGCGGCCGCTTCAAGGAGCTGTTCCGTCTCAGTTCCTAACCGGTGCAGAGACGAAGGATTGCCGAAATAACGGCTGCTCGTCTGTTTATACACTTCCAAAACCTCTTCATACGGCTCGGTCGTTGAGCTGTTGTCTAAATATATCATTTTTTTACTCCTTTAATGAAAACGGTACATCGTATGATATTTATGCTACCATAACAAAAGTAAATATAAATTCGCAATAAATCGAGTATTGACTTCTCTGTACATTGCCATATAATAAGTAATGTTCGTTTTGTTATATTATCTGACAATTAATTGACAGAATATTTCAACATAGTATTTAGGAGGATTTTTATGAAACACTCACTACCTGTCAAAGATACCGTTATTATCGGTTTCATGCTTTTCGCACTTTTTTTCGGGGCAGGAAATATGATATATCCGCCGGAGCTCGGGCAAGCGGCGGGGCATAATGTCTGGAAAGCGATGGGCGGTTTCTTACTGACCGGCGTTGGTCTGCCGCTTTTGGGTATTATCGCCATCGCATTAACGGGCAAAGACGCGAAAGGGCTTGCCGATAAAGCTCATCCGGTATTCGGGACTATTTTCACCGTTGTGCTTTATTTATCAATCGGGCCGCTTTTCGCGATTCCGAGAACCGGAACCGTTTCATATGAAATCGGTGCAGTTCCGTTTTTAAGCGGCATTCCGGAAAGATTATCTTTATTTGTTTTCACGTTGATCTTTTTTTCTATTACGTATTATTTAGCTCTTAATCCTTCCAAAATCGTGGACAGAGTCGGAAAGATTTTGACTCCTATTAAATTCGGTATTATTTTAATCATCGTCGTAAAAGCGATTGTCACTCCGATGGGCGGGCTGGGCGCCGTACATCAGGCATATTCCGGAACACCGGTGTTCAAAGGGTTTTTGGAAGGCTATAAAACAATGGATGCGCTCGCCTCGATCGTCTTCGGCGTCGTTGTCGTCAACGCTGTTAAAAGCAGGGGCGTCACCCAGCGTAAAGCGCTCGCCGCCGCTTGTATTAAAGCGGGTCTGATTGCAGCGGCAGGTTTGACATTCATTTATTTATCTTTGGCCTATTTGGGAGCGACAAGCACGGACGCTGTGGGGCCGCTCGGCGAAGGCGCAAAGATTTTATCAGCTTCATCTGATTACCTGTTCGGTTCACTGGGAAACATCGTTCTCGGCGCCGCCATCACCGTTGCGTGTTTAACGACAAGCATCGGGCTTGTCACATCTTGCGGCGAATATTTTTCAAAATTGATTCCAGCTTTATCATACAAAATGGTGGTTACGATTGTCACGCTGTTCAGTCTGGCGATTTCAAATTTCGGACTTGCCGAGATTATTGCATTTTCAGTTCCTATTTTATCAGCCATTTACCCGCTGGCGATTGTCATTATCGTCCTTTCCTTTATTGATAAAATCTTTAAGGAAAGACGCGAAGTCTATATCGCCTGCCTGATCGGAACGGGGCTGTTCAGTATCCTGGACGGTTTGAAGGCAGCCGGCATTCCGCTCGGATCATTAGATTCATTCTTAAACGCAAATCTTCCGCTTTACAGCATGGGAATCGGCTGGGTGCTTCCGGGCATTGCCGGAGCGATCATCGGCTGCATTATCACGTTTTTTACCAGCCCGCCCATCGAATTAAATAAAGCAAAATCGTAACATTCAGCGCCTGCGGTTTGATGTATATCAGCCGCAGGCGCTTTTTATATTCCGTGAGAAACTAAAAAACTGCACCTCTGATTTCCATCAGGGTGCAGTTTTTGCTTATGCGTCTATGAAGCAGATTGATCAGCTTTAATTTTTTTCACGGCGCCGGGAGCTGCTTTTTCAACAGCATCTGCCGCCATCTCATAAGCTTCATTATAGCTGTAAGCATAAAACAGCCGTTCCGCTTCTTTCAGCTGTTCGGATAAAATATGATTCTGGCTTCGGAAGCGGTTGCCGTACTGGATGATCCGCTCAATCAGCTTCACCTGAATCACAAGATCTTCCGCCTCTTCGCTGACTTCCTCAACCACCTTTTCGGCTTCAGCCAGATGTTTGGCGGCTTCCTCCATGTTCAGCGGCAGCTCTTCCAATTGGCTGACGGTTTCTTCTATATGATGATTTGCCGTCTCGAGCTTGTCCTTGACTTGTTCAGGAATTCCCGGCACGTTGCTTTTTTGCAGCATTCGGGCCGTGTCAGAAATGGTTTTCCGAAGATTCATCAGCGTTTCCCGCGCCTGCAGTTCTTCTTTTCTGAGCGCCTGCAGATTTTCACGGTATTCGGCATGTTCTTTCTGAGCCTCTTCCATCTGCTTTTCGATGGCCTCGACTTCTTCAATCAGCAGCGAGTAAGCGACATGCTCACCGTCAAGCTTTTCTCTCGCCTGCTCAAGGAGCCGGCCGATCGTTTCCAGCTGTTTTTCGAAGGCATGCTGTCTGCCGATTTCTCCCGCCGTCAGCTGATAGCTTTCCTTGACGAGCTCCGTTTCGGTTTTTGTGCGGTCTTTTTCTTCCTCAAGCTTCTCATACGCGATGATCAGCTCAGGCATTTTGCTTAATACGGACTGTCCGGCTTCCACTTCGCCTTCCAGCTGTTCATACATCGATTGAATGGTTTCATCAATCAGCTGAAGGATGGCGGACGCTTCGTCGACATCCAAATCTTCCAAAAGCGCGTTTTCGGCCCGTTTCACTTGATTTGTGAGGGTCTCCAGCTCTTTTTCGATTTGAATATGCTCCAATTTGTAGCCTTTTTCCGTCATTTCCCGGTAGCCGTCTTTCAGCTTGGCAATTTGGTTCGGCACGGTCTGTTTACAGTCCGCAAGCAGTTTCGGAACGTCATCTATGTATGTCTGAAGCTGATCCAGTCTGCGGTCCTGTTCAAGCAGCACTTTTCTCGCTTTGATGTAATTGCCGCTTTCCGTCTCTTCTTCGAACTCTTTTATGCCGCTCCAGATTTCGTCGAGATCCGTCTCCAGGCTGTTATAAAGCTCTCCGTAGAGATGGCTGTACGCCAGAAGGTTTTTCCGCGCTTTTGAATACCGCTCACGCACCTGTTCAATCTCTCCGCGGCTTTTTTCCTCGCTCGTCACAAGGTCGCTGATCTCACGCAGTATGCCTTCTATATTTGATTCGGCTGCAGTGAGGAGGTCGTCGATGTGGACAAGCACCTGATTCGCTTTTTTAAACCGATATTTGTCGGCGTTCTCTTCGGCATCATAAAGGAGCTCTTCTACTTTCGGCAGATGGGCTGTGACAATTTCATCCCACTCCTCGCGCCATCTTTCAAAGAACTCTTCCGTCTCTCCGGTCATTTTCAGATGTTTGATCTTGGACATTTCTTC
Organism: Bacillus sp. EKM206B; assembly: GCF_011066015.1. Taxonomy (NCBI): domain Bacteria; kingdom Bacillati; phylum Bacillota; class Bacilli; order Caryophanales; family Bacillaceae; genus Bacillus; species Bacillus sp. EKM206B. Next base: position 499,944 of record NZ_JAAMNL010000003.1, read on the forward strand.
CACTATCGAACGGTTTAAAATTTCAATCTTCCATGACTCCAGCCGGTCAATTTCCGTATAAATTTTTTTCCTGAAAAAGTAGCCCGCCGCAAAGAGCGCGAGCAGTATAACCAATAATCCGATGACTAACTCCATAATGAGCCCCCTTGTTGTTCTCTTAATCTGTCAGGGTGTTTTATGTATTCAGAAAGATTTCAATATATGTATTGAGAAAATCTGTCGTTTTCATTGTTATTATGATACCATGTAACCAACATTTTTTGACCAGAAATCAAAAACTTTTTGCATAATTTCGGCAGGATTCTGCAATTTTTTAATGGAGTGACACAAATGGAAAAACGAGACGCTCATATCCACACGCCTTTTTGCCCTCACGGCTCGAAGGATGCGCTGAAACAATATGTCGAAAAGGCCCTGGAAAGAGGCTTTGACTCGATCACATTTACAGAGCACGCCCCCCTTCCTCCGTCATTTCAAGATCCCGTACCGCTTCAGGACAGCGCGATGGATCTCAGACAGATGGAGGTTTATTTGGAGCGGCTGTCACAGCTGAAAAAGGAATACGATGGACAAATCAGCATTCTGACTGGGCTAGAAACCGATTTTATCACAGGGTATGAAGAGGAAACCGCGGCGTTTCTGAACACGTACGGCCCCTCACTGGATGACGGCATTTTATCCGTTCATTTTTTGAAAACCGGCCCGTCTTATATATGCCTAGATTTTGACGAGCACGCCTTTCAGCAGCTTGCCGACCGCTTCGGAAGCGTTGAAGCCGTATATGAACAATACTATGAAACTGTGTATTCTTCCATTGTAACACCGCTCGGCCCCTTTAAGCCAAAACGGGTCGGCCATATCACGCTCGTCAAAAAATTCGCGCGCCTTTTCCCTTACAGCATGTCACCTCAAATAAGAGAGCTTGCGGCCCGCTGTCTTGACGCCGTGAAAGAACACGGAATGGAGCTGGATGTGAATACATCCGGGCTCAGAAAGAAGTTTGCCGGGGAAGTATACATGGAGGATTGGATGGCTGAGACGGCGAAGCAAAAAAAAATCCCGCTCATATTCGGGTCGGACGCCCATCAAGCGGAAGATGTCGGCAGTTCCTACGACACGTACAAAAACATCATTACTTCATAAGCGCCGCATCAGGCCGTCGGAACACGCTTTCGATCCAGATCTTCACCTCTTCAAAATACCTTTTATAAAAGTACGGCTCATGAGGCTGCATATAGAGCACCTCCGTAATATATTGAGGCTGGAGATACGGCATCATCAAGAGGGATTTCAATTGCAGAATAAAATGCGGCACGGGCAGCGTCAGCCGTCTATGGCGTGACTGCCCTTCTTCAATCACCAGCTGGAAAATATATTTTTCTTTCATTAAGTAAGTAGACATAATTTCCCTGATAAGCACGGAATCAATCGTCACTTCCCGGTATACAAACCGCGTTAATTGACGGTTATCGTGCTGATAGGATAAAATATCGAAAATCACCCGCAGGATGCGTTCCTGCGCGTCTTCACCGTTCATACTGACGGCGGCTTTTTCCAGCGCTTCAGTATAGCCTTCGTAAAACTCGGAAACTAAATGTTCCATTAATCCGCCTTTCCCTTTAAAATAGTAGGAGATGTGCGCAACATTTACATCAGCTGACTTTGCGATTTCACGGACGGACGTGCCGGAATAACCTTTTTGGTTAAACAGCTGGACAGCGGCGTTAATAATTTTGTCTTTGGTGCTTACTTTCATACGGCTCACCCCTTTATGTGTAACAATTCAAGCAGAAAGGCGCCGTTCCTGTAAGAACTTCTCGACAAATGCCGGCAGAACGGCCGGAACTTTGTTTGATATTATAGAAAAAGTGAGGGTTTTCCATGTTTCATGTCGAAAAACAATCCGGAGATAAAGAAAAAAGTTATCAGCTTCTGCTTAAACAGCTCGAAGCCATGACAGAAGATGAAACGGATGCGATCGCAAATTACGCGAATGCGTCAGCGCTTTTATACCATTCATTACATGAAGTCAACTGGGCGGGGTTTTACTTCGCTAAAGAGGGCGAGCTCGTGCTCGGACCGTTTCAAGGACTTCCTGCCTGTGTGCGCATTCCGTTCGGCAGAGGCGTATGCGGCACTGCCTACTCTAATGGCGACGTGCAGCGGATTGCCGATGTGAATGCGTTCCCGGGACATATCGCCTGTGACGCGGCTTCCCAGTCAGAAATCGTCCTCCCGATCCGCGTAAACGGTGAAGTGATCGGTGTGCTGGACATTGACAGCCCCGTGAAAAACCGTTTTGATGAAACGGATGAAACTTATTTAGCAAAGTTTGTTGAAACGCTTGAAAAACGATTAGGATAAAAAAAGGAGCCCGGCCGGCAGGCCGGCTCCTTTTTTATGTCGTCGTGCTGTTTTGATGGATGATCAGCCGGTTTTTGCCGCTCCGTTTGGCGATATAAAGCGCCTCATCCGCTTGCTGAACGAGCAATTTCAACGGCATCGGGCCGGTCTTTGACCAGCAGGAAACGCCGCAGGAAATCGTCACGCGCGGCTCGGTGTTTTCCCGGATGGCGCGAACCAGCCTTTTAGCGATGCGTTCTCCGGATGACACGTTGATATTCGGCAGATAGACAGCCAGCTCCTCGCCCCCCCACCTCGCAGCGACATCATGCTCACGAATATGGTTCTTCATAACGGAGGCCACCTGAATCAGGATCGAATCTCCCGTTTGATGACCGTATGTATCATTAATATTTTTGAAATTATCGATATCAACGAGGATGAATACACCCCGTTTATGAATTTTCATGCTGTATTGAATTTTCTCATCCAAATAGGTTCTTGAATACAGCTCCGTCAGCTGGTCTGTCTGAACAAGATGCTCAAGCCTGTCGCGCAGCATGGAGTTCGTGACCGCCAATGTCGCATGGTGAATGAGCGCTTGAAAAAGCTTATACATTTCAAACGTAAAAGCATACAAATCCTTTTTCAATAAAATCGCGAACCCGAAGACGGTGTCATTTTCGATCATCGGCACCGCCATCAGCGAGCCGAAACCGTTTTCGCCGAATACAGTCTTTCCGCTGCCGATAAACACGCCCTTTTCTCCCTCGAACAGCTTTTCTTTCACAATGCTGATATAGGGGTTCGCACGTTCTGTCTTAAAAAAAGCGGTATGTCCCGGAAGCAGATTTTGCGTCTCAAAATGATCAATATGAAAAAAAGCCACTTCTTCCGCATGAAACGATTGGGTCATAATGGCGGCGAGCTCCCGCATCGTATCAGTGAGTCTGAGGCGCTGATTCAGCTGGCGCGATGTTTCATTAATGAGCTCCAGATTCGCAATGCTTTTTTTCGATTGCTCATAGAGCTGCGCATTTTCAAATGCTTTTCCCGCTGCGCCCGCAAGCAGCAGCATTTCACTGAGAGTACTGCACGAAAGAACGGCATCCTGCAGCCCCTCCGTCTTCAGAACCCCGTAAGTCCCCTGCTGGCCTTTGATCGGCAGATAAGCAGATGACCTGCCTTTTCTGAGCAGTCTCCCCGATAAATAAACCTTCAGGGCAGACGGATCGGCATCTTTTCCGTCCATATGTAATTCTTTTGCGGGAAGCTGTCTGTCCGTATCCTGATCCTGCGTGATAAACAGTGAAAAGCGGAAAGACCGGAAAGCCGTACTCAAACTTGCCTGCAGTTTTTCCAAAACCTCATTTTGGTCCAAAAGCGAATGGAACATTTCTGTCATTCTGTGAATTTTCCGCTGATGCTTCGTTTTGTCAAACAGCCCGCTTTGTCTCACAGATTGATTAATAAACTGAGTAACGATCTCAGGCAATGATTCCGGGATCGGCAGCCCGCCTTCCGAGCACAGATAAAAGGATCTGCCGGAGGTCTGATTCCTGATCATAAAACGGCCGTCACTCTCTTTCAGCGGAGCATAATGCGGTTCATCTTCTGTTTTTATGGTGAAACGTGTTGATTCTGCCGGTGAAAGGGTCAATGAAAGAGATGTAAAGCAGGATTCTAGAGCTGAGGCCAGCCATAACAGCGAGTCGGATAATGAGACGGATTCAGATTTCGTTAAGAAAAAAGAAAGCATTTTCTGATGAAAGGCCGTCACTTCATCAATTGTTTGTTTTTTCATTTTTATCACCTAAACATGTACTACTCATTTTTGTACATTATATCATAAACCGGCACTCTTCATGGAGAAATGGTTGACGGCGGCGGAGAAAAATCATATAATGTTCTTTGTGTGAAATATTGCAGCCTTTTTGTTCAGCTTCTGTGTTTGCATTTTGTTCCTTAGCTGTAAGGTGTATCGTGTAACTCTCTGCTGCTGGAGCGAGGATACATGAAAACAAAATGTGCACGGTCGGATCGAACAGACGGTTTTTATTTTCCACAAAATAAAACCAAAGGAGGAGTCACATTATGGCTCGCTATACAGGTCCATCTTGGAAACTGTCTCGCCGTTTAGGAATCTCTCTTAGCGGTACAGGTAAAGAATTAGAAAAACGCCCTTACGCACCAGGTCCCCACGGTCCGGGACAGCGTAAAAAACTATCAGAATACGGTTTGCAATTGCAAGAAAAGCAAAAACTTCGTCACATGTACGGTGTAAACGAACGTCAATTCCGCACATTGTTTGACAAAGCTGCAAAAATGACTGGTAAACACGGCGAAAACTTCATGATTCTTTTAGATGCACGTCTTGATAACGTTGTGTACAAGCTCGGTCTTGCACGCACTCGCCGTCAAGCACGCCAATTAGTTAACCACGGTCACATCCTTGTTGACGGAAGCCGCGTTGACATTCCGTCTTACCAAGTAAAACCTGGTCAAACAATCGGTGTTCGCGAAAAATCAAGAAACCTTTCTATCATCAAAGAATCTGTAGAAGTAAACAACTTCGTTCCTGAGTACCTTACTTTCGACGCTGAAAAGCTTGAAGGTACATTCACTCGTCTTCCAGAGCGCTCTGAGCTTGCTCCGGAAATTAACGAAGCGCTTATCGTTGAGTTCTACTCTCGTTAAGTAAAACGCTCTTTAAAGAGCATTGGATTAAACCCTGGACATGTTGTAATGACAATGTTTCCGGGGTTTTTCTTTTGGGCTGTCAGAATAATGGGCAGATGCTCCCTCTCTTTATTAAAAAAGCCCCTGTCCGGGGCTTTTTTTATGTGCCTACTGGCTTTTCAGCTACATGTACATTAGAAAAATCCCAATTTGACAAGCAGAAGCGATTTTTTACATAATGAATCATCATACCTTACAAAAAGGAGAGACGGAATGAACAGCATCCCCTCTATCGTCAGCAAGCACAAAGCCTATTTTGCGGCGGGGCATACGAGACAGCTAGAATCGAGACTGAACATGCTGCAAAAGCTGAAACAAGCCATCAAAACACAAGAAGCCGATATAACAGCCGCTCTCTATCAGGATCTCCACAAATCCGAACAGGAGTCGTACACAACAGAAATCGGAATTGTACTGGAGGAAATCAGTTTTGTGATGAAGCGGCTTGGGAAATGGATCAAACCGAAACGAGCCAAAACGCCTCTGACTCACCTAGGCTCCAAGAGCATCATCATCCCTGAGCCGTATGGAACCGTTTTGGTGATTGCGCCTTGGAACTATCCCTTGCAGCTGGCGCTTTCACCCTTGATTGGAGCCATTGCGGCCGGAAACACAGTCGTTCTTAAACCGTCAGAATATACGCCGGCGGTTTCCGCTGTTCTTTCCAAACTCATCAGCATCGTTTTTCCGAGTGACTATGTCGCTATGGCGGAGGGCGGACCCGACGTCAGCACTGTGTTATTACAGCAGCCCTTTGACTATATTTTCTTCACCGGAAGCGTTGCCGTGGGAAAAATCGTCATGGAGGCCGCCGCCAAACAATTAATTCCCGTTACCTTGGAGCTCGGCGGCAAAAGTCCCTGCATTGTCCATAAGGATGCTGATATACAGCTTGCCGCCAAACGCATCGTCTTCGGGAAATTTACAAATGCAGGGCAAACCTGCATCGCACCGGATTATTTATTTGTCCACCAAGATATCAAAACGAAGCTCACAGAAGAAATGAAGCGTTCGATCAGCGAATTTTACGGCCCTCAGCCTGAACAAAATCCGCAGTACGGCAAAATCGTCAGTGAACGCCACTATCAGCGGCTGCTCAGCTTTCTGCATGATGGCATCCCGCTCACAGGCGGACAATCTGATCCCGCTCATCATAAAATTGCGCCGACCATTCTCGAACAAGTGAGGGATGACTCTCCAGTGATGCAGGAGGAGATTTTCGGGCCGATTCTTCCGCTCTTTACATACCGTGATATCGGGGAAGTCATTGAGAAAGTCCAATCACGCCCAAAGCCGCTCGCCCTGTATCTCTTCACCACAAACAAAGAAACTGAGCGCGCTGTTTTAGAGAATCTGTCGTTTGGCGGAGGCTGTGTCAATGATACGTTAATGCATGTTGCGACGCCGTATTTGCCATTCGGCGGCGTCGGGGAAAGCGGCATCGGCAGCTATCACGGATTTGACAGCTTTAACACGTTTACGCACAAAAAAAGCGTCGTCAAACAAACGAACCGCTTCGACTTCGCTTTCCGTTATCCTTCTTCCAAAAACGGGCTGCGAATGATTAGGAAAATACTTAAATAAAAAAGCGCAGAGTATCTGCGCTTTTTATAAATCCTCTATACACCAATTAATCGGTTCGTCTCTTAAATTAAACCTATTTTTAAAAGTTCAAATCGAAGTCTAATAGTAAAAATGAACCAACCCAACTGTAGGAAAGGTTAATCCTCATCACCCTGGTGAGTCCTATAATAATTCTCAGCAGTGTAGATATTCCATTCCCAAAAACTTGATCCCTGAGATAAAATATACCTATCTAAAAATATCTCAAAATTAAGTTGCATTGGTTCATACTCGACAAATCCGTGGAACCATAAATAGTTTGGATCTGTGGATATTTTGGTTTTGTCAATTAACAAATAACATCCGTCTAACAGATGTGCGACGGGAATAAACTGAGGCTTTAAAAAACCATTTTGCATATACTTTTCAATCTCTTCTAAATTAAGAATATGCAACCCCCCACCTACATTCTCACCGTAAATCAACAAATCAAATATTCTGGCTCCGTTATGCAATTTTAAAAAGGTTTTATAATCTTCAGGAAGTGAGACTTTTATTTTCTTCTCAAAACTCTCAATCTCCAGATCTGTTGCACCTTTAGAAAAAGTACATTCTGTTTCTAAAAGAGTTCCTTCATTCCCTGAAATTTTCAAGCGGCCTTTTTCATCAATTAATTCTTTTAGACCCTGGATCGTTTTTTCAACAAAAACCGCCATTAAGCCACCTCTTACTTATTAATATTTATCCCACCAAGGATTTAATAAATTTTGGTGTACCTCGATCCGTTCTGCTATCCCATTTGCTCTTTTATCGACAGATACAACCGGGAAATTTGCTTTAGCCAGTAAAGGCATTGTTTTTTTGCTGTGAGTATTTATTATCTCTGGATACAGCATTGCTATTTTATTCGCAAGAGCAGGAGCCAATGTTCCAGTTGAAGTATCAGGAAGTGAACCTTTCCAGCCGGCTACCGAAGTATGTTGGGACATAAAAAACTTTGTCTTTTTAGGATAATACGACTTTGAATATGATTTACCTGCTTTAATATCCTTCCCTAAAAATTCTCTATTATGGAGAAAAACCCTTCCATATTTTCCGCTATAAGTGTTACTTTCATATAATCGTTTTTTCCTTCTCCCCACCTCTTCTTTCCGGGTTCCTCCTGTTGTGGCACTTTAAACAGATCGTTTTATGATTTGGATCATCTCTTAATGTGATGAGATTGTGGACCGTATTTGCCTCCTATTAATCCACGACGACGTCACTCACAACACAAATAGCCGTCCCTAATTAGAACGGCTTTTCTTACCCGCTTCCAGCTTGCTGTATTATAGATTTTGTCTAATTCGTCACGTTGCCTTGCCATGCTTATTCCTTTTCTGATTTATCTGAACAGACTACACACGACAAGCATAAGAACGTGAGCGAAATAACCCATAACGTCTCAATGGATGCGAATAAATTGTTTCCATGCTCTATCTCCTTTACTCAACATAATAAAAGCTTCAGTGGAAAGCGGCTTGGGCGTTGGCATCCTTTCAGCCGCACACCTCAGATTCTTTCCTAATTCCTCAAAGGCTTGACTAATTGTTTTCATGTAATCCCTCCAATCATATTCTTTCTAAACTGCCCCCGCACTCAAGCCGTTAACCGCCAATAGTTCTCCCTGAGATTTACCGGGTTCAGTTTACAGAGAATATAAAAAGGCATCTAAGATAGATGCCCGGCCTAAAGTGAATAGCCTCAGCGCAGTTTAGGCGCCAAGACTATTTTCATTTTTTATTTTTTCTTCAAGTTCTGCCACCACACTTTCCAACACTTCCTCGTACAGTTGGGCAGATCTCGTTAATCTGTGAGTTTCTATTAATATCTTACTTGCTATCATCAGACCCATCATGAGTAGAGTTATTGCGTTAATGTAATTAATCATAGCATTACTAATAAGGTTGAATGTATTCCCATATACACTTTTTATAGTATCCATTACCTCTGGTTTCAGAATTAAACCCGATATTAATCCTAAAATCACTCCAATGGATGTGTTAGTTAAAAAGTCTTCTGCTTTTTTGGTAGTACTAGACTTATAATATATTCTTAATGTTTTAACTTTTTGTAAGGCTGTGTGCTTGTCGGTTCCAGCCCAATCATTAATTGATTCTTTGAGATTATCAACTTCTGATATAACATCATCTATATCAGAACAATCATGTAAAAATCCTTCATATTTTAGATCTCTTTCAAAAGCCCTGCTTTTTCTATATCGCAATTTATACAAAAAAGTAAGGCACCAAAATAAACATGAAAATATTAATAAATTCATGAATAAAAATACTGTATATTGTATTATTAATTCCGTGTTTTGTTTAAATATAATAGCTAAACCTATTCCTATTGCAAATTCCCATAAAAGATATTGAGCATATTTAACTGAATAATTCCGAGATGGTATAAACAAAAATTTAAAAATCTTTTTCATCCCAACCCATAAGATAGAAATTATTTTCTTTAAGATTCTCACTGTGTCCTCCTACAAATCAACTTCTAAAATTGGAGAGATAATTCAACAAAAAAACATTGGCGAAATAGTTTAACGTTTCCTCTGAAACGGTTAATCCTCTTGCTCCTTCATTTCTCTTCTTGTACCCTCTTCATTAATGTTTGAAGTGGTTTACGATCCTTTTTTTGTGCTAGAACTTTTATAAAGTAATCCTCCTCGTTCTTGTATCTGAACAAGGTTTGGACATATCTCTTTTTGTATCTCAGATTCGTATTTGATAAAAGTCTATTATATATTCTGTTACTTGATAATTTGCTGTTTTGGAAATAAAAATCATTCGTCAAAATCGTTTTAGCATCTTCGATACTATGAAAATAACTTGTTAACATTCTAAATAAAAAATAATATGTCCTATATTTAGAAAGTTCTTTTTTAGATTCGTTATCAAATGGTGAAATTCTCAATAATTCATTCAATAATTCTTCTATAAGAGCTAGTTGTTCTTGATCTTTACCAATACCAGCTATATCCTCCATAGCTTCATATCTCAATACAGCGTTGTATGCTCTTATAATCTTTGGAGAAGCAAATTTAAGATTATTTCCTATATGATCATTTATTTTATCTAATTGATTCTCTTTCTCCCATATTTGTATTACTTCACCTTTAAAATGATCTTTTCTAAAAGCTGTTTGATAGTCATAATACATATATATCTCCAATAAAATTGGAGCAAACAATTCATTATAAACTACTCTTTCACTATTCTTTCTTTCTCTTTTTAATGTCAGACGGTGTGAAAAAAATTGAGCAACACAGGCTCCCACAAATCCACCTAATAATGTGGTAGTTGCAGTTAAAGTAGCTGGTCTAAGATTTTCTGGAATCCATGAAATAATGTCTATGTCATTCACCTCCCAGATTATTATCGGTGAATGATAGTAGCAAAGAAACAGTTTGCAAAATTTGTCGAACGATTTTACCGGAAGTAGTTTACAGAGAATATAAAAAAACACCCAGTAGGGTGCAAAAAAACAACTTATCTCTTTTTAACTTTAAAAGAAGTGACCTGCTGCATATTTATTACAACGGCTGATCCATTATGTTCATATTCGTACCAATCTTTACATGCCTTAATTTCGTCGATCAGTGCTCTTGCAGATTCAGCTTCAATTCTAGTTGATCTAGAATTTTCATTATCAAAACTAAAAACAACATTAAAAGTCAATAGTTTCACCTCCCACCTTATTATCGGCAAAAGAACGTGATAATGGAGCCATTTGCGAAATTTGTCGAACAAAAGTTCCTTTCATAAATTAATCTCAACCGTAAGACAAAATGATTTTTTTCAAAATAAATGCGGTGAAAAAACACTAACTGTACCTAAATGGCTGGCGGAAGCAGCAGAAAAAGAAGGTGTAAACTTTTCGCAGCTTCTTCAATTTGCATTACGTGAGCGGCTTGGCATTAATAAAAGATCAAAAAATACAGCCTGTTTAAGCTAAACAAAAAAGGCTGGCATTTGCTCTATTTTTCATTTTTAAGCGGGATCGTTCAATATTTTTTTGAACGGTTCCTTTTTTTATATTGAGTAAAGCGGCTATTTCTTCAAAAGACAAATTTTGCACAGCGTGCATGATAAAAATATCTTTCTCCCGGTCTGTCAGTACAGATAAAGCATCCTCTATTCTTTCCCTATCCCAATCACTCACCTCTCCATCAGGCTCCTGAATGATGGCATACTCTTCCGGAAGTGCATCAATTAAACGAGGATCAGATAGGATTGTCCTTTTATACACATCCCTACGATCAGCACCACGGCGGGCACCGGGTTGTCTCCCATTCTGCAGCCATTCAATTGTATATTCAAGGTCGCTAATCATGCCACCAATGATCTTTTTATCGCTTTTTTGTTCAGCGGTTAAGAGACTGTCAGCAACCTGCGATAACTGCCGGTACGTCTTTTTGACATCTTTCAATGCGTTTTTATATTCAATGATTAAATCTTGCATATGCTGTTATTTCCCCTTAAGCCGCTCCCGGATCGTTTCGGTCTTGTAACCCTTTAATCCCCAAAAGTGGGGAAAAACGCTCTGGAATGAATCCTATGCGGTTTTATCAGCATACTTTTCCAGCTCTCTCCCAAAACACAAAAAACGGACACCAACCAAAGTACAGATTTTCATCCGTACAATGATCAGTGTCCGCAGGCTTTCCGTCTTGGACGTAGATATTAAATAATTCCTAATTCCTTCCGTTTTTCTGTGAATTTTTTTGTTACATAATCATAAAGCCTTTTATCATCGTCTACTTTTGAACTTTCGTAGTTATTCATCCTAGCCATTTCATTTATTCTAATTGAAGTATCATAGAGATCATTTACCATAACTTCTAACTCAATGGGACAAAATGTCACAAAACTTTCAATAATGCCTTTAATTTTTGTAATCTGTTCGTGTGAGAGACCATCATATCCTTTTGGTGTATAAGCATCTGTCATAATTATATTATATAAAGGCGAATAAACTTTATTGAGTGCCTCCTCTAAATATCGCCCATCACGTAATTTCTTCTCTCTTTTATATTGACCTCTATTGGAAAAATAAGCTGTGACTATGGATGTAATAATTATTAATAATACTTGGTATAAAAAATTCAACAAAATAATAATCCCCATTGTTTTTAGGATTATTATAGCAGATCAACCTCTCATAAAATAGAAAATATTCAAAATTAAGTTAAACCTATTGAGTTATCTAAACAATTCGCCTTCATCCCACTTAACACGGGTTACTTTTCCTTTACTCGTGACAATTTTTGTTTCTCCATGCTCAGGGAGCGGCGTCATTTTTGCTTCTCCATTTGAAACAATGACAGCAAAATTTTCATACTTTGCCATGTCAATTATAAGTTTATCCTTCTCTATTATAGAATCTAATTTTATTAGTCTCAAATAGTTGCCCTCCTTTTGAATCATTTAGCTTTCCGGAAGCGGAATGGCTATCAATTTCTTTTAAATATCCGGTCGTTACCGCTTACGGCAATAAAAGTCTTTATCCTAACCTGATCTTTAGTTTCTCGTATTCAAGCAAATAAGCGTTCATCCTGTCTTTAAATTTCTCTTGCAAATAAAAATTCAGCGCCTCTTCCGAATCCTGCAGCCGTACCGTTTTTTTCTCGTACACCAAAAATTTCGATCAGCAGGATAAGTGAGTAATAATTGTGTCGAAGCGCTGCCTCATACCAATCTCTAATCGTCAAAACGCCGCTCCAGGTTGACAAAAAGCCCGTATTCTTTGATGAACGCCAGTGAAACAGTTCCGACCGGGCCGTTTCGCTGCTTGCCTATAATGATCTCAATAATATTTTTGCTTTCGCTTTCTTTGTCGTAATAATCATCTCGATAAAGAAACCCAATGACATCCGCGTCCTGTTCAATTTGTCCCGATTCTCTTATGTCTGACATCATCGGTCGTTTATCCTGCCGCTGTTCACCGCCCCGTGAAAGCTGACTGAGTGCAATAACACCAATATGGCACTTAATTCAGCCCTTCCTTGCAAGAGAATAAAAAAAGCACCCAACCCGGGTGCTTGATGCATTAAAATCATCGCCCTTCCTTCTCCAATCACACCATACTCAGCTGCGGTTCAAATAATTCATAGTGAATGGATTCCGGCGGTGTATTGAATTCAGAAATCAGCTTTTTCATTTCTTTAATGAACGACGGTGATCCGCACAGGTAAAAATCAGCATCTTTATCTGTCATCACTTCTTCTAACAGCTGTTTGTCAATCCGGCCTTCCCGAAAACGAATGTTTTCTGAACGGTCTTGTTCGGACGGCTCGCTGTAAATAAAGAGGGTGTCAACGGATGAGTGTTCCGCGGCTTCTTCAGCTTCATGCCGCAACGCATGATACTCTCCGCTCCTTGCCGCATGGATAAAGAGAACGTTTCGCTGCGGCTGGGTTTTGGCAACCGTCTTTAACATGCTGATCATCGGGGTAATTCCGACACCGGCACTGATGAGAACCAGATTCTTTTTAGAATCAGAGTCTAGTACGAAATCCCCGGCCGGAGCGCTGATCTCAATTGAATCCTTTTCGTGTAATTGGTCATTCAGATATGAAGAAACAATTCCGTCTTTTTTCACGGAAATCCTGTAATAATCCTTACTGGATACATCCGACAAACTGTACTGGCGGATATGCGTATAGCCCGTGTCCGGAATGTATACTTTTACACTGATATACTGCCCCGCTTTGAATTCGGGGAGAACTTGTCCGTCTTCCGGTTTTAAATAAAACGACGTTATCTCTTTGCTTTCTTTTACCTTTTTATCAATTTGAAACGCCTTATAGTCTTTCCAGCCGCCTTTTTGCGTTTCCGCTTGTTCATACATGTCCTTCTCAATTCCGATAAAAGCGTCTGCAATGACGCCGTATGCTTTTTCCCATGCCTGAATGACCTCAGGAGCAGCCCCGTCTTTTAGCACATCCTTTATCGCGATTAACAAGTACTTCCCAACGATTGGGTAATGCTCGGGCTTAACACCGATACTCCGGTGTTTATGGCTGATTTGTTTGACGACGGGGACTATGTTTTCCAGCCGGTCAATATTGGCTGCGGCTGCAATCACAGCATTCGACAAGGCCGTACGCTGTGTTTTTTTCTTTTGATTTGTCTGATTAAAGATATTCAGCAGCTCAGGGTGATGCTGAAACAGCAGGTCATAAAATCGGCCTGTGATTTCTTCACCATGCTCTTCTAAGACCGGCACTGTGCTTTTAATGATTTCAATCGTTTTTTCATCGAGCATTCTAAAAATCCCCCTAAAGATGTATGCATCTCGATTGACCTGAGAAAATAATCGTTTTTGAATTCTTTTTTATAGATTTCCCCGCTCAAAAAGGGTTAGCCGTTCCAATTTGAGGCGGATTCAGGAAAAATCAGAAAAACGAAATTGCAGCTGAAAAATTGTGGACTTGCCATGGTGTACTTGTCCGATGCAAAACCCTCCTTGTCAGCATTTAATAAAGTACGGGAGGTGAGATGAATGGGTAAAAAATCGAAAGTGTATTACTGTGACCCTAAGTATATTGTGACTGACAAGTATACTGACAAAGAAGTGGTTTACGTCCATCCCATCAAACACATTAACAGAGAGCATATCCGTTATGTTCCCCGCCACGTTTATAAGGAAGAAACAATTCACGAAGTCATTGATCCGGGCGATCCGGGGAAATGCGGGTGTAAAAAGCAGAAAAAAAGACGCAAAAAGTAATTGGTTCGATTTCTTGCCTTATCTCAAGTTAAACACGTAAGTTTCAGCAAACCTCCGTACCTTTTGGCTCCTCTTTTTCAGAGGGGTCTTTTTTCATAAGCAAATACGTTGTGAGGCGGGAATCCGCCTGATATTCTTGTCATATACAAATTCACAGGAGGCATGATGTATGAGCAAAAAAATCGCAGTTCTGATGACAGATCAATTTGAGGATATTGAATATACAAGCCCGGCGGAAGCATTTAAAGAAGCGGGCCACAGTGTGGTGACAATAGATTTGGAAGCAGGGAAAGAAGTGACGGGCAAGCACGGTGAGAAAGTAAAGATCGATCAAGCGATCTCAGACGCAGACCCCAAGGAATTCGATGCGTTATTGATTCCCGGAGGCTTTTCACCGGATCTTCTGCGCGGAGATGACCGCCCGGGTGAATTCACTAAAGCATTCGTGGAAAATCAGAAACCCGTTTTCGCCATCTGCCACGGCCCGCAGCTGCTGATTGATACCGACCTTCTTAAAGGAAAAGATATCACGGGATTCCGCAGCATCCGCAAAGACTTAATCAATGCCGGCGCACATTATAAAGATGAAGAAGTCGTCGTGAGCCATAACATCGTAACGAGCAGAACACCTGACGATTTGGAAGCCTTTAATCGCGAATCATTGAACCTGCTGAAATAAGAGAAAAAAGCGCAGACCCGTTCAGTCTGTGCTTTTTTTTATGGATTTATAAAGAAACACCAATAGTTAGACCTATTCTCTCCCCCATCCATAATAAGTAAAATAAAGAGTGGGTTTTTCAACACTCGACGGGAGGTTCACTTATGTGGATGATCATTTTGCTGCTTATCATTTTAGTCGGTTTTACCGGTAATATCGTCTCGCTTTTGAGAGCGCAAAAACACGCATCTCAAAGAATAATTGAGCTTTTAGAAAAGCAAAGCCGAAAATAATCTGTTAGCGCTGTGTTACCCATAATAGTAATAATAATTCCGGCAGATTTCCTGAAATATGATTTGATGCCCTTTCTCGTTCGGATGAAGACCTTCTGACATGCAC
Organism: Bacillus sp. EKM206B; assembly: GCF_011066015.1. NCBI lineage: Bacteria > Bacillati > Bacillota > Bacilli > Caryophanales > Bacillaceae > Bacillus > Bacillus sp. EKM206B. The sequence continues at coordinate 515,425 of NZ_JAAMNL010000003.1, forward strand.
ATGCTGCGGAAAGCGGGATTATACGGGTCGATAAGATCAGTATCAAACAGATCGGCATACGGTACAGAGAGGAGTGTGCAGGCTTCTTTTTGGGCTTTCACATAGTCAGCCAGCTTCAGACCCAGTTTATTTTTATCAGTATCACGGCGGACGATTTTTCCTTTTGATATTTTTGCTTGTCTCGTTGGGGTCACCACAATGATGCTCGCGCCTTTATTTCCGCTTCGCAACTGCTGGATCACTTGGCAGAAGCCTCCGTAAAATGTGGTGATATCCTTTTCATCTGTACCGATGGGAATGTGGTTGCACCAATCATCATCTGTTCCCTGAACAATGATGACATCATGTCCCTTTGTTTTAAGCGCCTGCTGATAAATGTTACCGCTTCCGTTGTTGCTCATGTTAACGCCGCTGACAGACAGATTGGTTATTTCAGCGTTTGTCCGGTCTTTCAGAATGTCACCAAAGCCGTATTCCGCACGCAGCCCCCGGGCGACGCTGTCACCTAAGATCGCGATTTTTGAAGCCTTCCGCAGCCTGCTTATGCTGATGAAGTCAATGCTGATATGCCCGCTGTCCGTGATATGCAAAAGCTTGCTGCTTATGTTTGGCAAAGAGACTGTCTTTCCTTCAGAGTTATAAAAATCCTCATTCAGCTTCATTCGGCGTCATCCCTTCCTTTTTATCCTCCGGCATCTTTTTTGACATAAAAAACGGACACGAACAAACAGCGCCATGTTGTCAGTTCAGTGTCCGCGGATGATGATACCGGATCTTTTATGCAGTTCTCTTGCCATTATAGCAGATCCCCGTTACTTGTAATAGAGTCTGCAGTCAGCATTTAAAACAGCGTTTGCGGGTGCGTTTTTGATGAGACCGTCTGCTGCGGGAACGGTGTGTCCGGCGATGCGTCCGTCTTCTGCTGCGGGAGCGGTGTGTCCGGTGATGCGTCCGTCTTCTGCTGCGGGAGCGGTGTGTCCGGTGATGCGTCCGTCTTCTGCTGCGGGAACGGTGTGTCCGTTTTCTGCTGCGGGAACGGCGCGAACATTTTTTAGAAACCGGTTCTTGGTATAAATACTCCCCTAAACCTTCTCTTTCCGCAACGGCAACTCCATGTTCAATTTCTTTAACAGAAATAGCGTTCAATTCTGTTCACCTCCCTTTTTCTTTACAACATAACGTATGAAATGAACCCCTCACGTGTATAAGCTTCTCTCTCATATGAGCGAGAAATAGTCATTTATACAACAAAAAGACCCGTGGGAACGGGCCTTTTGCCGGGAACAAACGCAAACATAAGATCGATTTATTTCTTCCTCTCGCTCTCCGGCTCGGGGTGAATCATTACCTGTGCTTGTTTGAATTCATTCGTAATATCTCTTTCAATGCGGTCACACAGGTCGTGCACGTCTTTAATCGTCACGTGAGAGGCTACGACCAGGTGAAAATCAATATACTCCTGCGGGCCGGAGCGTCTTGTACGAAAATCGTGAATTTCAATAAATTCCTGTTGAAATGTTTCAATAATCTTTAAAATTGTTTTTTCTTCCTCTTCCGACAAACGGGTATCAATCAGCGGCGGGAATGCTTCTTTCATTAACTTAAACGCTTCATATATGATATACATCGCCAGCACCATACCTATAACGGGATCAAGTATGTACCACTCCGTTACGGTAACGACCAAAAGGCTTGCCGCTACACCTAATGATGTGTACACGTCAGTCAGTAAATGCAGGGCATTTGATTTCATTGCCACGGAATTAACCTTTTCGGCTTCTCTTTTTACGAACTTCGAAACGATCAAATTAATGAGAGCCCCCGCAAGCATCACAACAATGCCCAATACGGGCAGATGAACCGGCGCCGGGTTGACCAGTTTTTGAACGCATTCATATATCATCCAAATCCCTGCCGCAAAAATCAGAATCGTCTCGATAGTCCCCGACAGATTCTCGACTTTTCCATGACCGTACGGATGCCCTGTATCAGCCGGCTTTTTTGAAATTCTGACGGAGATAAAGGCGATGAAGGCGGCGATCAAATCTAAAAAAGAATGAATGGCTTCAGAAAGTATCGCGACAGATCCGGTTATTATCCCCACCACTATTTTGAGCATGACGACCAGGGAATTGCTTATAACCGATAAAAAAGCGATTTTAGAGGTGTTTTCCACCGTGATCCTCCTCTTTTTAACTTCTTGAATTTATCGTATCAAACGGCATTCGTGTGGGTCTACGGCAACGTTTTTCACAAAAGCCATACATGTAACTCACCATAAACTAAGTTGGAAAGCGACAAAACAGGCGCACCTTTCTTTCAGCACTCAAGTCCCATTGACAAGATATAATCGCTTACATTATAGTAGTTTCATGAATAACCACTACGGAGGATGTTTATGGAGGATGTTCTGAAAGAATTACAGAAGTTTGGATTTTCTCAATATGAATGTAAAGCATATATCGGCTTGTTGAAACACTCGCCTGTTACCGGATATGAAATCAGCAAAAGGTCAGGCGTCCCCCGCTCAATGATCTATGAAGTATTGGGGAAATTAGTTGATAAAGGCGCTGTCCATATTGTGCCGTCTGATCCGGTTACATATGCCCCGCTGGCCGGAAAGGAATTAATCGACCGGCTCCGGCACGATTTCGAGAGCTCATTCGGCTACCTTGAGGAAAAGTTATTGGCTCTGGAAAGCGAGCAGGAGATGAATGTCATCCGCCGCATCAGCACGAATGATCATGTCATCAATGAGATGAAGGATATGATTGAAAAAGCCGAGGAAGAGTTGTGGCTGTCTGTCTGGGAACAGCAGATTCCCTTTATTCAAGAAGCCGCTAACAAACGCGCCGCCGAACAATTGCCCGTCTTTTCGATTGTGTTCGGCCCTCCAGAAGTGAAGCTTGGAAATACGACAAATCATAATATGTCTCCTGAAGTGGCGGAGAAACGGATGGGCGGGAGATTAACGATAGCTGCCCGCGATAATAAAGAAGTCTTAATCGCCAATTTTTCCCCGCAGACGAATGCCTGGGCCATTAAATCAGAAGATCCCGCTCTCGTTCTCGTGGCCATGGAATATATGAGGCACGATCTGATGTTCGCGGAGCTTGTGAAAGAAGTAGGGGCTGAAAAAGTTGAGGGCCTGATGAAACAAAACCATTCGTTATTTCATGTCGTCACCGGAAATCGGTTCATATAAATGTGAACCGTATTTTCTTTGATTTTTTCATTAGTCGTTATCATTATAATCTCTATGAAAGGAGTATAAAAAATGATTAACACAGAAGTGCAAAAAACCGCCGTTTCCCGGGAAATGAACGATACGTTTTTACAGGGGGTGCGGGATTGTGTGCCTACGCTGCTGGGCTATATGAGCATCGGTTTTGCTTTCGGCATCGTTGGCGTTGCCTCTCATCTAAGCATTCTTGAAATTTGTTTGTTATCTTTGTGTGTCTATGCCGGCGCCGCCCAATTTATTATTTGCTCGCTCCTTGTTTCCGGGAGTCCGATTTCCGCCATTATTTTAACGACGTTTATCGTCAATCTGCGGCACCTTCTGCTGAGCCTGACCATCGCGCCGTATTTCACGAAATACTCTTTGGCGAAAAATATCGGCTTCGGGGCTTTGCTTACTGACGAATCTTTCGGGGTAGCGGTGAACAAAGCGGCTCAGAACGGCAGGTTATACGATAAGTGGATGAACGGCCTCAATATAACCGCTTACATGTGCTGGGTTATTTCCTGCGTAATGGGCGGGCTTCTCGGACAATGGATATCTGATCCTTACGCGCTCGGCCTGGACTTTGCTTTGCCCGCTATGTTTGCGGCGCTGCTTGTGCTGCAATTGCAGTCGTCCGCTTCGGAAAAGCTGAAGCACAGCCTCTCCTTAATTCTCTATATGATCATTTTTATGGTCTTGTTATCGTATTTCGTCCCGTCACACATCGCGGTTATCGCCTCAACCGTGATTGTGGCAACGATCGGGGTGGTGACGGACAAATGAGCATCAGCACACAAATGATCTGGATTATACTCGGCTGCATGATTGTTACACTTGTGCCGCGCATTGTTCCGTTTATATTTGTCCGGAACATTCAGATGCCTGAGTTGGCTTTAAAATGGCTCTCCTTTATTCCGCTTTGCATTTTGACGGCTCTGGTAACGGAAAGCATGATTGTGAAAACAAACAGCGCTTTGACCTTTGATTGGAAAGCAATGATCGTTCTTATCCCGACATTGCTTTGCGCGATGCGGACAAAAAGCTTATCCATCACGGTCATCACAGGAGTCGTGCTGATGGCCGCCGTCAGGCTGATATGGTGACAATCAAAAGCCTCCATTCCGCAGAATGGAGGCTTTACCTTTATGATGTCGGATTTTCTTCTTCCGTCTCTGATTCCTCGGCTTTGGCTTCGGCGTTTATGCTTTGCTGCTGTTCCCAATGATCCCGCTGCAATCTTTCTTTTGCGATGGTAAACATGAAATTCACGGCGCAGCACCCCTTCCCTGTTTTGCTTATACTATGTACTGTACTCATTTCCCCGTGCAGTATTCACAAAACATAAAAAAGCAGCCTGCCGCATTGAGCGGCCGGACTGCTTTTTATTTTCAGTACGTGATCAGGAAGTATTTTTTCTTTCCGCGGCGCAGTACGGTAAATTGATCTTCAATGCGGTCTTCCGCAGTCAGAAGATGCCCGATGTCCGTCTGGCGCTCGCCGTTAATGTAAACAGCTCCGTTTTGAATGTCTTCGCGGGCCTGCCGTTTTGAAGGCGACAATTTAGATTCCACAAGCACGTCTACTAAAGACAGTTCTTCAGAGCGGTCTTTTTCAAACGAAGGTACATCTTTAAATCCTACCTTGACGTCTTGAGCGGAGAGCTCTTTAATATTGCCGCTGAACAGCGCCTGGGAGATATGAACCGCCTGCTCAAGCGCTTCGCGGCCGTGTACAAGAACAGTCACCTCTTCAGCGAGACGTTTCTGCGCTTCTCTTTTCTCAGGAGCCGTCTCCGTTTTTTCAGCATAAGCTTCAATTTCCTCTTTTGATAAGAAAGTAAAGTATTTTAAGTATTTGACGACGTCGCGGTCATCTGTATTGATCCAGAACTGGTAGAATTCGTACGGCGATGTTTTTTCTTTATCAAGCCAAATGGCGCCGCCTTCCGTTTTGCCGAATTTCGTGCCGTCAGCTTTTGTGACGAGCGGAATGGTAAGACCGAAAGCTTTCGCCCCATCTTCTTCTGATTTTCTGATCAGTTCAAGACCGGCCGTGATGTTGCCCCACTGGTCACTGCCTCCGATTTGGAGTTTGCAGTTCTTTTCTCTGTACAGATTCAGAAAATCGTAGGATTGCAGGATCATGTAGCTGAATTCCGTGTAAGAAATTCCGGTTTCAATTCTTGAGCTTACAGTATCTTTCGCAAGCATGTAGTTAATTCCGAAGTTCTTTCCGACGTCGCGGAGAAATTCAATGATGCTCAGCTTTCCGATCCAGTCAAAGTTGTTCGCTATGACAGCGGGGTTTTCTCCGGCCTCGAAATCTAAAAATCGGGAAAGCTGATTTTTAATTTTTTGCGACCATTCGACAACGATATCCTGAGTATTTAACGTACGTTCCGCTTTTTTGCCGCTCGGATCGCCAATCAGTCCCGTCGCGCCGCCTACAAGCGCAATCGGATGATGGCCTGCAAGCTGGAAACGGCGCAGTGTCAATATCGGCAGAAGGTGTCCGATGTGCAGGCTGTCAGCCGTCGGGTCAAACCCTGAGTATAAACGGATTTTTTCTTCGTTCAGCTGTTTATTCAGTCCTTCTTCATCCGTCATTTGCTGGATTAAGCCGCGGAATGATAAATCCTCTAATAAGTTAGTCATTTTGTCTGCTCCTTTGTTTATGAAAATAAAAAACGCCCCTTCGTTTAAAACGAAGGGACGATATAATCGCGGTACCACCCTACTAATAAAAGCATAAAAAAGCTTTTATCACTCTTTTTGATAACGGACCGTGTCCGTTCTTTCACTACTGAAAGCCTTGGAATGGCTTTGTTCGCAAAAGCGGTTCATGAGTGTATTCGGCATATCTTATGTGCTGATTTTCACCGGCCATCAGCTCTCTTGAACAATCAGATACCCTACTTGTCTCAATCAAAACCTTTTCGTATGAAGCTTACTCATTTTTAACATAAATAAGATACGATGTCAACGCCGGCTTTAATCTTCCATTGTGGACAGGTCGCCTGCCGGCAGGTTCAGCTCCCACGCCTTCAGCACACGTCTCATGATTTTTCCGCTCCGTGTTTTCGGAAGTTTATCTTTGAATTCAATTTCCCGCGGTGCGGCATGCGCGGCAAGCCCCTGTTTTACAAAGAGGCGAATGTCCTCCTTCAGCTGATCGGATGGCTCATGCCCTTCTCTGAGCGCGATAAACGCTTTAATAATTTCTCCCCGGACAGGGTCCGGCTTTCCGATGACGCCGGCTTCGGCAATCGCCGGATGTTCAACAAGTTTGCTTTCGACTTCAAACGGGCCGACACGCTCGCCGGATGTCATGATGACATCATCGACTCTGCCTTGGAACCAGAAATAACCATCTTCATCCATATAAGCAGAATCTCCGGAAACATACCAGCCGCCCGGCATGAAATAAGAATCATATTTCTCTTTGTTGTTCCAAATGGAATCCATCATCGACGGCCAGCCCTTTTTAATGGCGAGATTTCCCATTCGGTACGGCGGAAGCTCATTTCCCTGATTGTCAACGATCGCCGCTTCCACTCCCGGAATCGGTTTCCCCATTGAACCCGGCTTGATCTCCATGCAAGGATAATTGCAAATGAGCTGTCCGCCTGTTTCTGTCATCCACCACGTGTCGTGGATGCGCTTGCCGAATACTTTATGTCCCCACTTGATGACCTCGGGGTTCAAAGGTTCTCCGACACTCAGGACGTGACGAAGTGAAGTAAGGTCAAATCTGGATGCCATTTCATCTCCGGCGCCCATAAGCATTCTGAAAGCCGTTGGAGCGCTGTACCAGACGCTGACACCGAGCTTCTCAATCGTGCCGTACCAGTTTTCCGGACTGAATCTGCCGCCGACGATCACATTCGCCGCTCCGTTCAGCCACGGCGCAAATATCCCGTACACCGTCCCGGTCACCCAGCCCGGGTCCGCAGTGCACCAGTAAATATCGTCTTCTTTAAGATCAAGCACCCACTTGCCGGTCTGGTATTGCTGAATCATGGCTTCATGAACGTGGAGCACACCTTTAGGCGTTCCGGTAGACCCTGATGTGTAGTGAAGCAGGTAGCCGTCTCTTCTGTCCATCCATTCAATATCAAGTTTCGTGCTTTCTCCCTCAGCCGCTTTATCATAATGAATGATTTTATCTCCCGCTTCTTTGCTGCCGCCGACAATGAAAATATGCTCGAGGTCGGGCAGGCTGTCCGCCGGAATCCGTTCGGCCAGTTCAGGTGTTGTCACGACAACCTTTGCCTGGCTGTTCAAGAGGCGGTCTTTGACGGCGCCTTCCATAAACGCTTCAAATAAAGGACCGGCGATCGCACCGATTTTAATTGCGCCGAGCATGATAAAGTAAAGCTCCGGCGAACGCGGCATGAAAATAAAAACGCGGTCCCCTTTTTCCACGTTTCCATACCGTCTCAGTACATTTCCCGCCCGGTTCGATTCCTCCATCATTTCTTTAAATGTGTATTTTTCATCCCGGTTTGCGTCCTTGTAATACAGCGCTACTTTGTTTTTTCGAAATGATTCGGCATGACGGTCAATCGCTTCGTACGCCGCATTCAGCTTCCCCGTCTGATGCCAGGAAAATGCAGCTTCGACCTCTTTCCAATCGAAGCTGCGGTACGTTTCCTCATAATTTCGCAGATGATAATTCCCCTTTTCCGCCGGCAACGCTTTCAAATTCATGCAACATCCCCCTTTGCTTATCTATAGACTAATTATAGTAGATGTTCACAGTTTTCTCAATTTTTAAAATATAAATTACAACACTATTGAAAACGCTTTATATTTTGTTATGCTTAAAAGAGATGTGTTTTTATTAAGAACCGACAGGCGGTGAATCAGTGAAACATCATAAAACGTATCATTCTTCATCAATTCAGACAGCAGCCGGCCCTCTTTTGGTAGAAGGGCCCGTTCCTCCAGAGGACCTAGCACAGTATGAGTTTCATGAAGGCCTGACAGCCTTTCGCCTTCCTCATGAACAGCACAAAGCGTTAATCGAGATCGCCGGGCTTCCTGAAGGTCGGATCATTATTGCCAGGGACGGACAGACGATTATCGGCTATGTGACGTATTTATATCCTGATCCGCTTGAACGGTGGTCTGACGGAAATATGGAAGACCTCCTTGAACTCGGGGCGATCGAGGTCGCTCCCGGCTACAGGGGCTGTTCTGTCGGAAAAACTTTGCTGACAGTCAGCATGATGGATGAACAGATGGAACGGTACATCATCATGACGACGGAATATTACTGGCATTGGGATTTAAAAGGAATGAAAAAAGATGTGTGGGAATACAGAAAGATCATGGAAAAGATGATGAATGCCGGGGGTCTTGTCTGGTTCGCAACGGATGAACCCGAAATCAGCTCTCATCCGGCCAATTGTCTGATGGCCCGCATCGGCAGGCACGTCAGTCAGGAGTCAATTGAACAGTTCGACAGGCTTCGTTTTTATCAGCGATTTATGTATTGACTGACATACAAAGGGGATAAAAAGATGATTGCAGAACAAATCATGAAACGGGACGTCATCACCGTCTCAAAACACGACTCCATTGAAACAGCCGTCCGTAAAATGAAGATATATCATATCCGCCATCTCCCTGTCATCGACGACGAGCTGCACGTCATCGGTATTGTCACAGACAGAGACATTAAACAGGCCGGCCCCGGCAGCTTCGAACAAAAGGAACGCGGCGCATTTCTGACAAACAAAGTGGAGACCATTATGAAGCGGAATGTCATCTGCGCTCATCCGCTTGACTTTGTGGAAGAAATATCCGCTTCCTTTTATGAGCACGGCATCGGCTGTCTGCCGATTACGGTAAACCATAAGCTGACGGGCATTTTAACGAAAACCGACGTGCTCCGGACTTTCGTCAGCCTGACAGGCGCGGCCCAGCCGGGATCACAGGTGGAAATCCTGGTGACGGATATGACAAAAAGTCTTGCTGATCTCAGCTGCATGTGCCGTGATCTTCAGCTGCAAATCCTGAGTGTGCTCGTCTATCCCCATGATTCCGCCGGGTCAAACATTCTCGTCTTCCGGGTGAAGACGATGAATCCGCTCCCTTTTATCCGTTCCGTTCAAGAAGCCGGATACAATGTCTTATGGCCGAAACATTTGAGGGATCAGCCATGAGAGACAGCGTTTTTGTTTACTCGCCTTCTTATCAGACGTATCAATTTCATCAGGAACATCCGTTCAATCAGCGTCGTGTGCTTTTAACATACGATCTGCTTCAGGCGGCGGGTGCGTTTGACGAAGGAGATATCGTCACACCGCGCACGGCCGCTAAAGAAGAGCTGGCTCTCGTTCATACGGAGGATTATATACAGGCGGTGGAACTAGCGGGTGCGGGCCGGCTCCCTGCCGCAGAAGGAGAAAGCTACGGTCTCGGAACGGAAGACACCCCCGTTTTTGCCGGCATGCATGAAGCCGCGTCACTTCTGGTGGGCGGCACCTTAACGGCGGCTGATTATGTCATGACGGGACAAGCTAGCCACGCCTGCAATTTAGGAGGCGGCCTTCACCACGGCTTCCGCGGCAGGGCCTCAGGCTTTTGTATCTATAATGACAGCGCCGTGGCCATCCAATACATCCAGAAGAACTACGGGGCAAAAGTGTTATACATTGATACAGACGCCCATCACGGCGACGGCGTTCAATTTACGTTTTACGACAGGTCTGATGTCTGCACTGTTTCTTTTCACGAGACCGGGCGTTATTTATTTCCCGGGACGGGACAGGTACTGGAAAAAGGAAGCGGGCAGGGCTACGGCTATTCTTTTAACATTCCGCTGGACGCTTTCACAGAGGACGATTCCTTTCTTCACGCTTACAATACGGCCGCCTCAGAAATCGCGGCTTTTTTTAAGCCGGATGTGATTCTTACCCAAAACGGTGCGGACGCCCATTATTACGACCCATTGACACACCTGTCCAATACAATCTCCATTTATCAGGAGATCCCGCGGCTCGCTCATTCATTAGCCCATCAATTTTGCAGCGGCAGATGGATCGCGGTCGGCGGCGGCGGATACGATATTTGGAGAGTCGTCCCGAGAGCATGGAGCCGTATTTGGCTTGAGATGAAAGGGATTGATCCCGGGGAGCGCATACCGCAGAAATGGATTGATAAATGGCAGAAGCACTCCCCCTGCACGTTGCCCGCTTTTTGGAGTGATCCTGAACAATTATATCCTCCGATTCCCCGCAAAGAAGAAATTTCAGAAAAAAATGCCCAAACCGTGGAAAAAGCACTTTTTGCCATCCGGTCTGAGCAGCGGTATAAAACTAAATAAAAAACGACCTTATGAGGAGGTCGTTTTTTTGATCACAATTTCTACACGGCGGTTTTCTTTCATATGTCCGGGACTTTTGTTGTCCTTCACAGGTTTCGTATCCGCATACCCGGCAGAGATAAACCGTTTGGCGGAAAAGTCTTCATTCGCGGTAAAATACCGGATCACACTCGCCGCTCTTGCAGACGACAGCTCCCAATTTGACGGAAATTGATAGGTGGAAATCCGGCGGCTGTCCGTATGGCCTTCTACCTGTATGTCATTCGGAATTGTTTTTAAAAGCACCGCGATCTGATGCAGAACCGGCTCGGCGTTTTTCAGCACATCCGCTTTTCCTGTCTGAAACAGAACGGCCTCCTGAAGCACCAGAACCACTCCGCGCTCATCGCGCTTCGCCGTCAATTTCGAACTCAAATGATGCGCTTTTATGTATGTCTTCACGTTTTGCAGGAGCAAATCCTGTTCTTTATTTTCGTTTGCTTTGTCTGATGACGCCGGTTCACCCCCGCTGCCGTTTGTATGAATCGATGAAACGGCAGATTGAAATTTTTCCGCGTCTATTTGCGACATCGAAAAAAGCAATATAAAGAACACGAGAATGAGCGTGATCAAGTCAGCGAACGTCACCATCCATCTCGGTGAACCGCCGGAATGTTCCGGTTTGTTTCTTCTTTCAAAACGCTCTTTTCTAAGCTTCATGGACAGCGCCCTTTTTCTTGTTCGCAGGCTGTCCTTTACGCCAGTCTTCTCTTGAGCTGAAGACGACGAGCTGACTTTCGAGGTTGCGGGGATTTTTGCCCGATTGGATGCCGACAACCCCTTCGATCATGACCTGTTTGATGAAAATTTCACTTTCCGTTTTTTCTTCAAGCTTTGCCGCGATTGGGATAAATACCAAGTTGGCAAGCAGCGCTCCGTACAGCGTCGTCAATAGCGCAACAGCCATGTTCGGTCCGAGGGTATGCGGGTCATTTAAGTTTTTGAGCATGAGAACGAGTCCGACGAGCGTCCCGATCATTCCCCAGGCGGGTGCGAAATCACCGGCTTTTTCAAAAACGCGTCTACCTTTTCTGTGTCTTTCTTCCATCGCGGCGATCTCAGAATCCATCACCAGCCGGATCGTTTCCTCGTCCCAGCCGTCAATCGCAAGCAAAAGCCCTTTTTTTAAAAACGGATCCTTGATCTCACGCGCCTGGTCATCCAGAGACAGAAGCCCCTGCCTGCGCGCCTGCTCCGAAAGGCTGACAAATACTCTGACAAGCTCTTTCACATTGTCATCCTGACGGGAGAATACCTGTTTCAGAACAGAAGGGATTTTCTTTAAATCCCTCGGCGGAAAGCTGATAAAGATCGCCGCAGCAAGGCCGCCTGTGACGATTAAAAAAGAAGTCAGATCTAAAAATGAACTGATTCCCGCCAGTCCCGTCCCTGACAGAATACCGATTGCGACAATAATACAGCCTAACATAAAGCCAACGGGCGTCAGATAATCAAAACGTTTCATATCTTCTCCTTACTCAAGTAAAAAAGCAAGATTCCACCCCTCAGAGTGAAGCTTGCTTTTCCGTTTTTTTATGACTTGGTTGATTGTCTTAATTCGATGCGGTGAGGCAATTCGACGACCTGCTCTTCAACCGGCTCTTTGTTCATCAGTTTTGTCAAAAGTCTCATCGCCACGGCGCCGATATCGTACGTAGGCTGCACGACTGTTGAAAGCTGAGGGCGGACCATCAGGCTCAATCTCGTATTGTCAAAACCGATAATATCAAGATCATCAGGTATCGAAAGACCTTGATCTTGGGCCGCATGGATAATGCCGAGGGCCATTTCATCCGTCGCAGAAAGAATCGCCGTCGGTTTCCGGTCAAGGCCCATCAAGCTTTGAAGCGCCTCCATACCGGAATCATAGGTGTAATCGCCTTCCGCTACGAATTGCTCGTTAAACGGAATCGCCGCTTCTTCAAGCGCCCGTTTGTACCCTTGCAGTTTTTTCGAACGGTTGATCGGCTCTTGCATCGGTCCGGAGACGAATGCAATATCCCGATGCCCTTTATCAATGAAAAGCTTAACGGCATCATAAATCGCCTGTTCATAATCAATGGCGACAGAAGGCGTCTCGCCCTGTTCTTCCACTGATGCCGCCAAGACGATCGGCACAGGAGAGCGCTTAAATTCTTCGACATGCTCGTCCGTAATGTTGCCGCCCATAAATACGATACCGTCCACTTGTTTGCCGAGCATCGTATTTAACAGATGCAGTTCTTTCTCAAGATTTTGGTCCGAGTTGCTTAAAATAATATTATATTTGTACATCGTCGCGATATCTTCAATTCCACGCGCAAGTTCAGAGTAGAAAATGCTTGAGATATCAGGGATGATGACGCCGACCGTAGTCGTTTTTTTGCTTGCAAGCCCTCTTGCCACCGCGTTCGGGCGATAGCCGAGCCGGTCAATGGCTTCCAATACTTTTTTTCTGGTCGTCGGTTTTACATTCGGGTTGCCGTTCACGACGCGGGAAACAGTCGCCATACTGACATTTGCTTCTCTGGCCACATCGTATATCGTAATGTTGCTCACTGAAACCACTCCTTTTACTGGATACACTTATCCTTATCTATAGCATAAACACTTTATGTAAAGAAATGTCGTACGATTTCGCATTCTGTCGTTTATGATTGTAAGCGTAAGTCAGTAGTGTACATTATTTTTCATTATTCATCAAATTTAAATATCTCTCATGAAATTATACACGTTTTTCCCAGTGATGAAAACGTTCACTTTCATTTTATAATTAAATAAAATGAAGATACGAAAAAAAAGCCGCGCGAGGCGGCCTTTAAAGAGCGGAACGTTGTATTATGCTTTTACTTTCAGCATTGGCTTTAATTCGTTCAGCCATTTCTCGAATTCAGGTATATCCATCTGCTGCGCAGAGTCTGAAAGGGCAACGGAAGGATCAGGGTGAACTTCGGCCATCACGCCGTCAGCGCCGATCGCAAGCGCCGCTTTTGCTGTCGGAAGCAGGAGATCGCGGCGGCCTGTTGAGTGTGTGACGTCAACAAACACCGGCAAGTGAGTTTCCTGTTTCAAAATCGGCACGGCAGAAATGTCGAGTGTGTTTCTCGTTGCCGTTTCGTACGTTCTGATTCCGCGCTCACAAAGAATGATTTGGTCGTTTCCTTGTGACATGATGTATTCAGCTGCATTGATGAACTCTGAAATTGTTGCGGCAAGACCGCGTTTTAACAATACCGGCTTTTTAACGGAACCGGCGGCTTTCAGCAATTCAAAGTTTTGCATGTTCCGCGCGCCGATCTGAATGACGTCAATGTAATCAATCGCTTGCTCAATGTGGGCGGGCGTTACGATTTCACTGATCACCGCGAGGTCATATTCATCAGCGACGCGTTTAAGAATTTGCAGGCCTTCTACGCCGAGACCTTGGAAATCATACGGACTTGTGCGGGGTTTAAACGCACCCCCGCGCAGGATTTTAATGCCTTGTTTTTTCGCTGCGGCCGCTACTTCGGCAACCTGCTCATAGCTTTCTACGGCACAAGGTCCGACGATGAATCTCTGATCGCCGTCACCGATTTTTTCACCTTTAATATCAACGATCGTATCTTCTGCTTTTTTCTTCCGGGAGACGAGCAACGCTTTGCTGTGATCCTCTTCTTGAAGTTCAAGTCCGGCTTTGAAAATTTCTTTGAAAATATGCTGGATCGTTGAGTTTTCAAATGGGCCGTCATTGCTTTCAATAATGCGGTTAAGCATTGTACGCTCTCTGACAGGGTCAAATCGGTTGACACCCTGTGCTTCCTTTGCTTTACCGATTTCTTTTACAACGGCTCCGCGTTCATTGATTAATTTAAGGATTTCTAAGTTTAGTGCGTCTGCCTGCTGTCTTAGGCTCTCTAATTCCTTGTTGCTCATCTTTTTCATCCCTTCTATGCTATGTTTTATTTTAATGGTTAACATGCATCTTACTACAGTTATGCGAAAATAGGAATATGAAATAATAAATTTTTTCACATTCGTCTTTATCACCAAAACGCTTTTAAGCTTTTATGCGTTGAAGCAGTATATATTGATATCCTACATGATCCGGCTGAAATGATCAATAGTTTTTTTCAAAAAAAAAACCGCCGGTATCAACCGGCGGCCAGCAATTATGAAAGGTGCTCCTCTATTGCGTTTTTTGTGATTTGTGAATGAGACGCGTGCCATTTCACTTCGCCGTTTGCAATGACGAATACTTGCGGGCTTTCATGTTTCACGCCGTATGTCTCGGCGATATAGTTTGAAAGCGGCCGGCTGTCCTGCACCTGCAGGTAATAAGAAGGCACTTCCGAATGCGCCGATGCAAAGGCGTCAAACTCCTGAAACGCGGCTTGGCTGATCGGGCAGGTTGTGCTGTGTTTCAAAAACACGAGCGTGTTTTCTTTCTCAGCGGCATTTTTGAACTCTTCTTCAGACGATATCAGCTGTTTTGTCATGTCGGTTATCTCTCCTTATTGAGGATCAGCGATTTGCCTGACCGGCTTTTTCCGCTTCGGCCTTGATGCTTTGGGCCGTGTCCTGCATTTCGCTTCTCGTCTCTTCGGCTTTCTCGGTTAGTGTGCTCTTAGAACGGTCTTTTAAATCCTTCACTTTATTCATAATCTGGCCTGACTGATCAGCTACCAGCTGGGTGATATTAGATGTTTTGTCTTTGGCGATGCTGACATATTGAGAGCCTTTTTCTTTCGCGTCGGCCGTCATTCTGTCCGTCTTATCCTTTAACGCAGAAGCCTGACTGCCGAGATCGTCGCGCAGCTCCTTACCTGATTTAGGCGCCAGAAACAACGCCGTTGTCGCGCCGATAATTCCCCCGATCAGCGTTCCGATTAAAAAATCCTTACTATTGATTCCATCTTTGCTCATTATGATTCCTCCTTAGTGGATTTTTCTTATGATTAAAGCGATGTTTTTTTCTTTTGCTTCCACTTGTCCCATATTTCCATAGCGGCCTGGCTCCAGGTGACAACCTGACTGATCTTATCCTGATTCTCTCTTACAGAGGCCGTAACGGAACCTGCTGCCTGCTTTATGGATGTATTAAACTGCTGGACGGAAGTTCCCACTTCCTGGACAGCATGGACAACCGTATTTAATTTCTCTGATTTTTCCTGAATGTCTTCCGCGAGACGGTTTGTCTTATGTAACAGCTCGGTTGTCTCTGCGGTAATGCCTTTCATCTGCCCTTCAAGGCCGTCTAAAGTCGAGGCAACGTTTGTTAAAGTCATCTGCACGGACTTTAATGTTTTGGACAGATAGATGACGAGGATGAGAAATGCAACGGCAATGAGTGCGACGCTTAAGTAAAGAATGATGATCATCTAATACCTCCTTAATGCAGGATATAGTGGTATATACCCAATTCTTAAAATGATAAACATATATGAAAGATCTGTATGTATACTATTTCTCCGTTTCTCGGTAAATCCCTTTGCAGCACGCGCAAAAAAGCAGTGAGAGCCCCACTGCTTTTTCGTTACGCTATGACGTTTTCATAGGCTCTCATATATTTTTGAATGTCTCCGGCGCCCATGAAGATCAGCACTGCGCCTTCATGCGCTTTTAACACGGATGTGTCATTTTCTTCAATGAGTTCTGCGTTAGCGATTTTTTCCTGAAGATCCGTGATCGTGAGCTTGCCGACGTTCTCGCGGGCAGAGCCGAAAATGTCGCACAGATACACGCGATCGGCCGCGCTTAAACTTTCTGCGAATTCATCAAGGAATGATTGCGTCCGTGTAAACGTATGCGGCTGAAATACCGCGATGATTTCACGTTCGGGATATTTTTGGCACGCCGCCTCAATCGTGACTTTGATTTCAGTCGGATGGTGGGCGTAGTCGTCGATCAGTACCTGGCTGCCGATCACTTTTTCATTGAATCTGCGTTTGACGCCGCCGAATGATTCAAGTCCGCGCTTAATCATGTTCACGTCTATCTCTTCATAGTGGCAGAGCGCAATAACCGCTAAGGAATTGAGGACATTGTGATGCCCGTATGCCGGGATGTAGAACGTATCGTAAAACGTATTGCGGACAAAGACGTCAAATGTCGTGCCTTCCGTATTTTTCACGATGTTTCTCGCTTGAAAATCATTTTCTTCTCCCGTGCCGTAATACACGACAGGCACATTGGCGTGAATTTTCGGCAGGTACTCGTCATCACCGCAGGCAATGATGCCTTTGTTGACTTGAAGCGCCATGTTTTGGAAAGCATCAAACACATCGTCAATGTTGGCGAAATAATCAGGGTGGTCAAAATCAATATTCGTCATAATCGCATAATCAGGCTGATAGCTCAAGAAATGACGGCGGTACTCGCAGGCTTCAAATACAAAGTATTCGCTGCTTTCATTTCCTCTGCCCGTTCCGTCCCCGATAAGAAACGAAGTCGGCTTCGCCTGCTGCATCACGTGTGCCAAGAGGCCCGTTGTGGACGTCTTGCCGTGTGCGCCCGTTACCGCGACACTTGTGTATTTTTTCATATATTCAGCTAAAAATTTATGATATCTGATGACAGGAATCCCTTCAGCGAGCGCCTTTGCGATTTCCGGATGAGAATCAGGGAATGCGTTTCCGGCGATTACCGTTAAGCCCGGTTTGATATTATCGGCGCTGAACGGATAGATCGGGATATTTCTTTTTTCAAGGGCAGCCTGAGTGAAAATCTGCTTCTCGATATCCGATCCCTGCACCTGATACCCTGTATCATGCAGGATTTGAGCAAGCGGGCTCATACCTGTCCCTTTTATTCCAACAAAATGATAAACAGTCATAATCGTACCTCCAACAAACGTCTATCTGTTCCCCAGTATATGACGCTCATTTCATTTTGCGACCGCCGCGGGCAAAAAGCCCGCACAGCGGCGCTTCCATTTATTTTTACGTTATCGTCAGTATCTGTAACTTTCTTTTTGATTAAACCTGCCGCATGATATTTCAGCGCGTGACAGTGATGCAGTTTTGATGGTCCATCCACTATCATACCATGTTTGTGAGAAAAATGAACGATATTCTTATTCTTGAGCAATGTCAGCGGCCGTAATCAGCACTTCACGGGGTTTGCTGCCCTTCGCTTCTGAGATCATGCCTTCGGCTTCCATCATGTCAATCAGCCTCGCGGCGCGGTTATAACCGATTCTGAACCTTCTTTGAAGGCTTGAGGTGCTGGCGCTGTTTTGCTCCACGACGAATTGGCACGCCTCAGGAAACAGTTCGTCTTCTTCCTTGAGGGCGGTTCCCTGCCTGATCAGTTCTTCCTGTTCAAACAAATAAGAAGGCGGCAGCTGCTTTCTGACATGAGAGACGACGCGGTCAATTTCTCTGTCGGATACAAAGTTGCCCTGCAGGCGCACCGGTTTTCCGGTACCGTTTTCCCAGTACAGCATGTCGCCTTTTCCGAGCAGCTTTTCCGCTCCCGCCATGTCGATGATTGTTCTGGAATCTACCTGGCTTGAGACGGAGAATGCAATCCTCGTCGGTATGTTTGCCTTGATCATTCCGGTAATGACATCGACAGACGGACGCTGTGTCGCGACAAGCAGATGAATGCCGCAGGCTCTCGCTTTCTGCGCGATTCTGGCAATGCTTTCTTCCACATCGTTCGGCGCGACCATCATTAAATCGGCAAGCTCATCAATGACCACTACGAGGTACGGAAGCTTTTCGCCTGTCTTATGATCGGCGGTTAATTCATTAAAGCGGCCGATATCTCTCACACCCGAATGGGCAAACAGTTCATATCGCCGTTCCATCTCTTCCACAACCCATTTTAACGCGGCGGTCGCGGCTTTGGCGTCCGTGATGACGGGGCTGACCAAATGCGGAATTTGGTTATAAGGCGCAAGCTCGACCATTTTCGGATCAATCAGAAGCATTTTGACATCACTCGGATCCGCCTTATAAAGCAGACTGACCAAAATGGTATTGATGCAGACGCTTTTTCCCGATCCTGTCGCACCCGCTATCAACCCGTGCGGCATCTTTTTCAAATCAATGACGACCGGGTTTCCGGAAATATCGACACCGAGCGCGGCTGTAAGCGGAGACGGATTCGTCCTGAAAGCGGCGCTTCTGATCATCTGCCTTAAATCAACGACTTTGCTTACGCGGTTCGGAACTTCAATGCCGATCGTGTTTTTACCGGGGATCGGCGCCTCAATCCGAATATCCTTGGCAGACAGGCTCAGTTTAATATCATCTGCTAAGTTTGTAATTTTGTTTACTTTAACTCCGGGCTCAGGATGCACTTCAAAACGTGTGACGGACGGGCCTTGTGTGACATGAACGACTTGGGCGCGCACATTAAAGTTTTTCAGTGTAACGTTTAAAAGCTCGCGCTGTTCTTCAATCCACGATTGGTCGTCATGTCTTTGCGCCGGCGGGACGTCCAGAAGCGACAGATTCGGAAAGACATAGCTCGCTCCGCCCTCTGGCGTCTTCGCCTGCTTGTGTTTATCGCTTTTAAGCATCATGACGTTAAACGGTACATTGCGCTCTTTCGGCCGCTCCGCTTTTCTCACAGTCTGAGGCTGTCCGTGATGCTCCGTTTTTTCTTCGGCAGGCCGGGACGGGGCATCGGCCGTCTCGATGCTTGCAGGTTCAGGCTCGGGGTCTGAATGCCGCGTGACTGCATTGTACTCAGGCTGAGAGTCTGCTTCCTGTTCCGCGTCGGTTTCAGCTGATTCGGGCTTGTCTTCAGACTGCGGCTGAACTTCCTCATCGTATCCGGGTTCTGTGTATGTATACACCGTTTCTTCTGCGGTTTCAAAAGGCGGTGCTTTTTCCGGCTCAGGCTCCTGATATTCCTCCTGCGGCGCCGCTTGTTCCTCTGTGTTTTCAGCCGTTCGGGATGCTTCATACTCAGGCTCTTTAATAGGCTGCGGGCGGGTTTGTTCATGCTCTTGTTCTTCTGTAAAGCCGGCAGACTCCGCGCTTTCCGTGTGCTCCCGCTCTTCAGTCTGCTGCGGTTCTGCTGCTGCAAACACTTGCTCTTTTGCATTCTCAGCCTCGGTGTGAAGCTCCTCTTTTTTAACGGCCGGGATTTCTTCCGTTTCTTGTTTCGTAAACTGTTCTGGCCGGTCATTCGTCTGTTTTGTTATGCCGGATGTTGTGAAGACGGGCTCTTTTTCCGTTTCCTGACCGGCTTTTGGCGGAACAAATTCCTCCTCTGACAGCAGTGTTACGTTCTCTTCACGCCGCTTTTCGGATATAGGCGCTTTTTTTATGCTGTGCTGAGATTGAAAGCCGTAAACCGGTGAAGGAATGGATGACGGTTTAAAGGGCTTTTTCACCGTATCAGGCTCTTTATGTGTATGCTGTTTCCGCTCGGTTTGCTCCTTCCCGGCGGCATAATCCCGGGACGGCTGGCGGCGTTCGTGCCTTTCCCGCTGTCTTTGGTTTTGCTCCGTTCGCTTATAGCCGTCCGGAACGACAGGGAAGCGGAAATTCCCTTTCGGATATTCGTAATATATTTTAGGATCTTCCATGCGCGTGAATTTGCCTTCTGGCTGATCCGGTATCTGCTGTTTCGGGATTTGGGCATGCGTGTTTGGTTCACGTTCATGCTCTTCTTCTTTTTCACCTAAAAATAAGTCGAAAAATTTATTCAGCCAACTCATGTTTAATCACTCTCTAACTCCCTTTTTAGTAGTCTGGGACGATATTTAGTATACCATTGCCGGGCGGCTCAGAAAAGATTAAGCTCCCAACTGAAGAAAGCCGTTAAGCAGACCTGCTTAACGGCTTTCTCTCACATCATTCGATTCTGTGCGCTTATTTATGGGAGTTAGAATTGAAATGCTTCGCCGGCCTCGCGGCTGTCTTCAAGAACAAGAATCCCTTTTTCCGCCGGCGCATCCGGCAAAGCGAGTTCTTTCGCGGAGCAGATCATGCCGCTTGACGGAACGCCTCTTAATTCAGCGTCTTTAATCACAAGCCCGCTCGGCATCACCGCGCCGACTTTAGCGACGACGACTTTTTGCCCTTTGTCCACGTTCGGCGCGCCGCAAACGATTTGAAGGGTTTCCTCTCCCACATTCACTTGGCAGATATTCAGTTTATCCGCATTCGGATGTTTTTCTTTCGATTCAACGTGACCGACAACAAATTTCGGAGAAAGGTCAACTGTCAGCGTTTCTGAAACACCGTTTCTGTTCAGTATTTCATTCACATCCTGAACGAATGTCTCAGACAAAGCGACGGGGCCGTTGTCCTCAATCTGTAAGTAAGAAGACACGTTAAAAATGTTAAAGCCCGTCGTTTCTTTTGTTTCTTTGTTAAAGATTCTGACGACATCGCCTTCTCTTTCATAGCCGATTTCTTCGCGTGCCGCATCTTTAAGAGAGATCAGAAGCGTATCTCCCACACCTTCTTTATTGTAAAAAGCGTTCATAAGAAAAATCCTTTCTAATCCTTTTTCGGCCGGCTTTTCGCCATGATAAACACAGGTTCCAGTCTGCCTTCATTATACAGAAATGAAAGGGCCGTAATCGGCACCGTGCCGCTTGCAAAGAAGCTCATGGACATTTGCCCTAAAATATCATAACCCGATTCATTTCGAATGTCAGCAAGTATTAATACATCCTGATGCGGGACGGAAATCGCCAATTCGCCTTCAGCGGCCTGCTTGTATTCATGAAGAATCGAGTCATTGAGAATCCGGCTGGCGTCATAGCCGTCATTCGCCCTGAAAAAATAAAAATAATTGTCCGCAACCGTATCCTGTTTCACAACTGAAGGAAGAGAGCGGAGATTGAATGACGCCGTCTCCCTGATCCGTTCTTTTGTCCAGTTTTCTTTCTCGAGCATACGGCTGTCAATTAAGCGGTACGTCTTGCCGAGGTCAAGCGCGTAGTAGATTCTCGTTTCGGCCGTATGGTCATCATACACGAGCGGAATGCCGTCGCTCGTTTGATCGGGAAATGATGTGGAGCGGATGACCGGATAGATTCCGGCTTCCTTTCCGGACATCTCCTGTCCGCTGCCTTCCATCGCCTCCATTGCTTCTGACACATAGTAGACGATTTCGTCGATCGCTTCTTCTTTTTTCGTCTCCCACTTCGCAATGATAGGCGGGAGCTCCAATGTGATGCCTTTTTTGGTCGTTTGATCCTCAACACGGAGGGTGTCTTTTTCTCTGTCAAAAAAGAAGGATCGGTTCTCGTGCTGCAGGCGCTGTTTTAATAAATCCGCCAGCTTCCTTGACGTCATTTTCAAAGCCCGTGGCCTCCTTTATGCTTTAGCAAGGGAATCGGTTAAAAATTGCTCAATTTCTTCTTTTGTTTTACGGTCTTTGCTGACGAAGCGGTTCACTTCTTTTCCTCCGTTAAACACAACAAAGCTCGGAATGCCGTAAATTTCCCATTCCGCGCATGTATCAATAAATTGATCGCGGTCTACGTAGTAATAAGTGAATTCAGGAAAGTCCGCTTCCAGCTCAGGGAGAAACGGCTCCACAAAGCGGCAGTCCGGGCACCAATCCGCTGAAAACATAAATACCGCCCAATCGTCTTGTACCGCTTTTTGCAATTCTTCCGTGCTTTCAATCTTTTTCATTGTCATTCCTCCATCTGGATTATGAGTTTTTTATATGCTGATGTTTGTCCAATTGGATCATACCAGACTGTTTACAGCAAGACCAACTATATGCAATATCATTATCATATTTCATTTGCATTATCAAGCAAGTTTCGTTTACCATTTTGCTTGTAGCCGTACGAAAATCTGAATATGTACATAAGGAGGGGCAAAAGATGCAGTTTGTCGTGTATTTAGCGGGTGAAATCCACAGTAATTGGCGGGACGAGATCAAACAAAAAGCAACATCGCTGGACCTGCCGATTACGTTTGTCGGCCCGATGGAAAACCATGAACGCTCAGACAATATCGGAGAAGAGATTATGGGCGTGCAGCCCGATTCTGTTTTAAAAGACGCCAGAGCTTCTGATATCAACAATTTCCGTACAGAGGTGCTGATGGAAAAAGCCGATTTTGTGATCGCCCTGTTTGGCGAGAAATATAAGCAGTGGAATACCGCGATGGATGCTTCTTATGCCATCGCAAAAGGAAAGCCGCTCATTCTCATCCGTCCGAAAGAACTTCATCATCCGCTGAAAGAGCTTTCCGGAAAAGCGAATATCACGGTCGAAACCGTCAATCAAGCGATGAAAGCACTCTCTTATTTATTTGAAACAGAATAAGCAGGCCGCCTTTATGCGGTCCTGCTTATTTTTTTACACATTTTCTCTGATCGTTTCGACCGTCTGTTTGTCACTCGCCATGACCAGCTTAATGAGCATTTCTTTCGCCGCGGCATAATCATCGACATGGATGATAGCGGCATTTGTATGAATGTATCTTGAACAAATGCCGATGACGGCAGACGGAACCCCGCTGTTTGATATGTGGACCCGTCCGGCATCCGTTCCCCCGCCTGAAGCGAAATATTGATAAGGGATATCGTGCGTTTCCGCCATATCAAGGACGAACTCTCTCATCCCGCGGTGCATGACCGTCGTTCTGTCGAGAATGCGGAGCAGCACCCCCTCGCCGAGACGGCCGAACAGCTCCTTATCGCCGCTCATATCATTTGCCGGGCTAGCATCAAGCGCGAAAAAGAGATCAGGCTGAGTCATGTTGGCCGCTGTCTGCGCCCCTCTCAAGCCGACTTCCTCCTGAACGGTGGCCCCGGCGTACAGATTGTTCGGCAGGTCTTTTCCGTGCAGCTCTTTTAATAGTTCAATGCTTAACCCGCAGCCGTAGCGGTTATCCCACGCTTTGGACAATATTTTCTTCTCGTTGGCCATCGGGGTGAACGGGCAGACAGGCACGACCTGCTGTCCCGGTCTGATCCCCATTTTGACCGCGTCCTCTCTGTCATCGGCACCAATATCAATCATCATATTTTTGATCTCCATCGGCTTTGCGCGCTGGGCATCCGTTAAAATGTGGGGCGGGATGCTTGAGATGACGCCGATAATCGGTCCGTTATCCGTCTGCACCTCGACGCGCTGGGCAAGCAGCACCTGGCTCCACCAGCCGCCGAGCGTCTGAAATCTCAGCATGCCGTTATCCGTAATCTGTGTCACCATAAACCCGACTTCGTCCATATGCCCGGCTACCATAACGGTCGGCGCATCTTCAGCGCCGCGCCTTACTCCGAAAACACTTCCGAGTCTGTCCTGCACGATGTCATCCGCATATTTCGCAAGCTCCCGTTTCATAAAGGAGCGGACCTGATGTTCATTCCCCGGTGCGCCGGGAAGCTGCGTCAGCGTCCGGAAAAGCGTTTTCGTTTCCTCATTCATATTTTCCCCTCATTTCTATGTAATGCTTTTATTTTATTAGAAAAACAACTGTTTTCCAAGCGCTCAGATTGAATGGGCTGTAAAACCGCCGCTTTACTTAACACCGTCTGGCATCTTCTGTATAATAAAAACTACGACATAATTGGAGGTGCTTCATATTGAAATTACGTCATTTTCTCTTAGGTGCAGGAGTCGGATTATGCGCTGCCATCGCAGTGAAAAAGTATGCGATGAAACCTTATATCTCTTCAGAAAAAGCGCTCCGTATCGTGAAAGCGGCTTTTAAACAGCGCGGGCCGATAGACGGATCATGGATTTACACAGAGCCCGAGCCCTACCAGGTAAACGGAGAAACCATCCAGGTATACAAAACCGGCGTGACACGTTCGGCATTCGGCGAACTGGAGCAATATGAAGTTATGGTCAATGCAAAAACAGGCCAGATTGTCGATGTCATTGATTCTGTCGCCTCATAATTCGGACAAGCAAAAAATAAAGCCCAAAACCATCAGCGTTTTGGGCTTTATTCGGTTACATCGGCCGAATTCGTTTATATACGGGGTTCCACATCGCGTCCTGCACCGCTTGGATCAGATCCTCGGGTTCCGTTTCCGCTACACCGTCCTGAATCGCAGCTTTAGCTACGGCTACCGCCACTGTTGCCGATACCGTCCTGAGATCCTCCACTTTCGGAAGCATCGGCGCCCCCGGCTTGCCGACGTCCACCATACCGGCGATGGCATTCGCGCAGGCAACGAACATATTGTCCGTAATGAGCCTTGCTTTTGTCACAATCGTGCCGAGCCCGAGTCCCGGGAATACGAGCGCGTTGTTCGCCTGTCCGATATGGTAGGTAACGCCGTTATACGCAACAGGCGGGAACGGACTTCCCGTTGTGACAAGCGCGCGGCCTTCCGTCCATTTAATTAAATCTTCAGGTTTTGCTTCTGATAATGTCGTCGGATTTGACATCGGCAAAATAGCCGGCCGTTTGACATGTGAGGCCATTTCTTTAACGATTTCTTCCGTAAATGCGCCTGAGACGGTGGATGTGCCGATCAGGATCGTCGGCTTGGCCTGACGCACCGTCTCCGCCAGATCAATTGATCCGCCTTCACCGCTGCGGCCGTACTCTTTCACTTCATCAGCAGGGCGGGCGTACGGAACCTGAAAATCACGCAGGTCCTTCATATCATCCGTTAACAATCCGTTTCTGTCGATACACCAAAAGCGGCTGTATGATTCTTCTTCGCTTAATCCGTCATGCACCATGGCTTCGCGCAGCTGCTCAGCAATTCCGATACCGGCCGTTCCCGCGCCGAAGACGACGACTTTATGCTCTTTTAAAGGCACTTTTGATGCTTTCGCACACGCTAAAACAGCTGCAAGCGACACCGCGCCCGTTCCTTGAATGTCATCGTTAAACGTACAGACTTTATCTTTATACCGTTTTAATATGCCGCGGGCGTTAGCCGTACCGAAATCCTCCCAATGAAGCAGCGCATTCGGGAATGTTTCCCGGGCAAGCGAGACATACTCATCAATAAAGCGGTCATATTTCTCGCCGCGCACTCTTGAATGCTGGTTTCCGACGTACAGCGGGTCATTTAAGAGGCTTTCTTGATTTGTCCCGGCATCTAATACGACCGCAAGCACTCGTGACGGATCAATTCCGGCCGCCGCCGTATACACCGCGAGTTTTCCGACAGAAATGGCGATGCCGCCGACGCCCCAGTCACCGATTCCCAGAATACCCTCCGCATCTGTGGCAACGATTAAGTCAATGTTTTCATTTTTTCCGAACTGCTGAAATGCGGCGCGCATTCCTTCAGGATCATCTATTGACAAATACAGACCGCGGGGTTTTCTGTACTCGTGGCTGTAACGCTGGATCGCGGTGCCGACGGTCGGCGTATATACGATCGGCAGCATTTCGCCTAAATGATCATTTAACAGCCTGTAAAATAACGTTTCATTCCGATCATGGAGAGCGGTCAAGTACACATTTTTGCTCAGCTCATCAGGCTGCGAACTGAATTGTTCGTAGGCCCGCCTCGCCTGCTCTTCGATTGTCAATACTTTCGGCGGCAGAAATCCCTCGAGCCCGAGTTCCTTTCTTTCCTCCTGTGTAAAGGCCACCCCTTTATTTAAAAAAGGCGTAGAAAGCACTTCTAATCCGCGCAGAGTTGTTTTGATTTCTCCATCTTTCGTCACTTGAAATTGATTCACCTGTCTCTTCCTTTCAAAGCAATTTGTCTTAGGTTTGCTTTTATTCCCGAAATTCATACAGGTAAATCATCGATCCGCCTATTTTTTCTCCCGTCTGACAGATGCAGCCACTTCGCCGTCTTCTCCCCATTTTACCGCTCTGTAAATCGCATCGTGATAGAAGATCAGCCAGGCGTCTTTTTCTGCCGCGAACGTCTGCCATTTCTGCTTTTGCGGAATGGAGGTCATCGGATAATCATCATATGCCAGCACCCATAGCGGATTTTTATGCGCATTCGTCGGCATCAGGTCGGCAAAATGCACAGCCGTCTCCCCGCCGTCTTCTAAGACGATGACGCTGTGGCCGTCGCTATGGCCGCCGGTGTGGTGCATCGTAATGCCTTCTGTCAGCTGATACTCGTTCTCAAAGGTTTCGACCTGATCTTGTACCGCCTCCCAATTTTCTCTCCAATATGTATTTTTCGATCTGATATTAGGGTTTCTCATTTCGCGCCACTCTGTTGCAGAAGTGATAATGCGGGCATTCGGGAAAACAGAGACAAGCTCCTCTCCGCTGTATTCCGTCAAGCCGCATGCATGGTCAAAATGAAGATGGGTCATCGCCGCAATATGAATGTCCTCACAGGAAAGCCCGAGTTCACGAAGAGAGTGTTTTAAATTGGATTCCTGTGTTACACCGTAATTCCTTTTTTGTTTATCAGAAAATTTCCCTCTGCCGATACCCGCGTCAACCAATAGATTCAGGCCGTTTGTTCTGATCAGAATCGGGTCTGTTCTTAATTCAATCTGGTTTTTGTCATTTACGGGGTATTTTCTCGACCATAAAGGCTTCGGGACAACGCCGAACATCGCTCCGCCGTCCATATGCGTTACACCGCCGTCCAGCCATGTTAATGAAATATTCCCAATATTCAATGTCTCCATCTTGATCCCTCCTGATGTAATGGTAGCAAATGGCGGCATAAAAAAACAGACTCCCGCATCAGAGTCTGTCTTTTGTTCTCCATTCAACTTCGGCCCGGTAAATCGGCTGGCCGAGCGCGGAGAATTTTTCTTCGTATTCTGTCATAATATTGCCCTTCGGATCGCTGTTGTGCAGATCAAGACTGACTTCCGTCAGAAGCAGGCCGTATTCGGAAAAGCTTTTCAGAGAGTATTCGAATAAATCGCGGTTATCGGTTTTAAAATGAATCTCACCTGTTTCGCCCATCACTTCTTCGTATTTTTTCAAGAACGTTTTAAATGTTAAACGGCGCTTTTCGTGACGGTTTTTCGGCCACGGGTCAGAAAAGTTTAAATATACGCGCTTGATTTCGCCCCGTTCAAATACGTCATTCAGTGTTTCCGCGTCTATATTTAACAAACGGACATTGTGAGCCCCGCTGTCCTTTACTTTTTGGACGGCAGTGACGATGACGCTTTTAAACAGTTCGATCCCGATATAGTTGATATCCGGATTCTGCTTGGCCATTCCTGAAATGAACTGCCCTTTTCCCGTACCGACTTCAATATGGATCGGGTTGTCATTGCCAAAGACCGTGTTCCACCGCCCTTTATACTGGGCCGGATCACTGATGGCGATGTCAGCGTTTTCTGCCAGAAAATCATTCGCCCAAGGTTTATGGCGCATTCTCATATGATTGACACCTCTATCTATAATTTCGAGTAACAACATACCATGAAACATAAAGAGCCGCAAGCGCCTTTTAAAGGCGCCGGCTGCATAAAAAAAGAGGCTCCCCCGGTCCGGAACACTCATGTGATGCATAAAACCGCACCGCTTTGCACAATGTATGACACAGAAAGGATGTGTATATGAATCATGGGCTTAACAAGCGAACATCAGGTCCGGTTATTAAAGGACATATTGGCCGACCATCAATTGGATTGCTGCGGCACGGTTGCCGAGTATGAACAGCTGGAGCGCGTCATCAAATCACTGATGGCCAACACCGGGCTTGATTCAAATATAAAAAACGTGCTCGAGGACGTCTACCGCTACAGCCAGTCCGGCATCACGGCCGATTCCATCGACACGCATATTCAGGAGCACCAAAACCATTTGTCCCAATGGGTGGAGCAGATGGATTCGTACTCCTGACTACTTGACAATCCGCTTCATCAGGGCATGAAGCTCTTCCATGGCATCATGATACGCTTTGTCGTTTCCTTTTGATTTGTGCCAGGCGATGAAGGTGATGGTCTCCGATAACATGTACCACGCCATCCGCAGCCGAAGCCCTTCCGTGAGCTTCATGCCGTACATCCCAAGCCAGCTGTCCCACGCTGGCTCTTCGACGTAATGATACAATAAAGGGCCGAGATCCATGGCCGGATCGGCTATCATGGCGCCGTCCCAATCTATTAAATACAGCTGGTTGTCTTCTGACAGAAGCCAGTTATTATGATTCACATCACAATGGCAAACGACTTTTTCACCGAATTGCACCTGATCCACATGAGCTTCCAAATAAGCAAGGCCTTCCTGAATAAGCGGCGAAAATTGCCGCACGGCAAAGACGGCCTGCTTCAGCTGCGTCAAAAGGGCGCCCGGATCAAGCGGTTCTTTTCCCAATCTTTTCAGCATGTCGAGCAAAGCTTTTGATGTGTGGATTTTGCGGAGCAGCTCAGCCACCGGGCGTCCGCTCATATCCTTTGCCTTCAGCTCCCTGCCCGCCATCCAATGCTGAGCCGTAATGACGTCTCCGTTTTCCATCCGTTTTGTCCAAACCAGCTTCGGAACAATGCCTTCAGCGGATAACACGGCTAAAAAGGGCGAGCTATTACGTTTTAAAAAAAGCTGTTGGCCGTTATGTTTCGCATAATATGCATCTCCTGTAGCTCCTCCGGCGGGGAAGATCTCCCAATCGCTACCTAGTAATTGTCCCAACCAGTTCATATCAATGTTCAACCCATCATTTCTTAAAATATTTTAGAATAGGCCTCCAGCCTTTCTCTATTGGCGGAGCGGCCTGTCATAAACAATTTCATGAGAATAAAAAAGACAGCTATTGAGAGTCTCATATGCTAATCAATAGCCGTCCTATAAATTTTAGCGCTACAGCACAAACTTCGTCAAGCAAAACTAGCAAGAACACCTGTGAATTCTGAAGATTTATGCCGCGAACCGCTCTTTGCCGTGAATCATTTGACGGGTTTCATTTGTTTATTATGTTTTTATTTTCAACGGTGCGTCGCCCGGCATAAGCCGAAACGGCGTCGTTCCGATCAGCTCGCCGTCAGCGTGAAACGGAATTTTCCCATCTGTTTCAAAAACGAATTCCTTCCCCTTTATCATCGTCACTCCGTCCATTTTGATATGCCGGCCGAAGCTCATCGCCCATAAAAAACGATACAGCGAGAAAAAGGACAGGTTTTCTGCAATGACAATATCAAAATGGTTTTGACGGGGATTTGCTGAAGGCGCCGCTTTCATGCCGCCTCCGTAATAAGGATGATTAGCCGCAATGACAAACCAGACATTGCGGAATTCACGCCTCTGGCCGTCTGCCGTGCAAACAAATCTGAACGGCTGAAACCCCGAGGCCGTATGTAAATGCGCGAGCGGGTAAATCACAAAACCGAGACGCAAAAACCGAAGAATGCGCGATAACGGAAAATTCACGGCTGCCTTCAAAACTGAGGCATCGAAACCGACAGACAGGTGGTTAATAAAATAAAGTGATTGCGCTTTGTCATGAAAAAAGTTGATGTTTCCCGCAAAAAATTTCCGTGTGAGCGGGCGGTGCAGACTTTTGATTTCTTGGAGGAGCGCCGACTTCTTAATACCGAGCCCTTTGGAAAAGTCATTGTACGAACCGGCGGGCACAAAGGTCAGCTCAATCTGATCCGTTCCTTTCAGTCCGTTAATGACTTCATGCATCGTCCCGTCACCGCCGATGACGAACAGCCGCTTAAGCTTATGATCCTGCATCATTGAAATCTGTCTCGCCAGCACCTCCGCATGTCCGGGATGCCCGGTCAAAAAAGAGCGGTGGCTGACCCCGCGCCTGGTCAGCTCTTTTTGAACTGATTTCCAGACACGCCGTCCCCGCCCGCCTCCTGAGACCGGATTAATAATAAAAAACCATTGACTCATCGTTTGTTCTCACCTGCTTCATAGATGAAGAGACAGCCGGCAAACGTCCGCTTTAATCAAGCCATTCCTGTCTCCGGCTTGAATCGCTCAAGCCGTAAGACAAAAGAGCCTTCGCCGCCTTCAGCTGGTGGTGCTTGATCGGCGCCGTATTTTTCTGCTGCTTTTCCAGCCACCCTGCGGCAGTCCGTTTATCAGCTATTTCCAGCCCGTACGGCGGCTCCGGGTAATCAATATAAGACGTTCTGCTGAGCAAAAGCTTCCGCACGGGAATGTCGGCCTGCTTTTCTTTTATGATTTGCGAAACGACCGAGCCCGTCCGGTGCAGGCTGAGAGACGGATTCAATACTTGGCGCGTGCTGCCGGAGCCTCTTTCTTCCCAAAAACGGTGTTTTGATCCGATATATACGCTGTCCTCTTCCGCTTCCATAAAAGCGGCGCAGAAAATCTCCAGCGGCGAGATGATGATAATGCTCAGTTCGACGGACGCCTGCTGAATTTGCAGAACCGGATGATACATCACAAAATAGGAATCGGGCAGCTTTTGAGCCAGCATTTTTAACATCCTGTCCCTTTTGACCGCCTGCGAAAGCTCAGACTTTTGAGAAAGCGTGGAGCTCGCCCATTTTAATTGAAAGTCATACAGCTGATCTTTGAAAAAAGGCGCGAGCTCAGACTTTTGAGACGGAAGATTCCCGAACAGCGCCTCTTCTCCCTCCGGTTCATCAAACCATTGGTGCCTCTTTTCATTTATATCGGCCGTATTTTCTTCTTTTCTCTTTTTTAAGGAAAATTTTTTCCTGGCCGGCGCTTGATCGGTTTCCCCGCCGGCAGCCGTTTCCGTTTCCGTTTCTTCCGTCATCCGGTCAAACGCTTCAAGAAGCGCCTCCCAGCGTTCTTTCTTCAGCCGGATAAACTGGTTCATATAATGGTATGGATCAAGTTCATATCTGGATATGCAGTCGTGAATTTTGATGATCTGTGCCATGTGATTTCTCCACTCCGAATATTTGTTTATGTCAATTGAAACTGTGCGATTTCTTCGTATTTAGGCGACCGGTCAAGATGGGTCTGAAACAGGGAAAACCGGCTGACGGCACTTTGCACCCTGCCGCTTTCAAACGGCACATCGTCAGGAAACGGCCGGTCTCCCGCCCACTTCCGCGCCATCGTCATATGAGGGTGATACGGCCGTTTTTCCACTTGAAAACCGGCTTTCAAAACAGCCTGTTTTGTTTTTTCCCGCAAATCAAAGAGCAGTTCATTCCGTTCGGGCTCAAGGTGAAGCACTCTCGGCTGTCTGCGGTCGCCGAAAATATCCAGATGCTGAAACTGTACGGTAAACGGCTGCGCTGCCGATGCAGCATCTGCGAGCAGAGACGATAATTTCGCAAGCCGTTCTTCATCCGCGGCTCCGAGAAAAATGAGTGTAATATGATAGTCATGCGGGTGCACCCATTTTTTGAATGATAACGCCGGCTCCTTTTTGGCTGCTTCCCAAATCGGTTCAGCAATGTCAGCCGGAATCGGAATGCCGATAAAATAATGCGGCAATGAAGCTTTCATACGAGGATCTCTCCCTCTTTGGTTATGGTGTTATTATAAAACGGATAAGCGGAGAGGAGAACCCTGTCCGCTCATTATGATAGGATATTATGTACCGAACGTTTTATACAGAAAGGAATGAGCCGGCCTTGAAAATCGCAAACAGCACGGCGGAGCTGATCGGCGGCACACCGATCGTAAAGCTCAATCGCCTTCAGCCAGAACATGCAGCACAGGTCTATTTAAAATTAGAATCGTTTAACCCGAGCGGCAGTGTCAAAGACAGAGCGGCTTTCAATATGATCATTGAAGCGGAAAACAGCGGGCATTTAAAACCCGGCTCTGTCATCATCGAACCGACAAGCGGCAACACAGGCATCGGCCTGGCGATGAACGCGGCGGCGCGCGGCTACAAGGCAATTCTCGTCATGCCTGACACGATGACGAAAGAACGCATCAACCTCCTGAAAGCGTACGGCGCGGAGGTTGTGTTAACACCGGGGGCGGAAAGAATGCCCGGCAGCATCAAAAAAGCGAAAGAACTCGCCGAACAGATTCCGGGAAGTTTTATCCCGATGCAATTCGATAACGGCGCAAATCCAGATGCCCACCGAAAAACGACCGCCATTGAAATCTATCAGGCCGTTCAGCAGCTCAACAGACCGCTCGGTGCTTTTGTGGCAACGGCGGGAACGGGCGGAACCATTACCGGAACCGGAGAAACGCTTAAAGAGCTTTTTCCGGATATGCTTGTTCATGTCGCCGAGCCTGCGGGATCCCCCGTCCTGTCTGGCGGAAAACCCGGCGCTCATAAGCTTGTCGGGACAAGCCCCGGATTTATTCCCGGCATACTGAATCAGGACGTTTACGATGAAATCATGAAAATATCTGATGAAGATGCGTATACGACAACACGGCGTCTGGCCCGGGAAGAAGGCATACTCGTCGGCCCGTCTTCAGGCGCCGCCTGCTTCGCCGCCATTGAAACCGCCAAACGCCTCCCTTCCGAACAGATCGTCATCTGTATGACGGCCGATACGGGAGAACGTTATTTATCAACGGATTTATGGTCATTTGAATGATAAAAAGGGATGCCGCTTTCGGCGTCCCTTTTTATTATCACTTGGCAAGCTCATAAATGGCTTCGGCATATAAAGCCGTTGACCTGAGAAGGTCATCGATTTCAATGTACTCATCCTTTTGATGCGCGCTGTCAGGCCGGCCGGGGAACAGCGGCCCGAACGCGACGCCCGCCGAAAGGGATCTCGCATACGTTCCTCCGCCGATTGAAATCAGATCCGCTTTCTTTCCCGTTTGTCCTTCGTAAACCTTTTGAAGCGTCTTTACGAGCGGATGATCAGCAGAAACGTGGTGCGGTTTGCTGTCTTTAAATTCTTCAAGCCGGAATTCTTCAGCAGACGTAAAAGCATCACGGATGACTTTGCTGTCTGAAGTGACGGGATAACGGATGTTGATGCCGAGTTCTCCTTCCTCACCCTTTCTGTATGTAAAGGTGCCGACATTCAATGTCAGCTCTCCGCTGATGTCATCCCTGCAATCAATTTTCAGCTTTTTGCCTCGTGTATCATTTGAAAAATAGTCACTGATGGTTTTGACAAAGTGCTTTCCGACTCCATCCAGCTCTGTTCCGTTAAGGCATTCAGCAAGCTTTAAGCCGGCATTGACACCATTATCCGGTTCCATCGCGTGGCATGATTTTCCGTACACCCGAAGCGTCAGTTTTCCATTTTCCGAAACTGCTTCACCTTGTGTTTTTGACTGCTCAAGCCATTTGCTGAAATACGCGTGCACGGCATCAAGACCGTTCCCTTCAATAACCGCTTCAGCCGCATCCGGCACCATGTTCAAACGCAGTCCTGAACGGAATGACAGAAGCACGTTTTTTGCGTCTTTGTCAGAAGCGCTTTTTACAATGCGCAGTGACGCATCTATAATTCCTTTTTCCGCGTTAATGATCGGAAAATCTGCGTCAGGAGCAAAGCCGATGTCAGGCATTTTTTCGTGTTTGAAGTAGTGATCCACGCATCTCCAATCACTTTCTTCATCCGTTCCGATGATGATTCTCACGCGTTTGGATAAAGGGAGCTGCATGTCTTTGACGATTTTCAGCGCATAAAACGCCGCCATTGTCGGCCCTTTATCATCAATGGCGCCTCTGGCATATATCCGGCCATCCCTGATATCGGCTGAAAACGGATCGCTCGTCCAGCCGTCTCCGGGCGGAACGACATCGACGTGGCACAAAACGCCGACGATTTCGTCACCCGTTCCCCATTCAATATGGCCCGCATAGCCGTCAAGATTCTTTACGGTGAAGCCTTCTTTTTTACCGAATTCCAGCAGTGACGTCAGGCTGGCATTGACGCCTTCTCCAAACGGCCGGCCGGGACCGGCTGTTGATTCGTCCATTACGCTGTTGATCTGCAAAAACTTCTGCGTGTCACGGATCAGATCTTCTTTATTTCTGATGACTTCAACTTCCCAGTTCATCACAAATCCCCTTTCTTGATAAAGACTTGCAAAATGTCGATAAAACGAATAATATAGATGATGTTTTGAAAAAATGTTCGTCATTGGAGGTACTTATGTTTCATCTCGACAAGCATCAAACGACAATAAAAAGAGAAATTACCGCGGGATTGACCACCTTTTTCACAATGGTGTATATCATTGTCGTCAATCCGGTGATCCTTTCCAATGCGGGAATTCCGTTTGACCAGGTATTCACCGCGACGATTATCGCTTCCATTGTCGGAACTTTATGGATGGCTCTCGCTGCGAATTATCCGATCGCCATTGCCCCCGGCATGGGCTTAAACGCGTATCTTGCCTTTCACGTTGTCGGCACAGGCAGCGGCATTACGTATCAGACGGCTTTCAGCGCCGTTTTTATCGCGGGAGTCATCTTTATTATTTTATCGTTAACGCCTTTAAGAAAACAACTTATAGAAGCGATTCCGGACAATTTAAAATACGGAATTACGACCGGCATCGGCTTATTTATCGCTTTTATCGGCTTACGCCAATCCGGAATCATCACGGCTGATAAATCTAATCTGGTCGCACTCGGCGATCTTCATTCGCCCGCCGTCATTTTAACGCTTATCGGACTTATCATCAGTATTGTACTGATGGTGCTGAATGTTAACGGGGCTCTGTTCATCGGAATGGCGCTGACCGCTATCATTGCCTTTTTGACCGGACAGATCCATTTCGCGAAAGGATTCATGTCCTTCCCGCACCTGCCGGAGGGGCTTTTGATCACAAATCCGTTCGGTGCCCTCGGGGATGTCGTGCATCACGGTCTGTACGCTGTTGTGTTTTCTTTTCTTCTCGTTACGATTTTTGACACGACCGGCACCATGATCGGTGTCGCCGAACAAGCGGGACTGATCAAAAACAATCAGCTGCCGAATGCCAGAAGAGCGCTGTTGGCTGATTCGACCGCTACGACGGTGGGAAGCATCTTCGGCACCAGCCCGACGACCGCGTTCGTTGAATCTTCAGCAGGTGTGGCGGCCGGCGGAAGAACGGGTCTGACGGCGCTGACGATTGCCGTTATGTTTGCCGTTTCCATGTTTTTCAGCCCGCTTGTCAGCGTCTTATCGGAAGTGTCCGCGATTACGTCACCGGCTCTGATTATTGTCGGCAGCCTGATGATGGGTGCTGTGTCGAATATCCGCTGGAATGAGCTTGATGAAGCGTTCCCGGCCTTTCTCGTCATTTTGGCGATGCCTTTAACGTCCAGTATTTCAACCGGAATCGCACTCGGCTTCATTTCATATCCGCTTGTTAAAGCAGCTAAGAAAAAATGGCGCGAAATCCATCCTTTAGTCATCATCTTCGCCGTGCTGTTTTTTATTCAGCTTTTTATTTTGAACGGACATTAAGAAAAATCCCTTTCCTTTTCGGAAAGGGATTTTTACATATAAAGAACGGAAAGAATCGCGGCAATGAGACACCAGGCGGAACAGATGATTTGAATGACGGTTAATGCGCTGTTTCGCGCCCGGAAATAGTCATCACTGTCTCTCTTGATACCGCTTAAAACCGGTTTATCCGTGATCCGGTCAAATAAAAGTGACGCGGCATAGCGGCTGACGATCGCAAATAAAATAAGGACTGCCGGCTTCACTAAGAGCGGAAGAACGAGAATAAGAGCCGTAAAAGCCGCGGTTAAAAGGTAAAGCTGCCGGAGATACCCGCCGTTTCGGATCAGCACTTTAAAAAACAATTCTTTCCACGCCGTATACGCCGACCGTTTTGTAAAGATGTGCTTTGAGCCGGGATATAAAAACGGCTTGTTCCGCCCTTTATTTTTACCATTCGGGAGCTGCACATCATGGCTGAGCATCAAAACAGAGGCGGCGAGTGAAAGCTTCCGCCTGTTCTCCTCAAGCACTTCTTCCTCAAAGGCTGATAATGTCTCCGTCCCTTTCCAAGTCAAAAAAGCGGAACAGATGAACAATATACATCCCGCCGGCCAAAGCCAATACCATTCGGCGGCAAAGGTGATCATAAAAAACGCACCCGCCGTCAGAACCATCACTTTCAGCCAGCCCGCCGCCTGATTCCCGAATGTCCGCCTGCTGTTTTTTCTGTGCCGGTGCACCGCTAATATCGCGGTATGGAAGCCGAACAGACAGCAAAACATACCTGAATATGCCGGTAAGGTACAGTCACCGTACTGGCGCCATAAGGGAAATAATAATACGGCAAGCGCACCCCATTTGATAAGGGAAAGGAACATCGAATACAAAAGCGCGTACCGTTTCAGCTTTTGCATCAGATGTTTTGCATGCACCAAAAACACGTGATCCGCTTCCAGCAAAAAGGTATGAATAAAACCCGTGCACAACAGCAGGGCACTGAATACATACAGCCAGCCCCATCCCAATACTCCTGCCGCTCCACTAAGAAGCCCCCTGCCGTTCAGCCATTCAGCATATTGATAAACAGCAAATGCGGCAGCGGGAAGAACGATATACAGCGCGACCGTCCAATCAATGACCGTCTGAAACACCTTCCATTGATACCGCCAATAATGAAACAGCCTTTGAAAAAACAAAGCCCGCCCGGTCATCGCTGACTGCTCCGAACCGCTGAATAAAAGCAATCCAGCAGTGAACGGCTCCCCGTTTTTTCCTGAAGCTCCTCTAACGTGCCTTGAAGAAGCAGAGCGCCCTGATCCAGCAAATAAAATCGGTCGCAGATTTTTTCCGCCGTATCCAGAACATGCGTGCACATCAAAATCCCCGCGCCCCTTTCTTTCTCAGCAATCAGCATGTCGGTAAACAGCTTTGTTGAGATCGGATCAAGTCCGATAAAAGGCTCATCAATGATGTAAATATCCGGCTTCGCCAAAAATGCCTGTATGAGCATCAGCTTTTGCTGCATCCCTTTTGAAAAACCGGAAGGCAAATCATGTTTTACAGACGTCAGCGAAAACTCTTCAAGCAGCCGCCCTGCCCGCTCACGGCACTCTTCCCCTTCTATACCCCGCAATGACCCGGTCAGCTCGAGGTGCTCCCAAAGCGTCAGTTCATCGTAAAAACTCGGACGCTCCGGTATGTAAGCATAAGATGAATCATTCCACTCAATACCGCCTTCTATATCCCGGGACAGCCCGAGAACCGCCTTTATCACTGTACTTTTCCCCGCGCCGTTCGCTCCGATTAAACCGGAAATTTCACCAGCGTTGACTGACAGAGATACATTCGAAATCACCTTCGGCCTGTCAGCATAACCGGCGCAGACAATGTTTGCATTCAATAATTCTCCCAAACTTCTCACTCCCCCGTTTTCATACGGACATGTATAAAAAAAGTTTCAGTTTCCATAATAATAAAAGCGGGCCGGACATAGTAATGCACCAAGGCTGTACCCATTTGAAAAAATTACCTGCGCTTATTCCTAGATTCATGTCGTCCATATCGTGTATAATGGAGGCAGTTAAAAGAGAAAAAACAGAATGTCATCCTTTGTTGCTTATTCGTACGAAGTTTTAGAGTCGAAAGTTGTGGTATATCAAGTCCATCCGATCTTATGATAGGGAGTGGTTTTTTGAAACCTTCAACAAATCGTATGCTGACTCGGATTAAATCAGTTTACATGTTCATCCAGGAAAAAGGCCTTGTGACAACACAGGAACTGGTTGATGAATTCGGCATTACACCTAGAACCATTCAGCGAGACTTAAATGTGTTAGCATACAATGATCTTGTTCATAGTCCTAGCCGAGGCAAGTGGGAGACAACACGAAAAAAAGTGAAAATTACATCTTAAGCGAACAATTACATAAGGCCCTTTTCGGCCTGACATGCTGCAAGGCAAAGCAGCGTCTTTGCCTTGTTTTTTGTTCCTCTATATAAAAAGCCCAAAACAAATCTGTTTTGGGCTTTTCTGATATCGATTACACTTCTGCGCCTCTCAGCGTTTCGAGCTCCTCTTCAGTCAGCTCGCGGAATTCTCCCGGTTTAAGATCCGGGTCAAGTGAAACAGCCCCCATCGAAAGCCGCTTCAAATAAGCCACTTCATTTCCGACAGCCTTTGCCATCAGCTTCACCTGGTGATATTTGCCTTCTGTAATGGTCAAGTGAATCAGCGTTTCATCCGGGCTTTCTGTAATAATTTCAACGGCTGCCGGCTTCGTCTTATAGCCTCCTTCAATGACGACGCCTCTTTCCAGATGAACGATGTCTTCCGGTGACAGAGGTGAAGTTAACCGGACCTCATATGTTTTAGGCACATGCTTTTTCGGAGAAAGCAGGCGATGAGCGAGCTGCCCGTCATTGGTGAGAAGCAAAAAGCCTTCCGTATCCTTATCAAGACGTCCCGCCGGAAACGGTTCAAATCGCTGTTCTTCAGGCGTCAGCAGATCAACCACCGTTTGCTGGCGGCTGTCTTCTGTAGCGGACAGCACTCCTTGCGGCTTATTCATCATGACATAAATAAATTCACGATAGTCTGCCGGCTCTCCGTATACCGTGATGTCCTGTTTTTCCGGATCGACATGGGTTTTCACATCTTTCGCCGGCTCTCCGTCAATCATGACAGCCCCGGCCTTGACGATTTTTTTCACATCTTTTCTTGAGCCGAATCCGCTGTTGGCAAGCAGCTTATCAAGTCTCATCCTGATCCTCTCCTTTAAAAAGAAAAGCCCGCGATAAGCGGACTATTCATTATTTCTCAATGGGCGGAATGCCTGCCTCTCCTCAAAACGCGGGGCAGACGGTTTCCAAACATTTTCTGTAAAAATCCGATTCGGTATGCGGCAAACATGTACACCGCACCGCCGACAGCGGCGCAGACAAAGACGACAATCGCCGCATGCACCTGG
Organism: Bacillus sp. EKM206B; assembly: GCF_011066015.1. Classification (NCBI taxonomy): domain Bacteria; kingdom Bacillati; phylum Bacillota; class Bacilli; order Caryophanales; family Bacillaceae; genus Bacillus; species Bacillus sp. EKM206B. The sequence goes on from NZ_JAAMNL010000003.1 coordinate 554,576, forward strand.
CCGCTTTGGTATGTTACAAAGAAGCTGAGCAGCCATTGAGTCAGCTTGACCGCGACTCCCATCACGACGGACAGGACTGCGATTAAAATGACCCGTTTTATAAGTACCGTATACGAATAGCCCGCATGGCGCTTAATCATGATAAAACCGTACAGAAGAGAAGCGATATAACCGAGCGCCGTTGCCAAGATGGCCCCGTCTCCCTGAAACAGCTTGATCAGCGGCACGTTCAGCACCACTTTTATAATGACGCCGATGAAAAGGCTCACGACAGCAAATTTCTGCTTATTAATCCCTTGCAGGATCGCGGCGTTTACGGTAAACAGAGAAAACAGAATCGCGACAGGCGCGTACCAGAACAATATATCCTGTCCGATATCCGGGCGAAGACTTTCAGAGCCGTAGAAGAACGTATAGGCCGGACCCGATAACACGGACATCCCGACAACGGCGGGAATAACCAAAAACAGAATAATTTGCATCGTCTGGTTAATCTGCTGGTTCAAAAGCTTATAATTCCTGCTCGTAAACGATTCAGTAATCGTCGGAATCAGCGTCAGACCGAAAGCGGTCGCCAGAGAAACCGGGATCATCACAAGCTTCGGCACATAAAGGGTGACAATCGCAAGCATGTCCTGGCTGATATCCTTATGGCCCGCCGCAATCATCGCTTTATTAAACGTATTCGTATCGATATATGAATACAAAGGAATCGCCAGTCCGACAAATACGTAAGGAGCGGCATAACTGAAAAGCTCAATGAACATTTTTTTATAACTTAAGTTCGCAGACGGGACGAGATTCGGCTTCATCGCCAGAAGATCGCCCTTCCGCTTATTCCAGTAAATATAAAGGACGACAAGCCCTCCGAATGATCCGATCAGCGCCGCGAAAGTCGCGTATCCGACTGCGATGACAAGGCCGCCGTTGATCACTCTTAAAATCAAATACGTTGCGCCCAATAAAAAGATGATCCGGGCAAGCTGCTCCACAACCTGTGAAACGGCTGTCGGCCCCATCATCTGATGACCTTGGAAAAAACCGCGCACAAGACTCATAATCGGCACGACCAAAAGTGCCAGACTGACCATCCGGATGACATAAACGACGTGGTCAATCGTAAGTCCGTTGTTACTCGTGCCGCCGAGAGATGTTTCCGCAAAAAACGGCGCCGAAATATAAAGAATTGAAAAAGCGATCATCCCGGTTACGAGCATAACCGACATTCCCGCTCTCAGCATCCGCCTGCTCGTCTCATAGTCTCCTTTGGAGTTATATTTCGAGACAAATTTTGAAACCGCGGCGGGAAATCCCATCGTGGCAATGTTTAAAAACAGTGTATATTGATTATATCCGTATTGAAACAAAGCTCCGCCCGTCGCTCCGACCATCGCTCCGAACGGGATCAGATAAATCATCCCTAAAATCCGCGATATATAGGTGCCGAGCGTCAGCACGAACGTGCCCCTTAACAATTTGCTTGACATGTTTCCTCATCACCATTTTCTACGAAGATTCAACTTTTCTATTTTAACACAACTGGGCAATTAGACGGTAATAATTACAGCGGGAAACTTTTTGGGAAAGCTCTTTAAAAAACAAAATACGTTTAAGGATTCCCTTTCTTTCGCTATAATAGCAGAAAGCGGACATTTCCGCCTATTATACGTGAAAAAGAAAGTTGTTGATGAAATATGAAACATTATGACGTCATTGTGATCGGCGGCGGTCCCTCCGGTTTAATGGCTGCGATTGCCGCAGGCGAAGAAGGGGCGGACGTATTATTAATCGATAAAGGAAACAAGCTGGGACGGAAGCTGGCGATTTCCGGCGGCGGACGCTGCAACGTGACCAACCGCCTCCCCGTTGAAGAAATCATCAAACACATCCCCGGCAACGGCCGCTTTTTATACAGCGCGTTTTCCGAATTTAATAATGAAGATATCATCGCCTTTTTTGAAAAACTCGGCATTCAGCTGAAAGAAGAAGACCACGGGCGCATGTTCCCGGTGACGGACAAAGCGCAAAGCGTTGTCGATGCGCTTTTGAACCGATTAAAACAACTGAATGTCACCATCCGCACAAATGAAAAAATCAAAGAGGTGCGGTACGAGAACGGCAGGACAGCGGGCATTACGACAAACAATGACGAACACATTAACGCAGACGCCGTCATTATCGCGGTCGGCGGAAAATCAGTCCCGCATACCGGCAGCACCGGAGACGGCTATGCATGGGCGGAAGCGGCCGGTCATACCGTGACCGAACTCTTTCCGACGGAAGTGCCGGTTACGTCGTCAGAACCGTTTATTAAACAAAAAACACTTCAGGGGCTGTCCCTTAGAAACACGGCCGTCAGCGTCCTGAATAAAAAAGGCAAACCTATCGTCACACACGTGATGGACATGCTGTTTACCCATTTCGGCTTGTCAGGCCCCGCCATTCTCCGCTGCAGCCAGTTTGTCGTCAAAGAACTGAAAAAGCAGCCCGATGTCAAATTACGCATCGATCTGTTTCCCGGCATCAACGAGGAAGAGTTATTTCAAAAGATGCACAAGGAACTGAAAGACGCACCGAAAAAAGCGCTCAAAAACGCGCTGAAGCCGTGGATGCAGGAACGGTATCTGCTTTTTCTTCTGGAACGGAACGGTCTTGATCCGCAGACAAGCTTTACGGAACTGCCGAAGGATCAATTCAGGGCTTTTGTCAAAGACTGCAAACAATTTACGGTTGCCGCTGACGGAACGCTTTCTTTGGACAAAGCGTTTGTCACAGGCGGAGGTGTTTCCGTAAAAGAGATTGAGCCGAAACAAATGGCGTCTAAAAAAATGGAAGGCTTATATTTTTGCGGAGAAATACTCGACATTCACGGCTATACCGGGGGCTACAATATCACTTCAGCCTTTGTCACGGGGCGTCTCGCCGGTTTGAATGCAGGACGTTTCTCACGCTCGCTGTAAATGGTTTAAAGCGCATTTACCTGAGCGTCCCCGTTGATAATTGACCAAAAACATGATACAGTTTTCTGCGTTTTGTTTCACCTGATTGAGGGAACAGGAAGAAAGGAATGATCTGCAATCGTGCGACCATACTAAAAAGTGGCGTATTGAAAAAAATAGTCAGAGGGTGAGAACGTTTGAAGAAGAACATCTCCAGTGTTTTTTGGATTGTGATTGTCATCACAGCCGCTGCGGTTTTATGGGGGGCCATTTCTCCTGACAGCCTGCAGCAAGTCACTGATACGGCACAAAAATTTATTACGGATTCTTTCGGCTGGTATTATCTGCTGGTCGTTTCTATATTTGTCGGTTTCTGTCTCTTTCTCATTGTGAGTCCGATCGGCACAATAAAACTCGGAAAACCCGGGGAAAAACCGGAATTCGGCTTATTATCATGGTTTGCCATGCTTTTCAGCGCGGGCATGGGAATCGGTTTGGTATTTTACGGGGCTGCGGAACCGATCAGCCATTACGCCATCAGCTCTCCCTCAGGTGAAACAGAAACACCCCAAGCATTTCGTGATGCGCTCCGGTACACGTTTTTCCACTGGGGGCTGCACGCTTGGGCCATCTATGCGGTCGTCGCTTTATGTATCGCTTATTTTCAATTCAGAAAAGACGCGCCCGGTTTGATCAGCAGCACACTGACACCGCTTTTGGGCGATAAAGTAAACGGGCCGATCGGCAAAGCAATTGACTGTATCGCGGTGTTTGCGACCGTTGTCGGTGTGGCGACAAGCTTAGGGCTCGGAGCGACTCAGATCAACGGCGGTCTGCATTATTTATTCGGCATTCCGAAAACATTTTCCATTCAGCTGATCCTGATCGCTGTCGTGACCGTGTTATTTTTGATTTCTGCGTGGAGCGGAATCGGCAAAGGGATTAAATACTTAAGCAATACCAACATGGCGCTCGCGGCTATTTTAATGATCTTTATGCTCATTGCAGGCCCGACGGTGCTGATTATGAACTCATTTACCGATTCTATCGGCCAATACATCCAAAATATCGTGCAGATGAGCTTTCGCTTGTCTCCGAATGATCCCCAAAAACGCGAATGGATTAACAGCTGGACCATTTTCTATTGGGCCTGGTGGATATCCTGGTCGCCGTTTGTCGGCATTTTTATCGCCCGTGTATCAAGGGGCCGGACGATCCGGGAATTTTTAATCGGGGTGTTGGTGACACCTTGTATATTGGCTTTCTTATGGTTTGCGATTTTCGGTGTATCCGCGATGGATCTTCAGCAGAAAGGCGTATTCAATGTCGCGGGTATGTCAACGGATACGATGCTGTTCGGCGCACTCAGCCACTATCCGCTGACAATGGTGACATCCGTATTAACGCTTGTTCTGATCGCTGTATTCTTTATTACATCAGCGGATTCAGCGACATTTGTGCTTGGAATGCAAACGTCTTACGGCTCTTTGGACCCGTCAAACCGGGTGAAAATCATCTGGGGCGTCATCCAGTCCGCCGTGGCAGCTGTATTATTATATTCCGGCGGTCTGGCCGCACTGCAAAACACGGCCATTCTCGCCGCGGTTCCGTTTTCAGTCGTGATCCTTCTGATGATCGTGTCTCTGTACAAGTCATTAGCGAGCGAAAGAAAAGGAATCAAACAAGCGGAGAAATACCAAAAACCGAGAAGTCCCCGCGTCAAAAAAGCATAATGCATAAAAAAGCCCGGTATTTCGGGACTGACCCCATAAGATGAGACAAATAAAAACACCTTCAAGTTTGAATACGGATGAATGTTATCCGAAATTAGAC
>NZ_JAAMNL010000030.1:0-664 GCF_011066015.1 Bacillus sp. EKM206B
CGGACTTGAACCGGCACGGTAGTCACCTACCGCAGGATTTTAAGTCCTGTGTGTCTGCCAATTCCACCACCCCGGCATGGATGGTATAGTATAGTTGGAGCGGAAGACGGGATTCGAACCCGCGACCCCCACCTTGGCAAGGTGATGTTCTACCACTGAACTACTTCCGCGTTTGGCAATGCGGATGAAGGGACTTGAACCCCCACGTCTGTAAAGACACTAGAGCCTGATTCTAGCGCGTCTGCCAATTCCGCCACATCCGCAAGAAAAACATGGTGAGCCATGAAGGACTCGAACCTTCGACCCTCTGATTAAAAGTCAGATGCTCTACCAACTGAGCTAATGGCTCTTATTACAAGAGACTTATATAGTATAACATATAAAGGTGGTGCCGGCAAGAGGACTTGAACCCCCAACCTACTGATTACAAGTCAGTTGCTCTACCAATTGAGCTACACCGGCTTAATACGCCAACTTATGTATGATAGGAATGGTGGAGGATGACGGGCTCGAACCGCCGACCCTCTGCTTGTAAGGCAGATGCTCTCCCAGCTGAGCTAATCCTCCGTATATTACACTTGCGTGTAATGGCTTGGCGGCGTCCTACTCTCACAGGGGGAAACCCCCGACTACCATCGGCGCTGAAGAGCTTAACTTCCGTGTT
>NZ_JAAMNL010000031.1:0-643 GCF_011066015.1 Bacillus sp. EKM206B
TGATTAAGAAGGAAGAAGCGAAAGAGCGGGAAATCAAGGATCTAAAGAAAAAGCTGGCCGATGGTGTCACCGATCCGAATGAGTATTTGGAAATCGCGAAGAAGATCGGCTATGAAAACCTTGAACCCGCTCAGGTGCAATATGTGATGCAGCTTGAACAAGCAAAACAGCTCGAAGAAGTCGGAGAAACGGCTTGGGATATCGTTAAAGGAATAGGCGTCGGCCTTTATGATGTCGGGAAAGACACAATAACAGGCGTCAAAGATCTGGCTGTCGGCGCATGGGATTTTTACCATCTCTCTGATGAACAAAAAGTCGCTAAAACCATATCAGCTGTATTGAACACGCCCTCCTACGCAAAAATCATATGGACAAACCTGGCGGATTCGTGGAATGATAAAATGGTTAACGGGGATGCGTATTCAAGATCCCATTACATCACCTACGCCATCGGGAGCATCGTCGGGCTCAAAGGTTCCGGCTCAACTGTAAAAGTAACAAGCAAGCTCGCAAAAACAGGCGCCGCCAAAGTGGATAACGTCTTGGAAGCTGGAGAAAAAGCGGCTGCAAAACATGTAAAAACCGGGATTGAAAAAGGACAAAACTACATCAATTCCTTTTCGAAAAACAAGTACGAACCCGC
>NZ_JAAMNL010000032.1:0-612 GCF_011066015.1 Bacillus sp. EKM206B
CGGATCGGTGACACCATCGGCCAGCTTTTTCTTTAGATCCTTGATTTCCCGCTCTTTCGCTTCTTCCTTCTTAATCATTAGATAAGCATCTGAATGTCTTGCAATCTCGCCTTTCTTCTTATGGATGTCGCTTTCTCGGTACGCTTTGGCGTTGTAGTGAAGCGGCGTGGCGCTTTTTCCTTTGCCTGTGGTGTTTTGGAGCTGTTGGAAGTCGGCTTGGATGAACTGTTCGTTCGCTTCGGTTTCTGTGTATTCCTTCGTTAGATCGTGATCAAGCTTGCCGAGCTTATGTATCGTTTCGCTTCTTTTTTTATCAGCTGAGGAAAGCTTTTGATCTGTGCTTTCGGTTGAAAACAATTCGAGCGAGATGATGTCTTCGATCTCTCCGAGGATGGAGCGCATGTCCTTTTTCTGTTCTTCCATAATGGCCTTTGATTTACTGAGGGCATGGGTGAGCTCATGCTCCAGAAATGATTCTTCCACATGCGAATTGGAAAGTCCAGAGTCTTCGACCTTGCCGGGAAGGCTTGTGAGAAATGCGATTTTCATGTCGATCAGATCAAGCCAGCTGTCTGTGACGCCGGCGTGGTCTTGGAAAAAGGCTTTGATGTT
>NZ_JAAMNL010000033.1:0-603 GCF_011066015.1 Bacillus sp. EKM206B
AGCCGATCCGGACGAGTCAGCATCATCGCTTCTTGCCAAGCTGAAAGAAAACCGGGCGCATCCTGAACAAGCGGAAATCCGTTATGAAGCCGGCAAACGTCTCGTCAGAAACTGGCGTCATCTGCCGGCCCCTCAAAGCGGCGCCGTTCCGTGGAAAGACGAAGGGGTCTACCTCCTCACCGGGGGAGCGGGCGGCATCGGCCTGATTTTCGCTGAAGAAATAGCCTCCCGCGTCAAAAACGCCGTCCTCGTATTAACAGGGAGGGCAGAAGTGCTTGATGAAGACCGCTCCGCCCGCTTACGGCGCTTGGAAGCGTCGGGTGCCCGCGTATTGTATCAACCGGTTGACGTGACAGACAGGGCGGCGGTCATCGCCCTCGTCCGCGGCATACAAGAGGAGCACGGAACACTCGACGGGATCATTCACGGCGCAGGCGTGATCGCTGACAATTACATTCTGAACCAGACAGAAAACGAACGGAAGACCGTCATGGCGCCGAAAGTGAAAGGGCTTATCAATCTTGACGAAGCAGCGAAAGATGTGCGGCTGGACTTTTTCATCCTGTTTTCTTCCTTGGCGGGAGGCATGGGAAATCCGGGGCA
>NZ_JAAMNL010000034.1:0-591 GCF_011066015.1 Bacillus sp. EKM206B
GCCGCCCTTCAGGCTTCTATCGGTCTCGTGCTCTCAGACGGTTCCGCGTCCGGACGGCCGTTTCTGCCGTTTGCCCTCCAGGATATGCAGGTGTTTTCTGCGTGCCGGGAGACGATGTGGGCGGTGCTTTCCTCAGCGGATGGCGCCTATCATATTGAGCTGTGTGATGAAAACGGCGCGGTATGTGTCCGATTGACGGGGCTCACCGCCCGTTTTCTGGACGAGGAAACGGAGGAAAAACCGCTCTTGTTTCAGCCAAAGTGGCAGGAATCACCGCCGGATGAAGGCGGCGGACAAGAAAAGTCTTTCAGATACGTGACGCTGTATGGCGGAATGAACGCTGAGGACATAAGCGGCGCCGTATGTGCGGCTGACGGCGAAGGTCCGATTGAAGACCGTTATGACGCCTGCGCGGCGGAGCTGTCAGCGATCGTCACGCGTCTTATCAAAGAAAAACAGAAGAAAAAAACGCTGATCCAGCTTCTTGTCCCCGACAGGGGGGAAGACAATGTATTGGCGGGGCTGGCCGCTTTTCTGAAAACGGCTCACCTTGAACATCCGAAGCTGTACGGCCAAGTCATCCAAGCCGAT
>NZ_JAAMNL010000035.1:0-563 GCF_011066015.1 Bacillus sp. EKM206B
GGCGAGCGCATGTACCGGACCGGCGACCTCGTCAAATGGAACGCGCAGTGCGGCATCGAATACATCGGCCGTATTGACCAGCAGGTCAAAGTGCGGGGCTACCGGATCGAGCTTTCAGAAATCGAAGTCCGCCTCGCCCAGCTTGCGGACGTTCATGACGCAGCGGTGACGGCCGTGGAAGACAAAGCGGGCAATACCGCGCTTTGCGCCTATGTCGCGCCTCAGCAGGACGATATCGAAACGCTCAAATCCGCGCTGAAAGACACGCTGCCTGACTACATGGTGCCGGCTTTCTGGGTGGAGATGGACGAGCTTCCGGTCACCGCAAACGGAAAGATTGACAAAAAAGCCCTGCCGGAACCGGACATTGAAGCGGGAAGCGCCGCTTACAAAGCGCCGGAAACAGAGATGGAGACGCTGCTTTCTGACATTTGGCAGGAAGTGCTCGGTCTTGACCAGATCGGCGTAAGCGATAATTTCTTCACTCTCGGCGGCGATTCGATCAAAGGCATCCAAATGGCGAGCCGTCTGAACCAGCACGGCTACAAGCTGGAGATGAAGGA
>NZ_JAAMNL010000036.1:0-497 GCF_011066015.1 Bacillus sp. EKM206B
GAGGAATGAAACGATTCGATGGAGGCATTATCAGCGGGCGTCCCTTTGCGGGACATGCTCATGGTAATGCCTTTTGTTTTAACAGCTTTTTGATACTCGTAAGATGTATACACAGAACCTTGGTCACTATGTAACACGCAGTTCTCAGGCAGCATTGGTAGCTGATCAAGTGTGTCTAAGACAAAGGCTGTGTCCTGCTTATCCCCAATAGTAAAAGCAATCACTTCTCCATTGTATAAATCTAATATACTGGAAAGGTACAATTGTTTCTGTCCATAAGGCAAATATGTGATGTCCGTTACTAGTTTTTCAAGAGGACGATCAGACTGAAAGTTCCGATCCAATATATTATCGACCACGGCATATGGCTGCCCATCCTTCTTGCGCTTTTTCACCTTAACCCGACACTGCCATTGATTTTTCTGCATAATACGTTGAACCGTTTTATGGTTAATACACATTCTCTTTTTTAGTATGGCTGTGATTTTTCGATATCC
>NZ_JAAMNL010000037.1:0-491 GCF_011066015.1 Bacillus sp. EKM206B
CTGGTGAACCTGTGCTTCTGGCACCACGACGCATTCGCCATGACGGCGGATGATAAAAGCGCCAAATACGCGGGCTTTGGTTTTGACGCCTCCATCTGGGAGATGTTCCCGACATGGACCATCGGCGCGGAGCTTCACGTCATTGACGAAGCGATCCGGCTGGATATCACCCGCTTAAATCACTATTTCGAGGAGAACGGCGTGACCATCACCTTCCTGCCGACGCAGCTTGCCGAACAATTTATGGAGCTGGAAAATACCTCTCTCCGCATGCTTCTCGTCGGCGGCGACAAGCTGAAGCGGGCGGTGAAACAGCCGTACACGATCATCAACAACTACGGCCCGACGGAAAACACCGTCGTCGCGACAAGCGGCGTCATCAATCCGGAGGAAGGATCGCTTTCGATCGGACGGGCGATTGCCAATACGAGAGTTTATATTCTCGGCGACGGCGATCAGGTGCAGCCGGAAGGCATTGCCGGTGAATTGTG
>NZ_JAAMNL010000038.1:0-486 GCF_011066015.1 Bacillus sp. EKM206B
TTCTGCATAATACGTTGAACCGTTTTATGGTTAATACACATTCTCTTTTTTAGTATGGCTGTGATTTTTCGATATCCATATCGATACTTGTGCTCTCGGCACAACGTGCCGATTTGTTTTTCCAAATGGCGCTTGGGATGATCCTTCATCAGATTCTTCTTCCAACGATAATAAGACGCTCGAGAGATACCTAAATGAATACAGATATCCTGTACGGTCATTGTGCTGTGCAATATTTCTACAAGTTCGACTGACGTTTCGCTATCAACTTCCTTTCCAATTCGTTGTACTTTTTTAAAACTTCATTCTGTTGTCTCAGGTAACGAATCTCTGCCTGCAGTTTCTCTAAATCGGAAGAATACTCCGGACCTTTTCCGTAAGTGTATTGCTTTCCAACAGGCTGTTCGAATCGATGTGTATCACCAGCCTTATACCATCTAACCCATGTCTGAACCTGTGTCTTATTCTTAATATTCAACTCCTGCA
>NZ_JAAMNL010000039.1:0-485 GCF_011066015.1 Bacillus sp. EKM206B
GGATATCGAAAAATCACAGCCATACTAAAAAAGAGAATGTGTATTAACCATAAAACGGTTCAACGTATTATGCAGAAGAATCAGTGGCAATGCCGGGTTAAGGTGAAAAAGCGCAAGAAGAATGGGCAGCCATATGCCGTGGCCGAGAATATATTAGATCGAAACTTTCAGTATGATCGCCCTCTGGAAAAGCTAGTAACGGATATCACATATTTGCCTTATGGGCAGAAACAATTGTACCTTTCCAGTATATTGGATTTATACAATGGAGAAGTGATTGCTTTTACGATTGGCGATAGACAGGACACAGACTTTGTCTTACACACACTTGATCAGCTGCCCGCACTGCCAGAGAACTGCCTGTTACATAGTGACCAAGGTTCTGTTTATACATCTTATGAGTATCAGAAAGCTGTTAAAACAAAAGGCATTACCATGAGCATGTCCCGCAAAGGGACGCCCGCTGATAATGCCTCCATCGAATC
>NZ_JAAMNL010000004.1:0-339198 GCF_011066015.1 Bacillus sp. EKM206B
TCTTCCAAGTCCTGAATAACCGAAGCGAGCTCTTCCACCGTCGGCCGGGCGAAGATGTCCTGTAACGGCACCTGAACACCGAACTCTTTGGCGATGCGGGAGACGAGAGCCGTCGCTTTTAACGAATGGCCGCCCCGCTCAAAAAAGTGATCCCGGATGCCGACGGGGCCGTTTTTCAGCACCTCTTCCCAAAGGGCGCAAAGCTTCATTTCCGTGACGTTCCGCGGGGCGGTGTACGCCTGTCTGTCTGCCGCTCCGCCGGGAGCCGGCAGCGCGCGGCGGTCAAGTTTTCCGCTCGGCGTGACCGGCCATTCGCTCATCTCTATAAACTGAGCCGGCATCATGTAGGCCGGAAGGCGTGTCGCAAGCTCCGCCCGCACGTCATCGCTTTCCCGTCCTTCAATATAGGCGTAAAGCGCGGTTTCGCCGTGTTCGGTCCGGGCGGTGACCGCCGCCTCACGAATGCCGTCGATGCGCCGGATCGCCGCTTCGATTTCTCCCGGTTCAATCCGGTAGCCGCGGACTTTCACCTGTCCGTCTGAACGGCCGAGCCATTCGACTAGGCCGTCTTCTGTCCAGCGTGCGATATCGCCCGTCTGATACATGCGTTCTCCCGGATAAAACGGATCATTGAGAAAACGCTCCTCGGTCAGCTCGGGCCGGTTCAGATAGCCCCGGGCCACCCCTGTCCCCGCGATGTACAGCTCTCCTGCCACGCCCGCAGGCTGGATGGTTCCTCCGCTATCTAATACATACAGACGGGCACCCGGAACGGGTTTACCAATCGGAAGCCGCGTCCGTCCGCTGTCCCGTTTTCGGTCACAGACGTAAAACGCCGCATCCACCGTCGCTTCCGTCGGCCCGTAGCCGTGAATAAGCACGGTCTCCGGCAGAAGATCGGCAAACCGGGCAGCCGTAAGCGGTGAAAGAGCTTCCCCTCCGGCAAACACGCGTGTCAGTGTTCTGCCGAGGTGTGTTCTTGTTTCCGCAGGCTCTGTTTCCAGCGCGTCTAAAAAGCTGTTGACCATCGCCGGAATAAAATGCGCGGTCGTCACCTTTTCTGAGGCAAACGCTTCAATCATCCGCACAGGATCTTTCTCCCAGCCGGCCGGAAGCAGATACACGGAGGCGCCGGACATCGTCCACCAAAACAATTGCCAGATGGAGGCATCGAAAGAAAAGGATGATTTCAACACGATAATATCCTCTTCCGTTAGCGGGAACTGCCCTTGCATCCCTGATAAAAAGGCGGCGGCCTGACGGTGTTCAACAGCCACTCCCTTCGGTGTTCCCGTCGAACCGGACGTATAAATGATATAAGCGAGCGAATCAGCATCCGCTTCGTCAGAGACAGCCCCTGTCTCCGCCTCACTTGTCAGAGCAGAAAGAGACACTTCAAGCGTTTCTCCGGAAAAACCGGAAACGGATAATCCCGGCTGTGCAAGCAGGAGACAAGCGCCGCAGTCATCGAGCATATAGCTCAGCCTGTCCTCAGGATACTCCGGGTCAAGCGGCACGTAGGCGCCGCCCGCTTTTAACACGGCAAGCACAGAAACCACCATCTCCGGCGAGCGTTCAGCGAGCACGCCGACCATGCTTTCTTTGCGGACGCCTTTTTGTCGGAGCCGAGCGGCGAGCCTGTCTGTGTACTGGTCAAGCTCGGCGTACGTCAGCATACCGCCCGGAAAACGAAGCGCCGGACGATGCGGCGAAAGCGCGGCACGGCGGGTAAACAGCCCGTGAAGCGTCGGGGCCGACGGTTCAGCCGTTTCTGTACGGTTAAACGCAGTTAACACCTGTTTCTTTTCATTTTCATCCGCCATATCAATATGCCGAATCAGCCGGTCTGGATTTCTAACGGCATTTTCAACGATCGTCAGCAAATGAGTTTGAATGCGTTTGATTGATTTTTCAGTAAATAAAGCGGATTGGTAATCAAAATTCAGCTCAATCAATCCCGTATCTGTCCGCTCCTTAATTAAAATGGACAGCTCATTTGCCGTATGCCCGCTGAAAAACATGGCCGTTTCATAATCGAAACCGTCTGCCTTACGCCACTCAAGCGGCTGATACTGCATCGAAATACCGATGATATTTTGCAGGTCATGATGAATCTGCCTTAATTCATTGACAAAAAGATTGTAAGGATATTTCTGGTGCCGCATAACAGACAGCTGCTCTTTTCCTACGCTGCGGACAAAGGACAGGAACTCCGCATCAGGATCTGCCGTCATTCTGATCGGCAGTGTGCTGACGAACATGCCGAGCATATCCTTTTCGAGCCTGGAGCCCCGGTTTCCGTAATAAGTGCCGATGGCAATATCCTTTTTAGCCGTCAGACGGCTGATGCATATGTATAACGAAGCCATAAACAGAGAGATGATGCTGATATTATTTTCTTTGCAAAAACGCCGGATAGATTGTTCTAAGGAGTGAGAAAGAGTGATAGTATCTCTGGAAGCCGCAGTGCTTTGTCTAAGATGAGAGGTTCGTTCCGCCAGTGAAAGGTGTTCCGGAACGGTTCGGTATGTTTCAGTCCAAAATGAACGGTCTTTTTGAAAACGGGAAGACTGTAAGTATTGCTGTTCTTTTTCCATGTAGCTGAGATAGGAAGGCCTGTGATGTTCAGTTAAATCCTCGCCCCGCATGATCTTTTGGTAGATGTCAATGAGCTGGTTGCCGAGCAGGTTGAGCGAGATGCCGTCCATGATAATATGGTGAAATTTTGAATAAAGCCAAACTTCTTCGTCTGACATGACAAGCAGAGTAAAGTGATACAGAGGTGAATGAAACAGCTTGAACGGAACACGGGTCTGCGTGTCAATCCATGCGTCCCGCTCTGCCTGATCAGTATGAGTAAAATCAACAGTCTCTAGAGAAATCGGCCGATGCCCCGCCAGATACAGCTGGGGTTCTGATCCGTCCCCTTCTGTCAGTTGAAACCTGAGCGAATCATTTTGCGAGATAGAAAAATCCAAAGCATGGCGCAGTACGTCAAAATCGATGTCCCCCCTGAATTTGACGCATGCCGCGAGATTGCAGATACTTGTGCCCGGTTCGAGCAGCTCCGTAAACCACACTCTTCTTTGTGCGTGAGTTAAAGAATAAACAGTGTTCTCCAATGGAATCCCTCCGCTTCAATTTAAGAGGATAAGAAAGTGAAATAATTACAATTAAATTTCGACAGCATATGACTTAATCATCCATATAAGCATTATTTTAAAACATATTTTAGAAATCACAATAAAAAATTAAATTTTCTCTAACATTTTTTAGAATATAGTATATATTCCTCACTTCACTTCTTCATTTCTATAATCTTTATACCATGTAAAACGGTATGTATGCATACTATAAACTGGTTCTTAAACACTATAATAAGGAATAAAATATATAATTAATTGCGCTTTTAAAAAGGTTTTCCTCCCGAAAAGAAGTTTTATGTTAAAAAATGAATAATCGGTGAACATGTAAGAAAGCGGTATGTAAAAAAAAGGAAGGATATTGCTGATATTACTTTTTGAAAAGATTGATTCATAATCGCAATATAATGTTTTACAGACATCATAAAAAGCCGAATCCTCTAAGGATTCGGCCCTTCTTATTGATTTGCCAGCACGACTGCGATTTTGTCTTCAATGTCTTTTCCGTCATCTTCGTCAAGCAGCCCGTTTTGAAGCACGGAAAAAATAAGCGTATCTCCTGTTTTTGTGTCTGCATAGCCGGCAATCGAACTGACTGATGTTAGTGACCCGGTTTTCGCTTTAATTTTGCCTTCTGCCGGAGTATTCTTCAGCCGGTTCCGAAGGGTTCCTCCCGTCATTCTGTCGCTTGCACCGGCGACAGGGAGCGAACGAAGGAAAGCCGGGTACCACTTTTCTTTCTGAACCGCATACAAAAGCTCTCCGATTTGGCCGGCGGATACGCCGTTAATATGAGAAACGCCGGATCCGTCTCTTGCAATCAATTCATCCGGATTCAGCCCGAACGATTTGAGTTCCGATTTCATCACGTCCAAGCCCTTTTCCCAGCTGCCCTCCCCTTTTTTTACTTTTCCCATTTCCTTGATCAGAATTTCGGCGTGTCCGTTGTTGCTCAGTTTCATAAACGGGATCAATAATTCTGAAAGAGGCATGGATGTCCGTGATGTGACGAGCTGGGTGCGGTGCGGCATTCGCCCTGTTCTGATTTTCCCTTTTACAGTTATCCCCTGTTTAGTAAGCGCTTGTTTCCATAAATCTAAAGCATAGGACGACGGATCCCACACTGCCGCCCATTCTCTTGCCTGTGCCGAGCCGGCAGGTATGGTTCCCTTTATCGTAATCACATTGCCACCGTGCTCCCGTTCAACCGTCAAATCTTTCTTTTCATCAGAAGCGACGGTTTTCACTTCATTTTTCACACGAACGACGTCCGTATGGGGAGAAATCGAAATGCGCGGCTTTTTACCGGGCTGTTTCGCCGGGCTGATTTCCGCAATCACCGTTCCGGTATCATAATCCTCATTTGGTGAAGCGGTAAGAGCTGATACTTGCGCGCCATAATATTGGCCTTCATCACTCCACGGAAGATCAACTGAATACCTGGTATCGTCATACCACGAATCATCTCCGACCAGATCTCCTTTAATGACCCGGATGCCTCTGGCTTTGACCTGTTTAGCCATCTTCTCAAAATCAGAAGCCAATAGGGTCGGATCACCTTTTCCCCTGAGATAAAGGTTTCCGCGCAGCTGTTTTCCTTTTACGGCGCCCTCTGCCCGTACTTCTGTCTTAAAGGTGTAATCTTCTCCGAGAACGGAAAGCGCCGCAGATGCCGTCAGCAGCTTCATCAGTGATGCAGGCCTCAGCCGCATATCTTCCCGGCTGCCGAACAGCACCTCCCCTGTTTTTGCTGACCGGACACTGACGCCCGCTGAAGCTCCTTTTAAAGCAGGTTCTTCATCCAGAATGTGTTCCAGCTCTTTTTGCAAAGTATTTTTTTGTTCAGCCGCCTTAGCAGCATCATCAATATAAGGAACTGCGGCAATGATCAAAAGCAGAATCACCGCGCTCAAGCGTTTCACATATGTTTTCAATGTTATCCCGCCTCTTTCCTATTCTTCGTCATGCAAAATGGTGATCCTGGATGACGCAGCCGCTTCTTCGCCCGGTTTCAGAATCTGAAGCCCTGTCAGTGATGCAGGCTGATTCAGATTAAATGCATCTGTAACGGAAGTATAAGGCTCAAGACTGACAAACCCCTGCTTTCCGTCACCGTTATATACCACCCAATGCTTGAAAGACGTGTCTGCTTGATACAAAACGGATAATTGCTCATCCGGATGATAAATAACAGCTTCATTATTGCCGCCATTCCGTCCGGAAGAAAGAAAAACATCGTCAAACTGTTTATTTTTCAAAGACATCCCATGACGGAACGCTTCTTTATCAGGAACATCCAATAAACGGCCCGTCGGCACGAAACGTTCATTTAATTCCCACATGCGGTCAGCCGTCAAAAATAGACGGGAACGCTCTTCATTGAAAACAAAAGTTGAATGATAGCCGAGCCCCCAAGGAAAAGCCTCCGTTCCCTTATTCATAATCAGCGCCCGCTGCGTAAACACATTGTCTTTTAATGTATAGGTCATCCGGACAATGACGTCGTGCGGAAATTGTTTATGAACACGGGGAATCTTTGAAAGATCAATTTCTGTTTCGACTTTCATTCCATCCCCCTCTTCTTTCGCTGCCGCCGCTTTCCAATGCTGATTGTGAAGAAAGCCGTGAATATGATTATGTTTATCCTCTTCGTTTATCTCAAATTGATACGCGCGGCCGTCAAAACGAAACGTCCCGTCCGTAATCCGGTTCGGCGGGAATAAAACGGGAATGCCGTACAGCATCGGTTTTGCGCGGAATTGCTCCGCAGTTTCCGGTTCTCTCAGAAGCCGCATACCGGTTCTTTTATCCCGAAGCGATATGACATTTGATCCCCACTCCGGCACAATGATGCATTCAGCCTGATCAGTCTCCGCTTTTATGGCTGAAACCCCTAAATAAGTCGTATGTTCAATCGTCATAAGCACCTGCCCTTTCCTTGTTTTCTAGCATGTATAGGAATTCCATTTTCTAAACTCATTTTCCTTCTCTAAAAAAAACATCGCCCGTATGAACTGAGCGATGTGCAGTAAAACCTTATTGAATCAGCCGGGTAATCTGTTTTTTCTTCCATACAAACCGGTAATATCCGTATTGCAACAGCAGGCTGACGACAAAAGCCGCCGGATAACCGACCCAAATACCGAGAATGCCGAGATTCGTATAATGAGAAAGAATAAAGGCCACAGGCACTTCAATTCCCCAAATCGCAAAAATGCTGATAATCGTCGGCCATAACACCGTACCGCTCGCCCGCATCGTTGCTGAAACGATCTGAGCGTGACCGAAAATCAAATAACTCCAAAGGGTAATCATAATCAGATTGCGGGCAATGTGGAGCGTGTCCTGATCTGTTAAAAACAAAGCAAGTATCTGCCGGGAGAAGGTATAAATCAGCACAATCAAAACCCCGCCGATCAAATAATTCAGGCCGATGCCGACT
The DNA here is from genome assembly GCF_011066015.1 of Bacillus sp. EKM206B. Taxonomy (NCBI): domain Bacteria; kingdom Bacillati; phylum Bacillota; class Bacilli; order Caryophanales; family Bacillaceae; genus Bacillus; species Bacillus sp. EKM206B. The sequence goes on from NZ_JAAMNL010000004.1 coordinate 6,586, forward strand.
TTGATGACCTGTTTCAGCCGGCCGAATTGATTGGCGCCAATGGATTGGGCGGCAAAAATGGAAACGGCGATACCGAGACTTACCGCCGGCATCTGCACATAACTCGCCACTTGGTTGACGACCCCGTAAGCAGCCGTCGCGTTTGATCCGTAATGATTGACAAATGAAATGACCGCAATTTCAGAAAGTGACACGAGAATCATATTGATGCTCGACGGAATACCGAGACGGAGTAAAAGCGCGAGCAGCTTTTTGTCCATTTTAAGAGAACGGAGCGCAGTCCGATCAAATGCCAATGGATGTTTCCTTTTCCGCAAATAAACCATGAGTACGATAAATGTCACGATGTTTGAAATCACGGTTGCATACGCCGAACCGTAAATGCCGAACTTCGGAAGTCCGAAAAGCCCGAGAATCAATAAGGGCAAGAGCCCGATGTTTATGACTGTACTGACGATTAACGTATAAAACGGAGTCTTTGAATCTCCCGTTCCGCGTAAAAATGTCGTATACGCAAAATATAAAAACATCAGCGGCATTGCGCAAAACAAAATGCGCGCATATCGGACACTGACATCTATTACGTTTTCCGGCGTTCCCATCAGCCGCAGAATATCAAGCGTAAACACACTGCCGACAACTGCCAGGACAACACCGAGCATAAAGGTAAAAGTCAGTGTAGTGCCGACAATCGCCTTCATCCTCTCTTCGTTTTTCGCGCCGTAAGCCTGCCCGATCAGAATGGAACTTCCTGAACCGATTCCGATCGTAAAGGAGATCAGCAGAAAAAACAGCGGAAAAAAAGACGATACGGCGGCAAGCGCATCGACTCCGAGCCACCTTCCGACAAATACCATTCCGACCAATTGGCCGACAGATTGCAATACATTGCTTAAAAGCAGCGGCACTAAAAACAGTGACATCGATCGCCAGACAGACTGGCCGCTGCCTTCCGCTGTTTCTAAATGATCTTGTACTTCCATATGTAGGACTCCTTTTTTGATTTTCTTCCATTTTATTATTCAGCAGACAGCTTGTAAAAACCTTTTGTTCAATGAAACTCTTTATCTTTTTCTCACGTCTTACATGGAAATAAACCATAAAAATAAAAAGTCCGGAAAATATTTCTGAAAAGGTATTGTAATCTTACCGTAATTATTGTAACATTTGTAACATAAGAGAAAGAGATTGATTGAAGGAGAGATTATATCATGAAAAAATGGCTATTATTCCTCACTACTATTACATTGATTCTGTCATTGGGCACTGCGGCGACTGCAAAAAATGCACCTAATGACCTTACACAAAAACAAGCACTTCAGCTGGCCTTGTCAGCGAGAGAACATTTCTGGAACATGATGAGCGGCGGTGCGCTTAAATCAAACGCAAATTGCACATCTGAACCGTTTGAATATCAAAATCTGCAATATGTATTTATGTGCAAAGACCTCGGTACAAAAGCGAAAGCCGTAAAATATCTGACACCCGCTTTTACAAAGCAAGCGATTGACAAAGGGCTCAAAGATTACCACTTCACTGTAAAAGACGGCAAATTGGCTGTTCCGGTCGGCGACGGAGATAACCTCCTGAATTGGAAAAAAGCAAAAATGACCCTTCTTTCTAAAAAAGGAAGCGTCCAAACATACCGCTTCACTGTACCGACTCTTGACGGTTCTCCGTCAGCAAAACGCGATGTAACATTCGTAAAAGAAAACAACGTTTGGAAAGTCAATCAATTTGATGCTGTCATATAAGAAAAAGCCCGCTTGCTTACAGCGGGCTTTTTTCACATCATTTCCACCAGGTTTTCACAAAATATTCAACTCAAAACCCCCTTGTATAACAAGGGGGTTTTTGTTTTACCGACATTATTAAGGTGCGCCTATCTCATACAAAAAACGCTCTAGGAGAGATTCGAACTCCCGACCTGCAGTTTAGGAAACTGCTGCACTATCCGCTGTGCTACTAGAGCCTGCTTCTATTATAGTAACGCTGGCGGCCGTTTTTTTCAAGCCTACAGCCCTCCGAACACTTTATAGGCGGCTCTCGTCGTATCTTCATCTATTCCGATATAACGCATTGTAATAGACGGAGAAGAATGATTCAAAATCCTCTGCAGTTCAGCGATGTCTTTTGTCCTCTGATAAAAATGATACCCGAACGTCTTTCTAAGTGTGTGCGTTCCGATTTCCTCCAACCCGCAAGCGGCAGCCGCTTCCTTTAATATTCTGTATGCCTGAATCCGGGATATGGGCTTATTCGTCCGTTTCGATTTAAACAAATAGTCATCCTCTTTCATGTCTTTTGTATAAGCGTATATGTCGGCCTTTAAAGACTCCAGTATCAGAATTTTTCTTTTCTTTCTCGTTTTGCTTTCGGTTGCCCACACATGGTCTTTGTTCCTGACATCCCTCACGCGAAGCGGCAGAACATCAGAAATCCGCAGTGCGCTGTTCATGCCAAAAATAAATAAAAAATAATCACGATCACTTTTCTTCATTAAATACTGTTTGACTTCCTGGATCTTCTCCAAACTTCGGATCGGCTGTACGATATGCATCAAAAAACCCCTTATAATTGGTAAAGTAACATATTGAGCATTATGTTACTATTATAGCCGAAACCCGTTGAATGATAAAGGATAAAGGGTCTTATGTAACATAATATACATAGTGTTACATAAGGTGAATCAGATACACAGTTTCAACAAATTCCTCAAAAACATCATTTTCAGCCCGGTGACAAGCTTTTAAACAAATAGAGACCCAAGGCATTAAAAAATGAAAACAACGTCCTTAAAAGGAAATCTGAGCATCCGTTTTTTTGTAAGTAACCGAAAAAAATGTAAAAAAAAGACACAATATGAAATTGTGTCCTAATCTTCATCTTTTACATCAATGTCTTCAGGAAGCGGCTCATTTAAAAATTCTTGAATCATTTCCTTATATTTTTCCAGCTGCTCGAGATGGGTTTGAAATTGTTCCTTGTTGATTAAATATTGCTGTCCGTCATGGACGGCCCTTATTTTATTCGTCAAAACAAGATTGTGCACATATTCTTCAGGAAGACTGGTAAACTCCGCTGTCTCTTTGATCGTTAAATACATGGCTCACGTTCCTTTCATATGTCATGTGAGTGAATTCTGTTTTGTTTATTGTAGCTTATTTTTTGTCTTTATGCTTGTTTCACAGCTTTTTCAGCCCGGTTTCCCATTTAGCCTATTTGCGACTGATTACATTCACACAGAAACTCCGGCTTTTTGCGCACCGGACTATTCCGTTTGTCACTTGTGAAAACAGCACATTTTACTTACTCTATAATTGTAAGCGGAAAACAAAGGAGGCAGACTATGAAAAAGAAAAAGTTTATGAATCTCTGTTTTATCGTTCTGCTCAGTACGTTGCTCGCGGCCGGAAGCATCCCTTATCACGCTCAGGCTAAGAAACACCCGTTTTCCTATGACGACTACAAACAGGTAGATGTCGGCAAAGACGGCATGGTTGCCACCGCCCACCCTCTCGCTTCACAAATCGGTGCCGACGTGCTGAAAAAAGGCGGCAATGCAATTGACGCCGCGGTTGCCATTCAATTCGCATTAAACGTAACTGAACCGATGATGTCGGGAATCGGCGGCGGCGGATTTATGATGGTTTATGACGCGAAGACAAAAGACACCACCATTATCGACAGCAGGGAACGCGCACCCGCAGGCGCAACACCGGATATGTTCCTTGACGAAAACGGTAAAGCCATTCCTTTCTCCGAACGCGTTACGAAAGGGACTGCAGTCGGTGTTCCGGGAACATTAAAAGGACTTGAAAAAGCGCTCGACAAATGGGGCACACGCTCCATGAAACAACTCATCACCCCTTCCATTAAACTTGCCTCAAAAGGCTTTCCGATCGATTCGGTTTTAGCTGATGCCATCTCAGATTATAAAGACAAATTATCACACACTGCTGCAAAAGACGTGTTTCTTCCGGACGGAGAACCTCTGAAAGAAGGAGACACACTTATCCAAAAAGACTTAGCCAAAACATTTACAGCTATTAAGTACAAAGGCACAAAAGCATTCTATGACGGAGCATTCTCCAAAAAGCTTGCGGAAACAGTGCAGGAATTCGGCGGCTCAATGACAGAAAAAGATATTAAAAACTTCAATGTGACGATTGACGAACCGATCTGGGGAGATTACCAGGGCTATCATATCGCAACTGCTCCTCCTCCAAGCTCGGGCGGCGTTTTCCTGTTGCAAATGCTGAACCTCCTGGATGATTTTAAGCTTTCTCAATATGATATCCGTTCTTGGCAAAAATATCAGCTTCTCGCAGAAACGATGCATTTGGCTTATGCTGACCGCGCCGCATTTGCCGGGGACCCAGAATTCGTCAACGTCCCTCTCAAAGGTCTCTTGAATCCAGATTATATCAATGCCCGCAGACAGCTGATAGATATTGATAAAGTCAATAAAAAACCGAAAGCCGGCGACCCTTGGGCCTATCAGGAAGGTTCTGCAAACTATAAACAAGTGGAGCAGCCGACTGACAAACAAGAAGGCCAAACGACTCACTTCACGGTAACTGATCGCTTCGGCAATGTCGTATCTTATACGACAACGATTGAACAGCTGTTCGGTTCCGGCATTATGGTTCCCGGATACGGCGTTGTATTGAATAATGAGTTAACAGACTTCGATGCGGTGCCTGGCGGCGCAAATGAAGTGCAGCCGAATAAACGTCCGCTCAGCAGCATGACTCCGACTATTTTATTCAAAAATAACGAACCTGTCCTGACTGTCGGCTCCCCCGGCGGAGCAACGATTATTTCTTCCGTCCTGCAAACGATCCTGAACAAAGTTGAGTACGGCATGGATCTGAAAGCGGCGGTCGAAGAGCCGAGAATTTACACAAACAGCATGACATCCTATCGATATGAAAAAGGAGTGCCGGAAGAAGCTCGCACAAAACTGAACGAAATGGGGCATAAATTCGGCAGCAGCCCGGTTGATATCGGGAATGTGCAAAGCATCCTGATTGACCGTGAAAACGGCACCTTCACCGGAGTTGCCGACTCAAGCCGAAACGGAGCCGCAATCGGCGTAAACTTGAAAAAACATACAAAATAACAAGACAAAAAGCCTCGTTTCTCAAGCTGAGAAATGAGGCTTTTGTTTATTCTGCACTGTATTCAGATGAGGTTTTTTCAGACGTTAATGACGCAAGCGAAAGCACACCGCACATCGCGATGACAACACCCGCTGATCCGATCCATGTCACTGATGCAAGAGACAGATGAGTGACAACAATGCCCCCGATGCCCGCACCGGCCGCCATAGCCAGCTGCATCACAGACTGGTTGAGGCCAAGTAATACACCCGATGATTCAGGCTCCATCGTTGCCAAATGATACTGCTGAGCAGGCCCAGATGACCAGGCGGCGAAGGACCAAAACATAAGCACTGCCGCCGCTCCGAAAGCAGAATGTGTGACAAACGGCAATAACATGAGCATGATAGCATGAAGCGCCATTCCGCCGGTTAATGTCATACGCGCCCCCCATTTGTCTGCGCTGAAACCGCCTGCTTTAGAACCGGCAAGACTTGCAACACCGAAAATAAGCAGCAATGTACTCAGTATTCCGCTGCCGATATAAGTGACGTTCAGTAAATACGGAGAAAGGTACGTATACGCAACCGAATAGCCTCCGAGCCAAAAAAACGTAATGGCCAGCCCGACAGCCACCTTTCGTTTCTTCAAAAGAGAAAATTGCTGAATGAGCGGCACCGGTTTATCTCCTTTTATCTCAGGCAACGCGAAACGTATAATAAGCATGGCAATGATTCCGATTGCCGCAATTCCGGCAAAAACCACCTTCCAGCCAAAAGCTTCAGACACGGTTCTTCCGATCGGAACACCGATAATGAGCGCCGCCGTAAACCCCATAATGACGGTTGCGAGAGAACTTGCCTGTTTTCCCGGGGGAGCGATTTTTGCTGCGATCGTAAGCGCGGTGACCACCACAGTTCCTGCTCCAAGCGCCATGATCACCCGCGCTCCCGCAAATAAGCCGAATCCCTGCACAAGGAAAGAAATGATATTCCCGATAACAAACAGCCCCAGAGCATAGATCATGAGCTTCCTTCTGTCCAGTTTTGCTGTAAGGGCCATCATGACAGGCGTTCCGATTGCATAAACAAGCGAAAAAATCGTAATCAGCTGCCCTGCCGCTGCCACAGTAACTCCCAAGGAACCTGCAATTTTATCAAGCATCCCTGATATCACATATTCAGACGTCCCCACTAAAAAACTAATAATTGCCAAAATGTAAATCTTCCAGGTATTTTGCACCTGACACACTCCTTCATTGATGATTTATATAAAGATATATTGTGATATATCGATATAAAGAGTTGAACAAACAGAAACAAATCGCAATATGTCGATGTGTAGTCGGAAAAAGAAACTGAATCCCTCTTCTAAAGGATTCAGCCCTACATTTCGCGCTGAAAATAATCGGCCATCGCCTTTATCGCGTCTTCATCTCTTTTATAATAGGTGTATTTGCCAATCCGTTTTGTTTGGATAAGGCCCGCCCGCTGAAGGATGGAAAGATATTGAGACGCCGTTGACTGTGTCATCTGAAGCTTATCGGTGATCTGGCTGACACACACTCCGATCTCATTCATATCAATGCCATCGTGCGGTGCGAAGTGACGGTCCGGCTCTTTCAGCCATTGCAAAATCTCAAGCCGTGACTCATTAGACAACGCTTTAAAAACATCAATAGGTTTCATACGCTTTATTATATCGTGATTTTACGATATGTCAATATTGTTTTTATTCAATCTCTATTTTTTGTTTTGCCTCTCTTATGATCCGGGAAATAAAATCACTCACATTCTCTTCAAATGTGTCTTCCCGCCCGTATTGCCGTACATGTACAGATTGATGGCGGCACTCTTGATCTCCCACAACAGCAATATACGGTATTTTTTTCATTTGTGCTTCTCTGATTTTATAGCCGAGTTTTTCATCGCGCTCATCAAGCTCAGCCCGGATACCCGCTTTCTTTTGAGAATAACCGGAACGAAAAAAATTGGCGTACACAGCTGTCCTGTTTTCTCATCTTCCGTTCGGTAATGCTTTTAATCCATTCAGCAGTTCTTCAAACGCCGATGTCAAAAATAAATCACTCCGGTAGATGAATGATATATTCATATCCCGAAAATGTTCAGGGAGCTCATGAAGAAAAAGATTTTTCCTGTTTTGAAAATAACGGACGGCTGATGCAGGCAGAAAGGAAACCCCCATCCCCGCCTGCACCGCCCCAATAATGGCTTCCAACGTACCGAATTCAATGATTTTATGTGCGGGCACTGCCTCTTCTTTCAGTATGTTTTTTATTTTGCGGCGGTGCGAACAGCCCGCGGCAAAATACAGAATCGGATCTCGCAACAAGTCTTGCAAACTGCCTTCCCGCTTATTTGAGACCAAGACCAATTCTTCTTGAAATACAGCGACTTGCTCAAGATCTTCGTATTCGACCGGTCCATAAACAAAAGCGCCGTCCAGCTCATAGTGTAAGACGCGCTGCACTAAGGTATGTGTATCACCGGTTGACAGAGACAGCTGTACTTTCGCGTAACGGCTGCAATACTCCGTGAAAAATTGAGGGAGATGGACGGCTGCCGCCGTTTCAAGAGAACCGATTCGAAGCGGGCCGTTCGGATCGCCTGCCTCTTGCGCCGTTTTTTGCGCCTCATGCAGCAATTGAAGGATTCTGTCTGCGTCTTTTAATAAGTTTTCACCTGCGGGCGTCAGCGTCATCCCCCGATTTGTGCGGTAAAAAAGCTGTGTTTGCAATTGCCGTTCCAGCTGCTGAATCCGGTTTGTCACATTTGATTGAACATAATGCAGGCTTTCTGCCGCCTTTGAAATACTTCCTTTGCGGGCGACAGCCTGAAAAATCTTTAAGTCTCCGCTTTCCATGTAAGGGCACCTTCTTGCTATGATTTTTATTGATAGCCGGCTATCAATTTTCATTTGTTTACTGCAGCTGATACAGCCTGTAAAATCTTTCTCATCAATCATAAAGGAGAGAAGAATGATGAATGCTCTTATCATACACGAAAATGGCTTTGATTTCAGGCAGGCACCTGACAAACGGCCGGGAAACGGCGAAGTAAAAATAAAGCTGAAAACAGCCGGATTAAACCATCGTGATTTGTTTTTAATGAAAAAACACGAAACCGGAAACCATGAATTTACTCTCGGTTCAGACGGCGCGGGAATCGTAACCGAAATAGGACATGGCGTCCGGTCTCATTTACTGCATGCAGAAGTCATCATCAACCCGGTGCTGAATTGGAAGACTGTTGAGGACGTACCAGCCGTCCCTGATATTTTAGGAGGTCCGAGCGACGGAACATTTTCACCTTATGTCATTGTTCCTGCGGAAAATGCCGTTTTAAAACCGGAACACCTGACTTGGGAGGAAGCGGGCGTGCTGCCGTTATCAGCATTAACCGCTTATCGCGCCTTATTTACAAAAGGACAATTAAAAAAAGGCGAACACCTTATCCTTCCGGGCATCGGAAGCGGCGTGGCAACATATGCCTTATTAATGGCAAAAGCTATCGGAGCGACAGTCAGCGTCACTTCCCGCAGCGAAAACAAAAAACAAACCGCACTGTCATACGGTGCAGACCGGGCGATTGACAGCTACGGTGACTGGAATGAGGCGCTGAATGGCGAAAAAGCAGATATCATACTTGACGGTGTAGGCCCCGCCTTGTTTCAACACTATCTTGACATTATGAAACCGAATGGCCGGATCGTAACATTTGGCGCCAGTTCAGGCGATCAGCTCGGATTTCCTATTCGTTCGCTGTTTTTTCCGCAGATTCATATTCTCGGTACATCAATGGGAAGCAATGAGGAATTCGCGGATATTCTGGAATTGATAAACCGCTGCGGCATCCGTCCCATTATCGACCGCATGTACCCTCTCAGTGAAGCAGCTGCCGCTTTTAACAGAATGCGGGAAGGACGGCAGTTCGGCAATATCGGCTTTCGTATAGATGTCTAAAAAAGAGGAGCGGACCCGTCCGTTTCCTTATTTGTTTATGAGTTTTTCCGCTCTGACATACTCTTGATAGGCTTCTTTCAAATAAACAAAAAAGTGTTTACCCCCGGCTTTTAAAACTTTTCGATGATAGAGCCACACGACGGGTAAAGTGCCCGTCAATAAAATAAAGCGGGAAAACACAGCACACGTATTGGTGATCTTTAAGCGGCGCCGGCCGAACTTGTGCAGTGCTTCCGCTTGAAATTCAATATGTTTTTCTTCATCAATTAAAATCTGCCCGCAAATTGATCGCAGACACACAGAGCCCGTCACGTTTTTTAAGGCGTCATAATAAACGGCGGCGATGATTTCCGCCGTCAGCAGCACCGTGATCGACTGCTCAAGGCTTGCAAATCGTCTCAGTCTGCGGAAGATTTGATCAACCCAATGCTTTTTCAGCTTTGGGATATTGTGCCGGTTCATGAATATTTCCAATTCACCCGCATGCCTTTGTTCTTCCTGAATAAATAAAATCAGCGCTTCCAGATAACTTTTGTCAGCACAATCCTTTAAGAAACGTTTTGCAGCAGCTATCAAAAACAGAAATTCTGAACTTTCGCCGATTTGAAACTGCTGAACTGAAGAACAAATAACGCGGCGCTCAGTTTCAGAAAGCTGATCATATTTACAGTTCAGTTCCTTGACTGCTGATTGATTTCTACGAAAATAATCTCTCCACCCTGTAAAACAAAATTCCATTTGTTATCCTCCATTCCCATCACGTTACCCTTATATGACCAATACAGGAAGAAGGAGATTTTGTTTCAATACGAAAAACCGGCTGATCTCAGCCGGTTTTATAAATAAACCCCTTTATTTACGGTAAAACAGTGCTCCCCATTAAATAACTGTCGACTTCGCGCGCTGCTTCCCGGCCTTCATTAATCGCCCATACAATCAGGCTTTGGCCCCTTCTCGCATCCCCTGCGGCGAAAACACCGTCAACATTCGTTTTATAATCCCCATATGCCGCCTGAATTTTATGATTTGCCGAATCGACACCGAACTGTTTCAATAATGGCTGTTCTGTCCCTTCAAAACCGATGGCGATGAACACCAGCTGAGCAGGCCAGACTTTTTCTGTACCGGGCAGTTCATGAAATTCATACTTTCCGAATTCGTTTCTGACTTTTTCCATTTGAATGGTGTGAATCTCTTGTAAGCGGCCCTGCTTATCGGCCACCATTTTTGTCGTCTGAATTGAATACTCTCTCGGGTCTTTGCCGAACTTTGCCTGCGCTTCTTCATAGGCGTATTCAAGGGTAAAGACGTGCGGCTGTTCAGGCCACATATTGTCGTTCGTGCGCGTTTGAGGAAGTTTAGGATGTTTCCCGAACTGGTGCACGCTGCGCGCTTTTTGGCGCAGCGCGGTTGCCACGCAGTCAGCTCCTGTGTCTCCTCCGCCGATTACGATGACGTCTTTCCCTTTAGCGTCTATATATTGTTTGTCTTTAAAGTTGGAATCTAAATAGCTTTTCGTCGCCAGTGTTAAATAGTCCATCGCATAATGGACGCCTTTTGCTTCCCGGCCTTCAATCAGCAGATTGCGCTGCTTTTGGGCGCCTGTGCACAAAATGACGGCATCAAATTGATCTTTCAGCTCATCTGCCGTTATGTCAACGCCGATTTCGGTATTTGTTACAAAATCTATACCTTCCTGCGTCAAAAGTTTAATACGGCGTTCGACGACACTTTTCTCAAGCTTCATGCTCGGAATGCCGTACATCAGCAGGCCTCCCGCTCTGTCAGCACGCTCATAGACCGTTACGGAATGACCGGCTTGGTTCAGCTGATCAGCGCTTGCCAGACCTGCCGGGCCTGAACCGACGACAGCGACTTTTTTACCTGTGCGTTTCGCTGGAATTCTCGGCTGAATCCATCCATTTTCAAAACCTTTGTCAATGATCGTCCGCTCGATGTTTTTAATTGAAACAGCCGGATCTGAAATAGCCAGCGTACAAGATCCTTCACAAGGAGCGGGACAGACCCGCCCTGTGAATTCAGGAAAGTTATTCGTTTTCAGAAGGCGCTCCAAGGCTTCTTTCCAGCGCCCCCGATAGACGAGGTCATTCCACTCCGGTATCAGATTATAAATCGGGCAGCCGGACGTAAAACCGTTGATATCAGCGCCGATTTGGCAAAACGGTGTGCCGCAATCCATACACCGCGCCCCCTGCCGCTTTGACGCTTCATCTGAAAACGGAGCCGAATACTCTTTCCAATCCTTTAAGCGAGTGAGAGGGTCCCGCTCAGCCGGTTTTTCTCGTTTTTCTTCCATGAATCCAGTTGGTTTCCCCATGTTCCTCTCCCCTTTCTTACTGTACTACCGCTTGTTTTTGATCTTTGGCAGGCGTTTGGAGGACCTTTGTATTGGCTTCAAAAGCATACATAATTGCGTCTTCTTCTGATAAACCCGCCGCTTTTTGTTCTTCGATGCTGAGGAGCATTTGTTTATAGTTTTTCGGAATGACTTTGATAAAGGTTTCTGCGGCTTTTTCCCAATTGTCCAGGAGATCCGCGGCTTTTTTGCTGTTTGTCAGCGCCGCATGCCGTTTGACCATTTCTTGCACTTCTTTGATTTCCGCCTCATCCGTCAGCTTTTCAAATGAAATCATTTCCATGTTGCATTTGCGTTTAAATGCTTTGGCATCATCACTCAGGACGTATGCGATACCGCCTGACATTCCCGCCCCGAAGTTTTTGCCGACTTCGCCGAGGACGACAACCCGGCCGCCTGTCATGTATTCACAACCGTGGTCTCCGATACCTTCTACAACGACATTGACTCCGCTGTTACGGACTGCAAAACGTTCACCGGCGCGCCCGTTAATGTATGCTTCCCCGCTTGTTGCTCCGTAAAATGCGACGTTCCCGATAATAACGTTATCGTGCGTTATACAATTGAAGGCATCAGGCGCTTTCACGATGATTTTTCCGCCTGAAAGCCCTTTGCCTACGTAGTCATTTGAATCCCCGTTCAAATGAAGCGTCATCCCTTTAGGGACAAATGCTCCGAAACTCTGTCCGGCTGATCCGGTAAAATGAAGTCTGATCGTATCATCCGGCAGGCCTTCCGCTCCGTAGCGTTTAGAAATTTCACTTCCCGTCACGGTTCCGGCTACGCGATTTGTATTATTGATCTTGATTTCAGCTTCCGCTTCCTGACCGGCTTCAATTGCAGCCTGCACCGCCGGAAGAATAACCGTCATATCAAGCGACTCGTCGATTTTATGGTTTTGCGCCGTACGGAAAGTGCGTACGCCTTCAGGCTGGTACAGCAGTGTGGATAAATCAAGCTGGCCCGCTTTCCAATGCGCTTTCGCACGTTTACTGACATGAAGAACGTCTGTCCGTCCGATCATCTCATCAAGCGTCTTAAAGCCTAACTGCGCCATATATTCACGCACTTCTTCTGCGACAAACAGCATGTAGTTTACGATATGGTCAGGATCGCCCATGAATTTTTTACGAAGCTCCGGGTTTTGCGTCGCGACACCTACAGGACATGTATCTAAATGGCAGGCGCGCATCATGACGCAGCCGAGAACGACAAGCGGCGCTGTAGCAAAGCCGAATTCCTCCGCACCGAGCAGGGCAGCCATCACGACATCTCGGCCTGTCATCAGCTTACCGTCCGTTTCCAATACCACGCGATCCCGTAAACCGTTCAGCATCAGCGTTTGGTGAGCTTCTGCAAGACCAAGCTCCCACGGAAGACCCGTATGTTTAATACTTGTTTTCGGCGACGCGCCCGTTCCGCCATCGTAGCCGCTGATGACGATGACATCCGCAGTGCCTTTTGCCACACCGGCCGCAATCGTGCCGACACCGGCTTTTGACACGAGCTTCACGCTGATACGCGCGCTTCGATTCGCATTTTTCAAATCATGAATCAGCTGCGCCAAATCTTCAATTGAATAAATATCATGGTGAGGAGGCGGTGAGATCAGCCCTACACCTGGAGTAGAACCGCGGACATCCGCGACCCAAGGATATACCTTGTTGCCCGGAAGCTGACCGCCTTCTCCCGGCTTCGCCCCTTGCGCCATTTTGATCTGCAATTCATCCGCATTGACGAGATAATGGCTCTTTACGCCGAAACGGCCGGAAGCAATCTGTTTAATCGCACTTCTTCTGTCGTCGCCATTTTCATCCGGAACGAAACGTTTCGGGTCCTCGCCGCCTTCTCCGCTATTGCTTTTTCCGCCAAGCCTGTTCATCGCTATCGCTAAAGCCTCATGGGCTTCCTTGCTTAATGAACCGAATGACATCGCTCCTGTTTTAAAACGTTTCACGATGGAAGCAGCTGATTCAACTTCCTCTAATTTTAAAGGCTTGCGGTCTTCTTTGAAGGCGAACAGATTGCGTAAAAATCCGATTCGTTCTTCATCCGCTGCATGAGAATACTGCTTAAACAGGCTGTAATCATTTTTGCGGCAGGCCCATTGCAGCGTATGGATGGTTTTCGGGTTGAAAGCGTGGTGCTCTCCTCCGTTCCGCCATTGGAATTCACTTCCCGGATCAAGGGTTTGGCTGTAATCATCCTTGTACGCCGCTTGATGGCGCTGTTTCGCTTCTTGCGCAATCGTCTCGATATCGATTCCGCCAAGCTGAGATGCAGTACCGGTAAAGTATTTAGCGATAACGTCTTCACCGATGCCGACCGCTTCAAAAATTTGGGCGCCCCTGTAACTTTGCACAGTTGAAATCCCCATTTTTGACATCACTTTCACGACGCCTTCTGTTACGCTCTTTCCGTATTTGCTGACAGCTTCTTCATACGGAATATCAAGCCGGCCTTCATCGATTTCCTGCTTATACGTAGCGTAAGTCAAATACGGATTGACAGCATCTGCACCATACCCGATGAGAGCCGCAAAGTGATGAACTTCACGCGCTTCCCCGGATTCAACGATAATGCTTGCTTTTGTTCGCAGGCCTTGACGGATCAAATGCTGATGCAGCGCACTGACGGCCAAAAGCGGCGGAATCGGCGTCAATTCCTTACTCATTGCCCTGTCAGATAAAATTAACAGAGATACGCCTTCCTTGATCGCTTTTTCCGCTTGCTGAAACAAATCCTTCAGGCCTTTTTCTAGGTCATCGGAAAACAGCGCGCGGATGTTCTGGCTCTTAATGTCAGGATGCACAAGTGTTTTCAGCGCATAAAACTGTTCGTTTGATAATACAGGAGTATACAATTTTATGCGGCGTGCATTTCTTTCACTCGGATGCAGCAGATCGCCTTCAGCTCCGAGCCATGTCACCGTGGAGGTCACAAGCTGCTCGCGGATCGCGTCAATCGGCGGGTTTGTGACTTGCGCAAACAGCTGTTTAAAGTAATGAAACAGTGATTGGGCGCGATCGGATAAAACGGCGAGCGGCGAATCATTTCCCATAGAGCCGAGCGGGTCCTTGCCTTCTTTAATAACAGGAATTAAATACTTCTGAATATCTTCATACGTATAGCCAAACGCTTTTTGACGGACGAGAAGATCATCGAATTGTTCCTCTTCCCGGATCTCCGGATCAGGATTCACTTGAACCAATTCTTCTTCAAGCCATTTTTGATAAGGGAATTCATTGGCAATTTCTGTTTTCACTTCTTCATCTGAAATAATCCGGCCTTCTTCTAAGTCAATGAGCAGCATTTTTCCGGGCTCCAGACGTTTTTTATGAAGAATGTTCTCCTGCTCTACTTCAATAACGCCGACCTCGGATGAGAAAATAATATGGTCATCTTTTGTCACATAGTAACGTGCCGGACGCAAGCCGTTACGGTCAAGGATGGCGCCGATCTGTTTTCCGTCCGTAAACGAAATGGCGGTCGGCCCGTCCCACGGCTCCATTAAAGAGCTGTGATATTCATAAAAAGCCCGTTTCGCTTTAGACATGTGAGTGTTTTCCGTCCATGGTTCCGGAATCAGCATCATTGCCGTATGTGCCGGTTTCCGCCCTGCCATCACGAAAAATTCAAACGCATTATCAAGAATGGATGAGTCACTGCCCTCAGCATTTAGAATCGGCAGCACTTTGTGAAGATCGTCTCCGAAGCTTTCTGAAACGAACTGCTGCTCCCTCGCTCTCATCCAATTGATGTTACCCCGGAGCGTATTGATTTCTCCGTTATGAATCAGATAGCGGTTCGGATGAGCACGTTCCCAGGTTGGAAAGGTGTTTGTGCTGAACCTTGAATGCACAAGTGAAAATGCAGATACGAAGGTTTCATCCTGCAAATCCAAATAAAAAGCGTCAACCTGCTCAGGCGTTAACAACCCTTTATAAACAATAGTCTGGCTTGACAAGCTTGCGAAGTAAAAATCAAGCTGTTCTTGAACGCCCCAATTTTCCGCCTGCTTCCGGATGACATACAGTTTGCGTTCAAAAGCAAGGCTGTCTTTCAAATCGTTTGCGGCGCCGATGAATACTTGACGCACATATGGGCAAGTGCCTTGTGCCACTGTTCCGATTTTTCCGACATTTACAGGGACGGTTCTCCAGCCGAGAACGATCTGTCCTTCCTGCTCAATGAATGCATTTACCTGTTTTTCGATCTTTTTTCTTTCCTCTTCATTTTGCGAGAAAAAGACCATTCCTACCCCGTAACGGCCTTTTTCCGGCAGTCTCATTTCTCCGCACTCTTTCTTAAAAAAAGCATCAGGGATCTGAACCATCAGGCCGGCGCCGTCACCCGTATTCGGATCACTGCCCTGTCCTCCTCTGTGATCCAGCTGGCAAAGCATCTTCAGTCCTTTTTTGACAATGTCATGTGAAGGTTTCCCTTTTAAATGGGCATACAAGCCGATTCCGCATGCATCGTGCTCAAATTCCGGACGGTAGAGACCTTGTGCTTTCGGCATTTGATTGTAAGTCATAATTCCTCTCCCCCGATCAGTTTCCGTTAATTATCGGTCATAAAATCTGACAACTTTAAATTAATTGTAAGTTTTCAAAACAATATAAACAATATATAATTTAGATCAAATACATCTCAAAATGAGATAGATGGGTGTGAACGCAATGGAATTACGCCAGCTTCGGTATTTTATGGAGGTAGCAGAACGGGAACATGTGTCAGAAGCGGCTGATCATCTGCATGTCGCACAATCCGCCATCAGCAGGCAGATTGCAAATCTTGAAGAAGAGCTGAAAGTCACTTTATTTGAACGGGAAGGCAGAAATATTAAATTAACGCCGATCGGCAAGCAATTTTTAGAACATGTTAAAACGGCGATGAAAGCAATTGATTACGCGAAGGAACAAATTGATGAATATCTTGATCCGAATCGCGGAACCGTCAAAATAGGATTTCCGACGAGCCTTGCAAGCCAGCTTTTGCCGACGGTGATTTCGGCATTTAAAGAGGAATACCCGAACGTTGAGTTTTTGCTCCGTCAGGGGTCTTATAAGTTTTTAATTGAAGCCGTAAGAAACAGAGATATAGATGCGGCACTGCTCGGCCCCGTTCCGACGGAATTCCCCGACATAACAGGCAATATCTTATTCACGGAAAAGATTTACGCGCTTGTACCGCTGCACCACCCGCTTGCCAAACAGAAAAATATTCATTTAATTGATCTTCGCGGCGACCAATTTGTTTTATTTCCTGAAGGATTTATTCTCCGCAATATGGCGATTGACGCTTGCAGACAGGCCGGCTTTGCGCCGCTTGTATCGACGGAAGGCGAGGATTTAGATGCCATTAAAGGATTAGTCTCCGCGGGGATGGGAGTTACTTTATTACCCGAAAGCACCTTTGCAGAAACCACACCCCGGTTCACGGTCAAAATTCCGATTGAATTTCCTCAAGTGAAGCGCACCGTAGGCATTATTAAACCAAAAGGAAGAGAGCTGGCTCCGTCTGCAAATGATTTCTACCATTTTGTCATTCAATTTTTCTCCAAACTTGAACAATATCAATAAAAAACAAACCCGAGCTTCAAAACGAAGCCTCGGGCTTTTTCATATTTTTATAGATCTTTCTCAGCCGATCGGAATGGATAGTTCAACGTGGCAGACAAACGCTTCCGGATCAATGACTGATTGATCGGTCTGTTTGTGCGGCGTTTCTTTAAATGTCTTCAGCTGGGCTGAGGAATAGTTGACGATGCCGAGTCCGAGCTCTTCTCCCTGCTGATCAAGCAGCCTGACAACCGCTCCGCTGCTGAATCTGCCCTTAATCTGTTCGATATCCTGCGGTGACAGCGCCAAATTTCCGTTCGCGACATCACGGCTGCTTTTCTTTTCCATCACAATTTCGCCTTCGGGGCCGGAATTAAATGCAAGCCATTGTTCTTTGTGGTTTAACGGCAGGGTTCCTTCCGCTTCAAAATAAGTTCCTTCAGCCGCCTCATCTACCGCTTGAAGCAGAATGTCCGGAATGTTAGCCTGCCCGAGAAAGCCTTTAATACCGGAGGCCATCACAATTTTAAAAGCATCTAGTTTCGAACGCATTCCGCCGGTTCCCATTTCACTCCCGGCATCTCCCGCGCTTGCTTCTATTTCCGGAGTAATGTCACTTACATGTCTGATTCTTTTCGCTTTCGGGTTGCTGCGCGGATTATCATCATATAAACCGTCAATGTCTGATAAAATCACAAGCATGTCGGCATCAATTAAACCTGCCACCTTCGCTGCGAGTGTATCGTTATCTCCGAATTTCAGCCGGTTGACTGTGACCGTGTCATTTTCATTAATAATCGGAATAATGCCTCGTTCCAAAAGGACGTTCATCGTATTGCGCACATTATGGTAGCGGTATTCATCGGAAAAGTCGCTTCTTGTAATTAATATTTGTGATGCGACATAACCGTGCGCTAAAAACAGCTTTGAATAAGCCTCCATTAATAATCCCTGCCCGATGGAAGCAGAAGCCTGTTTTTCAGGGAGGCCTTCCGGTTTCTGAATAAACCCGAGCTTCCGATAACCTGCCGCCACTGCGCCGGAAGATATTAAAATCACTTCATAGCCGCTGTCTTTCAGCTGTGCGATTTGATCCACCAATGCTTCCAGCTTTCTTCTGCTGATTTCCCCGTGCAGGCTCGTCAGTGAGCTGCTTCCGATTTTCACCGCGACTCTTTTGATCTTCGTCCGAGACGTCACTGTATCACTCCTGTTTCTTAACGATTATAGTGCTGCCGTTTTTTCAATTGTTTTGCTGATCTCAATAGAACGTTCGGTCGCATGTTTAATGGCTTTGGCAATGGCTTCTCCGCCGCCTTCTGACCTGAGCGCATCGAGGCCGGCTTCCGTCGTGCCGTTTGGAGAGGTGATGTTTTCCCGAAGCACATCCGGTTTTTCACCCGTTTCCATCAGCATTTTAGCAGCGCCCAATAACGTTTGCGCGCCGATTTTGCGGGACAGCCGTTTGTCTAAGCCGGCTTCTTCACCTGCTTTTTCAATAAACTCCATTAAATAATAGAAGTACGCCGGTCCGCTGCCTGCGATGCCGGTGAAAATGTCCATCTGATCTTCCTTGATCACGTACACTTCCCCGAGGCATTCCAAAAGGGATACCACGGTTTTTGCTGAACCGTAAGAGACATGGTCTCCGAAAGCCGCAGCTGTTGCCGATTCGCCGATCATGCTGGATGTGTTCGGCATCACTCTTACAACTGGCTGACGGTCATGTAATGATTGTTGTATAAATGAGGTTGTTATGCCTGCCAGAACAGACAGGATGATTTGATGAGGTTGGATACGCCGTTTCAGCGTAGCAAGAGCGATTTCAGCATCCTTCGGTTTCATGGCTAAAATAAAGACATCAATGTCTTCGGTTTTCATGCTGTCAAAAGCAATGCCTTGAATTCCGTATTGATGTTCCAATTCAGCGAGTCGCTCTGTATTGCGGCGGTTTGTCACGCAGATGTTTTGGTTGGGAATTTTTTTTGCGCGGACCATGCCTGATATCATTCCTTCAGCCATTGATCCTGCTCCGATAAAAGCAACTTTCTTTTGATCTAAGATCGGTAACATCTCCCTTGTTCGTATTTTGTTCGTATTTTTCACACGTTTTTTATGTTACCACTTCAAGAGTCGATGTCAAGTTTGAAGGTTTTATTGATATGTATTGTTCCGAGCCTGTTATTATGTATAATGAATCACAGAACAAACCTTTAGAGCCCGGGAGGCCGGGTGCGTTCCGGCCGGATTTAAAAATTATCTGAAATGGCTTTTTCTATCAGCTTTTTGCAGCGGTCAAGCTCTGTCTTAAGCTGTTTTTTGTAAAGCTTCGCAGCTTCATAGTCTTTAAATTGATAGAGAACGACTTCCTGGAGTTTGGCTCCCTCTTTTTTCACTTTTACTTGCTTTAAAATCCCGTCATCCAAAAGTTCGTGAAGTGAACGGTACACCTCGGTATGATTCGGCTTAAAACCGATGGGTTTAAATTCCGAACGCAGCACCTCGAGAAGCTTCAGTCCGTAAAGCCGTTCCTGCTCTGTCATTGTAATCATGTAAAGCTTTAAAAAGGCTCTTTGTTTCACTAAAAAACCGGTTGAACTTCTTTTTTCTTCTTTCAATATGTGCACATCCTTCCTTCTAACAAATTATTCCATGTACTAAATATTCTCTTTATATTCCGTTTTCCCTTTTATTGTTCGGACAGTTTGGTTTGTATTGATTTGTTTTTTGGATGCGGGGAAAAATAATCTCATTGAACATTTGGTACATAGTTTATTTAGTTTAATTATAGCTGATATCGGTTTCTTTTTCACTCTTTTTTCTGCAAAAACGGATCTTTATGCCTATTTAATCGGGTTGCGAAATCAAAAAAAGAAAAGACCCGTCACAAAGACAGGTCCCCTTTTGTTTAAGGATTAGTTGACCACAAACCGGCAGTTTTGATGAAAATGCGCGGATGTAATTTCAATTGAGCAACCATATATTCTGCAAGATCCTCAGGCTGCATGACTTTTTCCGGATTGCCGTCTGTCAGATTTAATTCAATAGACATGTCGCTTGCAACCGTACTCGGAGTCATTGCGCTGACACGGATATTGTGTTTTCTGACTTCCTGCATGAGAGATTCGGTCAGACCGAGAACGGCAAATTTAGAAGCGCTGTACGCACTTGTCGCCGCGGCGCCTCTTTGGCCCGCCGTAGAAGAAATATTAATGATATCTCCTGATTTTCTCTCAATCATTTCAGGAAGAACGGCGCGTGTCACGTGGTATACACCCATTACATTAACTTGAATGATGTCTTCCCACTCTTCAGGCGTAAGATCCAAAAATCCCCCGAATTTGCTGATTCCGGCATTGTTAATCAGGATGTCAACCTCACCGAGTTCTTCTTTAATAGAGGAGACGGCTTGTTCAACCTCTTTTTGGTTTTTTACATCGGCAGCAGCGAATGATGCCTTTACACCAAGGGCTTTCACTTCTTCCGCAACCTTTTCGACATTTGCTTCTGTACGGCCGATTAAACCGATATTGACTCCTTCTTTGGCTAAAGCGATAGCGGCGGCGCGGCCGATTCCTCTGCCCGCACCCGTGATTAGAGCCGTTTTGTTTTGTAAGCTTTCCATGTCTTTCACCCTTTCTGAATGTCCTTATGTACGATTTCACATTATAAGCAGAAAAAAAACAATTAGCAAATAAAATGATTCAGCACGACCCGTAAAGGGTATCAACTGAAAAAAAGGAGTGAAAAGCAGATGATCATCATTTTGTATATCAGTGCTGCCGTTGCGGCTGCCGCATTAATTTATGCAGCCGTATCCGCCGTGCATTTTAAAAGAAACACAGCGCCTGATATAAAGAAGATTAACGCCGCGACAGCGTCTATGCAGACGTCCGTTGAAGAAATCAAAACAGAAACCCGTTTGTTATCACAAAAGCAGAAAGAACTGCAGGAAGACTTTCTTACTAAAAAAACAGCCGTGCAAACGACGGCAGCCGAAGTTAAAGGAACGCCTCACGTGCTGAAAATGCTCTGGAACGCCGGTAAAAGCGGTTTATGAGCCTGCATGTCATCCGACGTTTTTGATGACACTAAGAGAAACTGGCGGATTCAAGGAGGCATAACATGATTTGCGATCGTGAGCGGCTTGCGCATTTTTTGCAGCAGCTTAAAGCATTATCATCTTCGGGAGGATTTACAAAATCGGATTTGCTGACTCCGGAGTTCCATTTAGCCAAGGACGGAGATCTGGATATGTATTATTCGCCTCATAATGAGTATATCAACCCACATGCTGCGGTTGTCATCTCCGGAATTACACCCGGTTTTTTTCAGATGCAGCGGGCTTACAAAGCAGCGGCACAGCTTTTAAAAAACGGCGAATCTCTTGAGTTGATAGCATATGAGACAAAAAAAGCGGCCGGACTTTCCGGTTCCATGAGGCAGCACATCATCGAAATGCTTAATGAATGCGGTCTGCCGGCCGCGCTTCACGTTGAGGATTCATCCCGGTTTTTTGATTCAAAACGGGAGCTGCTTCATACGACATCCGTTATCAAACACCCTGTTTTTTATAAACAGAAAAACTATACGGGACACCGGCCGGCCATCAGCAGATCAGCTCTTCTCAGCCGTTACGCGCTGACATGTTTTCCGGATGAAATAGAAATGATGAAAAAGGACATTCTGCTTATCCCTCTCGGTAAAGCAGCAGAATCCGCCTGCCGCATGCTGAAGAAGAACGGCAGAATGGGCCATGCGGTCATTCTGGAAGGCTTCCCGCATCCGTCCGGAGCAAACGGACATCGTTTCAAACAATTTCACGAAAACAAACAATCGTTACGTGAACAAATGCAGCGGTTTGCCGGGTTTCTTCAGCAGCCGTAAAAAAACGCCCCGAATTTTCGGGGCGCTGCTGTTAAGAAGCGTATTCAGGCAATGCTTTATTGTGTTTTGCCGTTTTCTCTTCAGGTATTTTGATTTGATTTGTCAAGATTGCACTTACGAAATAGAGCGCTGCGAAAATCCATACAACGCCTTGTGCGCCGACAAGCCCGATGAACGCCCAGGCAAGCGCGGGGCCGACAAATGCCGACAGGCCCGCAGCCAGATTTAACACAGACATGGCAGCACCTTTATTGCTGCCGGCCGCCGTCGGCACGATAGCCCCGATCGGAACGAACCCGGCGAGGAGCCCTCCCCATATAAAACCGACAATGCTGACGAACAGCAAATTCCCATGTGATACAACAGGAGCATAATATAATAAAAGAGTAAAAATGCCGCAGCCCACTCCTCCGAACCACATGACGGTCTTTTTCCAGCCGAAGGCATCGCCGACTGCGCCGAATATTAAGTTAAAGACGATATTTCCGAGAAAGATCGTTCCCCAAATTTGCAGCCATACATTTGTAGAAATGCCGTGCTGCGCCATATGCAACGGGAGGAATACCGGAAATCCGTATGTTCCGATGCTGTTAATGATCCGAATGATCCCCCCAGAGAGCACGCGCGGATTTTCAGCAAGGATGGTGATTCCCTTCATTAATTCCTGCGCCTTTTCCCGCTTATCTGCCTTTTTCTTTTCAAAGCGGTCCCTATTTAAAATCAAAGCAAAAAACGCGCCGAGGCATACCCAGAAAATTGAACTCCACAGCGTATTCAAATAGCCGAAGGATTTGATAGCCCAGCTTGAATACCAAGCACCGAATACAAACATCCCGCAGCAATATGCAATCCAGAACCAGCCGACCGCCGTACTGAGCCTGTTTTTCGGCGAACGGTAAATCACCCATGTCAAAAATGAATAGGCAAACAGCGGGTAACCCAGCCCTTTAATAAAATACGTGACATACATCACCGGCAAGTTAAGATTCTCAAATCCGTATGCGATAAACGCGGCTGTTCCGATGACGTAAAACAACAGCCCCATAAACATCGTCCGCTTTGCGCCGAAGGCTTCGAGGCAGACCCCTGAAAACCACGACGCCACAGCAAGAGAAATACCGTAAACCGTAAACAGGGATGCTGATTGCTGTACCGTCAAGCCGTTTTCAACTAAAAACGGGCTGAGCCAGCCTTGTTCAAGGCCGTCCCCCATCATAAACAGCACGACCCCTAAAAATCCCCAGGCGAGCTGTTTTGGAATTCCTATTTTATTAAGCATTTTTGTTCCTCCTCAGCAATCTTTCATGTTGTCATCTCATCCCCAAGTCAGGCTTTCACCGCCGGTTGAAAATGAGTAAATAATTTTTGCGTATGTTTCCATTCTTCATATAGGAAGAGATCCGTCTGATCCGCTTCCGGCTCAATTATCTTTGTGCGGGTCGAAAGCTCTGCTTTCACACCGAGAGCTTCGTTGCAAATCATCACCGCTCCCATTGCGGATGCCTGGCTGAACCCCTCTCTCTTATAGATTTTCTTTTGAAGAAGGTTAGCAAGAAACTGCGTCAAAGCATCGCTTTGGAAACCGCCGCCGCACACCTTCACATAATCTTGTGAAAAGGAAGCCGCCTCTGTTAACGCCTCATAGTTCCATTTGATTGAAAAAGCGATTTCCAGCAGTGCGGCTTTAACAAAATGGGCTCTGCTTAAGTTTTGGGAC
The DNA here is from genome assembly GCF_011066015.1 of Bacillus sp. EKM206B. Classification (NCBI taxonomy): domain Bacteria; kingdom Bacillati; phylum Bacillota; class Bacilli; order Caryophanales; family Bacillaceae; genus Bacillus; species Bacillus sp. EKM206B. The sequence continues at coordinate 30,218 of NZ_JAAMNL010000004.1, forward strand.
AGCGGAGCGTCAAATATAAATCCGCCTTTTGCCAGTGCGTTTTTCTCAGGCGATAAATAGGAGCCTAACGCAGATATACAAGCATGATCATGTTTCGGCAGACTTGCGATTTCCCGTTCCATGACGCTGTAGGATTCATTCGGATAAAAAATGGATTTTAATTTTTGATAATTGAGTCCTGTTACACCCGGATTCGTTTCAAGAAGCCATTGACCTTCTTCTGTATGGCAATTCAGCCATGCATTCTCTAAACTTTCGGTTCCGGTCTCCGCTGTTATCTTTGTAATCGGCGTCGTTGTGCCGGATACGATGACGATATCTCCCGGCTTTGCATCTGCACTTTTGATGGCAAGCTGTGTGTCTCCCCCGCCTGCAATCACAGGCACTCTTTCAGAAAGACCGAGCACCGCCGCTTTCTTAAACGTTAACATTCCGACAACCGCCCCAGATCGGACGAGTGAAGGAAGAATGGCAGAAGACACACCGAAGATGTTGCATAATTTCTCTGACCACGCCTTTTTCCTTACGTCAAACAGCAGTGTTTCAGCAGCCTGTGACGGTTCATAGCTTAAAATTCCGCTCAGCTCAAATGTCACCCAGTCACTGATGCTTGTGATGCACTTCACTTCTTTCCATAAAGACGGCTGTCTGGCTTTTAATCCAACAAGTTTCATGGCGGAAAATAAAGCGCTCGGAAGACGTCCGGTTTGCTGATGCACTTCGTCTTCTGCCTCAATCCCGCCTTCCCATTCACGCCCTCTGTTATCAATGTTGGGCAGACCGAGAAATGCCTTTTTATCTTTATTGATCAAAACGATTCCCTGCCTCTGGCTTGTTGAGGTGATTCCGATTAATGTAATATGAGGGCTCTTGGCAATAGCCTTTCTTGCCATAGCGCTGATTTGCGTCCATAACCCTTCCGGTGAGAAATATCGTCCGTCCGGATAAAGCGGATCCGTCACATATTCGATGTCTTCCCTTTCAAGCGCGGTCACTTCGCCGCCGGCAGTCACGACCGCGACTCGCGCATTCCCAGTCCCGATGTCAAATACAAGGTAGCCTTTTTGTTCAGCCATTACAGCCTCCTCCTTCCGTTTCAAGTTCTCTTTTGTTATAAAGTTCACGTATTGTGCAGGTTTGATCTTGTTTCCATTTGAAAAGCGCTTCATTTAAAATCTTCACATGATGATCTTCCACTTCAAATGTTGCGCCCGCTAAATGGGGAGTCGCGAACACATTCGGCAAAGAGATCAAATCATAATCAGAAGATTCAGGCGGTTCGTGATAAAACACGTCAAGGATCGCTCCCTTAATCCGCCGTTCTTTCAGCACCCGCAGCAGCTCTTCCCTGTCTGTAACCGCCGCTCTTGACGTATTGACAAAAACAGCTTCCTGTTTCATCAATTGAAAGTGCCGGGCGCCGATAAGGCCGATGGTTTCTTCTGTGCGCGGCAAGTGAACGGAAACAATATCACTTTCAGAAAATACCCGTTCAATCGTCGTTTTTTCATACTCCCGGTTTTCATGACGGACAAATGGATCATAGTAAAGCACCTTGCAATCAAAAGCGGCCAATAGCCGGGCGATTCTCTGTCCGACAGCGCCGAAACCGATAAGGCCGACTGTTTTCCCCGTCAGCTCATTTCCCCTGAATTTGACGTAAGCCTGCAAATAATCACCATTCCACTTCCCGTCCTTCAGCCACTGATGGGAAGAATACGTATGACGCAAAAATGAAATCACATTTCCGATAAACATTTCAGCAACGGCCTGGGCATTGCGGGCCGGTGTAAAGAAAACGGGGATTTTTCTTTTAGTCGCCGCCGCAATATCCACATTAGACGGCATTCCTCTGCAGACACCGATAAAAGCGGAATCCGGCAATATGTCAATAACACGCTCAGACACCTCATCAAGTTCAGTAATAAGCCCCGACGCGTTTGTCTCTTGAATCATTCGGAGCAATTCATCTTCCCGATAGGCCCGGCCGTGCTTCTTCCACGGCCGGTGCACAGTCCGGCCGAACAGCTCAGTCAGCTCCTTCAGCCCCTCGTCGTGATATGGCGCAGTAATTAAAACCGTCATGGTGCAAAACATCCTTTTCACATAAATTTTCCCATAAAAAAATCTCTTTCCTCAAAGAAGGAAAGAGATTCATATACCGTCTTTATACGCTTGAAGCACACAAATATGTATAGATCATTCTTTCCTATCTTTCAAGCATACGCTTGCTGGAATTGGCACAATAAATGTTGCCGAGGTTTCTTAGGGCCAGTCCCTCCACCTCTCTGGATAGAAAATAAAATGATGAAATTGTCAGGCTGTTTAAAAGAATAAACTCATCATAGAAAAGTCTTTCCATGATGTCAACACTTTTTTTCTGAATTGACGTTCGATTTTGAAATGTTATAATGCTTACAATATAAACAAAGAGGAGAAATGGGCTATGAATTCTGCTGCAAAACAGCCGAACGGGGTCTTTAAGTCGGTATGCTCACTAGACTGTCCCGATCAATGCGGCTTGCTTGTGACAAAAAAAGACGGAAAAATCGTTAACATTCAGGGAGACCCCGATCACCGGGTCACATCAGGGAATATTTGCAACAAAGTCAGACACATGGCTGAGCGTATTTATGATGAGAAGCGCGTAACCGTTCCGTTAAAACGGATCGGTAAAAAAGGTGAAGCCGCGTTTGCGCCTATTTCCTGGGAGGAAGCGATCAATACGATCAGTGCGCGCTGGAAAGAGCTTATTGCCGAAGAAGGAGAGGAAAGCATTCTTCCGTACAGCTTTTACGGCAATATGGGAAAACTGGCGGCAGAGGGAATGGACCGCCGTTTTTTCCATCGTCTGGGAGCGAGTCATCTCGAACGGACGATCTGCAGCAAAGCCGGTTCTGAAGGCTATAACTATACAATGGGTGAAGGAGCGGGTACTGATCCGGAGGAGACCATACATGCAAAGCTCTTTATTTTTTGGGGGATCAATGCCGTCAGCACGAATATGCATCAAGTCATGATTGCTCAAAAAGCCCGGAAAAAAGGAGCTAAAATTGTCGTTATCGATGTACATAAGAACCAAACCGGCCGGCTTGCCGATTGGTTTATTTCCATTCGCCCCGGCACAGATGCCGCACTCGCCCTCGGTATCATGCATGTCTTATTCGACGAAAACCTTCACGATGAAGCATTTCTCACAGAATACACCGAAGGCAGTGACGAATTAAAAGCGCATGTTAAACACTATGATCCGGAAACGGTTTCTGCTATTACAGGCGTTAAAGCCGACGATATCAGACGTCTTGCGAGAATGTACGGGGAAACCTCCCCTTCCCTTATCAGGATCGGAAACGGCATTCAGCACCATGACAACGGCGGAATGATCGTCCGCACCGTCGCCTGCCTTCCGGCTGTTACAGGACAGTGGCTCAACACCGGAGGAGGCGCAATCAAGCACAACAGCGCGGTATTAAACTATAACAGACAAGCGCTCCAGCGGCCTGATCTGCTTTACGGCAGGAAGCCGCGATCATTTAATATGAACAGGCTCGGAAGCGTTCTTTTAGAAACAAAACCGCCCGTACGCTCCCTGTTTATTTACGGTACGAATCCTGCAGTGGTTGCGCCGGAAGCGAATAAAGTCAGAAAAGGCCTGCTGCGGGAGGATTTATTTACAGTCGTTCACGATCTATTTTTAACGGAAACCGCCAAATATGCGGATATCGTGCTCCCTGCTTCATCCGCATTTGAAAACACAGATTTTTACACGTCTTACTGGCATCATTTTATTCAGCTGCAAAAACCGGTGATCGAACCCTACGGGGACAGCAAATCGAATACGGAAGTGTTCCGTTTGCTTGCCGAAGCAATGGGATTTACCGAGCAGGAGCTTCAGGATTCCGATGAAGAGTTGATCAGACAGGCGCTGGACTTTCCCGACAATCCGTATATCGAGGATATTGATTACGAAGCGCTCTCACGCCATTCCTTCATGAAAGCCAAACGGAAAAAACCGCTTTTTCCGGGAAAGCTCAAGACACCGAGCGGAAGAATTGAATTATATTCGGAAAAGATGAAACAGGACGGTTATCCGGCGCTGCCGACACACATCCCTCTTGAGAGCGATGACGATTTTCCGCTTTTATTTGTCCCGGGACCGAATCATAATTTTTTAAATTCAACATTTTCGAATAATGAAAAACACGTAAAATTAGAAAAAGCGCCAAAGCTTTTTATTCATACAGAAGATGCTGTACGCCGGAACATAGAAGACGGGGAAACCGTTAGAGTTTGGAATCACCGCGGCGAGTGTGAATTAACAGCTTCGGTCGGCGAACAGGTGCTTCCCGGCGTTGCAGTCAGCCAAGGTCTTTGGGCCGATATGGATGATAAAAAACAGCTTGTCAACTCGCTCACGCCCGATCGGCTGGCGGATATGGGCGGAGGCGCTGTTTTCTTCTCCGGAAAGGTGCAGGTGGAAAAGCTCAGCAATCAAAACCGCCCGCAATAAACGCCGGGCGGTTTTGATGAAGGCTGAATCCTTTCAGCCGGCTTCACCGTATAAAAAGTGATAACGTTTATTGGAGGTTTGCTGTATGGATATCATTACCGGCATCGGAATCGCTTTAGCCGGATATTTCATCGGAGACGGATTGAAAAACTTTAAATCACCTGATCCTCATGAACACACTGACCACATTCTCATTAAAGAAAAAGATCTGCACTTCTATATTGGTTATTATTTAGGAGTTACGAAGGAAGAAGCAAAACAAATCGTGCCCGACACCTCTGACATTCCGCATATCACGAGAAACGGAAAGCGGTATGTGCAGAAGAATACATTAAGAGAATGGCATCATTATTTTCGGTTGTCAATAAAGTGCAGGCTCGGGGGGACGAATACTTAGAAATGTTGACTTCCCGACAGCACATGACTCTTATTGCTATTGCCCATTTACCGACGGAAGATACCACACTTATGAATATCGCTAAAAAGCTGGGCACAACAAAACAAACCGCTAACAAATTAATTTCAAGCCTCGCGAAAAAAGGATATGTTCACACTGTGCCAAGCAAACTGGATAAACGTGCAATCAATATTGAGATTACCGCTGAAGGAAAAAAAGCGTTAATTTCCTGTTCAGAAAAATCCACCTATTTTTTAGCGGATATGTTTCATGACTTCACAACTGATGAAATTGAAACATTCTGGAGGCTATTGCAAAAACTTTATCGTTTTGATGGTGAAGAACAGGATGGTTTTGAAGAAAAAGCACATTTGAAAGTTAAAGATCAGGCACAATTCATCTCAGATGACTATGAAGAAAAAATCATGGCTGAATTTTCAAAACGGCGATATGGGAGTGCAGACGATGAATAATATGGTTTATCGAAAAGTAAAAGAAACAGAGGATAAAATGAAGGAAAATTGCTATGAGCTGAAAGATAAAATTGATCAATTTATTTCTCATGCCAAATATAAAATTCATCGCAAACGTAAACTGGACCGAGCCGGCAATTATATATCAATTGCCATTGGACTCTTTATCCTAACTGCCTCATGGCTGACCGCAACACAATGGCTGCTTTGGATAGGCGCGGCGAGTATTTTGAGTAATGCCTGTTTGCTCATTATAAAGCCTGTTAAAAATTGAAAATCAGAAAAAAGCTCTCTAAAAGAGAGCTTTCTTTTATTAATCGTCCCAGTCTTCATCTTCTTCCCAGTTTTCTTTTTTTTCAAGCAGCCTTCTGTAGAAAAATTCAATAAAGCTGTCGGCTAGCTTGTCTTGGTATCCAAGTACTCTATCCCAAATAAAAACAGGGCATTCATTATTACTGTTCATTTTATTAGTATCTAAGGCATAAGCAAAAAAATCAATATCTTCTAATATCACAAGTCCATCAGATAACTGATAATAATTACGATATTCCTCTGTGGTTTCAACTACCGAAGCCCCGCCAAAGTCATACCCTAAAATATCAATTCCATATAAGCCGCCAGAGCCAAAGTTTCTCAGAAACCATTTATAACTATCAGGAAGTTGTAGTTGGAGCTCCTTCTCTATATTAATAATCTCTTTTTCACTTATTCCTCTAGTAAAATAACTGTCTGCTTTATTTTCAGTTATAAACTCTATAGTTTTTTCATATAAGTCCATTGATATCTCTCATTCCTTTTTTATTTTTCATATTGTTTTGCTCTCCATTTCCAATACCTGTCTCGGAAATTATCATACTGGGCTTTTAGAACCGGATCGTTTCTAAAGCTTTCACCATCAGATTTAAGCCTATGGATAATGCCGCTATATTTAGTATGTAAGCTATTTGGAATTTCAAGCATTGGACCAGGCTCCTCTTGAATTAAATGGTGTAGATTTATTTGTGTCCCATCTTTCGCAAAAGGTGCATTTCCACTTTTCATTAATTGAAGATTCGTAAGGCCTTTACGATTTTTTTGGTTCATATCAATATCTTTCATAGTATACACTCTGCGGCTTATGTCTTTAACTTTTCCCTTTGCTTTTACCTTGCCCTTAACCTCAAAGGCACCATACTTTTCTTTATTTAACCAAGGAAGGTTTATTTCTTGACCAGTAAACGGCTTTCTCGTTCCATCCGGGATTTTCTTTGCATAGGTCAAAAGTTCATTTTTAAGGTTTTGGCTGTCAACCACATTGTATGGTACGTCACCCGACAGAGCAAGATCATATTTAGAGTTATAAGGAAGCAGTTCTGGAAGTTTAATGTCTTTAATTTTCTTCCCTGCCTGTCCTGTCTTGTTTATGACCTTCCCCGCCGCATCAGCTTTGTTAACGGCTCCTGCGCCTTTCGTTCCGACGACAGCCACAGCTGCTGAACCAATTGCATATGTCACCCATCTTGATCTGGAGTAAGCATCTCCATTTACCATATCCTTTTGATACGATTCCTCGATTGCTGCTGAAACAGCATCATATGTTTTAACAGGATGAAGTACTGCATTCCCCAGTGCTGACAAGGTTTCTCCCGGATCGGTTATGAAGTCCCATAGACCGGTTACCGTGTCTTTCCCGACATCATATAAACCAACGCCGGCTCCTTTTAATATATCCCAAGTCACTTCTCCGGCTTCTTCCAGCTGTTTTGCTTGTTCAAGCTGAATGACATATTGCTGCTGGGAAGGTTCAAGGTTTTCATAGCCGATCTTCTTCACAATTTCCAAATATTCATCCGGATCGGCCACACCGTCAGCCAGCTTTTTCTTCAGATCCTTGATTTCCCGTTCTTTCGCCTCTTCCTTTTTAATCGTCAAATAAGCATCCGAATGTCTTGCAATCTCGCCTTTTTTCTTATGTATGTCACTTTCCCTGTATGCTTTGGCGTTATAGTGAAGTGGTGTTGCGTTTTTCCCTTTACCCGTGGCATTTTGAAGCTGCTGAAAATCTGCCTGAATGAAATGTTCGTTTGCCTCGGTTTCTGCGTATTCTTTCGTTAGATCATGATCAAGCTTTCCGAGCTTATGTATGGTCTCATCCCGTTTTTTATCTGCTGAATCCAGCTTTTGATCGACATCTTCTGTCGAGAAAACTTCTAGATGAATGATATCACTGATTTCATCAAGGATACCTTTCATTTCATTGCGCTGCTCCTGCATGATGGCTTGTGATTTATTCTTCGCATGAATCAGCTCATGTTCTAAAAATGACTCTTCCACAAAGGAATCGGCTAATCCGGCATCAGCTACTTTTCCTGAAATACTGTTAAGAAACGCAATCTTCATATCGATCAGATCAAGCCAGCTGTCTGTGACACCGGCGTGATCTTGAAAAAAGGCTTTAATGTTGTCTGCGCCTTTGCCTGAAAACTCACTGTCGTCTAAGTCAGCCATTCCCTGAAATGCTTTTCTGAGATTGATAAATTGTTCTCTAATCTGATCGTATTGTTTTGCCCGCTTTTCTGCGGCTGAAATGAACGAGGCTGCTTCAAATACTTTCATTTACGTTTCCTTCCCGCTTCTTTATTCCTAAATTTTACCACAGGATATAAGATTAGATGAATCTCTTGCATTTGTCGAACTGCTTTATTCAAGATCATAAAATTTCAAAGAAAACCTTACACGAAAGATCGGGGATCGGCAAAACAAAGCCAGATATAACATATATTAAAAAATCTCTTGCATTTCCGCACCCGCCATGCTATATTTATATAGCGATGAGCTGAATTGTGTAAGCCGATGCACATGCCCTTGCGGCACACACGAATGTGGCGTGTGGTGTATCGCCTCAATACGCAAAAGACGTTTGCTTCTGCAAACGTCTTTTTTTATTATCCGATTTTCGTTCCGTTCGGTACTGTCTGCTCTGGCGTAAGCAGGACAACGTCTCCTTTTTCCGGGATGCCGCCGAGAACGAGAACTTCTGACTTAAATCCGGCGATCCGCCGCGACGGAAAGTTGACAATAGCTGTCACCTGTCTGCCCGTCAGATCACCCGGTTCGTACCGTTTTGTAATCTGGGCGCTTGATTGTTTCATGCCGATCTCTTCGCCGAAATCTATTGTCATCTTAATGGCCGGCACCTTTGCTTCCGGAAATACTTCCGCTTTTACGACCGTTCCTATTCTGAGATCAAGCTTGATAAAATCTTCAATGACTGCCATATCAAAAACTCCTTTTTTACAATCATGTTACCAAAAAAAGAAGCAGTTTATTTAACCGATTTTCAGGATTATTTATCAGATTGAAAGGTGTTTCGGAAGACACGCGGCGTTATTCCCTTATGTCTGACAAACCATCTGGTAAAGGAAGACAAATTTTGAAAGCCGACCTCCTGACTGATGTCTGTCAGCCGGCATTTTGTTTCAATAAGCATTTGTTCCGCTTTCTTCATACGGAGCTCAGCAATATAAGCTTGCGGGCTTTTTCCCGTCTGCTTTTTAAACCAGTCGGAATAATACGCCGGGTGGTAATGTTCCATTGCGGCGAGCTCTTTAATTGTAAAAGTCTTTGAGAGATTTCGGCGGATATACGCAATTGAATCATTCGTACGGTTTTCTTGTATCTTTTCAGCAATATATTCTGCAAGCAGACTCAATGAATGAGCCGACTGCTGCTTTGTCTCTTCTGTCAGCAGAAACCGAATCGATGTCCAAAAAGGATCAAGCTTATTCAGAACGCCGGGGTCAAAGGAACCTTTGAAAAAAAATGCCGGTATGTCGAGAACGAGACATTCATTTCGCTCCAAAGAACGGAACCGATGTTCATGCCCGGGCGGAATATACAGCATTTGGTCAGGTTTTAATCTGATTTCACGTCTTTCTGTCTCCAGGTCCAGCTGTCCTTCGAGCGGAAAGAGCATTTGGCAGTATGCGTGTGCATGAGAATCAAAAATATGTGAATAGGTGCGCCGCTCACAAATGATATGTTGTAATGAATCCATTTGTCCCTCCTTTTTACATGATGTGTCTTTTTATTTAGTTTACATAATAATATTATTGTTCCCTCTCCTGCAAACCTCTTAGAAAAGCAACAACTGCAAACTTCCGGCTTTCCTTAATTGATTCGGTTAATTCAAATGCACTCTGTTTTCTCAACACGGCAAATCCGTGAAGAAGGCTCCTCAGTCCTCTCGCAGCATGAATCGCAGTGTCAGACTGTGCATAACCGTTAGCTGTCAGCTGCTTGACAACAAGCTCTACAAGCAGGCTTGACAGATTCTCAATCCGGCCGTCTTTTATCTTTTGAAATGTTGCGTCATATAATCCGGGATTGGCTTCGGCGAAAATGATATAGGCATCGGCAAGAGCGAGCAAAGCCGTTTCACCCGTCAGTCCTTCTGAAGAGGCCGACATTTTTTCATATAACATAGTTAAACCGGAGACAGCCAGCTCTGTTTTAATTCCTTGAAGGCCATTGACAAAATTGTAAAGGGAAGGCGGTTTTACGTTTAAGGACTTTGCAACGGCCGCAAGCGTCACTTCGTTCAGCCCTTTTTCGTCAGCGATACCTGCTGCGGCTCTCAATATCATGTCAAGGCTCATTCCGACTCTCGGTGACATTATGATCGGCCTCCCGACAGGCTTCGTTCAGCTTCCTCAGCAGCCTCAGCCATCATTTCAACGGGATTGCAGAGAACATTTCCATGTCCGGCGGCCAGACTGCTTGGTTGTTGAGCGATAAGCATTCTTGCTGTTTTTACAGCTTCTTCTTTATTCCACGTAGCAAAAGCCGGAAACGGAAATTTCCATTTCAGCTTCCCTGAAACAGCAAGGCCGCCCCGTACTTGAAAGGCATCTCCGACGATCAGCATATCATTTCTCATATCTTTAAAAGCGAGGCTTCCCGGCGTATGACCGGGAGCGGGAATGACAAGTAAAGATCCGATCCGCTCGCCGCCTTTCAGCAGGCGATCAGGTTCAGTCTGAACATTTTTCGGCACTCCCCCCTTTATCGGCGTTTGTGCTTCATGCTCAAATAATGAAGTGTCACCTTTCAGCAAGAAAGAATCCCGCTCAGAAATACAGACGGAAGCATCCGGAAAATCCGCAGCTAATGAGTCAAGCGAACCGATGTGATCCCCGTGCGCGTTGGTGAGTAATATGTCATTCAGCGGCTTCCCAACCTGCCGCAATGCTTGTTTGATTCCTTTATAACTGTTAGGCAGTCCGGCGTCAATCAGGGTTACTCCTTCTTCTTCTTCAACCAAATAACAATTCACCGGGAAAAGCGCTGGAAAAAAAGTCAGCTGCCAAACCCTTCCGTATTGTAAGATTCTCATCAACATCCCTCTAAAACTAATATCATTAGTTTTATTTTAACTAATACTGTTAGTTTTTCAAGAGTTTTCTGTTTAAATCCTGAGAAAGGCGCGGGCGATTCTCTTATGCCAAAAAAAGAAACGTGCATAATGTGATAAAAGATGCTTTCAGCCTGCGAATAAATCAGACTACTAAAACCAGCCGGATAAGCATACACTACTCAACGGAGGGGGAGTTCCACACCATGCATATCACACTTCAAAGCATCTGCCCTGTCTTAATGATTGCCTTTTTTCTGTATAAAAAGGTGAAACGGTCCGTCGGCTTTCAGCCTTTGAAACCCCGCTGGCTTTATACAAGAATGATTTTGTTTTCATTGCTGGCCGCAGCTCTGGCGTTTTTCAGCATCACACACCCGGCTTTATACGGCCATCTTATATTCGGCACTTTTTGCGGCTGGCTCCTGGTCCTGTTTGCTAAACGGAACATTTCTTTTGAAGAACGCCGCGGAAAAATGTATTTTCGCACTCACCTGTGGATTGAACTTATTCTATTAACGTTATTCCTATCGAGATTTGTTTATCGCGTTATTGAAATTTACCGGGTCACAGCGGACTTTACCCATCCGGAGGCATACAGCCAAACGGTCGGGGCCGATCCGCTGACCATCAGTATCTTTTATTTCATCGCAGTTTATTACAGCGGCTTCTCTTTTTATGTTTTAAAAACGAGCAGAGACCAAACCAATAACAGTCAGTACGGCTGACATCCCTGTCTAAAAAGCAGGGATGTTTTTTAATCGTGCCGCGTATGGTGAATCATTTGCTGAAGCACATCTAACACATGTTCATCCTCAGGTGAATAATAGATGGATGTTCCTTCTCTGCGTGATTTGACGAGGCGCAGATTTTTAAGAAAACGTAGCTGATGAGAAACGGTAGACTGCAGCAAATTCAGCTTTTCTGCGATATCATTTACCGCGTGTTCACCCTGTGACAGCAAATGGAGAATTCTGATTCTGGTCGGATCAGACAGCGCCTTAAAAGTCTGGGCAACCAAAAATAAAGTTTCCTCATCTAAATCGACAGCGGGGTCATTCGTGTTTCCGGATTCGTGAAATTCAGTCATATACCTCACCCTTCTTTTCTCAAGTAGCCCAATTATACCAAATGTCAATTGATGCAGATACATCCTGCGCCTGACAAAAGAACCGTTATTTTAAATTTATGTTTCAAATACGGGTTTCCGCTTGGTTTCGCGCATTCATCTGTGTCATAATGAAAAAGTCATAATGCTCCTGAAATTGAGGGTGAAACACAGTGGAGAAAAAGAAAAAAGGCTGTTTCGCTGCCGCGGGTCTTATGATGATATGTGTTTTTGTCATGGTTTCCTTCTTCCTCATTCTGTTATTTTCAAATAATGAATGGCTCAAAAGTCTTCCGTTTGATGTCAAACCGATCGTGCTTGAACGGCTGACAGATTACAAACCGCTTGTTGAAGACGAGCTGGATGAAAAAGGACTCACCAAATATACATCGCTTGTACTCGGCATGATATATCAGGAGTCAAAAGGAAGAGGAAATGATCCCATGCAGTCTTCAGAATCTCTGGGTTTAAAGCGAAATGAGATTAAAAACCCTCAAACCAGTATCAAACAGGGAATCAAACAATTCACTCTCATGTACCAAACAGGCAAGAAAAAAGGCGTAGACTTGGATACAATTATACAAAGCTACAACATGGGAGCCGGCTATATTGATTTTGTGGCTGAACATGGAGGATCGCATACTGAGGAACTGGCAAAACAATACTCCGAGCAGCAGGTCAAAAAGAATCCGAAACTTTACACTTGCGGAGGGAACAAAGACAATTTCCGTTATCCCTACTGCTATGGTGATTACACGTACGCAGAAAAAGTAAAAGCAAAAACAAAAACCGTTGAACAATCCTTAAATGTAACAACACTTGAAACGCTTGAAGAGTAAAAGGCGCCCTGATGAGGCGCCTTTTTTCAATCAACAGAAAAAAAGCCGCGCAGAGCACGGCTTTTTTTAATAATACGGTGAGATCATTAAGTATACAATGACACCCGTCAGACTGACATACAGCCAGAGCGGCATCGTCCATCTCGCGATTTTTTTGTGGCGCTCCACTTGCATGCTGAATCCTCTGATCAGCGTAAACAGCGCAAGCGGCACGATAACGGCGGAAAGACAGATGTGCGTAATTAAAATAAAGAAATAAATCCCCCGAATGATGCCGTGGCCGCCGAATAAAGTATTCTCAGCTATCGAGTGGTACACGACATAGCAGATCAAAAACAGCAGAGTCGTCGTAAACGCCGCCAAAATAAAGCGTTTATGCGCTTGAATATTTTTTTGCTTAATCATAAAGAGCGCTGCCAGCAAAAAGATAAAAGTAAAGCTGTTAAAAATGGCATTTAACATCGGCAGAATATGAATATTGGCAATGCTGACCTGTCCCGATTTCGGCATAAAAAACAGCACCGCAATTAACCCGTTGATCAAAACGGTCAATGTCAGCACGATACCGGTATAACTTTTAGGTTTGTTTTCTGTCTGATTCATCTTATGACCTCTCTCAATTTTACTGACTATCCAAATGGTATGAGAATTCAGCTTTGATGTCAACGGTTTCGTCCGCTTCGTCAGAAATTAGACAAACTTAAGCCCTAAAAAGACCGGGCGTTTGAGACCCGGCCTTTCGTCATATTATGCTTCCTTCAACAGTTCTTCTATCACCTTATGTTCATTTTCATTCAACAGATTTTTTGGAATGATCCGATCTATCGGTTTATTCATATGCTGATCGAGAATATCAGCTGTTTCTTTGTCCCCTGCGATTACGAGACGCTCCCATTGGTGTGAAGCGGCCTTTTGATCAAGGTTTGAAGCCAATCGTTTATACAGCCTGTTTTGGTTTTCTTCGACATGGGCTTTGGCCGCATCTTCGTCCATCGATGCGAAGCTTCCGCTTACATCCTGCGGTTTCCACGATTCATTGATGACGTCGTATTGATAATGCTCCACCCCTTCAATTTTTCCGAGTACGGTTTCTATGATCTTCACTTCATTCTGCTGGGTGAGAATAAAAGCCGTGCTTGGAAATTGTTCACGGAGAAGTTCTAATTGATCAAGGACAGCCGTTTCTTCCCAATAAAATCGTGTTTCGACAGGCACCTGCAATTCAATCGTCTCCCAGACACCGCCTTCCCCCGATGCAAAAAATACGAGGCTTCGCGGCATCTCTTTACCAAGCCCATCGATATATTGATAGACACGTTCCATGATGCGGACGAGAGATTTTTCTTCTTCCGGATCACTTACAGACAGATACTCTTTTAATCTCCGAAAACCGGTTTTCAAGGCGATTTTCCACTCTCCCCCCTGCTGATCCGGATTTCTCATATCCGTATTTACATATAAGGAAAGCATTTTATCAGGAGATTCCGTCATTACGTACTTCAATTTGCCGATGAGTGAGTCAATTGCCATTATAGATTCCTCCTTTTTCCGCTGCTCACTGTTCCTTTCCCTATCTGCACCGCCTTAAAAACGTCAATCCACATATAAACGGCAGACTTTTCTAAAAAAGTTTTTGCAAAACCCATTTACAAACCAAGACATCATTTACTACAATGGATACTTGTGTTTGACTAAGACTTTTACGCTGTGAAAGGAGTATGATTTTGTTTACTGCAGAAGAAAGAGATCAGAAAGAGCTGGAAAAAGAGCTTCATAAACTTGAATTTCAGATTTTCAGAATGCGGGAAAATCTGATAGATGTATCAAAAGACGCGCGAGTGCTTGGTATTGATCAATCGAACAATGACGATTGGATCATTGTTTCCTCGATTGATGATGGCCAAACATGTAAGATTATGCTGACTGATTGTGAATCAGCCTACCGGGGAAGAGGCTGTTTTTCACTGATCGCTTCTTATTATGATAATGCCATTCATATCGGGGACATTAAAGGGCCGCCGAACCACGGCTATGGCTCGATCTGCATGAAATTTTTAAAACATATCGCCAGAGAGCAGAATATCCCGAAAGTGACGGGCGACATCGCTAAGCGTGATTGGGATCATGTCGACCGGCTCGTTCATTTTTATGAAAAACATCAATTTGATGTCTGGATTGACAATGATACGCAATCAGGCGGCATTAAATGGGTCGACCTGTAAAAAATGATAGATAAACCCTCGTTAATATGGTGTAATAGATTAAACCATTTAAGGAGGGTTTTTTTTGTATCCGGAAAAATTGAAAAAAGGCGACGGCATTCGTATTGTGTCTCCGGCCACAAGCATGTCCGCTATGTCAGATGAAAATATAAATGCCGCGAAGACAAAATTGGAGGAGCTGGGCTTTTGTGTCTCTTTTTCAGAGAATGCAAAAGAAATAAATGAATTTCATTCATCATCGATTGAATCGCGTGTACGGGATCTGCACGAAGCTTTCGCTGATCCTGACATCAAAGCGATTTTGACGACACTCGGCGGGTTCCAATCAAATCAGCTGCTCCGCTATCTTGATTATGAAAACATCAAGCGGCATCCGAAAATCCTTTGCGGCTATTCAGATATTACCGCTCTCGGCCATGCCATATATCAAAAAACCGGCCTTATTACATATTCCGGTCCCCATTTTTCTTCATTTGCCATGAAAAAAGGGCTGGACTATACGATTGACTCTTTCTTGGCCTGCTGTGCTTCTGACAACCCGTATGAGGTAAAACCTTCATCCGAGTGGAGTGATGATAAATGGTATTTGAACCAGGAGGACAGACGTTTTTATCGGAATCCGGGACCGCTCGTTATTCAACCCGGATATGCGGAAGGAACACTGATCGGAGGAAATCTATGCACGCTGAATCTTCTGCAGGGCACGGAATACTTTCCGGAGATGGAACAAGTGATTCTGTTTATAGAAGATGATCATATGTCGGACATTCATATGTTTGACCGGGATTTGCAGTCACTCATCCATCTTCCCGCTTTTTCAGCCGTGAAGGGAATTGTCATCGGACGTTTCCAGCATGCTTCAAATGTGTCTGAGGAGGCTCTGCGTGCCGTCATCCGTACAAAAGAAGAACTGTCATCCATGCCTGTTATCGCAAATGCTGATTTCGGCCATACCTCCCCTTTGATGACATTCCCGATCGGAGGAACATGCAGGATAGAAGCCGGCTCAGAAGGCGGACAGATATGGATCGATCGGCATTAATACATAAAGACGGGAAAACCGCCCCGTCTTTTTATTTTGACGCCTTATGCCGCGGCGTGCGCGGAGCGATCATAATTCGTCCGCCAGCCGCTGCCGTCACCCATACGGAAGCTCCTTCATAAAAACGGCTGATCTCTTCATTATATACGGCGTGTGTCAGTTCACGTTTATCATGCGTTCCGTCTTGGTTTTTTACGTTTAAAATAAGTACAAGCTCGTGCCTGCCATTCTTCATCACGCCAGTACGTCTCACCTTTTCAATAACGGCTGGCCTTCCTCTCCCTCTGTCAAGCGCCTGAAACAGCCTGACAGCAGGCATAGACAGTCCGATAACGAGCACAATGGCAAAAGCGGTGCATATACCTGCTTGAAACACCGGTGATTCTGTGAAGGCATTCCATAAACATATAAATTCCGGCTCCATCAGATTCATACATCCCTTCAGATTCCGTTTTCACATCCATTCCTTATTATATTAGAGAAACGCTTTTTCTTTTTCCGCATATAACGATTATATACAGTCAAAAAAGGGAAGAAAAAAAGAACACAAAGCATTTCGCCTTGTGTTCTTCATCTCTATATGAAACTAGTCTAATACTTTAACATTTACTGTTCTGACGCCCCAGTTGTTAGCGTCACTTTTCTTTGCAACAAATACGTCAATTTTATTTCCTTTAATTGCGCCGCCTGTATCTGCTGCTGTTGCCACTCCGTAACCTTCAACATAAACCTTAGAGCCAAGCGGAATGACACTAGGGTCTACCGCGATGACTTTTGCATCAGGGTTTTTGTTTAAGTCAACACCGGTTGCCGTTACACCGGAAATGCCGCCGTCGTTAGCAGAGTAAGCAGTTGCAGTCATTGTCAGCTGCTTTTTAGGCTCTTGTTGGTTTGTATTTGATTGAACAGGCTGCTGTTTTGCTTCGACAGCCTTCGCTTCTTGTTTAGGTTGTTGTTGTTCTTGAACAGGTTCTTGTTTAGGCTGCTCGTTTTTGACAGCTTCTTGTTTCGGCTGTTCTGTCTCAGCAGCTGGTTTTTGTTCAGTTTGCGGCTGGCTGGCTTCTTGAGCCGGCTGTGCAGCCTGAGCCTGACCTTTCACATTTAACGTTGTGCCTGCGTAAATTATATCTGATTGCAAGTTATTCAAGCTTTTCAGATTGCCGACTGATGTTCCGAATTTCTGAGCAATTTTCCAGAGGCTGTCGCCCTGCTTCACTGTGTACTGCCCAGATGTGGTTGTTTCTACTGAAGAAATAGTCAGTTTCTCTCCTTCAATAATTAAATCAGAAGATAACTGATTCCATTCTTTTAAGTCCTTTAGGTTCACTCCGTTTTTTTGCGAGATCCCCCAGAGCGTGTCACCCTTTTGCACCGTGATTTCTTTAGCAGAAGCGTGAGCTCCAAATGCAGTTGTTGAAATTGCTGCAACTGCGACAAAGGACATAATCGTCTTCTTCATAAGTAAATCCTCCCTTGTTAGCTTTTTATTGGCGGCTAACAGGTGATATCGTAACATATGAAAATGTCAGTTCAATAACAAAACGATTTGAATTAGATTACAGTTCCTTTACATGAAACATTTCTCTCGCTTGGTAAGTCTTGCTGAAACCTTGATACAGCAAGGGTTTTCAAGCTTCTGATTTTTCCGGCGCCAATGAAAAACACAATGTGCAAATTTCTAAAAAAACTTTTTTTCACTCTGTTTCTCTTACATAATTTCGGATTTCTTCTAAAAAAACCGCTCCGTATTTCAATCTTTTTTGTTCCCCGACCCCTTTTACGGAAAGAAGATCCTGATCTGTTTTCGGAAGTTTCGCCGACATTTCTTTTAACGTCTGATCTGAGAACACGACAAATGGAGGAACACCCTGTTCAGCTGCAATCTCTTTGCGGAGACGCCGGAGAAGCTCAAATAATTCATCATTTTCGGTAACGGCGGCGGCCTGTAAGGCTTCTTTTCTCGCGACTGCGCTTTTTCCAAGCAGAACGTCCCTGCCTTTTTGGGTGACCATAAGCGTCGGAAATGTGCCGTCCGCCATTCTGATATATTCATCTGAAATAAGGAATTCGATAAAATCACTGATTTCCGCTGCGGATTGATGCTTCATAATGCCGTAAGTGGACAGGCTGCTGAAGCCGTTTTCCAGCACTTTTTTATTTTTAGACCCGCTAAGCACCTGCGCCACCATCGTTTTTCCGAAACGCTCATTCATTCTGATGATGCATGACAATACCATCTGCGCTTCTTTTGTGACGTCATGGGCGGTCCTTGTATCAGTGCAATTGCCGCATGCTTCGCAAGCTTCCGCCTCATTCTCGCCGAAATACTTCAGAATAAACCTCTGCAGGCAATCTTCCGTATGACAGTAATCCACCATCTGTCTCAGTTTTTTGAGATCCTGCTTTTGTTTTTCTTCTCCGGCGGCCGATTGGTCTATTAAAAAACGCTGCACCATAATATCCTGCGGCGAAAACAAGAGCACACACTCGCTGTTAAGACCGTCGCGCCCGGCTCGTCCGGCTTCCTGGTAATAGCTCTCCATATCTTTCGGGATCTGCGCGTGTAAAACAAACCTGATGTTGCTCTTATCGATTCCCATTCCGAAAGCGGACGTAGCTACCATCACTTGTATCTGATCGTTAAGAAAACGCTCCTGCTGGTCTTTTCTGTCATCATCCGCCAATCCGCCGTGATAACGGCCGGCATTGATGCCGCTGCGTTTTAATTTCTCATATAAACGGTCGGTTTCTTTTCTTGTCGCTGTATATATAATGCCGGCTTCGTGTTTATTTTTTTCGAGGTACCGCTCGATAAACCGGTCTTTGTTTTCGCCCTTTACTACTTTAAACGTTAAATTCTCTCTGGCAAAACCGGTATATACAGTTTGTTCTTTCTTAATATGAAGCTGCTTGCAGATGTCATCATGAACCTCAGGCGTAGCCGTCGCCGTTAAGGCGATGATGACGGGCGGTTCTTTTAATTCATTAAAAAGGATTTCGATATTCCGGTAACTCGGCCTGAAATCATGTCCCCATTGCGATATACAGTGAGCTTCGTCAATGGCGACAAGAGAAACCGTAATATTCTGCAGGATGTGAATGAATTCAGAAGAAGTCAAACGCTCCGGTGTGATGTAAAAGAGCCGGTAAGCCCCTTGTTTCAAACCGGTCAGGCGCTCATGAATGTCACGGCTTGTCTGGGTGCTGTTAATATAAGCTGCCGCGATACCCGCTTCTTCAAGCGCGTCGACTTGATCTTTCATTAAAGAAATAAGAGGGGAAATAACGATTGTGGTTCCTTCAAACAGCAGTGCGGGAATCTGATAGCAGATTGATTTTCCGCCCCCAGTCGGCATAATGCAGACCGTGTTTTTTCTCTCCTCTGCAACTGATTGTATCGCCTGCTTTTGGCCCGCGCGAAGACTGTCGTAGCCAAAATAATGCGCCAGAAGGGATTGGGCTTTATCCAGCATATGTTGTAAAACCTCACTTTGTCTTTGATTCTTTTATTTTATCATACTGATAAAGTACGCTGCTCAAGGGCAATTCAAAATAAAAAGCCATCTCCGCAAGGGAAATGGCTTTCGCTACGTATGCCGTACGCAAGTAAGAAAGTTTTAAACCACCACTCCTCAAAGTGGGTGTTTGCAGAAGCGTTCCTGTCGTCCTCTGCAATGGAGGCATGACATTCCGGCTTCGATATAAAACTCCCTATTACAGCTTAAAGGTTAAAACTTAATTAACAATACGAACAATGTAGCTTCTCTTATATCCTACACCATCAGTCGTATTTTGGCAAGAGGGTTAATTCTTTTACAGAAAACCTTTTTTCTTTGTAAAAAATGCTTTATTCTACATAAAAATTGTTTTTTCGACAAAATATCAATATATCAATATATCAATATAAGATCAGATCGAAAGCTTCCGCCAGTTTCTTCTATTATAGAAAAAACTCTCACACCCTGTAGGGGCGCAAGAGTTATGGCAATTAGAATTTTGCAGCCAGATCTTTCGCTTCTTGCAGTCCTTTTTCAATGATCGCTTGAGCGTTATCCGGTGCAGCATTATGGCCTTCAACGACAACAGTGTGAAGATCTTGGACACCCCAGAAACCGAGAACGGTTTTCATAAAGTTTAATGACATTTCAAGAGATGCCATCGGTCCTTCAGAATATACGCCGCCGCGTGCGTTTAAGAGCGCTACTTTTTTATCTCCCATCAGACCTTTAGGGCCTTCAGGCGTGTATGTGAAAGTAACCCCTGCGCGAGACAGGTAATCAACATAAGTATGAAGCACAGCAGGCACTGTGAAGTTCCAAAGCGGGAATGCAAACACGACTTTGTCAGCTTTGACGAATTGATTTAAGTAAATGTCAGCAGTTGACGCTTGTTTTTTCTCTTCGTCTGTCATTTCAATTCCTTTTGAAGCTTTGAATGTTCCGTTAATCATATCTCTTCCGAGGTAAGGAAGGTTTTCTTTATGAAGATCAAGTTCGATCACTTCATCATTCGGATTGTTTTCTTTATAAGCAGCCAGAAACGCTTCGTATAATTTTACGGATACGCCTTCTTCAGCCGTACGGTCGCTTGATTTTACAAATAATACTTGAGACATTCTAAATTCCTCCCGGTAATCTTTTAATATTTACTTACAAATAGTATGTTACTTTCTTTTTTATATAAAGTCAATGATTTTATTTCGATTCTGAGATTTTTTATGGAATAAAAAAACAGGTACATATGAATGTACCTGCTGCTATTATTGTGAATCCTGCTCGCGATCCAGGATTTCGTAAGTTTGTGAGCTTTTTTGATCAACGGTTTCTTTATTTGAGAGGTCTTTCACCTGCTCGTGAAATTCCCTTTCATATGACGGAGCGTCTGTTTTCACATCCCCTTCTGTTTCTCGCTGCGCTTCGACGGTCATTCTGGCGTACGGCACGGCTTCAAGTCTTTCATAAGGAATTTCTTTTCCCGTTTTCTCGCAAATCCCGTATGTTCCTTTATCCATTCGTTCAAGCGCGGCGTTCACCTCATCTAAAAGATTCTGATCGACACCGTCCAGCGTCTGATTCGTGACCCTGTCCAAATAAATGCTTCCGTGATCAGCTAAGTGATTATCTACTCCGTTCGACAGTTCTCCTGTGTCTTCGCTCATTGAATGATTTTCTTTTGATTCTCCCTGAAGACTTTCTTTTAAATCGATTAATTTATGATAAAGGCTGTCCTGCTGTTCTTTTGATAATGACATATTCATCATCTCCTTTTTCGTCTGTATTCTTCGCTGCATCTGTTAATACATACCCTCGAAAAAGGAGGATGAAACAATGGGGGTCAATGCTTTCTCCCCCTGATGGTGACATTGGGTGTCTGCTGCTTTGTCTGTCTTTTTTCTTTCGCAGCATCATTTTGCGGGTTGTCCCGACTTTCTTCAGCGCAGGCTTGTTTGAGCCTGTGCGCCGGTGTATGGTAAGTGGCGCCGATATTCAGCATACCGCTCAGCTCTTCTATACTCAGCTGTTCAAAATCAATATTGTATTCAACCTTGTCCACTTTGACGTGCTCAATATGGACATATGTTTTTTCCCCTTCAACCGTTTGCGGCTCAAAATGACACTTATCCTGAAGCTCATCAAGCTGTTGTTCCACTTTCTTAAGCCGGTCTAATTCTTCTTCACACACTTTTTTGAAAAGCTCTTTCATTATTTTTTTCAAAGAAAATCACTTCTTTCCCCGTCACTCTTGGAAAGTTCTATGCGTCCCGTATTGCGAATATATAAACATGATATACAAAAAGGAGGCGAATCATGATGTTTTTTCCGTCCGTTATCAACTTTGAGTATATAAAAATGAACGGAATCAGCGGCGGAGCGGCTTTTAACACCGGCTCTTCCGTTATGGTGAGAAACACAGCAGCCAATAAAAGAAATGAAGGGTACGGTGAACAAAACGGTGATTGCACCGTTGCCGTCATCCCTATCATGAGTATCGATGATTCAGATCTGATAGATGGCACAGCGAACAAGATCAGCCTTCGATAATGATCTGGCTTGCATCCCCCAGATGTTTAGCAATCGATATATATAAAATCCCGTCTTTGAATACCGCCTGCATTCCCTTCGTACCTTGAGCGGAATGCGGAAGATCGAGTTTTTTTTCAAAATCGCCGTATTTTCCGGTCTTCTGTTTAAAATCCTGTTCATTGAAAAAGGATTTTCTCGTGCCTTTTACGACAATATATTCTCCATAGGACAAAAGCTGAACATCTTGTTTCCGGTAGCCGGGCAGATACAGCAAAAATTGGAGCTCATCATGGGTTTCCACAATATCTATAAGAGGAAAAGCATCCTCATTTCTTCTCATTTGCCCATCTCCCTGTTGAAAGGGAAAATGAGAATGGCCGTTTTGAAATGATTTCAGTTGTTCATCATCAAAAACGTTTTTCCAAAAGTCGCCGCCGGACATGTTTTGCGCCATTTCCATCCATTGCTTCATCTTATCGAAATCCATTTTTATCGCCCCCTGTCTAAGCATACGGTCATAACAGCCGGCATACACCTGTATTAAAGGAGGTTTGCCTGTGGTTCAACCAACTCCATATATCAATATTAATATTTTCATGTTGAAAATTAATTCCTTTGAAAATGCTTCAGCGGTGAATGTCGGACAAAATTTACTGGCGGAATGGCAGAATTCTGATAAAAAGAATCAGGGATACGGACAGAACTTCGGAGATGCAAGCGGCTTTATCGGCACGAACGGCAAAGTGGATGACCGGGATCAAATTGATTCTCCATCAACCTTTGAGTCTGCATGCGATAAAATCCCTGCCGGAAAAGGAGGCCCATTATGATGTTTTCGCCGGTTTTGGTAAATGTAGGAGGCTTTAAAGTAAATGCGGTCGACCGCGGTTCTTCCATTACGATCGGGCCGTATCAGCAGATCGATTATTTTTTATCCAATAAGATCAACTACGGATTCGGTGAAGAAAATGGTGATTTGGCGCCGATTTATATCCCCATCAGTTCTATCGCTGATCCGGATCTCATTGATTCGAACTCCGGAAAAACAAGCATTATATAATAAAAAGGCCATCCGCATGCATTCGGATGGCTTTTATGTGATATTTAACTGCATAAGTATTTTGTTAAGATGGCTTGAACCTCAGTCAAGTCCGTTTCTTTTGCAAATTCCAATTCGAAAGTTTTTCCCCTTGTCATTAATACAAGCCCGGTATCGGGATCAAACATCCCCGCTTCTTGAATGGCGAAGCTTTCAATTGTTTTATATGGAAGAAATACGCGCACTTTCTTTTTGGAGAACATTTTATTATCAAAGAAAATCACTCGTTTATTCGTAAAGCATATTTGGTCAACCCGCAGTTTATAAATCGTTTCGATCCGTTCTCCCTCAACGAGCAAAGCCTCCAGCTTTTTTGTGTCGGTTGATCTGCTGACAGAAAAAATTCCCAATGAAGAACCCCACTTTCTGCTTCTATACTATTGTTTTATTACAATCATAAAAAAATAAGTTCTTTATCCCTATATAAGAATACGACATAGACGGCATTTAAACCATTACGAACAGATTACATTTTTAGAACGTTCATCAAAAAAGCCCTTCGCGAAAGGTGCCGCAGTTATGAAGTAATACGGTTCAGCGGAAGAAAAGGTTTCAAGAAAACGGTATTTTTTTCGAAAAGTCAGTTTTTTATTTTCGCCATAAAAAACCGCGGCTTCTCCAATGCCGCGGTTTCAACAAAACATCAACGATCCGTATCTTCAATTGTTCCTTCTTTATAGGTATCTGAAATTTGTTCCATCGTTGTGTCGGTACCTTCTTCAGGTTGCACTTGCTGAAGCTGATCTGATGTTTTATTTTGTTTGTCTCGCTCTGTTTTTTTCATTTTGCAGCCACCCTTTATATGTAGTCTTTTTTAGTATGGCTCAGGCAAAATAAATTCATTCAGCTTTAAACTTCTTCAAAATACTCTTTGTAGAAGCCTCCGACTTTGTTTGTATTGTCTACAACAAAAATGAATTCTTCTGTTTCATTTTTGACTTCATACTCTTTACCCGGCGTCAGCACATTTTTGACAATGTATTTTTTCGCATCTGTATGTACGCATTTGACCTTTTTGACGCTTTCTTTTGTCTGCCAATTATTATGAATCATTTATAAAACTCCTTTTCTTAATCGATAAGCTTATTGTAGCCGTTTTTTCTTGTGAATTGCAATAACGGTTATCAATTGATTTTACCGGGGCTGTTATTATAGAATGACTGTATGCGCTTACTTTGCGCGGACATCAAGATGCTCAAAACAGACCATAAAAAAATTTCGGGAGGTTTGTTACGAATGAGTTCTTTAACGATGCAGATCACAAAAAGGCTGGAAACATTTTTGCAGGGCACGAAGAAACTTTATATTGACGGAAAATTTGTTCCGAGCGCTTCAGGATCAACATTTGTCACACCGAATCCGGCAACCGGAGAAACGCTGATGACGCTTTACGAGGCACAGTCAGAAGACATTGACAGTGCAGTGAAAGCGGCACGGAAAGCCTTTGATCACGGCGAATGGCGCACTATGCCGGCCGCTTCCAGAAGCAGGCTGATGTATAAGCTTGCCGATTTAATGGAAGAGCACAAAACGGAACTCGCGCAGCTTGAAACACTTGATAACGGAAAACCGATTAATGAAACGACGAATGGGGATATCCCGCTCGCAATTGAGCATATGCGTTATTATGCCGGGTGGTCTACAAAGATAACCGGACAAACGATTCCGGTCGCCGGCTCATATTTTAATTACACCCGCCATGAGCCTGTCGGCGTCGTGGGGCAGATCATCCCTTGGAACTTCCCGCTCCTTATGGCGATGTGGAAAATGGGCGCCGCTCTTGCCACAGGCTGCACAATCGTTTTGAAACCGGCGGAACAGACACCGCTGACCGCCCTCTATTTAGCGGAATTAATAGATCAGGCGGACTTCCCTGACGGCGTCATCAATATTGTCCCAGGGTTCGGCGAGACGGCCGGGGAAGCGCTGACCAACCATGACGATGTCGATAAACTCGCTTTTACCGGTTCTACAGAAATCGGCAAAAAAATCATGGAAAAAGCCGCAAAAAAAATTAAACGCGTGACACTGGAGCTTGGCGGAAAGTCACCTAACATCATTTTGCCTGACGCCAATTTGAAGAAAGCGATTCCCGGCGCTTTAAACGGGGTCATGTTTAATCAGGGGCAGGTATGCTGCGCAGGCTCCCGTGTCTTCATTCACAAAGACAAATATGATGAGGTCGTCAGCGAAATGGTTTCATATGCGAAATCGCTTCAGCAAGGCGCCGGCCTTCACCAAGATACACAAATCGGCCCGCTCGTCAGTCAGGAACAGCATGAGCGCGTGCTTTCATATATTGAAAAAGGAAAAGCGGAAGGAGCCAAAGCTGTCGCGGGCGGCAGCTGCCCGTTTGAAGAAGGGTATTTTGTCTCCCCGACTGTATTTGCGGATGTGGATGACAGCATGACCATCGCAAAAGAAGAAATTTTCGGCCCTGTTTTAGCCGCCATTCCGTATGATACGGTAGATGAAGTCATTGAGCGGGCGAACCGCTCGGAATACGGCCTTGCAGCCGGACTTTGGACTGAGAATGTGAAAAACGCCCATTACATTGCTGACCGTCTCCAAGCCGGCACCATTTGGGTCAACTGCTACAATGTTTTCGATGCGGCATCTCCTTTCGGCGGCTATAAGCAGTCCGGCCTCGGGCGGGAAATGGGCTCTTACGCGCTGAATAATTATACAGAAGTGAAAAGCGTCTGGATCAATCTGGAAGATTAAATCAAACAAGAAACTGCTGCCTGTCAGCAGTTTCTTTCTTTTGTCATGCCGACTTTTACATATGAATATATATGCTTCTGAAGGAGTTGAGCGAGTGTGAGCACAATTCATGAAAACGTCAGAAGCCGCCAAAAGAAAACCATCTCTCTATTAAGAGAAACGCAAAATGCGGACGGCTCATGGTCATTTTGTTTTGAAGGACCGATTTTGACAAACGCCTTTCTGATCCTCCTCCTCACTTCTCTTGGAGACAATGATAAAGAACTGATCGCTGAGCTTGCAGAAGGCATTCGCGCTAAACAGCGCCCGGACGGAACTTTTGCCAACTATCCTGATGACCGGAAAGGAAATGTGACCGCCACTGTACAGGGCTATGCCGGCTTGCTGGCTTCCGGTTTATATAGCCGTTCTGAGGCGCATATGATTCAGGCCGAACGCTTTATCATCTCAAATGGCGGCTTGCGCAACGTACACTTCATGACAAAGTGGATGCTTGCGGCAAACGGCCTTTATCCATGGCCCGCGCTGCATCTGCCATTATCTTTCTTAGTCATTCCCCCATCCTTCCCGCTGCATTTTTACCAGTTCAGTACATACGCCCGTATTCATTTTGTACCGATGGCCGTGACGCTTAACAAAAGATTTTCGCTGAAAAATCCCAACGTTCCGTCTCTCGCGTATTTAGATCGGCATATGACTAAAAATCCGTTTACATGGCTTCGTTCCGATCAGGATGAGAACAGAGACCTCTCTTCTCTTTTCGCGCACTGGAAGCGGCTTTTGCAGATTCCTGCCGCTTTTCACCAGCTCGGTCTGCGTACGGCCAAAACGTATATGCTTGACCGGATTGAAGAAGACGGCACATTATACAGCTATGCGAGCGCCACTATTTTTATGGTGTACGGCCTGCTCGCTCTCGGTGTATCGCGCCACTCCCCCGTTATCAGAAAAGCACTTGCCGGCACGAAAGCTTTGCTCACGTCTTGCGGCGATATACCGTACCTGGAAAATTCAACGTCGACCGTTTGGGATACGGCGCTTCTCAACTATGCGCTTATGAAAAGCGGCATCTCAGATAACGATCAGATGATAACCAGCGCCGCCCGGTTTCTGCGTGAACGGCAGCAGACGAAAGTCGCTGATTGGGCCGTTCACAACCCGCATGCTGAACCGGGAGGATGGGGTTTTTCAAACATCAATACAAATAATCCTGATTGTGATGACACAGCCGCAGTGCTCAAAGCCATTCCGCGAAAACTTTATCCCGCCTCATGGGAACGCGGACTGAGCTGGCTTTTGTCCATGCAAAACAGTGACGGCGGCTTCTCTGCTTTTGAGAAAAATGTCAATCATCCGCTGGTCCGCCTGCTGCCGCTGGAATCGGCTGAGGAAGCTGCCATCGATCCCTCAACAAGCGACTTAACCGGACGGGTGCTGCACTGTTTAGGAGAAGCGGGGCTTTCTTCTGATCACCCTCAGATTGAAAAGGCCGTCCAATGGCTGATCCGCCATCAAGAAGAGGACGGATCGTGGTACGGCAGATGGGGTGTCTGCTATATTTACGGCACATGGGCAGCGCTGACAGGAATGAAGGCTTGCGGCGTGAGCCAAAACCACCCGGCCGTGAAAAAAGCGATCCGCTGGCTGAAGTCCATTCAAAACGAGGACGGAAGCTGGGGGGAATCCTGTAAAAGCGCAGAAGAGAAAACCTATGTTCCGCTTTCTTACGGGACGCTTGTCCAGACGGCTTGGGCGGCCGAAGCTTTGCTGCAATACGAAAAAACTCATCATCAAGCCGTCACAAAAGGCATATCTTTTCTTATTGAAAACCAGCATTACGAAGGAGCCGCTTTCAGCTATCCGACCGGAATCGGCCTGCCGAAGCAGTTTTACATCAGGTATCACAGCTACCCGTATGTGTTTTCTTTGCTTGCGCTCAGCACTTTTATGAAAATGAGTGAAAAGGAGGAAGAAAAATGAAACGGCACGCTTATCAAACCGAGATGCTGAATTGGTGTGAAACCTTGAAGGAACAAGTCATTCAGCAAGGTCGGTTCGATCGCTTCGCGGCACAAATCGACCGGATTTTTCACACCCTTCAGGATGATGGATTAACGGAGGCGGAATGGTACGAACAGGCATCGGCACTTTACCGGGACATTACTGAACCCGAAGAGCCGGATGAGCGCAGAGCTTATGTGCCGATCGGCAAGCATGTCCTCCCTAAACTGCCTTACAGTTATTCCGCACTGGAACCGTATATTTCAAGAGAGATTATGAAACTTCACCATACAAAACACCATCAGAGCTATGTTGACGGTCTGAATAAAGCAGAACTGGAGCTCAAAAAAGCGAGACAGACGAAACAGTACGACTTAGTGGCACATTGGGGGCGGCAATTGGCGTTTCACGGCGCGGGCCATTATTTGCACAGTATTTTCTGGTTTTCGATGAATCCAAACGGAAAAAGACGGCCGACGGGTGCACTCTTTCAAATGATTGATGTGTCATTCGGAAGCTACTCCGCTTTTAAAGAGCAATTTTCTCAAGCGGCGAAAAAAGTCGAAGGAGTCGGCTGGGCTATCCTAGTCTGGGCGCCGCGCGCCGGGCGGCTGGAGATTTTGGCCGCTGAGAAGCATCAGCTCTACAGCCAGTGGGACGTCATTCCTTTGCTTCCGCTGGATGTGTGGGAACACGCTTATTACTTACAATATAAAAACGACCGAGCGGCTTACGTGGATCAATGGTGGAATGTCGTTGATTGGCGGGAGGCGGAGAAACGGTTCGAGCAAGCGCACCGCGTGATATGGCCGCTTTATTAAAAAAGCCCCCGTCTTGAACGGGGGCCTGCTTCTTTTGGTTTAAAAAATACCAAGGACGTGCAGAAAAACGATAATAATGGCTACAGGAGCCACATAACGGATTAATAGGAGCCAGACTGCAAACCATTTTCGTTTTATACCGGAACCGCTTTTCAGTTCGTCAAACAGCATCTGTTTCGGAATTTTCAACGGTACGAAAACGGCAATTAAAAGCGCGCCCAGCGGCATTAAGACATTGCTGACCAGAAAATCCGCAGCGTCAAAAATACTGCGGTGAAAAATAGAAACATCACTCAAAATTCCGTACGACAGCGCCGAAGGGACCCCGACAATAAATATAGCAAGTCCCCCGATCCATGCATAACGCTTCCGTTTTGCCGAATCGCCTTTTGACAAAACAGCAACTAAAATTTCAAGCATTGAAAAAGCCGATGTCAGCGTCGCAAATAAAAACAGCAGCAAAAAGGCGAGCAAAAACACGATGCCCAACGGCATTTGGTTAAAGACGGTCGGCAGCACGTTAAATAAAAGCTGCGGGCCTTGATCCGGCTCGAGACCGAATGCAAACACCGCCGGAAAAATCGCCACTCCCGCCATCACAGCAACAAGTACATTTAATACCGTCACCGATACGGCGGATTGAACAATATTTTCTTCTTTTTCTAAATATGCGCTGTATGTAACCATTACGGACACTCCGACGCTTAACGAGAAAAATGATTGTCCCATCGCATATAAAATGGTATTGGCATCCATCGCGCCAAAATCAGGCATAAAAAAGAATTTTAATCCTTTTGCTGCATCATGCAGCGTAACGGAGCGGATCATTAAGAGAATAAACAGAATAAACAGAGCCGGCATCAACACCTGGCTCACTTTTTCAATGCCGCTGCTCACCCCTTTTGCCACAACTAAAATCGTCAGCACGATAAACAGCAGCTGACCGAAAACGGCTGCATAAGGATTTGAAATGGTATCGATAAATAACGTATCAAATCCCGAAGAAAGCGATAAGCCGCCCGTAAAGCCTTTTATAATGTAGATTAATATCCATCCCCCCACTACGCTGTAGAAGGATAATAGAATAAAACACGTAATGATTCCGAGATATCCGATCCAGTGCCACTTTTTCCCCGGCGCGAGCGCCTTATAGGATTCAACGGCGTTTTTTTGTGTTTTTCTGCCGATAATAAATTCAGCAAGCAAAAGCGGCAGTCCGATTAAAACAGTAAATAAAATAAAAACAAGCAGAAAAGCGCCGCCTCCGCTGGTTCCCGCTACGTAAGGGAACTTCCATATTGCGCCGAGCCCGATTGCAGAGCCGGCCGTAGCTAAAATAAATCCCAGCTTAGATGACCATTGATTAGCTTCTTTCACTTCAGCACTCCCAATTCATTTCAGTATAAAAATCAATTGTAAGAATATATGTCTGAATAGTCAAGAAGATGTTAGTTTACATAATAATTTTATTGAAAACTTATATTTAATATTGAATTATTCAGAAAATTATTTATAATGGAATACAGAAAAGTCAGTCATATTTTCTGACTGATTGATTGAATGTAAAAGGAGCTGTGTTTATGGAATGGCTGAAAAAAATAAGCGGGTTTGCGGGCCAAACCTTTGGCTTGTGGGTTATCGTCTTTGCCGGTTTAGGATTCGCCTGCCCTGATTTGTTTTCTTGGATCAGTTCTTATATGACGATTTTCCTTGGTATTATTATGTTTGGGATGGGGCTTACTCTTCAAGCAGACGATTTTAAAGAATTAATCAGAAAGCCTTGGCATGTCGTGATCGGAGTCGCTGCCCAGTTTACGATTATGCCGCTTACGGCTTTCTGTTTATCAATCGGGCTCCGCCTCCCCGCAGAAATCGCCGCGGGCGTCATTCTGGTCGGATGCTGTCCGGGCGGTACGGCATCAAACGTCATGACGTTTTTGGCGAAAGGCAATACGGCGCTTTCTGTTGCGGTCACCACGATCTCAACATTGCTTGCTCCTATTGTAACGCCGGCACTTATTATGCTGTTTGCGAAAGAGTGGCTCCCCGTTTCTTTCGGCTCACTGTTTGTTTCCATTATGCAAGCCGTGCTTTTGCCGATCGTCCTCGGGGTGATTGTGAAGCTGTTCTTCAAAAAACAGGTCGGACAAGCCGTGCACGCGCTTCCTCTCGTGTCGGTAATCGGCATCGTAGCGATTGTATCCTCTGTCGTCAGCGTAAATCGTGAGCATTTGCTTCAATCAGGACTGCTGATTGTGTCTGTCGTCATCTTACATAACGGAATCGGATATTTGTTAGGATTCCTGACTGCAAAGCTGTTCAAAATGGATTATGCTTCACAAAAAGCGATTGCGATCGAAGTCGGGATGCAAAACTCCGGACTGGGCGCAGCGCTTGCGACAGCGCATTTCTCCCCTTTGTCAGCCGTGCCGAGCGCAATTTTCAGCATATGGCACAATCTGTCGGGGTCTGTTCTTGCCACCTACTGGTCTAAGAAAAAAGAGAAAAACAGCGCCGAAGAAGAAGAAACGGCAAAGATTCCGTTTTCATAACTGAACAAGGATAGGATAGGCTGCTGCCGCTCCTATCCTTATTTATTCTGCAAATCACGAAGCAGACGCAAAAGCGCTTTTTTTACATCCCCCTGAAATAAACCTCCATGATAACAAATCAATTGGCGGATATCGTAATCGAGCAGCCGCTGCACAGAACGGACCGCATCATCCATATGTAACGTATAGCCGGGATTAGCAAGGTTCAGCTTTCCGTCTTCAATGACGACCGCATCACCTGTGACCATAGTTTTTTCGGCAGGCAGATAAAGACTGATATGGCCGGGTGTATGACCCGGCGTGGCTACAACGCGAATGCCTCCGCACCAAGGCAGCAGCTCGCCGTCAGTAACTGTCCGGTGAACTGGAGCCGGTTCGACTGATTGAAGCGAGCGGATGAACTGTTTTGCATAAGGCTTTGCATCCTCTGGCAATGAACAAAACGTTGATTCAGCCTGCTCAAGCCGTAAAGATTTTTTAGAGCCGTCAATATACGGCGCTTCACGCTCATGTACTGTCACGCTGACATCCGGATGCAAACGGTATAATGCAGCGAGTGAGCCGATATGGTCTATGTCGTGATGCGTTACAATGATTTTTGTCAATGAATGAAGCGACATTCCATGCCGGGCAGCAGCATGTTGAAGATGGTTTGTAAAACCGGGATATCCGCAGTCTATTAATATCGTGTCATGTTCGTCTTGCAGAAGAACCGGAGTGATAGAATGCAATTCTTCATTATATTCAAATTCGATCTCAAGCGGATAACAGCTTTTCATATAAATTCTCCCCTTCTCTCAATAAAAAAAGTACACTGCTTGTAAGGGCAGTGTACTTTTTGTCTGTCTCAAATTATCCTTCCAGCAACAGCTGTTCCGGATCTTCAAGCAGGTTTTTAATGGTAACAAGGAATCCGACCGCTTCTTTACCATCTACAATTCTGTGATCGTATGATAAAGCGATGTACATCATCGGACGGTTTTCAGAGCGCTCCGCATCAATCGCTACTGGGCGCAGCTGAATTTTGTGCATACCTAAGATCCCAACCTGAGGGCTGTTTAGGATCGGTGTTGACATAAGCGATCCGAATGTACCTCCGTTTGTGATCGTGAAGGAGCCTCCTTGCAGCTCACCTAATGTTAATTTATTGTTTCGCGCTTTCTTCGCAAGTTCGCCGATCTCTCTTTCAATGCCGGCAAACGTCAGGCGGTCAGCGTCACGCACGACTGGGACGACAAGCCCTTCTTCAGCCGCGACAGCGATACCGATGTCATAGAATTTTTTCACGATCAGCTCATCGCCTTGAATTTCAGCGTTAAGGAGCGGGAATTTTTTCAATGCAGCCACGACGGCTTTTGTAAAGAACGACATGAAACCGAGTTTTACTTCGTTTTGCTCAAGGAATTGGTCTTTGCGGCGTTTTCTTAGATTCATAACGGCCGTCATGTCAACTTCGTTAAATGTAGTCAGCATCGCAGAAGTCTGCTGCACTTCAACCAATCGTTTCGCGATCGTCTGTCTGCGGCGGGACATTTTTTGCACTTCGACAGGTTTGTCAAAGCTTTGCTGTGTTTTTTGAGCCTGCTGTTTCGGCTGTGCCGCAGGTTTTGAAGCCGGTTTTTCATAAGCTTCCACATCTTGCTTGCGCACGCGGCCGAGCGGGTCCCCCGTCGGAATTTGTGATAGATCAATTCCTTTTTCCCTTGCCAGCTTGCGTGCAGCCGGAGACGCTATCGTTCTGGATTTCGCTTCTGATTGTGCTTCCTGGCTGACTTCTTGTGCAGCAGGTTCAGCTTTTGCTTCCTCTTTCGTTTGTTCATTGGCTGGAGCACTTTCTGAAGGGGCGGGTGCAGAACTTTCGCCAGCGCCTTCTGTAATGGTACCGATAATTTCTCCTACTTGGACGGTATCACCCGAATCTTTCAATACCTCTTTTAGAACACCCGATTCTTCTGCTGTCAATTCAACATTTACTTTGTCCGTCTCCAGTTCAAGCAAGTACTCACCCTGTTCTACATAATCACCGGGCTGCTTTAACCATTGGGCTATCGTTCCTTCTGAGATTGATTCTGCTAATTCAGGTACCTTAATTTCCGCCATTTTTTCATTTCCCCCTTAGTTTTTGCGAGTCAAGCTATCAGATACAATGCGTTCCTGTTCTTTTTTGTGGACTGTCGGATCTCCTTCTGCAGGACTGGATCGTCTTCTTCGGCCGATGTATTGGACATTTACTCCTTTTGGCGCGATTTCCGTCAGATACGGGCTGATATAACTCCATGCCCCCATGTTCTGCGGCTCTTCCTGAACCCAAACGATCTCTTGCAGGTTCGGCAGTTTGGCGAAAAGCTCCTTCGTATCTTTTGCCGGGAACGGATACAGCTGTTCGATTCTGGCAATATGAAGCCAATCCTTATCGCCTTCCATTTTGTTGAAGTGATCGCTGATATCAATTGACACTTTTCCGCTTGATAATACGACGCGAGTCACTTTTTCGTAAGCATGGGAAAGACCGGACTGCTCATAGACAGGCTTGAATCGGCTTTCGCTCAGTTCCTGCACTTCAGATACCGTATTCGGGTTGCGCAGCAGGCTCTTCGGCGTCATGATCACAAGCGGGCGGATTTCCTCACGAAGCAGCATTTTCGCTTGTCTTCTTAAAATATGGAAATACTGAGCCGCACTTGTCAGGTTGGCCACCGTCCAGTTGTTTTCCGCCGCCAGCTGCAGGAACCGCTCGACGCGGCCGCTGGAGTGTTCAGGGCCCTGCCCTTCGTAACCGTGAGGCAGCAGCATGACCAGTCCTGATTTTTGTCCCCATTTTGCCCGTCCTGCAGATATGAATTGATCAAAATAGACTTGAGCCGCATTAGCAAAGTCCCCGTACTGCGCCTCCCACATCACAAGCGTTTCAGGCGAATACACGTTGTATCCATATTCAAAGCCGAGAACCGATCCTTCAGAGAGCGGGCTGTTATGCACCGTAAATGAAGCAGCGCAGTCGTCTAAGTGATGGAGGGCAACAAATTCTTCTCCTGTTTCGCTGTCATGCAGCACAAGGTTTCTTTGAGCGAACGTTCCGCGCTCTGAATCCTGTCCGGTCAGCCGGATCGGCGTGCCGTCTTTCAAAATGGAAGCAAACGCAAGCGATTCAGCCAATGACCATTCTACTTTACGGTCATCATCAAACGCTTTTGCACGTCTTTCCAGGATTCTTTTCAGCTTGCCGAACACGTTAAAAGATTCCGGCCAGTTGATAAGTTCGCCGTTCAGCTTGCGGAGAACATCAAAATCAATGGCTGTGTCAACGTCTGGAAAACCGTTGGACACCGGTTCCGGCAATTCAATTTCCCGTACGGCGTCTTCTTTTTTGGCGGGCACCTTTTTATAGGCGTCTTCAATTCGTTTTGTCACTGTCGTTTCGATGTTTTGCGCTTTTTCCTCGCTGATCAGTCCTTCACTTACGAGTTTTTCCGCAAAGATCCGCTTGACAGTCGGGTGTTTTCTGACGGCGTCATACAGCATCGGCTGTGTCGTTGACGGCTCATCCATTTCATTGTGGCCGTACCGTCTGTACCCGATTAAATCGATTAAGAAATCTTTATTGAACCGCTTCCGGTATTCAACCGCAAATTTAACGGCTGACAGGCATGCTTCCGGATCATCCGCGTTGACGTGAACGATCGGAATTTCATAGCCCTTCGCCAAATCACTGGCATATTTCGTGGATCGTGATTCATCGCTTTCAGTTGTAAAGCCAATCATATTATTGGCGATGATATGAATGGCCCCGCCGACCTGATAGCCTTTCAGAGAGCTTAAGTTCAGCGTCTCGGCGACAATGCCTTCTCCCGGAAACGCTGCGTCACCGTGAATTAAAATGGCGAGCGATTTTGTTTCGTCTTGAACCGGGTACCCCTTTTGCGTTCTTGTTTCCTGTGCCGCCCGCGTGCTTCCTTCAACAATCGGATTGATGAATTCCAAATGGCTCGGGTTATTTGCAAGCGTAATCCGCGCGCTTTTGGTTTCAGCATCCTGAAGCTGTCTGTCTGCACCGAGGTGGTATTTTACATCGCCCGTCCAGCCGTAGCTGATGCCGGTCGATCCTTCAGACGGCACAAGGTCTTTATTCGGCGCGTGCTGGAATTCTGAGAAAATAATCTCATACGGTTTGCCGAGCACATGCGCAAGCACATTTAAACGGCCTCTGTGCGCCATCCCGATATTGACATTGGTTGTGCCCGCTTTCACAGACTGGGCGATAATGTCGTCAAGAACCGGCACAAGCGCGTCTAATCCCTCAATTGAGAAACGCTTCTGACCGACGAATGTCCGGTGTAAAAATTGTTCAAATCCTTCTACTTCCGTCAGTCTTTCTAAAACGGCTGACAGTTTTTCCGGTGAATTTTTCCGGAACAATTCTCCGGATTCAACCATTTTTGTAATCCATGCGCGCTCTTCGAAATCATGCACATGGTCAAACTCGAAGGAGATGGTTCTTTTATAGGTATTGCGTAAATGCTGGATGGCTTCTAAGCCGTTTGTTATATTGGCAGGTGCGTCTTTACAGATGACAGACGCGGGTATTGCTTTCATTTCTTCTTCTGTAAGCCCGTACTCGGATAACGGAAAGAGCTCGCTCTTTTTCGGATCCTTTCTGAGCGGATTGACGGAAGCGTTCAGATGGCCATAGGTTCGAATATCTTCTGCAAGTTTAACTGCTGCTGCGATCTTTTGAATCAGATCTGCGGTGACGCGTCCCTGTTCCTTTGTTCCCGATGCCTCTTTTATTTGGCTTGGCGGAGCGCCGAGTTCGTCAAACATGTCTTTCAGATCCGGATCAATGCTGTCTGGATCTTCAGCATATTGGTCGTACAGCTCCAGTGCATAGCCGAGGTTCGGTCCGTAAAAATCTTCCCAATTCATTCTTTGTTTCATATTATTTTGAAACATTTGAATATTACCCCCAACCTAGATAATCAAGTGATCAATTCACTATCTTGAAATAACTTTTGAACGCTGTGCCCAAAATTATGTAATAAAAACGCTTCCAAGGATATTTTACCACTGATTGCGTTTGGATTCTACCTTGATTGTTCACAAAATAGTAAAAAAAACAGATCAATACCGAAAAAATTAAATCATTTTAAAATAAAAAGCGAAAAAGCATAGGAAAAAGCCTATCCTATGCTTTTATGAAGCAGTTTTTTCAAGAGCGGATACAGCACATCGGGCAGCTGATCGACATCCGGAACAAAAATACTGTACTTTCCGTACATATCCTGAATGGTTTTCATCTGTGATTCTTCTATCGCAGTATTGGACAGAAAAACATTTATGACTTCTATCCCTTTTTTTCTCGCTTCGATGACAGCCTCGCTCGTATCGACAATGCCGTTTTGTTCATATCCGAATGCTGCCGGCTCTCCGTCTGAAAACACGATTAAAAATTTTTGCGCCTCACTCCGCCGCATCAGCTGTTTCGTCATTTGTCTGATGGCGTATCCATCTCTGTTATCTTCTTCAGGCGCAAGCTGCATGATCAGCGGACCCGCCGCCTGCAGCAGCGACTCTTCAAACGGAATAACGGTATTGAAGAAATTCGGCTGGCTCGTTTCAGTCGCTTCGTTTGTATCCTCCCAAAATCCGACGATCTGGTGCGGTACGGACACTGATTTCAAGGCTTCATGAAAAAGAACGATCCCTCTTTTTGTTTCATCCATTTTGTCGAACATGCTGGCCGAACAATCGACAAGCAATGTAAAAACGGCGTCAATGTCTGAAGACGGGTCCTGCTTTTTATAGAAAAGGCGCGGGTTCCGCTCCGTAAAATAGCGGATCAGTTTGCGATTCAGCCGGCCTGCGTGAAGGTCGGTCCGCGGGAGCGTTTTTTTGTGCTCAAGTGTTTTTTGTATCATCTGCTTCAGGCGTTTTTGATATGATTCTATCGTTTTTGCCTGTTCTTTATAAGACTGCTCCTCTTCAGGAGACGCTTTATGAGGCGTTTGATAAACCGGGAAGGCAAATTTGTTTTCTTTTCCGTCAGCCAGCCCCGCGCCCTCATGTTCATCCTGAATGGATTCAAGCGCTTCCAGTTTGGAGTAATCCTCTCTTTTCGTCTGACGTGCGGAACCTTGAACGGAGCCGAGCGCCTGGTCACCGTCATCGCCTTCTCTGGCCGCGTCTTTCCCAAGATCTGATTTCGCGCCGTGCTCAATATCAAATTGAAGGAAACTTTTTGACGGCGCTTCGGTTTCCCGGTGCCACGTATTCATTTTCTCTTCAAGGATTTCTTCATCTCCGTCGGAAGACTCAGGGAGCGTGAGATCGTCACTTAACGAAGGCGCTTTTTTTACACTTTCGAATAAAGGCTCTTCAGCCGCTTTTTCGTAATCAAGTTCCGGCAGAAAAAAGTACGTGTTCAGCATATCTTTCTCAAGCACTTCATCAAGGCCTTCCATGAGGTCTTCCGTTATTCTTGCGATTTGTTCCGTAGAATCCGCCTCATACACCCGGATGAGCTGACGTTCAATATACGGTATCATCATATCAATATGTTCATGCATGGAAGGAATGCCTTCAAGCGGAGACTCAGCCGTCAGCTTGACAAACATCGCGCAATACAAAGCGTCGGTGAAAATGCTCCGTTCTAAATTCAATGTCAGCTGCGTCGTGAAATATTTCCTGTACATCTCCCTCCGCTTCTGAAAAACACGTTTCGTTCCCGGCCGTTCTTTTTTGATCAGCTCTTCAATTCTGATATCCTCAAGCAGCATAAACAGCTGCTTGGCAAAGCTTTGGCAGGTGAAATGCCGGTGAACGTCATTTAAAAACCCCGCAAATTCCCGAAATGAGCTGCTGCGTGTTCCGACAGCGCGCAAATAGACATCGCTTTTCAGGCCGGCTTCCATATCCCCGGCTGATCTGTCTTTCCAAAAGTGGCTCATGTAAATTTTCTTTTCAAAGGGATTGTAGTAAGACTGCACGCCGTATTCCACTTCAACTTCACTGCTTCTGGTCAGTGTTTTGGCCAGATCAGTCAGCATCATGAACAAAAACGAATCAATCGTGCTGTCATTAAATTTGATAAACTTCATTGTATTTCCCTCATTCGAACAGCGTTTCTGCAATATTTCTGACAGCGGCTTTTTCTCTGTCATCGTCAAGTTTTTCTACGATGCCTCTTTCAATCGCCCGTTTCGGCGGGATGTACGCAGCCAAGTCGCACGTATCAATGAGAGCCCTGATGGACGCCGCTTCTTCTGACACTTGTCCGTTATGCGCTTGTGCGATTAAATCAGAAGACAGCGTCATAAAGCGCTCAATTAATTTCTCATCTTTTAAGACAGACTGAGAGGTCAGCACCTGTTTCAGGAGGCTTCCTTTAATATACGGAACATCAATGATGACAAAACGGTTTTTAAGGGCTTCGTTCAGCGGAACGGTGCCGACGTAGCCTTCATTAATCGCGGCGATAACACCGAATCCTTCGCTTGCCTTAATCACTTCTCCTGTAAAGGGATTTGTCATCATTTTTCTGTAATCTAGCACGCCGTTTAGAATCGGAAGGGTTTCAGGCTTTGCCATATTGATTTCGTCAATGTATAAAAAATGTCCCTCGTTCATTGCGGTTGTTACAGGTCCGGGAACGAATTCAATAGTCGCCTGTCCCTGTTCATTTTCAATCGTTTTATAGCCGACAAGCGCTTCTGCATCGAGGTCTACGGAGCAGTTGACGCTGTGCATCGGTTTATGAAAATAGTTCGAAAGCGTTTCCGCCAATTTTGTTTTCCCTGAACCCGTCGGTCCTTTTAATAAGATATTTTTTCCCATAGTCAAAGCAATGACGGCATCGAATACAATCGCTTTATCTTCGGCCTCATAGCCTGATGATCCGATTAAATCCCGGAATTCTTGGGAAACGGGATGATTTTGATAAGCCTGCAGTTTGTTTTGTATATCTTCCGGAAGTGATAGGTGCTGTAATTCTGAAGTCATAGGTGATGTTTCCTTTCCATTTGTATTCCATAACCGAGTATACTAAAAAAGCCCTTGTATACTCAATACAAAAGGGCTCATTCCCTGCGGGCGCTTTTTGTCAGGGGAGCGCAGGCGATTCTGGCTCCGGAATTTCCGCTCGGGTTTGTCAAATAATCGTCCGTATGTTCATGAATGACGAACGCGCTTCCGTCCCGGTCGAGCAGGCTGAGTCTGCTCCCTTCTTTTAATGAAGTTTGCGGTGCGTTCATAATGACATCCACTTTACCGTCAGCCCCCACTTCAAGATTGGGGAGATCCCCGGCGTGATGACCCATCGGATTGTTGAAGCCGTGTTCTTTGTTCAAAGGGTTGAACGGACCGCCGGCTGATTCGAAATCAGGTGCCTGACAAGTCCCTTTTTCATAAATATGAAATCCGAGAGAAGTGCCGGGCGGCAGATGCCCCGCTGATATATGAATGTCTGACCCTTCATCATCAGATTCCCTCACTTCGATATATCCGATCGTTTTTCCGTTTTGATTGATGAGTCCGGCATGCTCACGGTATGCAGATGCTTCCAATGCGCGGCTTTCCCCATGTTTTTTGGGCGGAACAGGAGCGGGTCTCCCCCCGCAGCCGCAAAGCGTAATTGATACGAGCATGAGAAAAAGCAAGAGACGATTCATGCTTCCTCCCCCTTATTTTTTTACCCATCAGTCTTGTCAAAACGTGAAAATGGTAAACAAAAAAAGCCCCGAAAGGCTTTTTTTAAAAATAACTGCGCGCTCCTAAATACGCTTTTTTCCAATACGGATTGCTTAAGTTTGAAACTTCAACCCCGGAGGAGCTTGCGTGAATAAAATCTCCTCCACCTAAATACATTCCCATATGAGAAGGGCCCGCTTTATATGTCGTAAAGAAGACAAAGTCGCCTGCTGACGGCTGGCTGATATGTTTCATCGTATTCCAATATCCGGCCGTGCTCAGACGGGAAACAGAGCTTACCTTATTTAAAAGGTAATAGATGTAACCGCTGCAATCGAAGCCCGCAGGCGTATTGCCTCCCCAGCGGTAAGGCACGCCGACATGTTTTTTCGCCTCGCCTATCATTCTGTCAATCTTTGACCCTGTCACCGGAGGTTCAGGAGTATTCGGCTTGTTTGGTTTTGCCGGTTTGTTATCCGGCTGCCGCACAGGATCTTCTGTTTTTCCCGTTCCGTTAATCACCAGAACTTGTCCGATTTGAAGCACATCAGTTGTCAATTTATTTTTTTCTCTGATGAGCTGAGCGGTGATGCCGAACCGATTAGCAATTTTCCAGAGGGAATCGCCTGCTTTTACTTTGTAAGTGGATGGCTTCTCAGAAGGGTTTGAATGAGATGGCGGTGTTGTGCCGCTGTTTCCGTTATGTGAAGAACCTTTGATCTTTAACACTTGATTCGGATACAGCATGTCTGATGTTAATTGATTCAGCTTTTTCAGCTCGGCGATGGTGATCCCGGTTTGATTGGCGATTTTCCACAGCGAGTCACCCGGCTTCACAGTGTAAGTCCCTGATGCGCCTTTATCAGGCTTTGTCTGTCTGCCGCCTCCGTCCGTGCCGCCGGCAGACCCTTTAATTTTCAGTTTCTGGCCCGGATAGATGACATCTGAACTCAAACGGTTCAGGCTTCTCAGCTCAGAAACGCTCATTTTGTATTTTTTTGCGATCACCCATAATGAGTCTCCGTATGTAACTGTGTAGGCACCCGTGCTTCGTTTTCCCTTTTGCCCCGTTTTATGTGTGCCGCTGCCGTCGGGAATGTGCAGCCGCTGTCCTGGGTGGAGTATCGTTGATTTCAGTTTATTTTCCGCCTGCAGGGCTGAAATACTTGTATGATATTGCCGGGAAAGCTTCCAAAGAGAGTCGCCGCTTTTTACTTGAATGGTTTTTGCTTCAGCGGGATGCACGGCGAAGGTTGAAGTCATTACTGCAGATACAGCCAGTCCGGCTGCGATTTTTTTCTTCATATAACGAAAAACCTCCTATTTATCATTGCTGAAAGGGACGTTCCTTTTCTTTGGACGCCGCCCTGTTATGCAGGATTCATTCAGAAGTCGACATTAATTCCGATTCATTTGACCTTAGATCATCACCAATGCCACACATTTTACATAAATTGAGAACATTTCACAAAAGACTTTGGAATCATTTTCATAACATGGCTTTTTTCCGCGACATTCCACCTTTCTTGTCTGTTTTTCATACAATTCTCTTTACGGCGTGAAAAATCCTCCCGAAAAACAATTTAAAAAAAGCCCGCTTCCTTTAAAGGAAGCGGGTGACAGCTGATTACAGAACCCGGGTCTCGGCAGTTTTCACGTCTTCTGCTATCAATTCCGCTGCACGCTGTGCTCCGCCGGCCGCTTTCAGGGATTCTCCGATTTCAGAAGCTTTTGTCTGATATTCAGGATTTTCGCTCAATTCTTTTATTGCTTCAGTGAGCAGTTCCGCTGTTACATCTTCTTTTTTAAACATTTTGCCCGCGCCCGTGTTTTCCACTTGGCTTCCGACGGCGAACTGATCTGCGCCCATCGGAATGACGATCATCGGGGTTTTGTAGTAAAGCCCTTCGCTCGTACTGTTCATTCCGCCGTGAGTGATAAATAAGTCCGCTCTCTTCAGGATCTCAAGCTGCGGAACATAAGGCTTTACAATGACATTCTCAGGAATTTCATCAAGCTCCGCAGGATCAAGATGTTTGCCGATTGACATGACGGCTTTTCCGTTAAAGTTTCTGACCGCTTTTAAGCATTTATTAAACAATTCCTTCTGATTGTTAAAAATCGTGCCCATTGAAATAAACAGGACTTTTTCTCCTTCAAGCTGTTCAAACGGGAAATCTTGAGCCGCCGCCCTTTCGGTTATGGACGGACCGACAAAGAGATAAGAATCGCCAAACTCTTCTTCTTTCGGCTGAAACGCTCTTGAAGTAAATACGATGGTTTTTCTGCCGTCATTTGAGAAAATATCATACGGCGTTTTAATGTCTGCGCTGAATTCTTCATTGAGCCGGCTGACCGCTTCGGTATAAGCCGGATAATGAGATGATTCCTCTGATACAAGGTTTGTATTTGAAAACACTTCTTTAATAAATGCTTCATTCATTGCAAATGTCGTACAAAGTGAATATGCCGGCAGTTTCAGCTGGTTTCTCACGAGCCTTCCTGCCAGAAAATGATGATCATACAGGATGTAGTCGTAGGATTCATCTTTTACTTCCTCAAGAATACGGAGTGCGGCTTTTTTGGAAGTCTCAATCATTAATAGCAAAAACTCGGTAGCGTCCCGCTGTTCATCACCCGTTGCGTTTTTTCCGAATTCATCTTTACGGAAATCTTCATATTCACGGAATTCCGCTCCGCTTGACGCGATTTTGTTCTCATATTCCTTCACGCCGTAATATACGACATGTTCCCCTTTTGCCTTCAGTTCTTTTACGACGCCTAAAGACGGATTGATATGCCCTTCTCCCGGAAAGCCGATCATCAATACATTTGCCATCTTTCCACTCCCTATTCTTTTAAATTTTATGTATATTTAAACGATAACATCAATACAGAAAAAGGTAAAGATGTTCACCTTATTAATATTAAATGGGTACAATATTCCCATTTTCTTATTATTTCGTATGAAGCGCCCGCGGCGAAACAAGCGGATACAGTCCGCCGTCTTTAGCAAAGGACATTTTTCCCGTTTCTTCTGAAACGACGAGCACGAGTGCATCAGTCACGGCCGAAAGTCCCATCGCGGCCCTGTGGCGCGTCCCGTATTTGAGATCGACATGTTTTGTTGTGAGCGGAAGCACATTGGCTGCTGATACAACCCGGTTTTCTCTGACCAATACGGCTCCGTCGTGAAGCGGATTGCCGGGATAAAAAATACTCTCAATTAAAGCTGCACTGATCTCGGCATGCAGGCTGGTCCCTTTTTGTATCATTCCATCCAGCGGATCTGCACGTTCAATCACAATCAGCGCTCCGTGTTTTTCTTCCGCCAGATGCTGCACGGCCCTCGCCAGCTCTGTATAGGAAGGCGTAAAATGTTCGATATATGACTGCAGGTAAAACGACGAAGCGACAGCCTGCATTTCCTGAAACGTATGTCCCAGTTCATCTAATTCGCAAAGAAGGCATTGGTCTTTTTCATCCAATGTCCGCAGTATCATTCCGGCATCCTCTGTAATTTGTTTCAAATACGTTTGAACCGCAGCGGTAAACGCGCTTTCCGTCATTTGAGTGTGGCGCATGTCACATCAGCTCCTTTCCCTTATTTTCTGCATCACGCGCATGGATATGCGCCGCTGTGTGCACCATAATCATGAAAGGAGGCGCACATCATATGGAATTCGCACGGCTGATGCAATATATCTGCACCTTTTTAGGGGTCATTTCACTTTCATTCATTTATGCCAAGATGTTTAAAAAGCCGAAACCGGACAAAAAAGAGTAGGCCGGCTTTCATTGCTTTTTATACATAAAATGTTATAATTTCTCTCGTTAAAATAAAGAAACGGGGAACCTAACTTGAGAGAAACGAACACGATCGGCCAAAAGGTCAGACAGCTGTTACATATCTTCATTCCGATTTTAATCACACAGGCGGGCCTTTCCCTGATCACCTTTTTGGATACGGTGATGTCAGGGAAAGTGAGCGCTGCCGATTTAGCCGGGGTTGCAATTGGTTCAAGCCTGTGGACGCCGGTTTATACGGGCCTGGCAGGAATATTAATGGCCGTTACGCCCGTTGTTTCGCAGCTGTTTGGAGCCGGCAGACAAAAGGAAGTGCCGTTTTCCGTCATCCAGGCCGTTTATGTAGCGGCCGTTCTCAGTGCGGCGGTTATCCTGATCGGCTTTTTCACCGTTGATATGATCTTGGGACATTTGGGCCTGGAACCTCGTGTCCGGACGATCGCCAAACACTTTTTAGGATTTTTATCCCTCGGTATTTTTCCTTTGTTTGTGTACACCGTTTTGCGCTCGTTTATTGATGCACTCGGCAAAACGCGAGTCACTATGCTTATTACGCTTTGCTCATTGCCTATTAATTTTGTTTTAAATTATGTATTTATTTTCGGGAAATTCAACATGCCGGCATTGGGAGGAGTCGGGGCGGGGCTCGCTTCCGCCCTGACTTACTGGTGTATTTGCGCCATCAGCTTTTTTATCGTCTGCAGATTTGAGCCGTTTGCCGGGTACTCTGTATTTCGGAAACTGTACCGTTTTTCTCCGTCTGAATGCAGAAAGCTTTTGAAAATCGGATTGCCTATCGGTTTTGCGGTATTTTTTGAAACGAGCATTTTTGCGGCTGTCACACTGCTTATGAGCCATTTTCAGACGGTGACGATTGCAGCCCACCAAGCGGCAATGAATTTTGCTTCCCTCTTGTATATGCTGCCGCTCAGCGTATCCATGGCCATGACCATTTTGGTCGGATTTGAAGCAGGGGCAAAGCGCTACAGGGATGCCCGGTCATACAGCTATATCGGGATCGTGATGGCGCTTAGTTTTTCTTTATGCACGGCGGCTTTCATTTTACTGTTCAGACCGCAAATCGCCGGAATGTATACATCAGATCCGGCGGTGCTCATGTTGACGCAGCACTTTTTAATCTATGCGCTGTTTTT
This sequence comes from Bacillus sp. EKM206B, assembly GCF_011066015.1. NCBI lineage: Bacteria > Bacillati > Bacillota > Bacilli > Caryophanales > Bacillaceae > Bacillus > Bacillus sp. EKM206B. Next base: position 75,064 of record NZ_JAAMNL010000004.1, read on the forward strand.
CCAGCTTTCTGATGCCGTAGCAGCTCCGATACAAGGCGCTCTGAGAGGATATAAGGATGTCAACTATACACTCGGCGCGGCTTTTGTGTCGTATTGGATTATCGGGCTTCCGGTCGGTTACGCAGTCGGCACTTATACGGGCCTCGGGGCATACGGCTACTGGATCGGGTTAATTGCAGGACTTGCCGCAGGAGCTGTCGGTTTATTCTTCAGACTGATGAAACTGCAAAAGCATTATGTGAAAAAAATGATTTCATAAAGGAGGAGCAGCAATGCCAAAACATAAACTGCTGTACGATTATTTAACTGAACGGGCGGAGGACATCAGTCAGACATGGTTTGATACCCTTCATGATACGGATCCTGATTCTGTTTATGCTTCTACTGACCCGGCTGTACTCACGAATCTGAAAAAACAAAATCTGGCGTTTAATTATCAGCTCAATCGGATTTTTTCTGAAGAGAAGGAAGTATATACAGCGGCATTGGAAAAGTGGGCGTTCGAAGCCGCACGAGATGAAGAACATTTAAAAACTCCCATCCATTATATTATTCGCGAGTTTATCAGAGTTCGTGATTTGTATGTCGGCCATGTCAAGCAGTTTACCAGACTTCATTCAGACACCGTGACAGAAGAAGATGCCGAAAATATATTCCATACGCTGATTAAATCTTTTGATGTGGTGATTCATATTTTCATAGAGGAAATGTATAAAAACACAAACATTCAGCTTGAAGCGCAAAAAGAATTGATCACCGAGCTGAGCTCGCCGGTAATTGTGCTTTTTGATAATGTCGGACTGCTGCCGCTGATCGGGGATATTGACACGGCAAGAGCCAAAATGATTTTAGAGAATACGCTGCAGCAGTGTTCAGAGAAGCGCATCACGCAGCTGTACATTGATTTATCGGGCGTAGCCATGATTGATACGATGGTTGCCCAACAGCTTTTCACCTTAATTGAATCACTCGGAATGCTCGGCGTGAAAGCGACATTATCCGGAATCCGTCCTGAAATCGCCCAAACCGCGGTGCAGCTCGGACTGAGTTTTTCAAATTTATCAATACGGTCTTCGCTTGCGGAAGCGATCGCCTCCGATCTGACACAAAAAAAGGGATAAGGCATTTCAGCCTTATCCCTTTTTTTATCAGTCTTTCCACGGATATGTCCAATACACTTCTTCTTCAAACCATGTCTGAAGAACCGGCTCGTTATTTTTTATTTTTTCTTCCAGCTCTCTCAGCATACCTTCCGTTTGGGTGCGGTGCGCTTTTAAGGCATTCATTTTAATATCGGCAACCTCTTTAATATCAAGAATGACATCAGGCTTGCCGACGGCTTCCTCCCTGTTGCGGGTGATTGCCATGCAAAGCGTGCGCGGGCGGTCCTCTTTTTTCTTTCTGTAAAGCGCTCTGATAACCGCTTCGCCGCATGCATCATGATCCGGATGGACGCCGTGCTCCGGATAGAATGTGACAATCAGACTCGGTTTTACATCGTCGATAATCTCTTCCATCATATCCGCGAGCCACTCGTCATCTTCAAATTCAAGTGTTTTATCACGAAGCCCGAGCATTCTCAGGTCAGTAACGTCCATTGCTTTGCATGCGTCGATCAGCTCTTGTTTTCTTAACAGCGGCAGTGTTTCACGGTTCGCGAAAAAAGGATCTCCCATGTTCCGGCCCATTTCGCCAAGCGTTGCGCATGCATACGTAACGGGAATATCTTTTTGTCTGTGTAAAGCAATCAGCCCTGCCACTCCGTATGATTCATCATCAGGGTGAGGCAGGATGACGAGTACATGTTCTTTCATGATTTTCACCCTTTTCTTTAAACTGTAAACGGCTTTTCGCTGATTTGAAGCGAAATCGCCAATTTTCCGCCCGGCAGATGCCCTGCCATTAACAAGCGGTTTTCGTCATCTACTGTATATTCAGTCAGACCTTCTGCGTAAATCCAGCCTTCTTCCGTTTTCAAACCGACGCGGTACGGGCCGTTTCCTTTGATTTTCGCCTGATGGTACGTCACTTTTGCATTGCGTATATAGGCTACAACCGTCATGTTTTTCTCATTCAGATGCGCTGAATAAGAACCGGTCGTTGTTTCCAAATGGATATATACAGGACGATCGGCATATCGCTCTAAAGAAGTTTGCACATCTTCTTTTATGATCGCTTTCATAGCTGCTCCCCTCTTTCTTCTTTTAAAAATTGCAAACGCTTCGTATGTAGTTCAACCAATTCATATTTCTCAATCGGCCGCAGCCGGGAATCTACAATTCGCTGCACCGCCAGAGCAAACTTTTCCTCGGGTGACTTCCGGAGCCTCGGATGTGTTCTTTGATCAAGCAGTTCCAGATCAATTGCCTTCTCCGCTTCTTCAAGAGTTGAAGCCGGGAGAGTGCGGTTATTCCACAGTGCCTGATAGGCTTTTGCTATGTCTTTATCAGTGCCCATTGTACAGCTCCTTTACATACTCGTAATGATTATACATAATTTAAGCTATCGCTGGAAAGCGAAAGGCTTAGCGGCTTTTTATCGGCCGTTTCCATTTTATCTGTGAAAAGGTAAACAAAAGCAATGCTGCCCATATACAAATGAAGGTAAACGCTTTTTGCCCGGAAAACGGTTCATGATACACAAATACGCCGAGCATAAGGGTAATGGTCGGCGCTATATATTGCAAAATGCCGACTTGATACAGCGGCAGACGCTTTGCCCCCTCTGCAAACAGCAACAGCGGCAGGGCCGTAAATACGCCTGCGAAAAATAGGAGCGCCCATGTTCCTGCCCCCAAGGACCCGGAAGTGCTCCCGTCAGCTGTATATCCTAAATAAATAAATGCAGCCGGGGTAATCAAAAGCGTCTCCAGCGTCAGTCCGATCGTGCTGGACATGCGGGTTCTTTTTTTACATAAGCCGTACAGGCCGAAGCTGAATGCAAGCAGCAATGCGATATAAGGAACCGCGCCATATTGAAACGCAGATATGATCACGGCCGCCCCGGCAATAGAAACGGCTGCTGTTTGCATCCTGTTAAGCTTTTCTTTTAAGAATAGGATGCCCAAAAGAACGGAAACGAGCGGATTAATGTAGTACCCGAGACTTGCTTCAAGCAAAAAGCCGTGATTGACGGCCCATATGTACACAAACCAATTAACGGAAATTAAAACGGAAGCGAAAAAAAGCGCCAGCAGGCCCCCTTCCGATTTCAAAAGACGCAGTTCACGCCATCCGGTTTTCCACTTCTTAAGCACAGTTAAAAGCACACACATGAAAACAAATGACCATAAAATCCGGTGAGCTAAAATGTCCAATGCGGGTATTTGTTCAAGAAGTTTCCAATAGACCGGAAACAGCCCCCACATGACGAAAGAACAAGCGGTATAAATGATTCCTTTTCTTGCGTTATTCCCTTGCACGGCCTTCCCCTTCCTTTCTGTAAACAGATTATATTATATCACGGGAAGCTTCCGGCGGGCATATACTATGTTGTCCGTTAAGAAAGGGTGAGATGCCGTGTTTGATTGGAACAGATATTTTCCCTTCCAAAATCAGTTCTCTAAAGAAACGTTTAAAAATGCTGATCCGAAAGATGTCGAGACATATGTCAACCGAGTGATGGAAAGCGTATTCGGCGCCGGTTATGCCGGACAGTTCCCTTTTCGCGACCCAATGTCCAAAAAGGCCGAGCCGGTCGAAGCGGAACCGCCCAAGCCGGAAATTGACCTGTTTGAAACATCCGATCATGTTTTTGCGAAAATTCCCGCCGAACAAGAGGAACTCGACCGTATCAGGATTAAGCATACGTCACACAGCCTCGTTGTAGAGAACAGCAGTCTGGGAGAAGGAAAAAAAGAAATCGTCCTTCCGAGCCTCGTCAAACGGAAAGGAACAAAAGCAGTCTATAAAGACGGGATGATTGAAGTTATGTTTTCAAAACAGGAAGACTACAATCTATCGGAAGTGGAGATTTTAAGATAAAAAAACGGCCCGCGCGATGCAGGCCGTTTTTTCTTTAATAAAATGGCGGATAACCGCCGGCTCCCGGCCCGAAACCGCCGTATGGGACGCCTCCGTATCCGTAACCGGCGAACCCGTACGGATAGCGGGGTCTTGTAAAGCCTGTGGCAATCACGCCTCCGAGAAGACCGCCTAAAAATCCGCCGAATAAAGGAGCGCCGAACAAAAAAGGACTTCTCGCCGGAAATCCGGCAGGACCGAAATTCCCGCGATACAATGCATGACGAGGGTACATGTTTTTCCTCCTTTATGTCTGCCTATTCTTAAGCGTATTCATAAAATGAGGAAATTGATTGGGCGATTGTAACAACATGTGCCTCTCTCTGATATTGCATTAATGTATAAATATTTTGGTTATAATTTGATTACATTTTGATTAACTGTTATACTTTTTTACAAGTTGCGACATGATAAAAAACCATCAGGGGGAATAAAACAATGCCATTACTTCGTTTTGACGTTATTGAAGGCCGGGATGACGCAGCATTAAAAAAATTACTGGATACCGCCCATTATGCCATGGTTAAAGCTTTTGACGTCCCTGTAACGGACCGTTATCAGATCGTTCACCAGCATCGGCCTCATGAGCTTATCATTGAAGATACCGGGCTCGGTTTCAAAAGAAGCAAAGATCTTGTCATCATCAGCATTGTCAGCAAAGCGCGCACCGAACATCAAAAAGAAACGTTATATCAACTAATGGCTGATCAGCTTAAAACAGAATGCGGCATATCACCCGAGGACGTCATGATTTCCATTACAGAAAACGGGGACGCCGATTGGAGCTTCGGGCTTGGTGAGGCTCAGTTTTTAACCGGGAAACTGTAAAAGGCCTCCCCGCTTGTTCTGAATGATTGCAAACTGAATAAAAGAGGGATGTATGTTGGTTAGTGAGTTGTATCCTTGTTTGATATGCGGATTTAAAGGATTAGAGACAAGTCCTATTTATAACGGCGAATATCAAAAAACATTTGATATTTGCCCCTGCTGCGGGTTTGAATTCGGCTACAGTGAGGACCATGACGTAAGCTTAGGGTTTATTGTAACGCCTGATCATTTAATTGAAGCGGCATTTCAGTTATACCGGAAACAGTGGATTGAGGGAGGAATGAAACTATTTTCTCCAAATGATGTCCCGGCGGAATGTAAAAATGATCATTTCCTTACATTCGATGCTTTATTAAAGCAATTAAAAGGCTTGAACCTCAATCTGAACAATTTTGATATTAATGGTTTTTATGACGAGTAAACATGATCATTAAGAAAAGGCTGCCTTGGGCAGCCTTTGTTATTCATCACATGTGTCGTTGGCAGATCCCCCGGGCTCGCAAAAACTGTCTGCCCATTTTTGCATTTCCTGAAAAACGGCTTGCAGGGCCAAGCCTTTATCAGTCAGTTTATAAATGACTTTGACAGGTGTTTCAGGCAGCACCTGACGCTCGACGATTTCATTTTGTTCCAGCTCTTTGAGCCGCTCCGCGAGCATTTTTTGGCTGATTGTCGGTATCGTTTCGGTCATATCTTTAAATCGTTTCGGCCCGTCCATCAGTACATGGATAATGAGGCCGTTCCAGCGCTTTCCCAAAAGAGAAAAAGCGGATTCCATTTTAGGACACATTGTATATCCCACGTGAGTTCATCCCTTCATCTATGAATTGACAAGTTTTTTGTGATCCATTAAAATTAGTTTTCGAGTTACATTTAGTAAGCTTCTAACTTTTCTATTATGATAACACGTTTATCCGAAGGAGGAAACATGATGACATCCGTATTAGACGTTTTAAAGGAACGCGCATCTGTTAAAGAATACGATAAAGACGCGGTCATTACAAAAGAGGAATTAACAGAACTCCTTGAAATCACAACGCAAGCGCCTTCCGCCTGGAACCTTCAGCATTGGCATTTTCAAGTCTTTCACAGTGATGAAGCAAAAGCTGCCCTGCTTCCGGTTGCTTTTAATCAAAAACAGATTATTGATTCATCAGCAGTTATTGCCGTATTAGGCGATTTAAAAGCAAATGAAAATGGTGAAGACGTTTATGCTGAACTGGCTGAGCAAGGCAATATCACAGAAGAGATTAAACAAACGCTTTTAGGCCAGATTAACGGCGCATACCAAAATGATCAGTTTGCCCGTGATTCAGCATTTTTAAACGCTTCTTTAGCAGCGATGCAGCTGATGCTTGCCGCTAAAGCAAAAGGCTACGACACTTGCGCGATCGGCGGATTCAATAAAGAGCAATTCGTTAAGGAATTCGACGTGAGTGAGCGTTTCGTGCCCGTCATGCTGATTTCAATCGGTAAAGCCGTTAAACCGGCGCATAAAAGCAACCGGCTGCCTGTATCTAAAGTGTCAACTTGGCTGTAAGATGAAAGAAACCCTTAGTCCGCTTAAGCGGACTAAGGGTTTTTTATAGGAATCGCTCACTGTACCAGGTTCGTGCCTGCTCTGCTTCCTGCTGTGTGAGCTGATGACCGCCCTCCTGCCAAACAAGCGAAACGGATGCATGGGCATCTGTCAGATACTGATAAAGCTCCTCCGATTCTTCTTTTGTACATAGAGGATCGCGTTTTCCCGCACCGATAAACACAGGCATCCCTTCCATATCAGGCAGCTTCACTCCGCGAATCGGCACCATCGGATGATGCAGAACCGCTCCTTTCAGTACATCTTTATAATGAAACAAAAGACTTGCTGCAATATTGGCGCCGTTTGAATAGCCGGCAGCAATTACGTTTTCTCTGCTGAATCCGTACATTTGCGCCGCTTCATCAATAAAATTCTTTAATTCTTCCGTCCGTTCAATTAAATCTTTCTCGTCAAATACGCCTTCTTTCAGCCGCTTAAAAAAACGGGGCATGCCGTTTTCCGACACTGATCCTCTGACCCCGAGCAGACTTGCGTTCGGATCGATAAAACGTCCGAGTGACAGAAGATCATGTTCATTTCCTCCCGTTCCGTGCAAAAGCAGCAGAACATTTTCTGACGTTCCCTGTTCAAACACATGTTTCATCATCATTCTCCTTTCTCCATTTTGGGCAGAACAGCTGTAATCTGGCTGCGATGCTCTTCCAGCCATTCCGGAAGCTTCAGCTCTGTTCCGAGATTTTCAAAGGTTTCATCCGTCATAAAGCCCGGTTCATCGGTTGCCATTTCAAATAAAATGCCGCCGCTTTCTCTGAAATAGATTGAAGTAAAGTAAGACCTGTCAAGAATGTCAGATGAAGCAAGATGAGAATCAGCAAGAATATTCTTCCATTCCGCCTGCTCTTTTTCGCTAGTGCGGAAAGCGACATGATGAACTGTCCCGTAACCGCCGATACCTGCTTCTTTCGGCGCGAGATCAACATCTATAATATGTCCGATCCGCGCCTCCGATTGCAGCCTGACAATCTGATTTTCTTCTCCTGTCTTTGAATAACCGAAGCGTTCTATGAGAAATTGAATGGTTGCTTCAGGACGGTACGAGTACAGAAGAACACCTCTCATGCCTGTGATCGCTTCTTCTCCAGTAATGCCCGCAGGAGTCCATTCACTCTGTCCGCTTCTTTCATCTTCCATTATGGCAAGCGGCAGGTCTTCTGTATCATTAAAGAGAAGGACTTGTTCAGACAGCATGATCTGTTCTTTTACAGACAAGCCGTTTTCTTCAAGCCGGCGCTTCCAAAACGCGAGTGCTCCTTTTGGCACGGAGAAATAAATTCTTCCGGCCTGCCCTTTTCCCACGGTTCCCGGGCGGCTTCCCTGAAAAGGAAAAAATGTAATGATCGTGCCCGGCTCTCCGTTTTGGTTGCCGAAATAAAAGTGATAAGTGGCCGGGTCGTCAAAATTAACGGTTTTTTTAACGAGCCGCAAACCCAGCACTTCAGTATAAAACCGAAGATTTTCAGCAGGATCTTTTGCAAATGCGGTAACATGGTGCAATCCTTGTGTATTCAATGAATTCACTCCTAAATATCTTGATTTCGAGATATTAACTATTCTAATTTAATATGAATGAAGATGCAACTAAAGTGTTTCAGTTAAAAAAGTAATAGAATTCTTTTTTTTCTGAAAAATATCTTGTGATCTTATCTGACACCTGCTATGATAAGGAGCATTATCAAGTTTCAGGAGGAAAGTAAATGGTCAGAAAAGCACTAATTTTCGTTCTCATCTTAATCCCTTTCAGCCAGCTGGCCCTGCTGTCAGTCGCTAATCGGGTTCATCCGATCATTATCGGGCTGCCTTTTTTTCATTTCTGGCTGCTTTTATGGATCGCAGTCACTCCATTATGTTCGTTTCTTATTTATAGGCTGCAGAAGAAACAAGGAGGACTGGACTGATGCCCGCAAATATAACAGCATTGATCATTACAGCCGTCATCGTTTTAACCGTTGTCTGTATCGGCTTTATAGCCGGGAGAGACAAATCATCACGCACTTCTGTTGAGGAATGGTCTGTCGGCGGCAGACGGTTCGGGGGGCTCCTCGTATGGTTTTTAGTCGGCGCGGATCTCTATACGGCTTATACGTTTTTAGGCTTAACAAGCACAGCCTACACAGGGGGAAGCGTTGCTTTTTTTGCAATCCCGTATTCTGTTTTGGCGTATTTTATCGCTTATTTCTTTCTGCCGAAGCTGTGGAAAGTGGCAAAAATACACAAATTAACGACGCTTGCCGATTATGCCCGTGAGCGTTTTGACAGTAAACTTTTGGCCAGTCTTGTCGCCATTGTCGGCGTTCTTATGCTCATTCCTTATATTTGTCTCCAGCTGAGCGGAATTCAAGATACGCTTCAGGTGGCCGGATCGGGTGTCATTAATGTCAATATGGTCGTCATCATCTCTTTTATTCTTGTAGCGCTGTATACTTTTTTCAGCGGAATTAAAGGGCCGACGTTTACGGCGATTATTAAAGACATTCTCGTGTGGGTGATTATGCTGTTTATGGTCGTGTCACTCCCGCTGATCCATTTTCACGGCTGGACGCCGATGATTCACACTCTGGCTGAAAAAGCGCCGCAAATGCTGACGATTCCGGACTCGGGGCCGAAAGGAATTCCTTGGTTTATCACAGCTTCCATCGTATCTGCGCTGGCGCTCTTTATGTGGGCGCATGCGGCAACCGGCGTATTTACGGCAAAAAGCGCAGATGCCGTCCGCAAAAACAGCATGTTTCTGCCGCTTTATAATATTGTTTTGATTCTTGTTATTTTTCTCGGCTTTATCGCGTTTCTTGTCCTGCCGGAAGATACCAATCCGCGGCTCGCTTTATTGAAGCTGATTCAAACGTCTTACGGCGGAGTCGCGCAGGGCTTTGCTTACTCCACGATTGCTCTTGCGTCATTGATTCCCTGCTCTATCATGGCCATCGGAGCATCAAACTTATTTGCGAATAACTTATATCGGGATTTGATCCACCCGAATGTGTCACCAAGCAAGCTGACGATGATCACCCGTTCAATGGTATTTGTCGTCATCGGACTCGCGCTTTTATTCGGCATGCTGTTCCCGACTGCGCTCGTTACCCTTCAGCTTCTCGGTGTTTCCGGCATGGTTCAGATCTTTCCGGCTATCGCCGTCAGTCTGTTTTGGAAGAATCAAACGAAAGAAGCGACAATTATCGGTCTTCTCGTCGGTCTTATCGTGACATTCACGGTAAATATCACCCAATCCGCCCACGGTATATATGAAGGCTTTTGGGGTTTGACCGCTAACATGGCAGCCGTTATTATCCTTAACCCGTTTTTTGTAAAAAAAGCGGCTTCAAACGCCGTCAAAGACGGTTTATTCAATAAAGCGCCTTCTGATCAACTGAACCAAAAAGGCGCTTAACAGAAAGAAGCCGGCACGTAAATGTGCCGGTTTTTTACTTTTTTTCACTTCCATTTGTAGGTAGCCACGGTTTTAGCCGGGATGACAGCTTCAAACTGCCGATTTTCTGAAACGACATGGAATTTTTGATCGGCGGATGTCTGGTTGATTACGACTGTCACAATGGATTGATCAGGATTAAGGAACGATACATTCGAGACTGTGTTTTTGGAGCCGTAATTACTTTCTATCCGCTTTGCTCCCCGATCGATAAATTTTGAAAAGTTGCCTGTCATATGAAAGATCGGGATATTCCAATAGCGGTCAGGGTTTTTAGCATCCTGAATAAACAGCGTCGGGTCTGGGGTGCCTATCCAATGATGCGTCTTGATTTGACTGTCGAGCATCGTCACCCACGCATTGTAGCTTGACGCGCCATTGCGGAAATACTGCGCGATCCGGTCCGCCCCTGCCGTCCCCCAGACAGACCGCTCCGTTAAGTGAATAGATTGATCAGGATATCTCTTTCCGATTTCCGACATGACGGAAAGGTCACCGTCATAATCGTGAAAAGCGATGCCGTCTGCCGCCCGGTTTCCTTTTTTATCATCTAAAATCGGCGGAATATAGTTCCACGCCCCGCTCGCATTGTGATCATAAATCCAAATTTTCGTGTCAATTACGTGTTGTTTCATTTCTTTTTTTAAGGCCAGTGCCAGTTTACGCTGCTGAGACGGCGGCATATACATGCTCGGATAGTCGATTTCCAGCAAAGGTTCATTTTGAAGGGTCATCGCATAAATCGGAATTCCTTGCTTTTCGTACGCCTCAATAAATTTGCGGAAGTAAACGGCCAGTGCACCGATATATTTATCTTTCAGCTTTCCCCGCTTGAGGTTTTCATTCGTTTTCATCCAAGCCGGCGGGCTCCACGGTGAGGCAATGATTTTCAGTTCCGGATTTATCGCCAGCGCTTCCTTGATGGTTGCTGTAATGTGTAAATCAATATCCTTTTGGATCGAGAAATGACGGAGCTTAGGATCTGTTTGGCCTTCAGGCATATCATCATACGTATAAAATTCCTGTGCTGTAAAATCAGATGTCCCGATCGTTATGCGCATAACGTCCATTCCGATACCATCTTTGGGATCAACGAGTTTTTTCAGCACTTCTTTTCTTTTTGCGGGTGTCATTTTTGATAAATTATGGATTGTGGATTCTTCCAGGGACGATCCTACGCCTAACACACTTTGATAGCGGTGCGACGGATCAATATACACGGCAGCGGAGTCAGATGCCTTCTTTTTTGTCAATGTAAGCGGTGTTTGTTCGTCTAAGGCGTATTTCACTTCTAGCGGCCCGTTATACCACGTACGGGAAGCCGGATCTTTTTCAGAACTGAACCACACCCTTACTTTGTTTTTGTCTGAAGCCTTCCGATCAGCTGCATACACTTCGGTTTCCATGCTGCTTGATATGAAAAAGAAAAACATAAGAAAAACCAGCGTTATGTGCAGACCTTTTTTAAAAAACATGAACCACCATCCCTTTCCTTATTTTTATAAGCAATTCTAAATGAAAAGCCGGACAGTCACCTCCTTCCCGCTTAAATGAATGCGCTTTCAAAATTACTGATAAAAAGCAGGCTTCACACAACGGTGAAGCCTTCCCTTTTTACACCTTTAGGATACATATGAGCCGTTTGTTTCAATCACTTTTTTATACCATTCAAATGAGTCTTTCTTAAGCCGCCTCATTGAACCGTTGCCTTCATTATCCCGATCAACATAAATCATGCCGTAGCGTTTTTTCATTTCTCCGGTTGTAAATGACACGATATCAATAATTCCCCATGGTGTATAGCCCATTACATCCACACCATCATATGTGATTGCTCTTTTCAAAGCTTTTATATGTGACGATAAATATTCAATTCTTGAAGTGTCATGAATTGAACCGTCCTCTTCTAATGTGTCGATGGCGCCAAATCCGTTTTCCACGATAAATAACGGAATCTGGTAGCGGTCGTATAAGCGGTTTAATGTGTACCGTAAACCGGTCGGGTCAATCGCCCAGCCCCAATCACTCGCTGTAATATAAGGATTTTCCACGCCGTTTGGCAATCCTCCGTTTACGACATCCCCGGTATTATCGTTTGATACATCACTTTTTACGGTTGTAGACATGTAATAGCTGAATCCGAGGTAGTCCACTCGGCCGTTTTTCAAAATCTCTTCATCACCGTCTTCAAAGTGTATCTGATAGCCTTCTCTTTCAAACTCTTTTAACGCATAGCTTGGATAATATCCGCGAACCTGCACGTCCGGGAAGAAAAAACGCTGTCTCATCGTTTCTTCAGCCAGCATCACATCGTCGGGGTGAGATGAGTACGGGTAAATCGGAACATGTGATACCATCGCGCCGATCCTGAACTCGGGATTGATGTCTCTTCCCTTCGAAACAGCCAATGCGCTTGCCAGCAGTTCGTGATGGCCGGCCTGATACATGACTTCTTTTGCGTTTTCGTTTTCTTTGACGGCGACGCCCGAGTTCGTCCATAAAAAGATCGGATTATTCACATCCATCTTATTATTGATTTCGTTAAACGTCATCCAATAATTCACCTTATGTTTATAGCGTTCAAAACACACTTCAGCGAATTTCACAAAAAATCCGACTGTTTTTCTGTTTCTGAAACCGCCGTATTCTCTCGCCAAATGCAGCGGCATCTCAAAATGTGACAACGTGATTACCGGTTCAATCCCATGTTTCAGCAATTCATCAAACACCCGGTCGTAAAAAGCCAATCCTTCCTCATTGGGCTCGGCTTCATCACCTTTAGGAAAAATTCTGCTCCAGCCGATGGACGTTCTTAAACATTTCAGACCCAGCTCGCTGAATAATGCGATGTCCTCTTTATAACGATGATAAAAATCGATCGCTTCATGATTCGGATAAAATTCCCGCTCTTCAATTGTATCTGTTATTTTCCGGGGCACACCATGCGCGCCTGCCGTCATGACGTCCACTACACTCGGCCCCTTGCCGCCTTTATTCCATCCCCCTTCAAATTGGTGGGCGGCCAGAGCGCCTCCCCATAAAAAATCTTTTGGCAATGTCCCCATCGTTTATATCCTCCTTTATTTGACTGCCGCTTGCATGCCGAATAAATGCACTGCAGCCGCTTCAAGCATCCGCTTCGCAAGTGCAGAAGAATTCCTGCCTTTATTTTCATATTATACGCTTACATTATAATTGTACCGGTATAATTTATCAACACATAAAACAATTATAGTTAATTTACGAAATGGCTTTTAAAAACGATTATGCTATAATTCTGAAAGAAGCGGGACAATAAATGAATGAGGAATGTATATGTTAAAATACCAGCAAATCGCGATAGATATTGAAAAATACATAGAAGAACATCAGCTGCAGCAAGGGGATAAACTGCCTGTGCTGCAAACCTTAATGAGCCGGTTTAACGTGAGCAAAAGCACGATCACCAAGTCCTTAGATTTATTAGAAAAAAAGGGGATTGTGTTTCAAGTGAGGGGAAGCGGCATTTTTGTCAGACGGAATAAAAGAAAAGGGTATATCAGTCTGCTTTCTAATCAGGGATTTAAAGAATCACTTGAAGATTTTAATGTCACTTCCAAATTATTAGCGCTGGAAGTGAGAAAACCCACGCCTGAGGCTGCCCAAAATCTGAATATGCCACCTGACGGCGACGTGTATTATGTCAAGCGAATCCGATATATTGACGGGCTGACATTGTGTATCGAAGAGTCATTTTACAACAAATCCATTATTACGTATTTGAATAAAGAGATCGTGGCAGAATCAATATTTGATTATATTCGAGAAGGTCTCGGGTTAAAGCGCGGTTTTTCAGATTTATATCTGTACGCGGGGATGTTAAATGAGGAAGAAGCGGAGTACTTAGGTCTATTTACAGGAGCGCCTAAGCTTTGCGTTGAAACGATTTTTCATTTAACCAACGGCCAGCCGTTTGACTACTCAAAAGTCACCTATCACTATGAGCAATCACAGTTTTTCATTCAGGCGAACAGCCACCTTTTTGAACAGGAAACGACATAAGACGGGCTTTTCGCAAACAGAAAACACCCAATGCGCGAGCGGCGCACCGGGTGTTTTTTACTATTTCATATTCTTATTTAATGTTTCAACGGCTTTTTTCATTTGTGTATCGTTGTCCGCAAGCTGTTTTTGCAGATCTGTCATCAATTTTGCCGTTGTGTCTCCCGTTATAATGCCTGTTTGTTTCAGTTTCTCTTTTGCTTGGAATTGTTTAACTGCTTGTTCAAATGCTTTATCATACGTGCCGTTTACTTTCACGCTGTACCCCAGCGCTTTCAGCATTTTTTGCGCATTGGTGACGGTGGTTCCGGAATCCCCGTATTTGTATGTTTTTTTCGCATCTAAATACGGCAGGTTCGCATATTCAGGAAGCTTAACCTGATATTGCGGTTTGATGCCTTTTTTATGAATCCACTCTCCGTCCGCTGTCAGCCATTTAGCGATTGTCAGTTTAACGGTAGAACCGTCGCTGTAATCTTTTGCCGTCTGCACGGTTCCTTTTCCGAACGTTTTCTCGCCGATCAGCGGAATGCCCGATGATTCATGCAGCGCAGCCGACATGATTTCTGCGGCGCTCGCGGTGCCGTCATTGACGAGGACGACTGTCGGTTTTGTCACTTTTCGCTCTTTCGTCGCTTTCATGACCTCTTTCGTGCCGTCTTTGTATTCGACCTGCATGATATTTTTCCCTTTATCGATAAACATGTTGCTCATTTTGATGGCTTCATCCATCAGTCCGCCTGGGTTGCCCCTTAAATCGAGAATGTATCCTTTCGCTCCTTGTTTTTCGAGGCTGTCAATGGCTGAATTCAGCTCTTTTGCCGTCGATTCGGAGAAGGATGTGATTTGGATTTCGCCGATGTCTCCTTTTTTCATTTCAGAGTACACCGTTTCAACCGGAATGGTGTCACGTTTGATCGACAGGTTCAGATCGCCGACACCCGCTCTGTGCAGCACAAGCTTGACGTTTGTTCCCTTTTTGCCGCGGATTAATGCGACGGCTTCGTTTACATTAAGGCCTTTAACGCTTTTGCCGTTTACCTTCAAGATCTGGTCATTCGGTTTAACCCCCGCTTTTTCCGCGGGTGACCCTTTAATCGGCGATACGATCAGGATGCTGCCGTCCTTTTCTTCCACTTGTGCGCCGATGCCTTCAAACGAAGCGGAAATGGTTTCTTCAAAAGACTTTCCTTCCTGCGGATCCATATAAGAAGAATATGGATCATCCAGGGAACTGATCATGCCTTTTATCGCTCCGTCTACTAATTTGCTGTCATCTGTTTTTTGATAGTAATCACTTTTAATCTGCTCGTAGGCTTTATTGAATTTCTCAAATTTGCTGTTCGTCAAAGCAGCCGAGCCTTGTCCGAAAATGGTCGTATTGCCCGTGATAAACAGCGTAAGCGCCGAGGCTGCGACCGCGGTGATCAATATAATAAAAAACAGTTTAAATTGCCGCTTCAAGAAAACACCACCTTTTTATTCTTACATTATTATCATAGACGAACGCTCATTCGTCAACTTCAAACGTGAGGCGCCCTTCTTTCCCGTTTACCCAAACCTATGCTTTTCTCTCAACATATGCTGAGGAAAAAGGAGGATTCGGCCTTTGAGCAAATATTTAGAAATGCTGTCCTTATTCGGAGTCGGAGGGGCTCACCCCGGCGGGCTCGCTTTTTCCAAAGCCGTTCTCACAAAAGCGGCTCCTCCTCCTGGCGAACCGATTCTTGACGCCGGCTGCGGAACGGGACAGACGGCCGCTTATCTCGGCCTCCTGCTGTACCCCGTCACCTGTGTTGATAAGGATCCCCTTATGCTTGAAAAAGCAGCAAAACGATTTGCCGCTGAAGGCTTAACCATTCCGGGCTATTTGGCGGAGCTTGAGCGGCTTCCGTTTGCTGAAAATCAATTTTCCGCCGTTCTTTCCGAATCAGTTCTCACCTTTTCAAATCTTGATTCATCGCTGTCTGAAATCCTGCGGGTCCTTAAACCCGGGGGTATGCTGATCGGCATTGAAGCTGCTTTACAAAAGCCCATGCCGGAAAACGCCATCACGCAGATAAAAGACTTCTACGGTTTTACCGTATTGCAGGATGAAACGGCATGGAAACAGAGATTGCTTCAGCAAGGCTTTCAGAAAGCGGATTTCATTCCCGCTGTCTTTGAAAACAATGCGCAGGAGCCGACTACAGAAATGGATTTATCGCCCGTTATTCAGCCGGTTCACTACGATACGCTGACGGCTCATTACGAGCTTATGCAGACGTACCGTGAATATATGGGACACTGCGCTTTTGTCGCTTACAAGTAAAACGGCGATTGTCCTCCTGTTTTCGTCCAACCTTTTTACCGCACTCTATCATAAGCTGACATAGAAAGATAGGTTGGATAGGAGGAGAAAAGATGCAAAACTATTATCATCTTTGCCGGCAGCACCAGGGAAAAGTAGCAAGAATTACAGAACGAAACGGCAGAGTCCACGTCGGAAGAATCGTACGGGTGACTAACAGCAAAGTGTATATCGCCCCTGTCGGCGGCCGTCACAGAGGATACGGGTTCGGCTATTGGGGAGGCTGGGGAGGCTGGGGAGCAGCCTACGGTATCGGCCTTGGTTTAATTACCGGATTTGCGCTTGGAGGTTTACTCTTCTGGTAATAAAGAAAGCCCGCTTTCTATTTTTCAAGCGGGCTTCTTCTTATTACACTTTCTTTACTTCATTAAAATATTCTTCAAGTGTTAATTGATGGTCATGGATGGCTTTTGCCGCTTTTTTGCCTACATAGCGTAAATGCCATGGTTCATACTCATACTTTGTGACATTTTCTTTGCCTTTAGGATAGCGGATGATAAAGCCGTATTCATACGCATGGTCTTTCACCCATTTGCCGTCCGCCGTGTTTCCGAACGCTTCATTCAGCTCATATCCGTTGCTTTTGCTGGAAATGTCCATGGCAAGCCCCGTCTGGTGTTCGCTTTGCCCCGGATATGCGACGGCTTCTTTCGCCTTTTTTTCACCTTTCAGACTGACTTCATTATCGAAAATAACTTTCTGTCTGTCATAAGAGCGGTATCCTGAAACAGCAACCAGGTCATAACCTTCTTTTTTCCCGGCGCTGAATAGTTCCGCCAAAGCATCGGCGGCAGGTTTGCGGATATATCGTTTCTCGATTTTCTCAGTAAAAGAAAATTCGACTTTCGGGATCACGAGATCATTCGGTTTATAATCTCCCGGCAGCGTGTATGTCTTATTCACGAGCGCAAGTGTATTTGTCGGGTTTTGAATGGTCTCAAGCCCGTTCACTTCTTTAATATCATTAAAATATTTGCTCTCCAATACAAAATCGCTGTTTTCTGCCTTCGTTGTTTTTTTGCTTGATGTGTCATCTGATTGTTTTGTCTCAGCTGCTGTTTTTGTGTCCTTGTGGCTGTCGCCGCCTGAAATGCTGCAGCCGGTTCCCACGATTGCGGTTACGCTGAGAGCGGCAGCGAGCGAGAACCATTTAGTGGATTTCTTCATTTTACACTTACCTTTCTTTTTTTGAATCAGGGCGATGCATAAAGAAGAGGGCTGCTTTAATCAGCATAACCCTCATCTCAAGTTTACGATACAGTATGCAGCGCCAGTTTAATCATATCATGAAAAGTCGTTTGACGCTCTTCTGCCGTTGTTTCTTCTCCCGTTAATACGTGATCGCTTACAGTCAGGATAGACAGCGCTTTTTTGCCGTATTTAGCGGCAAGCGTATATAAAGCAGTCGTTTCCATCTCTACGCCGAGAACGCCGTATCTGGCAAGCTTTTCGATTTGGGAGTCTTCATTGTAAAACTGATCGGCGGTGAATACGCTTCCGACCGCTACGGGAAGATTGTTTTTTTGCGCTTCCTGGTACGCTTTATGAAGCAGTTCGAAGTCTGCGCAAGGAGCATAATCTACACTGCCGAAGGCGACACGGTTCATCTGTGAATCAGTTGAAGACGTCATAGCCAAAATCACGTCACGCACCTTCACGTCATTACGGATGGCTCCGCATGAGCCGACTCTGATTAAGTTTTGAACATCATAGCTCTGAATCAGTTCATTCACATAAATAGAGATAGACGGAACACCCATGCCGGTGCCTTGGACTGATACTTTTTTGCCGTTATATGTACCCGTAAATCCGTACATTCCTCTGACTTCATTATAGCATTCCACATTTTCAAGATAAGTTTCCGCAATAAATTTCGCTCTGAGCGGATCTCCCGGCAAAAGCACTGTATCCGCAATTTGGCCTTTTTCTGCGTTTATATGTACACTCATTTCCTTTTCCTCCTGCCTATTCAAACTCCCACCCATTGTACACTGAATAACGGTAAGAGACAATCATCAGCATGATCAGGGCGATCTTGGGCAGAATATGCGGGATGACAAGCCTAAAGAAAAAGGAGTGAACATAATGGGCAAAAAACAGCGCAACCGGGTGACCGGCCAGAAAAAGAACAATCACGTGCCCGTTTCAGACGTCATTGCAGCTGATGAAGCGCATGGAAAAGAGCATTCCGCCGCTAAACGGAAGCCTTAACACTGTCTTTCCCAGACAATACGGAAGCCGGCTGAAGATTCAGCCGGCCCCGTCTTACCTCGGCTGGACGAGCAGCCGGTTAATTTTGCTCCATCCCGCAGGGTTAAGCCTGTAATAGGTCTTTCCTTTTCTTCCTTCGTCTATGAGTATGACATCTCCGGTCGCTATGAATCTGGCTTGATAGTCGTTTGGGACCGTATCAGGCACATTAAAAACAGAAAATGCCCTTTCCAGTGCGTCTTGATGATTGTCAGCGGCCAGCTCTGTCCGATAGACGACCCTGTATCCCTTTTTCTCGCCGTAGCGGGGTGTTTGAAAAATCGTCACATCATAGGCGCAAATCTTTTTTTTAAACACGGGCAGCGATAACAGCATCAAGATCCCTCCCTCTTATTTCTTAATAGTATTAGCGTTTTTTCTCATTTTTCCTGTCTCTATTTTTGTCGAAACGGATGATACTTTTCGTCAAAGAGCGCAAAAAGCGAAACGAAGCAAAGTCCGAGACTGAATCCGGCAAGCACATCCGTCGGAAAATGCGCGCCCAAATAAATTCTGCTGAATCCGATCAGAATGACGAGAACCCCGGTAAAAACGGTGACGGCCCGTTTTCTTTTCGTGAAAAACGGAACATGCTTGATCAAAAAGTAAGCGATGACGGGATACATCACTGCCGAATTCATGGAGTGGCCGCTCGGAAAACTGTATGAGGTTTCATGGACGAGCGGTTCAAAAGCAGGTCTGGCTCTTTCAATCAATTCTTTTATTTTTATGTTTACAATCCGTTCAATGAGAAAGAGAAGCGGCAAAAAAACAACATCCGGCGTTTTTTTGTACATATACAGAGCCGCGCCTGTCAAAAGAAGGAGCGGCAAAAGCACCGCGGTCGTGCCGAGCTCCGTTATCCATAACATCAATTCATTCAGCCAGGGAGCCCTGATCCTGACAGCCGCTTCTATCACACGCTCATCAAAAACCCGGACGGCTTCTATCCGGATCGCTGCTGCGAGCAGAATAAACAATGCGAAAAGACTTGCTGGCTTGTACAACGTTTTCCCCCCATGTTTCATTCTCCCGAGCTGATTGAAAAAACCGAAGCTTTTTCACTTCGGTTCCGCAGTTTCAGTCTTCATCAAGCTCTTCGTCTATCATACATTTTTCTAATAAATAATCAAAGGTGATGTCGGCTATTTCGAAGATTTCCTCTTCACTCGGTATGTACCCGCGCATAGCAAGCTGACTGTAAAAATAATCAGCTATTTCTTCTGTGTCAATCACAAGATCTATTTCTTTCATGCAAACACCGCCTCCTTTTTTATGTTTTATGAAAAAACCGTTCAAATTATACCCGAAAGTTCTAAACGTTTTGTCCGCTCATATACTTTTAAAAAACAAGCCCCGGAGGGAGAAAAGATGATGACGAAAATGATGGCTTTATTGGACGGAGATGGATTTGATATCGTATTGGAAAAAGTGCTGAAAGGAATGTCGTTTGTAATCTTTGCCGGCTGTCTGCCCTGGTTTTTATATGTCACCGTCCGTTTTTTTGCCGGCTAGCTGAAATGCTCCCGCAGGCTTTCCAGCACAAAATTCATCATATCTTTATATTCTTCGTCACCGAACAAATGATAAAGAATCTTATAATCGTTATAAATATCAAGCAGCTCATCTACAATCGATACCGCCAGCACATGCAGGGCATCGGGATCATCAGCATCGCCTTCAAACTGAAGAAGAGCAGACGCGACGGTATCCTCGCCGATCTCATGAGATGCTTCCCCAACATAGTGGACAAACAGCAGCTGATGCACAAACTGATCCATTTCATATTTTCTCAGAACCAGCGTGAGATCCTCTTCCTCCGTTTCAAGCCACTCTCCGTCTTTCAGCCGAGTCAGCTCATAAATAATATCCTCCCAGCCATCCTCTAAATATCTCCATATTTCAGTTCTGTGGCCGATGACACGGAATAATTCCTTTCCGTAGTCCTTTACATATACTACGTCGCCGATCAGAAATTCATATTCAATATCCAATTTTTCCATATCGACGATCACGCCCTCATAATCTTTATAAAGCTGGATGGACGATTCAAAATAAAGCACTTCATTATGATTGACTTCGTAAAGATAATGTTTATCAATTTGATGAACCTTCGTAATGGTGCCGACGGTTCCGTACATCACGACGACCACGATGTCTCCCACTTGAAATTTCGGTTTATCTGGCTTCATGCTGTCTCCCCCTTGCCGCGGACTGTCATACGCTATCGTATGCCGGCCGCCATCATTTCGCATGGGCATGAAAACCACAGGAAATATCTATTTCTGTACCTGTTCAAAATGGCAAAAACCGCAACATGCTTGTGCGTTTTTTCACTTACCGTAACAGAAGCGTCCGATGACATTCCGCTCTCGATCGAATGAGCAGTAACAATGCTGAGACAAAAAGCTTCTATTTTTTATGAGTCTTTGTTTTTTTCTCTATGACGCAAAGGTAAATACCCGGCCCGAAGGCATGTTGACAATATCACCGCCGTGATGTTCAAGATTTGCCGTGAAACACATCATCGAAGGTGTATGGAGATTCAATTCAGGCTGCATATTTGCAATGGCTTGTTTATCATGAACAACCAAACTCGTTTCGGCTTTCAATGAAGGCACAACTTCAATCCGCTTCAACCTTGTCACATAAAATTCCCTTTTCCGTCCAAACGTCAGTGCCTCATCAGGCTTACCTAATGGATCATTTGATTCCCCTCACTTCATTTAAATGTTTGATTACTTCTCCGTGAAAAGCGGTTCCTTACACGGGACCCCGCCGGCAGCAGGCCTGATCCGGTGAAATCTGGAGCTATACCTTCTCCTGCCTGATTATGATATGTGCCGGCAGGAAGATGTGTTTACGTGCTGATCAAAACGGACGGCGTTGCGGGATTTGATCATACGGCACCTCATAAGCGAGTCATTTCAACAGAAAAAAACCGCACAATGTGCGGTTTTTCGTCAGGCGTGATGCACCTCGGTCTCATATTTTTCCCAAGCTTCATCAAATGTCGCCATCGTTTCTAAATAGTCGGCGCTCAGTTCTAAATAAGAACTGAGCTCGTGATAATCGCTTGACGTTTTCGGAAAGCCGTGATCTTCGTATGCCTGATTCGCAAACTGGCTGATTGCGTCCTGCGGCTTGGGATGCCTGTATTTCATCAAATAGTGATAAAAGGATTTCATGGGTTTCCCCTCCTGATGACTGTCTTTTGTTGTACTATTATACAATTCAAGTGTGAAATTACAACAAAAGAAGACTAGGAGAAGTCAAAATAATTCCGTTTCAAGATCCGTTCTGTCTCCATCAGCTCTTGATATGTGAGTGTTTCCGGTAATTTTTTTGCATTGACTAAAAAAAGCTGATTTTCGATTTCCGCTATGACCGCTTCCTCCTGATAAGTCATGCCGCAGGAGGAACAGGCGAATGCGGGTGTTTCTGTAATTTCTATGGCCCTCGTACCGTCAGGAAGCTCCCAGTACACAGCCGCCTGACAAGCTGACGCCTTCTGATTGCCGCACCACTCGCATGGCTTCACGGCGATTCACCTCCGACTTCCGATCCTGCTTTTTGCTCTTTCTTTTGCTGTGCAATAAATTTCTTTTCTTTCAATTCATCTCTCTTTTCTCTGCGGTCTTTCAGCGTTTCATGATCAGGGTTTGATGTGAACGTTTTCCTCCTGTCGATCCTCGATACATTTTCCGGTGTGAACGAAACCTCTTTGTCCGCGAAAATGGCGCTCAGTCCGACCGGCTCGCGTTTGGCCATCGTTCCCGGAAAAACAGATTCAAAATAGTCGTCGGCTTGATTCGGGATATAGTTTTCCGGCTCGGGATAAGATGTAATCACTCCTTCGAAGTTTCTGATCACAACTTTCTCCGGACTTTGGGAGAGCAAGTAGTTCGGCTGCAGGGCGATTTTACCGCCTCCGCCCGGGGCGTCGACGACAAAGGTCGGCACGGCAAAGCCCGTTGTGTGGCCCCTCAGTCCTTCAATGATTTCCAGCCCTTTCGACACAGGCGCTCTGAAATGGCCGATCCCCTCTGACAAATCACATTGATAAATATAATACGGACGCACGCGGATTTTCACTAAATCATGCATGAGTTTTTTCATAATCGGCACCGAATCGTTAATGCCTGCTAAAATAACGGCCTGGTTACCGACCGGAACACCTGCGTTAACGAGCTTTTCACACGCCTCAACCGATTCTTCCGTCAGTTCGATGCTCGTATTAAAATGAGTGTTCAGCCAGACCGGATGATATTTTTTCAAAATCTCACAAAGGTTATCCGTTATCCGCTGCGGAAATACGACGGGCGCTCTCGTTCCGATCCGGATAATTTCAAGATGGGGAATGTCACGCAGGTTTTTCAAAATATATTCCAGAATCTGATCGTTGATTAAAAGCCCATCTCCGCCGGAAATCAGGCAGTCACGGATTTCCGGCGTTTCCCGGATGTAAGCGATTGCCGCATCGAGCTGTTTTTTCGGCACCCCCATTCCGATCTGTCCGGAAAAACGCCTTCTTGTGCAATATCGGCAATACATCGAGCATTGATTTGTCACCAGAAAAAGAACGCGGTCGGGATAGCGGTGCGTAAGACCGGGAACCGGTGAATCTTCATCTTCAAACAGCGGATCTTCAAGGTCATATTTCGTTTTGTGCATTTCTTCTGACAGCGGCACGGACTGCATGCGGATCGGACATCTCGGGTTATCGGGATCCATTAAAGAAGCATAATAAGGCGTAATGTTCAGGGGAATGGTTTTTACAGACATCCTGACGCCTTCTTCTTCCTCTTCGGTCAAATGAATGACTTTTTTCAGGTCATCGACGGTTCTTACAGTATGGGTGAGCTGCCACAGCCAATCATTCCACTTGTCTTCCGGCACATCTTTCCACAATTCAATCTCCTTCCAATGACGCTTCGGCTGAAACCATTTGTTTGTCAAACGAATTCCTCCTTATGAATGGCCAAACGTAAAGTCTTGCACCATATATTCATATTTTCGAGCCCTTCTGAAATGCGGCAGTTGTTCACAAGCCTGCCTCTGTAGCCGTATCCGGCATGATACAAAACGGCATTCATCCCGTAAGACGCTGCACGGGCCAAGGAAAAAAGATGGATGATTCCCCGGCCCGCGAGTTCCTGTTCCAACGCTTTAAACAAGTGTGCCGTTACGGAGTTCCCCCTGTAATCTGACAGAACCGCGCAATCGGTCATTTCAGCGTGCCCCAATACTGAATTGATATCTGCGCTTGCCGCCCCAATGAGACGATCCTGATCGAATGCGGCATAATAGATGGTGTTTTCTCTCATTGTTTTTTTAATATAAAGGGGATTAAAGACAGGAGTCGGATAGGTAAGAAAAACATGTTTATATAAGTGCGTTAAACGGTCTGCATCATCTTCGTCCGCTTTTCTGAACATCAGCGCGCTTTCTGTCTGAGTCAGTCCCCGCCGCGGTGTCTCATGTAAACGGTCAACAGTCGAATCTTCTGATACATATGAATCTGACCGTCTCCGTTCCTCTGCTAAATAGCGCACCATCACAACAGCCTCATGCCCGTTGTAATACCCGTCTATGACACCCTCAACAATAAAAAGATGCTTGACAAATTCCGGCTCATCGCCGCGCTTGGCAAAGAAAATTACCTTTTGGGCTCCTTCTTGCTTTGCTTCTGCCAAAACGGCCGGAATAAGCGCCGTGATCTGTCCGTCATAATGAATGACTCTGAGCCGCTCATTGAAACGGTCTGCATCAATCTCGGCCGCTCCCTTTTCAGCCCTCAGTTCCTTTATCAGCTCCGTCACCCCCATCTGCCACCCCGCACCATTCCATGATAAAAAGAGAAATGATTTTGACGGCATCGATTAACGCCCGGATTTCAATGTATTCATTCGCCTGATGCGCCGCTTTGACTTCTCCCGGCCCGAAGACGATGACCGGCGTCTGTCCCGCGTGCTGCAAAAGCCCTCCGTCCGTTCCCCACGGGGACGCTTCACGAACCGGTTTTGCCCCTTTCATTTTCTCAAAAGAAGATTCCAGAGCGGAAATCAGCGGATGCTCATCCGGGAGATCATTCGGAAGCCACTGAGCCCCAAACCATTCTATTTCCGCCGGGTGGTGTTTAAACCATTCATCCCGGTACTCCAAATCTTTCAGCCAGCTTGCGAGCTCTTCTTTTACTGCTTCGGGCGTTTCATCCGGCGCTATTCCGCACCTGCCTTCTATCACCACACGGTCAGCTACCGATGATGGCCACGTTCCCCCTTGGACGGTGCCGATATTAATGGGAACCGGGATCGGAACGTCCCGATAAAGCGGGTCTGTGATACGGGCGTTGCGGACGTGTTCAAGCTCTTTAAGGGCTGTGATGACATGCAGGCTTTTTTCAATGGCGCTCACCCCTTCATAGCGGGTGCCGCCGTGTGCGGACAATCCCCTTACCGTAATGCGGAACCACATAGACCCTTGCTGCTTAACAAACAGCTTTAAATTAGTCGGTTCGGGAATAAGCGCCCCGTCAGCCTTGTAGCCCCTCATAACAGCCGACAGCGTTCCCGCGCCGCCGCACTCTTCATCTACGACACTTTGAAACAGGACATCTCCTTTTAACGTAATCCCGCAGGTTTCAAGCGCTTCTAACGCAAACAAGAGGGCTGTATTGCCGCCTTTCATATCCGTTGAACCGCGGCCGTAAACTTTGCCGTCCTTTTCAACAGCGGTAAACGGTTCATACGTCCATGCGGCGGGATTTCCTTCCGGGACAACATCAATATGTCCGTTCAGTATCAGTGATCTTCCGCCCCCGGCCCCTTTCTTTACAGCTGTGATATTCGGGCTTTCATGGAAGTCTTCGCGTTCCGATACGAAATAAGGATGCTCTTTCAAATGTTTGACACTCGGCTCCCATACATCAATATCCATGTCAAACTGTCTCAGTTTTTCTAAAACGACTGCCTGTGCGTTAAATTCATGGCCGAACGTGCTTTTTTCCCCGATCAGCCGTTTCAGCAAGCTTACCGCTTTTGCTGTGTTTTCTTCCGCCCACTCAGTGACTTTCTTTTCTAATTGATCCATGGACAGGCCCCCTTTTAAGAAAACATTCTCCCAATCTGATCTCGGCATCCGTTGTTTGAATGACATCGTCTATGGTCGTGCCATTCAGCAGTTCCTCAAGAACAAAAGCCCCATCATCTATGCTGATGACGGCTTTCTCTGTAATGATGAGATCTGCACAGCCCGCTGCTGTAAGCGGCAATGAACAGCTTTCGACCAGCTTCGGCCGTCCTTTCTGATCGGTGTGGCTCATGACGACAACTACTTTTTTCGCGCCTTGGGCAAGCTCCATCGCCCCGCCCATTCCAGGCACTTTTTTTCCCGGCACGAGCCAATTGGCGAGATCACCTGTCCTGCTGACTTGGAGCGCGCCTAAAATGGTAATATCTATCAGCCCTTTTCTGATCATGGCAAAAGACAGAGCTGAATCAAAATAGGAAGCTCCCTTAAC
This sequence comes from Bacillus sp. EKM206B, assembly GCF_011066015.1. NCBI lineage: Bacteria > Bacillati > Bacillota > Bacilli > Caryophanales > Bacillaceae > Bacillus > Bacillus sp. EKM206B. The sequence goes on from NZ_JAAMNL010000004.1 coordinate 101,104, forward strand.
TGTACTGACAGGAAATCCGGCCGCATTGCATAAAAGCTCATCCTCCTCTCCGCGCTCCGGACTGCCGCCGATCCCGAGGACGCCGTTTTCCGCCTGCAGCATGACCTCCATGCCGGCAGGCAGAAAGTTCGGCACTAAAGAAGGAATGCCGATCCCCAGGTTGACAATCATACCTGAGGTAACTTCACTCGCGGCCCGCCTCGCGATACTCTCTCTTTCCGCTATTCCCAAGCCCATTTCCACTTCACTCCTTCACTTTGCACGACACCCTCCACGAAAACGCCCGGCGTTACAATATGCTCGCTGTCAAGTTCGCCGGCAGGCACAATCTCTGCCGCCTCAGCAAATGTTCTTTCGGCCGCCGTAGCCATCAGAGGGTTCATGTTGCGCGCCGTTTTGTCAAACGTCAGATTCCCGAATTCATCAGCAGTATGTGCGGACACAAAAGCGAAATCAGCCGTCAGCGCTTTTTCAACTAAATAGGACTTTCCGTCAATCGTTACGGTTTCTTTGTTTTCACAAACGGTTGCGTTATCAATGCCGATATCAGTTAATATACCGCCTAGCCCCGCTCCGCCTGCGCGAATCCGTTCAGCAAGCGTCCCTTGCGGCGAAAATTCCACCTCAAGCGCTCCGTCAGTCATTTGTCTGCCCGCGACAGGATTTGAGCCGATATGGGAAGCGATCAGCCTTTTTACCCGCTTATGAACGATAAGCGGGCCGATGCCGATTTCCGGAAATCCGGCATCATTGCAGATGACGGTCAGCTCTTTAACGCCGCTTTCCAAAATCGCTTCGATTAATGACGGAGGTGAACCCACTCCCCCAAAACCGCCGAACATAATGACAGATTCGTCCTTGACATCGGCAATTGCTTCATGAATATCGATTTTTTTATGAAAAATAGACATATCAGCTCAATCCTTCTTCATCATTTTTTCAACTTCTTCTGCGGCCTGGGAAAATAGATCTGACAGCTCATCCAGCTCGGCATATGAAATCGTGAACGGCGGGGCGATGATGACGGCGTCTCCTTCTCCGCTGTCAATACCGGGCTTTGCAGGGTAAATAAGCAGGCCCCGTTTTTTTGCCGCTTTAATGATTTTTTCGGTGAAGGCCTGTTTTTTCGAAAAAACGTCCTTCGTCGTTTTATCCTTAACGAATTCAACCCCGATCAGGAGGCCTTTACCGCGGACATCCCCAATCACCCCGCTGCGCTCTTTGATTTCTTCTAATTTCCGCTTCAGCATTACGCCTTTCTCCTCTGACTGCCGAAGCAGCTCGTGTTTCTTAACATAGTGAAGCACTTCAAGCGCCGCTCTAGCACAGTATGGGTTGGCACTGTACGTATGTCCGCTCATAATGACCCCGGAGCCCCGCTTGATCGTTTCAATGATGTCATCAGACGCAACGGCTGCCGCTATCGGAGCGTAACCGGCGCCTAACCCTTTTCCGAGCACCGCGATATCAGGTGCGATCCTCCAATGCTCAGAAGCAAGCATCCGCCCTGTTCTCCCGAGCCCCGTCATGACTTCATCCGCGATAAACAAAATACCGTGCCGGCGGCAGACATCCTCAAGCGCTTCATAATAACCTGCCGGCGGAGTGATGGCCGCCCCGGCTGCTCCGACAATCGGTTCTGCGACAAATCCCGCGATAAATGAGGGACCGATCCGCTGAACAGCCGTTTCCAGTTCAGCCGCCGCAGCTTTCACAAATTCCTCTCCCTGCAGCTCTGAACGATACATATTAGGCGCTGAAACGGCAGGAAACCGTTCGAGCAACTGGGTGAAGCGGTATCTCCGTTCGTAGAACCCCGATAATGAAAGCGCTCCCAAAGTAATGCCGTGGTAACTGCCCCATCTTGATAGAAAGACGGATTTTTGGTATTGCCCTTTTTCCTGCCAATATTGAACGGCCATTTTCATCGCTGTTTCGACTGCCTCTGATCCGCTGTTTACAAAAAATGACCAATTCAGCCCGCCCGGCAGATGATCCGCCAGAAATAAAGCGAGTTCTTCTGCCGGAGTACTGGTGAATTGCGAGCGATACACAAACGAAACGGAGTCAAGCTGCTCTTTTAAAGCTTGTATAATATCCTCCGTGCCGTGGCCGATATTGCAAGTGACCGCCCCCGATGCTCCGTCAAGATACTTGTTCCCCTCCTGATCATACACATATGATCCCTTTCCATGACTGACTGACGGATAATTCCCGTCAAGCTCCGGTTTGATTAAATAGCTCCCCATATCTTTCCACCTCGAAAACCCATTTGCTTCATTGTATGAACAGATGAATAACCGCATTCTTATCCTTCAGAAAGTTTTTTGCAGAAAATACCTTTCTGTAAAACAGGCTGTCGGAGATGTCCCGACAGCCTGAAGAGCGTTCTGGAAATTCTATTCCTATTGTTGATTTTATTCTTTGCTCAGCTCATCATCCATCATTTTTGATCTGAATCAGTATAAGCAGAAGGCGGAAAATTCCCGTCTTCTTTACCGTATGGGAATCAATATTTCACACAAATGATGATTCACCTTTTGTAAAGTATACCTTTCGATAATGGGCTGCTCTCTGATTGATAAATTATTTTTTTCGATCTCAGAAAAAACAGTGTTCCAAAATCCACTGACTGCCTCTTTTGTATGATCAAGCAAGAAAACAGCGTACTTCCCTCCGGAAAATGTACCGATCCGGGCTGGTTCAGGCACATGGTCTTGATTGATAACAAGACAAACATCATAGCGGCATTTCTTTTTAGGAGAACGATTCGGATGATCTTGCGGAATTCCTAAAATGACAGAATGATCAAGCAGACCATTCAATTGCGCCCAGCTTTTAAATGACTCCATCAGTTCTTTGTTTTGCTTTCCGCCATACTCTCCGACGTTTCGGAAATAAGCAATTCTTGATTCAGGTAATTCTTCAATCGTTATGTTCACATTTTCGCCCTCTTCTCCAGAAAGGTAATATGTATTAAAATGTTTTTCAAGCTGATTTTTCAGCATGGATATAACAAAAAGCCTGCAGAAAGTGATGTTCTCTGCAGGCTGATTTTCAATATAGGATTTTTTTCAGTCTAACAAATAAAAGCCGCACCGACGATGATTAATAAAATAAACAATACCACGATCAGCACAAACGTGCTGGTTCCGCCTCCGCAGCCGCCGTGCCCGTAACCATAGCCAAAACTGCCGCAACCGTAGCCATATCCGTATCCGTACATACGCAAATCATCCTTTCTTCTTACGATATACGGCATTGTATGCGGGCCAACTCCCAATTGGTTTATGCGAATGCCCAACTATGTAAGAAAATAATGAAAAATTGTATGCACGCGCCGAAATCTTTTGAAGCCGAGTTTTTCATAAAAGCGGTTTACACCGTCCATCCCGGACGTCACAAGGTATACGGTTTCCATGCCGTTCAGCTTTGCCGCCGCCATCAGCTCATTCATCAATATCGATCCGTAGCCTTTTCGTTGGAATTGGTCCAGAATTGCGACTTCTTCTATTTTTGCGGTTTTATCTGCTTTGTTGATGAAAAGCTCTCCGCAGCCGATCGGAATCGTTTGCGAGGCGTCGCTGTAGCACACGACAAGCATAACCGTTCCGTCCTTATACAAAGGATATTTCCGCTCAAGCTTTTGTTCGGCCGCCGCCTCGCCAATGTAAAGGGCATCATAGATGTTCATAATAGACGACCCGTCGGCGAGGCTTTTTTCCGTCCCCCAAGCAGTGAGCGGGTGTCCGGCCTGCAGGTCCCCATTTTCCAGTTTCCTTGCAAAAAACAGCTCATCTTCCACTACGCAGCCCTGCTTTACGAGATTTTGTTTCAGAAGAAGCGGAAACGCGTGCTCCGGAGCCGCTTTCACATGAATATAATTGGCTTGAAGCAAGCCCGGAACGGACGAAAAAAACGGCAGCAGTTTGTCTAACGGAAATGTACGGTGCAGCTGAACAAAGTTATGCGAAAAAATCTGCGGCAAAAAAGGGTCCGTATATACACTGAAATGCTCGAACCTCTGAATGCCGGAAGTAAGCTCTATATACTGCTTCTCGGTTTTATCAAATTGATCGGTCATAAAAGCTCTCCTTTTCCTTACACATCCAACTGCATCTCTCAACCTTTTGTTATATTGAGATTTCTCATAATTTCATCGTACACCGGATAGAACGGCATTCCAATTGGTAATTGTTTAATTTGCTGAAAGGAAATGGTTATCGCCTTCTGATTCGCAAAAAAGCGTTTCGCTACGTCATGACTGATCGGATGGAGAACCCCTCTCAAATAAACATAAAATTCCCGTTCAATGCGCAACAGCATTCTCCCGGGCAGATGTTGAATACACCCCGATGTCCCCCGGCTGATCGGCGGACCGTCCGGAAGCGCTTGTATTTCGTCCCGTTCTAAAGCCGGGATGTCATGCCGTTTAAATCGGTAAAAGCGAAATGCGCTAAGATCAACCAGCCTTTTCTCCCCGTCTTCTATAAAATAAACATGAAACTGATCCCTGACGAGCTGAAAATTCGGAATACTGACGGAGTTTTCTTCCTCATATTGAAATAAAAACGGATCCGGAATGACGACGGTTCGCCCTTCATATAACGAATGCCAGCGCTCGTTTACAGGCTTCCTTTTATTTCGGTCAAGCTGATATACTTTCTGATCCGTCCCCTTTACAAAGGATCCGTCGATCAGGACAGACGGAAGCGATTGATACGTGTTCTGAAATGAGTGGGGTGTTTTATAGGTCGTATCCAACACTTCTTTTATCGGCAGAAATGATGTAAATGTGTTGAGCCTGCTCCAAAAAACAGAGTCTCCGTGATTCCAATGCATAACATCTTCGTCCCAAAAGCTGCCGAACTTCTCTTTCACACGCTCAAGCAATGATCTCCGGTGCATCACTGAACAGTGATCAACGAGAAAAGCGGCCTGATCAAGCACCTCTTCAGCCAAACGATAGAAGTGGAATTGTTCTGTTCCGCGCCCGTTTACATGTATCACCTTCTGGCTGGAATAGACGGCATCAAACTCGCTGTATTGATTAAGCGCTTCCGCCATGCGGCTGAGCCTATCCGGATGAAATACGGTGTCGTCTGTCAAATAAGTGATGTATTCGCCTTTAGCCCGTGAAAGCGCATCATTAATCAAAACGGCATACCGGGTCGACTTCAGCCGTTCGGCAGGATTGATAAAACTGTTGTCATAATATATGCGAGGATCTTTTATATACGTACTGATGGCAGCCGAGGTTTCTTCATTTGAATGATCATCCATTACAAACAGCTCCCAATTGCTGTAGGTCTGATGCAAAACACTTTCAATTGCCTGTTTCACAAGATCCGGTTTGTTGTAACTCGTTAAGATAATTGAGATCTTCTTTTCCATCCCATCACCCCTTCTGTAAAACGTAAAAAACGGCTCCGAAAGAGACAGAGCCTGATATCCGTTATTAAAAAGCACCCCAGCTGACGATGCTTGAAATCGCGACGTTTGATCTCGTATTATTGAGCGGATTTTGAAAAACGGCCAAATCTGACAGCACTTCTTTGACAATTACGTTTTGCAGTGTGCTGCCGTTAATCAGATTGACGCGTGATACAGGAACCCCAAGCTCTTTTGCCATTACAAGCTGACGCCGCAAATCTGAATGATCTCCGGACGGCTGACGGGATAACAAAAGAAGAAGAAGCAGTACGAGCTGAAATTCCTCCTCAAAACCCCCGTGTTTTACAGTTTCTTCTGAATCCAAAGTATTCCTCTCCTTCATTTTTTATCTATACAACGTATGTCATACTCTTACAATCCGCATAGGCAAAACAAAGCCTGATTCGAAAATTCAGCTGTTTGATTAAATATTGAAAAAAACACAAGCAAAACGGCATTCGACTTATACCAATCTCTTCAATCAGGAATATGAATAAACGTGAGGTTAAAATTGTTAAAGGAGGTGTATGTCCGCATGAGCGAGGATCGTTTGGAGCTTAAAAAGGAGTTATTGAAAACTCTTTTAGCCCCTGTATTTGACAACAGCGCTTTATCTGGCGGCACAGATGGAGGAGATAATGTGGAAAACAAAGTAAAAGATTTATTGGAATCGGCAATTGATGCAAAAATAGATGAAGCAGCGGCGAAAGACAGTCTCAGCGCACAATCTGTATTGGGAAGCGGTATTTCATTAGCGGCGAGATGGATTTTTGCAAGAATTCAGCCCGGCACTGTCATCAGCATTGTGATGGATTCTGGAGACATGATCGGCCCGGTTCAATTTGTTGCCTTTGACGAAATTCACGGAATCGTTTTTGTTACGCAGGAAAATTCCGTTACACCGGCAGGCTCTGCTACAACATTGCTTGACGTCGACAAAGTTGAAAGTGTCACGTTCACTTCGTAACAGCATATGAACGTTTTATATATCCGTTCAGGATATAAAGGCATATACACGTATTTTGACCGCTGGATCGAGGAAGGCTTTTTACAGTCTTCCGTCCGCTTTTTTTCTGTTTCTGAGTTTGAGGAAGATACCATCCGCAGTATACGGGCATTCAAACCAGACATCAGCCTGATGATGACGGGAGACCGTATTCCATCTGAATGGCTTCAATGGCTGAAGACAGAACAGATTCCCGTTTATCTATGGATGACGGAAGATCCTTTTTATTTCGATGTGAGCATGACAATCGCCCCTTTCGCCGATGCCGTTTTGACGATAGAACAAAACGCGCTTGATGCTTACCGGCAAATGGGCTTACAGCACGTATATTATGTCCCGATCCCCGTTAATCAGCGGCTTTTTAAGAAACAACCTGCTGAAGCCTCTCTTCACACAAATCTGCTTCTGATCGGATACCCTTACCCGAACCGCGTTGAACTGGTGAAAGCAGCGGCGAAGCTTCCGTATACGCTTCGTATCATCGGGAAGGGATGGCGCAGACATCTGCCTAAAAAAATCGCCAGGCAGCAAAATGTGCTCGTAATGGATGAATGGATTGCACCCGAACGTGCCGCATTATATTATAACAGCGCAGACGTGGTCTTAAACCCTCACCGTTCTTATCGGTTTGCGCTCAATCAGAACGGACGCGGCATCGAAAATATCAGTTTAAATACGAGAAGCTTAGACATTGCGGCTTGTCAGGCCTTTCAGCTGACAGACCTTTCTCCCGCGCCCCCGTTTTCATCCTTTGTTTCTTACAGCGGGCTTGCGGACTTTGCGGATAAAATCCATTTTTATATGACAAACCCGGGTGAACGTAAACAAATCGCGGCGCTTAATTATCAAGAGACAGTACCGGCGTACACGTATGACCAGCTTCCGGCTGTGCTTGCGGCTATCCGTTCCAAGACTTTCTCATGAAACGCTCTTCACATCAAAAAGCAGCTTGGATAAGCTGCTTTTTTCATGTTTATTTTCCGCTTCTGTCAGTCAGTTTTCTCGGGTCAACCTGTTTATTGACCTGCGGGTGAAAGCCGATTTTATCAGCGATTCTTTCCCAAGGCACCATTTTAAAATTTTGATTGGCCTTTTGGCCGTGATCTATATTTTCTCCGTCCTGTGCGACAAAAAGGCCGAACGGATATTCAGGTCCCAGCCCGAAACCCAGAACGTCAATTCCGTCTGTATCGCTTGTACCGTCTGTCTCAGGCCCGTCTGTTATCTGAAAGTCCGCAACATATTTGTTCTGTCCCTGTCTTTCATAAATCGCGTAGCTGCTGTTACCCTGGCTGGATGCAAGCAAATAACCTTTCCCGTCAGCAGCGTAGTAAATCGTCAGTCCTTCAATATCAGGGGTTAAATGCCTGCCGTCGGCACGATCGATAACCGTTCCGTTACTGCCGCCGTCCGGCTCAGCGCTGAACTTCCAGATGGCCTCATCTTCTTCTGCGATATAAAGACTGCCGTATTCATCGTCTGCTGCCATCCCTTCTGTCTGAGAATTCATTTTAAACGCCCTTACCTTTTTGCCGGATATGTATCCATTTTTATCAGCATTTAATTCGTATTGTTCAAATTCGCCTTCTTTCCCTGTCACCATCGCGTAATATTTTCCTGTTTTTTGACTGTGGTACAAGCTGAAACCGTATACTTCATCAATTGCTGATGCAATCGGGCGGTCTGGATCCGTAATGCTTTGTAATGTGCCGTTTTTTCCGTCGATGGCGTAAATCTCAATGGTATTCTTTCCTTCAGACCGATTGGATGCCGCCGCAATATCAACTTTTTTTCCGTTCAACGGAAAATCATAGCGGATATCAACATTGTTCAGCTTCCCGGTAGGATAGGAATGAAGCATCTTTCCCTCTAGGCTGTACACGACTAAGCCTGATTTTTTATTGGTTGTGATCAATTTGCTGTTCTGAGGATTCTTGGGGTCCAGCCAAATCGCAGGATCATCAGCTGCATCACCTGCTGTATCAACCGGTTCCGTTTCCGCCGCCGCATTCACGGTAAAATGATAAGGATCAGACAGCTTATGCTTGGCCTGGGAAGAAACCGCACCGCATGTGAGCATCAATCCGGCTGCCGCGGTTAACAAAAGTGTTTTTGAATGATTCATTTTCCTTCCTCCTTTTATGAACGTGCACTTCAATTGTAAAATACATACAGGAATGTCAGTGTTAAGTTTTTGTGAAGATTGTCCGCATGTGAGAATTTATGAAGAGAGAAAATTGACGTGAGCAAATATTCTTGATGAATATTTAGTACATTGTTTTATTTGTAAGTTCTATTCTATTAATCGGGTAAAGCGATATGAAAGTGCATCAGATTAATGTTTTTCTCTAATTTTTGATTTATTGGTTTCTTTCATTAACTCGCTGAAATTGTTCAACATATGATGCATGGTAGAGAAACGAGAGTTGGAGGATAAGCCATGCCTAAACAGCAAGCAGTAGAGCTACAACCGTTTTTTCACGATAAAACTGTTCTCGTCACAGGCGGGACAGGATCAATCGGAAGCCAAATAGTAAAACGCCTTTTGCTCTTAACCCCTAAAGAAGTCATTGTGTTCAGCAAAGATGACAGCAAACAATATGTGATGAAACAAAAATACGCGTATGAACAAAGACTGTCGTTTGTGCTCGGCGATGTTCGTGACTACAGAAGAGTCAACCAAGTGATGAAAGGTGTTGATATTGTCTTTCACACAGCTGCGCTGAAGCAGGTTCCGACATGTGAGGATAATCCCTTTGAAGCCATTCAAACCAACCTTATCGGCGGACAAAATGTCGCAGAAGCCGCTTTGCTGCAAGAGGTGACGCATGTGATTAATATCAGTACCGATAAAGCCGTTTATTAAGATACTTACTACAAACAAATCAAAAAAAGAAGCTTACTCTGCACTCCTTTCCAAAGCAGCCTCCAATAAATGCTGAGCAAATTGTTTATAAAATTCATCTAAGTCATTACTGGCTTCATCCTGTTCTATATAGCGGATACTGTAATTATCTTTATGGACAACCTTTATTGTTTTCTTCTTCAATTCCTCATAACGTTGGTAAGGTTCCAAAACTACACCCCCGCTTTCACAGGAGTATTATATGTATGTAATGGTTCGTCTCTTGACTGTTCTTTCTTTATCAAAGCCTCGCAAGCTTGTTCAAATGTATGGTTAACTTTTTTCTTTATCCAGCGTTCAGTACCGATCTCTTCGCATATGAATACGGGAATGCTGGTTTTATTCAAGGTGCCCAGTAATTCAAAAATGTGTTCTTGGCATGTGCCTTCTCCTTGCACTTGAGTCAACAATCGTCAAATAAATCCCGGAGCAGGAATAAGCCACCGCGAATGAAGAATGACGTGAGGTTTGAAGACATTATTTCGGTTCAATATGCCGCTTAAGTTTTGAAGCGGTATCCCTGAGAATTAAAGAATACGTACTAAATCCTTTCAAACTTTGAGATGTTTGTTTTTGGAGGTGAAGATTCATTTAATTTTTTATACCAAACACGAATTTTTTGTCCTTTGCTCAAGTCATCTTTATTGTTAAGTTGACTAAGTCCCAGTAATACTATATCCGATCTATACTTTTCAATAATCTCTTTTTCACTAAGATTTTCAAAGTTTTTAACATCAGCTTTTTCATTAGGTATGAGAATTGCTTGATTCTCTCTTTTTAAAATGACATAGCCGACCATAGTTTGCTCAGCCTCCATAAAATGTTTGTTATGTTGGTTTTGACACCCTAATGTTATACATAACAAAATTAACAGCATTATAAACACTCTATACAAGTTCAAACCGCCCTTCTTGCATATTTGTAACACGAATAAAACACTGTTTTAGGAAATGACAGACTAAAACGCCCATGTTTATGAATTTAAACAAATTCCCCCTAGACAAATGAAACACGGCGAGGTCTTCACCATTATAGAACCGCACAATTGCATCACGAAATATTCAATTGGCTGATCAACCACATCACCTTCTTTAAGCGATCTAATGCTTATATTATAAGGTCCTATAAGTCTATACAGCCTTTCCGCTTAATCATTTTGCTTATCTATAAGCAGTTTACATTAACTAAGGATATGTACAGTTTTTCAGACATGTTCAGCTTGTCCTTGAAATGCCGGATTGCTTTATCTTGTTCTTGACTTAAAATGTTGGCCATATATTCATCTCTTTAATTGAATCTTCTCCACAGCATGAAATGGGCATCCCCAATGAGACTTTAGGTTCTTTTAAAAAAAAGTTGTGTTTCGTATAATAACAAAATAGTGAACTGCATGTTTTTTGAATTTTTGTTTTCCTTCTTTTATAACTAATTTTTAGGAAATATATTGATTTTCATCCAGATATTTAATATAGTTACCAATATATTAAACTTATGGTTATTTAAGGAGGAGTAAAAAAATGAAGAAAAAACTTATTTCATTTATCATGTTTTTCACGTTAACTGTGCTGGCTGTATCAGTTGTTTCTCCTGGCTATGCAAGTGCAGCAGAAAGTAAAAAAGCACCTGTAGTTCAAAATAGCGTACAGGCTCCTTTAGCTTCAAATTCTGAAGTACATACACAAGGCATTCCTTTCGCTAAACAAATGTTAGTAAAAGCACTTAGGGTTGGCGGTCCCGCTTTAGGAAACCTTATTAAAAAGATCCCATATAAATGGGCTCAAAAAGCTGGTGATGCTTGTTCTAAGTGGGGACACAAAGCGGCGGACGTTATAGATGAACTTACAAATTTCGGAGAAACAGCTGTTACTGTGGCCTTAGTGAAAGCCGGAATTCCATTAGCTGATGCACAGTTAATTGCGAAGGTTGTTGTGTTCTTTTTGGCATAACTATACATTAAAAACAAGAGAGTGAGGCTTACAACCTTCACTCTTTTGTTTTAATTAGGTAAGGAGAGATCACCATGAATCTGCTTGTTATGACGTTATCAATTTATCTTTTATCTCTCATCGTCTTTTTTATTTTTATGTACAGAGGAGAAAAGAAAGAAGCTGCAGAAAAAAACACAAATGAAAAATTTTTATTATCTACAGTAATAGGAGCTTTGGTTTTATCACTCATTCCTACTGCAGTCATAATGGTGATAATCTTATTTGCAACAGGATCAGCAAATGTGCTTGTAAGCTTCTTTGAATTAGAAATAGAATTTAAACAGATTGTTATAACAAGTGTGTGTATGGTTGTTTATTCTTTTACTTTTGATAATATTTTTGTGGCTGTTGGAAGGCATCTCATTGGGGATAACTTCTTCAAGTTTATATTTGCCTCATTGTTTAGGTTTTTATTCATTTATATAGTGGGTATCTTATGTTCAATTGGGAACAGCGACAATTTTAAATTATCATTAGGATTAACTTTATTTTTTCTTTTGTTAGAATGTATTTTCCCTAAAAAGTCTGATCGTGCCCAGAATTTAAAATCTTAAGGACGGGCATTTGGTGAGAACATAATGCATATAAAAAAGGAATAATGTTCAAAAAGATAAAGCAGGCTTAATGTCTGCTTTATTTAATTAAAATCCCTCTTCATACAGTGCTTTCTCTAAGAAATTCAGCTCCTAAAGCTCACACTGAACCTTCATGCTTTATACTTCGTCACAACAATAAAGTAACAAGCAAGTTCCCAGAACTCTCGAATCTTGATATGCTCAATGGTACTGTTGTTTTTGCAGCCCAAGGTGGTGTTCCTGGCTTTGAGACTGTAATGGGACGCTAGCTTACTTTAATCTGCCAAAGAAAAGCATCTTGAAGGAATCGTATTAAAAAAGCCCCCATGAGATTAATAAACATTCTTATAGCTGGCTGAAAGTGATTATAGATTTAAGACTACATGGTAAACTCCGCATACATTCCTTTGAATCTTGGAGAGTATAATCTCTCCGTTACATAACTCCTTAATGCTTAGCCCCTTAAAATGAACTGAAAATTTAGTACATAATACAATAAGTTATCCTTCACCAAATGCTCTTCATATTTTGTGACAGATTCATTCCAGTTTGAATAAACCTATTGACCCCCTAAAATTAAGTGTTATTATTTACTTGAATTTACAAATAAAGGAGTGTTTAATTTGAAAAAGTTGTTTAGTTTTATTGTTTGCACCATGGTGGCCATTCTTTCTCTGAGCTTTGCCACTGCCGCATCTGCTGAGACCGGCAATTCTAGGTTTTCAACTAAGCTTACTAGCTCTGCCGAAGGTGAATTTAAAGCTTTTGGTCTTAACCCTCCTAATTCAAATAGCATTGTAAATCTTACGAAAAACAAATTGACATTCGCTGGACAAGCAACTGGCAATACATTATATTCAAACAGTTATTTTCAAGGAAAATCTTCGATAAGCTATTCAATTACAAACAATATTGGAACTAAACTAACTGTGAAAGTTTGGAATGATTCCGACTGGATTTTTGCTACTGAAACACTAACTGTAAATGCTAACGGTACAGCTACAGGAACAATAAAAAATCTAGATGCCAATGCGCTTTACTATCTATCTTTCTCTGCTCCGAGCGACTTTTCTGGCTATGTTCAATAAAACGTAATTTAAGCTCCATTCGTGGGGCTTTTTGTATTCATTAAAAACTATCGTAAGACAGAAATGGATTATTTGTAAAAATATGATATATTGATAATACAATCGAAGATTCAAGGCTCCTACACAAAAAACAAGCCAGTGATAAAATCCTACTTCTTTTATCTAGACTTGTTCAGCTCTCTCCAACATTTCAAAGAAATTGTGCCGCAATTAGTTTGGCATTGTAGTCTTCAACCTCTTTCTTTGTGCTGCCCAATTTATCAAAAGCTACTCGCCAATCACCATTATGAATTCTGATAAAAGATTTAATCCTCAAGCCATCAAAACAAACATCTAAAATTAGCCTGTTGCCTGAAGTGCCATCAATTTTGCTAAAGGCAGCTTCTTTATTGTCACCAGCATAATGCACCTCTTTAATTGATTCATTGGTAAAGTACTCAGTTTCCCTGGTTGCTACACAGGTTTTCATTTCTTCCTCTTACTCCGTTTAAAATCATGATTTCATCTTCACGTCCTAGTGATCTTAAGTCCTTTCTCTATATATACGCAGAGCTGTATTATGAGTTCGCACAGTATTTAGTGAATTGTATTTGATATCAATCACTTCAATATTAATTGACTCTGCTCTTATGAAACCATATCAATTTCAACCCATTCACCATTGCAATATTCATCTTGGAATAGCCTTATTTTAATCATCCCTTCCTTTAATGAACTGCTTTCGTTTAACTTTCGGAAAACATTTTAATCTGCTAACATTAATAGCTCATCGATTTTATCATTGTATTCACCATATTCACCAGAGTCCCATTCAACACCTACAAAACCTCGATTTGTCGTCCACAATATAATTCCCATTTCCTCCTCCTCAAAGACCTTACTTGCTCCCCTTTTTGACAACCGAGCATATTTCAACCCCTTTCTTAAAATAATCACATTTTAAGTTAACTTTAAATTGCATTATGTTGAGAATATCACCTTTAATTGGTAAACTGACATCTAAGGTCATACTTATACAAAGCAGGTGATATATTGAACAAAATAATCGGAATGACCGGATTAATTATCTCCTTACTTGTGCAAGGGTTCTCAGCAAGTGATTCATTGACTCATAAGATCGCCATGGCTTGTCTATTTTTGTTCTTATTGGTTTATAATTTTAACCATACTAAGGAGTTCTCTAAAAAGTCTCTGGCGATTATAGGCGCTTCCTTTATTGTGCTAATGCTTGGAATTTATCAATTGCTCTTTTTTACTGGTGATTACTTTGAAAGTCGCGGTTTAAATTTTGGATTTATCCTCTTACTTGAAATTGTTTTAGTTATTGGATTAGTGACTGCTGCGCTGAGTTTAATTAAGCATATTGCAGACCGCTTAAGGAAAACACCTGATGGTAAAGAGCGTTGACTCTTTGCCTTTTTTTAGCTAACCATTTCTTTTTATGCCGTCTTTCTATGTACAAAATCAAACGCAATATCGACTTTTGCCGGCTCTCTTCTGTCAAATGATGAATTGACTCCAGACATTGCATCTTAATGGACTCTTTTTCATTTTTCACCAGAAGTTTTCTCGATCAATTACCTTTTTGACACTTTACAAAAGATCCAGTCGCATTGCTCTCTTTGATAAGAACTCTACATTTCTAATAGCAATATTGAATATTGTTTGTTAATACACTTGGCCCCAACTTTTGCGTCTTAGAATTTGAAAGGCGCACTTGCACTTTAACATTTGTCATTTCAGCCGATATGGAATCAATCCTTCCAGCCCAATTAGGGCTCTCTTCCTTGGGAGTTGGATATAGTTTAAATCGCCAACTGATCTCCCCTGTTTTGGCGGCAAATCCTTCATAACCGTCGTAGCTTCCATAAGAAGATGGCTGAGGAAGGTGGACAGCAAGAATACTCATATTCGTTCTTGCAGCACTTGGCGGGTATAACTGCACTTCATAGATTAGTGCCGCACCCTTCGCATTTTTCAGTTTTTGATTTACCGGTTCGAGTACTGCACTACAAGGCATTGGACTTGCTTTCATTTGAGTTGGAGAGGCAATAACAGCAGCCAATAACGGTATAACCAAGATAAATCGTTTCATCTACATTCCCTCACATTTTTTTGTTAATTTCCCTTACTCCCGCCTTGAATATTCATCACTTTTGAATGGTTAGCTTCATTAAAAGGTGAAAAAGGCAGTACTGGAGCTACAGGTGCTGCCGGTAAAGATGGAAAATCAGCATATGAATTAGCCGTTCCACAAGGTTTCTCAGGAACATTAGATGAATGGCTTGCCTCACTAAAAGCAACAGCAAACTGATCACGTACCCTTCTCTAACGAGGAGGATTCTATCGCATTCCATACCGAATTGAGAAATTAAGAAAAAACACCCTTCCCAACATATTACATTATGATAAAATATTACATAATCAGACGAAATGCTAGGAGGGTGATTTTTTTGGAGCAATTGATCTCTTCTTCAAAAGTTGGCTTAAAAATCAATGAATGGTACAAATACATAAGGTTATTCAGTGTTGCAGATGCAGAAATCTTGAAGGAAGAAGTGAAGCAAGAAATAGAGCTTATGGAAGAAGATCAAGATTTATTGTTGTACTATTCGCTCATGTGTTTTCGACATCAATTAATGCTTGATTATCTTGAACCAAAAACCATGAATGAAGAACGACCTAAAATTTCAGACTTATCAGAAGAGATCGAAAGTAAACAAAGCGATCTAAAAGGAATTCTTGAATATTATTTTAACTTTTTTCATGGGATGTATGAATTTGAACAGTACGAATATCTTAAAGCAATAAGTTTTTACAACCGAGCTGAAAAGAAGATATCTATTGTCCCCGATGAAATAGAGCGAGCTGAATTTCACTATAAAGTTGCTGAAGTGTACTATCACATGAAGCAAACCCACATGTCTATGCATCATATCGTTCAAGCAATAGAAACCTACAAAGCACACGAAACGTACTCAATAAGAGTAATCCAATGTTCATTCGTCATCGGTCTGAATTATTTAGACATGGAGTATCCAGAAAAAGCAATACCGCATTTCATGAATGCATTAAAACAAGCACAAGAAATTGATATGCCACGGTTAATAGGTTCTTCTTTGTACAATCTCGGTTTATGCTCATTTACAACAGGACATATGGAGAAGGCATTGGAGTATTTTAAAGAAGGCGTCTCAATTTATCAAACTAATTCTCTTCACAATTCTAGCCGACTGCTTGACATACTTTTAATGCTGGCAAAAACGCACTTTAAGTTGTCCAACACAGTTGATGGAAAACAAGTTTGTGAACAAGGTCTTATGCTGTCAAAGGATTTGAACGATGACGTATTAGAGAAAATGTTTGATTTTCTTATGGGTTTATTCGTTGAGAATGACAAAGAACGACTTTTTAAAATCTTAGATTACTTAGAATCAAAAGCTATGCTTTCAGATGTGGAAGACCTAGCGACTGATGCAGCAATGTATTATAATGTAAATGAAGACCATAAAGTAGCTACAGCCTTTTATGAGAAAGTGCTTTATGCCCGAAAACAAATTCAGAGAGGGGATTGTCTTTATGAAATTTAAATTTGCATCGGCTTTTATCTTTTTAGTTATCTTACTTGGGCTTGTTGGACATTATCTTCTTGACGGCCACAAAGTTTTTAAAGAAGCCCGAAGAGGCCATACAGCCAGTATCCACATCGCGCTTGATCACCATAATGACTTCTCAGCGGAACGCCGAGGGCAAACCGCATAAATGTTTTGGCACTCCCATATAAGGGGGTGTTTTTTATGCTCTGTGTTCACCTGTTAAACCTGCTCTATGCAATGTGGTGCTCCAGGTGTATAAAAGATCGCTTTTGATCTGTATTTATTTCTGCTCAAAAGAGGAATAAACAAATGTTTACTCCTCTAACTCAAGAAATAACAGGGCCTTCCTCATTTCAAATACAATTAAGAGACTAATTCGGAACTCTAAAGGTTTACCCTTTGTTTGAAATATTAAAGCATACTGCTTTGTTCAGTCATCTCCTGATAGAATATTTTATTCCTTCCCATCCTAAGCCCGATCCCTCCCCCCACCAAAAGGCATAGCGTCTATCCGATAATCAGAACCATGGTTTACCATGACTCAACCAACATCCAATTAATTTATAGCTTTAAAAGCCGCATTTATATTCTGAGTAAAGATTCCAACTTGTAAACCATAGGATACATCATTAGATTTTGAAATAGCGTTTTCAAGATCTTCAATTGAAACAACAGGGCCAAAAACTTCACTTAGTAGCAAGCCTACAGTCGTGAGGTATGCACTCAAAACCTGTTGGATAATAAAATGATCCCTCTCTTTTTCCACCACAAAGCAAGTCTGCCCCTTTTTCAAAATCCTCATTTACCCAAGACTCAACTCTATTTGCTTCTTCAACAGAAATCGTAGGCCTAATAGATGAACAGGATTTTAGAACAACAGATGTTGGTTGTTGTATAACTAATGCACCCGATAGTTTAAGTAACCCTTCACAATCTTTTTAGGCCTAACTCTGATTTAATGTGTGGAGTGGTTTGAAAAAGACGCTCGCCCTTTTCCATAATAGAACTAATGGCCTCTAAATTCATGAAGGAGATCACTTAACTCTTCGTTCTTTTTAATAAAATGATAAAGGTAATCCTCTGTAATAATAAACTGTTTTCCATGCTTATGTTTAGTTGCTAAAGTCTGTTTACCATCACCATCGGTTATTCGAAAGCTATGAATAATTCTATTTCTCATTTCAATGATTTCAGAAAAACACGAAGTAATTTTTGCACCTGAAAACTTAGTTATAGTTTCCTTTATTGGTTGACTAAGTTGACCAGAAGTATAGTCAATTAATTCTTGCCAATTAAACCTGTTTTCCTCATCATTTTTAAGTATATTTTCAATGATAAATGCATTGTTAGAGTTGAAAACACAGATTGCGCTTCCTAACAACTCCCTATACTTTCTTGACGGTAAAGACTGCTTACTATATTCTTCATACATTTTCACTATTCTCCTCGCTGTTCAAGGTAAACTTTATTCCTTTTATTCATTCATAAATTATTTATTAATCTCGTGGCATGGCGCTAAATCATCGAATGTTCTCATCAGCGTTTCAGAGGATTTACCAAGTTAATCGTCCCAATCTTCGTCCTCTTCCCAATTTTCTTTTGCTTCTTCAAGCTCTTCCAAGAAAAATTGCAGAAAGTTATCTGCAACCTTGTCACCATAACCGGCTTCATTTGCCCAAACTATTACTGGACATTCGTCGTTTTCCATTTTGTTTGTATCAAGGCAATAAGAGAATTCATCTACATCTTCTATAACGATAATACCGTCACTTAAATTATAATAAGTTCTATATTCCTCAGTAACTGTAACAACCCTTGCAGAAACTTTCCCATGGCCTAGTATATTTACCCCGTAAATTCCACCGGAGCCATATTTATTTAAAAACCACTTATAACTCTCGGGAAGTTTTACATTTAAACGATTTTGTATCTCTTTGATTTTTTCTTCACTTATTCCGCCTGTAAAATCATCATCTTCAGCGTTTTCTTTAATAAATTCTTCAATTTCATGATAAGTCATTGTTACATTTCTCCTTTCTCAAATTGGCTCGCTCTCCATTTCCAATATCTTCGTTGGAAGCTTTTATACTGATTCCGCAACTCCCTGTCATTTCTAAAACTTTCCCCACCTTTTTTCAATCCATGGAGAACTTTTTTATTATTTTGATGAACAGAAGCTGGAATTTCCACCATCGTTCCTGGCTCTTCTTGAATTAAATGATGTAAGTTGATTTTTGTGCCATCATTAGCAAAAGGAGCGTCACCTTTTTTCATAAGTTGTAAATTTGTTTTTCCGCTTTCAGCATCAACTTTGTTTATATCAATATCTTTCAACGTGTATACTCTTCGACTTACATCTTTAGTTTTACCCGAAGCTTTTACCTTCCCTTTAACTTCAAAGGCGCCATACTTCTCTTTATTTAGCCAAGGGAAAGTTAATTCCTTACCTGTAAACGGCTTTCTACTCTCATCTAATTTCTTCGCATTAGTTAATAGTTGATTTTTAAGGTTTTGGCTGTCAACCACATTGTATGGTACGTCACCTGCCAGAGCAAGATCATATTTAGAGTTATAAGGAAGCAGTTCTGGAAGTTTAACGTCTTTAATTTTCTTCCCTGCCTGTCCTGCCTTGTTTATGACTTTCCCCGCCGCATCAGCTTTGTTAACGGCTCCTGCGCCTCCGACGACAGCCACAGCTGCTGAACCAATTGCATATGTCACCCATCTTGATCGGGAATACGCATCTCCATTTACCATATCTTTTTGATACGACTCTTCAATTGCCTCTGCAACAGCATCATATGTTTTAACAGGATGAAGTACTGCATTCCCCAGTGCTGACAAGGTTTCCCCCGGATTGGTTATAAAGTCCCGTAGACCGGTTACCATGTCTTTCCCGACATCATATAAACCAACGCCGGCTCCTTTTAAAATATCCCAAGTTACTTCTCCGGCTTCTTCCAGCTGTTTTGCTTGTTCAAGCTGAACGACATATTGCTGCTGGGAAGGTTCAAGGTTTTCATAGCCGATCTTCTTCGCAATTTCCAAATATTCATCCGGATCGGTCACACCGTCAGCGAGCTTTTTCTTCAGATCCTTGATTTCCCGCTCTTTCGCTTCTTCCTTTTTAAACGTCAGATAAGCATCCGAATGTCTTGCAATTTCGCCTTTTTTCTTATGTATGTCACTTTCCCTGTATGCCTTAGCGTTATAGTGAAGCGGAGTGGCGTTTTTTCCTTGGCCCGTAGCGTTTTGGAGCTGTTGAAAATCTGCCTGAATGAAATGTTCATTTGCCTCGGTTTCTGCGTATTCTTTCGTTAGATCGTGATCAAGCTTTCCAAGCTTATGTATGGTCTCATCCCGGTTTTTTGTCCGCTGAATCCAGCTTTTGATCGACATCCTCTGTAGAGAAAACATCAAGATGAATGATATCGCTGATTTCATCAAGGATACCTTTCATTTCATTGCGCTGCTCCTGCATGATGGCTTGTGATTGATTCTTCGCATGGATCAGCTCGTGTTCTAAAAAGGACTCTTCCACAAACGAATCGGCCAATCCGGCATCAGCTACTTTTCCTGAAATACTGTTAAGAAAAGCAATCTTCACATCGATCAGATCAAGCCAGCTGTCTGTGACACCAGCGTGATCTTGGAAGAATGCTTTGATGTTATCAGCGCCTTTGCCTGAAAACTCACTGTCATCTAAATCAGCCATTCCTTGAAATGCTTTTCTGAGATTAATAAATTGCTCTCTAATCTGATCGTATTCTATTGCTCGCTTTTCTGCGGCTGAAATGAACGAGGCTGCTTCAAATACTTTCATTTAAGTCTCCTTCCCACTTAATCTTATCTAAATTTTCTATTCTGAAATATATTTATAATACTCTTGGATTTTCGGCTTCACTTCCCAGTATTTAGCTCCATTTGATGACACCAACATGTCAAACCATATCTCAAAGTTAGAGTCTAAATATACCGCATCTTCAATATTATCAATTGAATCCAGATACATCATATATCCTAATCCCTTATTTGATTTGTTTGTGTCAACAACATACCTGCCATCATAGTGGTACCCAATTAGGACATATCCCTTAGGGAAGTCTTGAACTTCATTAAATTCAATTATCCCTTCTGTACTAAGAAGCTCAATACCATTAAACATTTCCATTCCATTGTGATTGAATAGGAACTCTTTATAATCATTAGGCAAAGTTACCCCTAACATCTTTTCTAAACTATTAATTTCTTGAGGACTGGCTGGGTCTCTGAATTGAAAAGCAGCATCTTCCATGACATGCCCTCCATGTTGGAGCATAGGAAAAGTTCCGTATTTAGAAACAGCTTCCTTTATCCCATCAAGAGTCATGCGAATTAACTTTCCTTCTTCCAATTAAATTTCCCTCCTCTAAGGTGTTTGAGTCACTAAATTTTACCACACAACTGTATTTGAGTGTCTTAAAATGCCAAAATGAAATTTACAATCTTTGGTTTTATACTTATAATTAGGAAGGTTTGTCCGATATAGAGACAGAACAAACAAATTGGGGGAATTACATTGAAGAAATGGCTGTTAGGTATTGGCGCATTATCTCTAAGCTTTTCTTTGGCTGCGTGTGGATCTGATTCTGCTTCTACAGATAAAACAGATTCAGATCAAGCTAAAACAACAGAGCAAGAAGAAAAGGATGCAAAAGAGACAAAGGCAGACACTCAATCAAATGACAAAAGTGAAAAAGCCGAAAATGCTTCAAAGAAGGATTCGTCGGATAAAAAGGCGTCTGACAAAAAGAAAAAGCTGGTCGATGTAACACTTAACAGAACAGTTGATGGGGATACGATTAAAGTTAACTATAAAGGCGAAGTCAAAACTGTTCGTTATTTACTTGTTGACACGCCTAAAACTAAGAACCCAAACTCTTGCGTACAACCATATGGTGAGGATGCTTCAGCAAGAAACAAACAGCTGGTTAACAAGGGAGAACTTCAACTGGAGTTTGATAAAGGAGATCGTACAGACAAGTATGGGAGAATGCTGGCTTACGTTTATGCAGATGGCAAATCAGTACAAGAAACACTGCTTAAAGAAGGATTAGCACGAGTAGCTTATGTATATGAGCCAAACACGAAGTATTTAGACACGTATAAGAAAGATGAGCAAGCTGCGAAAGATAAAGACTTGAAGATTTGGAGTAAGAATGGATATGCGACTGATAAAGGATTTAATGGCTGCGTAACGAAACCGAAGAAATCAGTAAGTGTATCTAAGCCGGCTCAAAAGTCAGTTGCAACACACCAATCCGAGACACATAAATCGAACTCAAGCGGTTCAGCATCAAGCAGCTCTTCTAACTCTGCACAAGCCTCCCCTTCTGCTGGAGGAACAGAACACTTTGCAAACTGCACAGAGCTGAGAAAGAAATATCCGCATGGAGTACCAAGCACTCACCCTGCTTATACATCTAAGATGGATCGGGATAATGACAACTTTGCATGTGAGAAGAATTAATTATTTTGAAGTCCTCTGAGGCTTCTTTTTTTATTTGGATACATTCAAAACCACTGAGCGTGTGAGGGACTCTGTGGCCTATAGTGGCTGATTAAACCCCTATGATACATCAATTAGGATTTTATCAAAACTTTTCTTTTAAAGATAACATCATCTCTGTCTCAAATAATACCTGAAGCAGTTCATCTATATTAATTTCGTTCTGCTTGTAATTATTCTTTTCATAAGTACGAATAATTTCTTCATATTCTGATCGATTATCTCCTTTAATGGAGCTAATTCCAAGCTCTTCACCGTATCGGTTAATGAATAGTTGTTTATTCATTTCTTTCGCTTTATCATTTTCATAATTACAAAATGCACCTGACAACTGGACGAGAAAAGTTTCATCTTTAGAATTTAAGTTATTTTCGTTACACCAGTCTACAAAACGATTTCCAGTCATGTTATCACCTTTAATTTTAGTATTTAAAGAACAAGATAATCTGCAGCAAGGATGATATATTCTACTGCCATGCCAATTGTTTCAGCAACTCCTGCGCCAACTGCACCTTTAATAGCTGGCGGGATTTGTTTTCTTGCCATAGCAGCAACCTCTTTAGGAGCTCCGGTTATATCTTCGAGAACCTTACAAATTTTGTTTGTGTTTTTAATAATCTTGTTTACCGTGGACTTTCCAAACATTGTACCTAAAATGTCTTTTGCCCAAGCATTATTCGCTAGTCCTCTAATAACCTTAATCGCTTCTTTAGCTGCGGCGCTTTTAGCTCCCATAGTACTCATTTGATCTTGTGAGTTACCATTTTCGAGACCTTTTAATTCTTCAGCAGCATTTAAAATGCCTTTTTCTTTAACTGGTGGGACTGAGTATTCTTTAGCTAGTTTTTGAAGCTCGGTAGGATTATAAGTAAATTGCACGTCCTGTTTAGAAACACTTGCTTTTTGCACTTCTGAGGCCGAAGCTCCAACAGTAGGGATGGCTATAACGGCTGCAAGCAACATCAAAAGAATTTTATTTAAACTCTCCTTTATCCCTAATTTTATTGTTCAACACATTGACCACAATACCATAAAATACTAATATTTTTTCCTGTTTTTATAATATTAGTTTAAAAAAGGCAAGGAAGTCCTGCATTTGAAACTGTTCAGAAATCACTACGGTGATCAAATATTCATTCACAATTTAAGATATTTTTACTACATAAAAAAGACTGTTCTCAAAAACAGTCTTAGATGTTTTTAGAATTAACGTATCCGTTAATTTCCTTAATTCTTATTCTGATTTTTAAACGCCAAGTGCTCAATTCCTTGATCCTTAAAAACTTGACGGATGTAGGGAGGTGAATAACCATATTTCCGGCCAATTTCTTTTAGACTCATTTTTTTGTTGAAATGCAGATCGTATAACAGATCAAAGTCCTTTGCTCTCCTCCTCTTTGACAATTCAGGATAAGAAAGCTTGTCCACTTTTTTCGCCTTAAAAAAAGATTCAGAATACCCCAGTCTGGAATATTAAGCTCCTTTGATATTTCCCCCATCGTTTTAAGTTCTTTGTTTATGGATAAAACCATTATTTTATTTAGTGTTCAAGTTATAGTTGCTCATAAGCGCTGCCATATGAGGATTAAATGAACAAAATAAAAACCCTGTTAATTACAGTCGGCGTTTAATTAAAAAATGAATACGATTAGAATAGATCAATATTCAAACAATACAATCCTTACAATATATTACGTTATTTTCGTATTCAATGTCAGACAGCATATTGTATGAATACTTCTGTTTTTACAGCAAATACAATAAAGAGGAGGTGCTGATTTTTTGGAATTAAAAAACATCGTTCATTCTTATAACATTACAAATATTTTAGGTTATCTTAGACGCTCTCGTCAGGATATGGAGCGAGAAAAAAGAACAGGCGAAGATACGCTAACAGAACAAAAAGAACTCATGAATAAAATACTGAAGTCGATTGAAATCCCCTATGAATTAAAAATGGAAATCGGGTCAGGAGATAGCATTGAGGGCCGCCCTGTTTTTAAAGAATGTCTTAAAGACCTCGATGAAGGCAAGTACCAGGCAATTGCTGTTAAAGAAATAACAAGACTCAGCCGCGGGAGTTACAGTGATGCGGGACAAATTGTTAACCTTCTTCAAAACAAGCGATTGATTATTATTACACCATATAAAGTTTATGACCCTCGAAACCCTGCAGACATGCGTCAGATTCGTTTTGAATTGTTTATGGCCAGAGAAGAATTTGAAATGACCAGAGAGCGTATGACAGGCGCTAAATACACATATGCGGCACAGGGGAAATGGATTTCCGGGCTAGCGCCTTATGGATACCGGTTAAACAAAAAAACATCCAAACTAGTCCCAGTCGAAGAAAAAGCAAAAGTCGTTCAATTCATCTTTAACATCTTTTTAAATGGGTTGAATGGAAAAGATTATAGTTATACAGCGATTGCTTCTCACTTAACAAAATTACAAATACCGACTCCATCAGGAAAAAAGCGCTGGAATCAATACACAATTAAAGCAATTCTGCAAAACGAAGCGTATATCGGAACTGTTAAATATAAGGTTAGGGAAAAAACAAAAGACGGTAAACGAACAATTAGACCTGAAAAGGAACAAATTGTAGTATCGGATGCACATGCCCCTATAATAGATCAAGAACAATTTCAACAATCACAAGAGAAAATTGCAAACAAAGTCCCCCTGCTGCCTAATAAAAATGCATTGGAATTAAGTGAATTGGCAGGCGTATGCACTTGTTCTAAGTGCGGTGAACCATTATCTAAATACGAAACTAGGAGAACGCGAGAAAACAAAAACGGCACGAAAAGTGTGTATCACGTTAAATCACTCACTTGCAAAAAGAATAAATGCACTTATGTAAGATATAACGATGTTGAAAATGCCATTTTGGATTACCTCTCTTCTTTAAGCAACTTAGATAATAAGACTTTAACAAAACATATCATTTCAATGATTTCTAAATACGAAGACATAAATAGTAATGTGAAAACAAAAAAACAAATGTCTGAACATCTTTCACAAAAAGAACAAGAGTTAATAAATAAAGAGAATTTTATCTTCGAGAAATATGAGAGCGGCATTTACACTGATGAACTTTTTTTGAAAAGAAAAGCTGTTTTAGATGAAGAATTTAAAGAACTCCAGATTGCCAAGCAAGAGCTCAATGGAACCCAAGAAGCGCAATCAGAAATAGACAGTAATACAGTCAGAAACAACATAAATAGGATAATTGATCAATATCACATTGAATCAAGCACAGAGAAAAAGAACGCGCTATTAAGAATGGTCTTCAAAGAAGTTATCGTTACGATGACACAAAAAAGAAAAGGGCCAATTCCGGCTCAGTTTGAAATTACCCCTATCCTAAGGTTTAATTTTTCGTTTTCGACCTCACCGTCACTGATAGTCCCTCAAAATACAGTAAATATCTTAAAAAACCGATAAAGCCGTTTCCCCGGTAAACACAATGGGAGCTACGAAGCTGTTGTCCGAAAAGCTGTTTCATCAGGCGAATCATCATGTTCAAAACCGCGGTACGGTGTTTTGTTCGGTCCGCTTCGGCAATGTGCTCGGTTCACGCGGTTCTGTTATTCCTATTTTATTTGAGCAGTTGATGGCAGGCGGTCCGCTCACCATTACGGATAAAAACATGACGAGGTTTTTTATGTCGATTGATGACGCCGCAACGCTCACCCTGCAATCAGCGGCGATCACAAAGGGCGGAGAAACGTTTATTTTTAAAATGGAGTCCCTGAGGCTTGAAGAACTGCTTCACGGGTTTGAGGAGTATGCGTTCCGGCACGGACTGCCGCGCCCCGCCGCTGTTGAAGTAGGAAAACGCCCCGGTGAAAAGCTTCATGAAGAACTGACCTCTCCGCATGAGACGGAATCTTTATATGAATGGGGCAATCTTTACGCAATATTGCCGGAACCCGCCAAACATCCGGAATTTCGGAAGGTCAATCTCCCCAGATATCAATCCGATCAGGCGCCGCTCATCACAAAAGACACAATCGTAAAGATTATTGAACGATTACATGAAGAAAAAAAAACATAGAAAAAAGGCCTGTCTGATAGGCAGGCCTCATTGCTGAGCTCTATTTTTCAAATAAATGCAGACAGGCTTCATAGCCCTCTTCCTTCAGCTTGTCTTTCGGAATAAACCGGAGTGCCGCAGAGTTAATGCAATAACGGAGACCGCTTGGCCCCGGACCGTCATTAAATACGTGGCCTAAGTGGGAATCAGCTGTTTTGCTTCTCACTTCCGTCCGGATCATCCCGTGGCTTGTGTCCAGTTTTTCGTCAACCTCTTCTTCCTCAATCGGTTTTGTAAAACTGGGCCAGCCGCAATGAGAATCGAATTTATCCAGAGAAGTAAACAAGGGCTTTCCCGATACGATATCAACATACAGCCCCTCTTCTTTGTGATCCCAGAATTCATTTTGAAACGGCGGCTCCGTTCCGTTATTTTGTGTGACTTCATATTGCATGCGGTTTAATGATTTGATTTTTTCTTCTTTATTAAAAGCCATCTTATCTGTCCCTCCAATGCTCATCCAGAAAGCCTTGACGTCCGGAACCTACACGGTAGCGCCCGTAGTGATCAGGATTTTTCTTATAAAAGTGCTGATGATAGCCTTCCGCTTCATAAAAAGGCTCAGCCTTCAAAATGTCTGTCACGATCGGCTTTTTAAATATGCCGCTTTCTTCAAGCTGTTTTTTTGAGGCTTCAGCGATTTGTTTTTGTTCATCATTATGGTAATATATCGCCGCCCGATATGAACTTCCGCGGTCTGCAAACTGGCCGCCTGCATCAGTCGGGTCGATCTGCTGCCAAAACAGCTCGACAAGCTTTTCATACGGATAAATGTCAGGTTGAAATGTGATTTGAACGGCTTCTCTGTGTCCGGTCGTTTCACTGCACACTTCTTCGTAAGTCGGATTCTCAGTATGACCTCCTGTATAGCCGGACACCACCTTTTCAATCCCGGGCTGTTCGTCAAACGGCTTCACCATGCACCAAAAACAGCCGCCTGCAAATGTGGCGATTTCTTTTTTTTCTGACATACGGGTGCCCTCCTTTGTTCATACGTGGTATTATTATATTATAGCATGTATAAACAGAATAAAAATAATTCTGCTTTCAGGGGAAGCTAAACGAATGCCACGCTGACTACATATTGGAGGTTCATGATTTGAAAGTAAGGACACAAATGATGTATGATATGGAAGCTTTGCTTCGAAAAGTGTTTAAACAAATCAGAAATGAAGTTAATGAAATTCTAGATAAAGAGCTGTCCAGGAACGAATTCACCATTTTGCGGATTCTCAGTGAACAAGGACCTAAAAAAGTAACGGAATTCGCCCCCATTCTTGAGGTCTCCGCAAGCCACATTACCGCAGTGACCGACGCTTTAGTAGAAAAGGAATGGATCACCCGCATCCGTTCCAAAGAGGACAGACGAATTATCAGAATCTATATTACGGAAGCCGGGGAGAAAATTGTCGATCATTTCAACCAGAAAAAAACAGAATACTTTTTTAAACGGTTTGACTGCTACTCTGATGAAGAGCTCGCAACGTTAATCAAACTGTTCAGCAAGCTGGACAAAAAACGCTGACACGAAAAAACACAAATCCCTGAAAGGATCTGTGTTTTTTTTATGAAAACTTATTGTTTTGGATGATAATAGGAAAATTCAATTTCATCCGTGTCGAGATTGATTTTATCCGCTTTTACATACATGCCGTTGTCTAAAGGCATTTCCGACAGACGGATCTCGATGCTTTTATCCCCGGAATGAACGTGCACAAATGACGGGAGTTCATAAAAGCTGTCCATATAATTCAGCACAAAGCTGATCGGCAGGCTTAATTCGCCTAAGGAAAACTTCGTCACTTTCAACATCACATCTCCGTTCTCCTGTACGGACGGTTCAAATGTGACGACCGCGTTAATGGAGGTTGAGAATGCTTTAATTTTACCTGCCACGTGCACATCGTTATTGATGTCCACTTTGTAGTCAAGCTGATTCGATGCCTTCTCTTTTAAGTACGCATTCACAAACCTGGCAAGAGATTCTTTCGAGCTCGTGATATGAAAGCCGTACTCACTTTTTGTCTGATCTTGTATTTTCGCCTGCTCTCCCGGCATAACCAATAATGTCACAATTACCGCGGCGGCAATCACATTGAGTGCGAGAAGAACAAAAAACAGCGATTTCCACTTTTTCATCATTTCACCCTATTCTGCTGGTAACCCTTGTTTTTCAATGATGCCGTACAATCGATCGGCGATGAGTGCATACCCTTTTGCGTTCGGATGAAAATCATCATCCTTTGAAATCCGTCTGCTGCCGCTTTTTTGACTGAACAAGTCTTCAACATTCACCGCAGCGGCGTGGGGATCTTTTTCCAGCTCTTTTGCGGCGATCTTGTTCCAATCCGTTACAACCCCATTAATTTCTTTTAATTCAGGCAGCGTAAACGTGAATGGATTATACATGCTGACATACACCAGCTCTGCGTTTTCATTATATTTGCGGATTTTTGAAACGATCGCCTTGAATCGTTTTTCAAAAGGTTTCTCTTCCTTTTGGAACGGCTGAACCGTCAGCTGCATCACATTCTGGCGGAGCACCTTCATTAAGTCATTACCGCCGATGGTAAAAAAGATATAGTCGGCGCTCTTTAATGATTTCTGAACTTTTTTATTATCAAGCTTTTTCAGCAGGTCCGACGTTTTGTCACCCTGCACCGCATAATTTTTAATATCTACCGTTTTCACATGTCCCTTTTTCTTAAGAGACTCCGCTGCCCTGCCGACGTATCCTGAACCGTCAGGATCTCCTACTCCTTCAGTCAATGAATCACCGACCGCAGCTATGACAATATGATCTTTCGTTTTCGGTTCTTCAGTGTCAGAACCGGTGCGCTGGACAGAACAAGCTGATAAAAGCAAAGCCAGTCCGGCGATCAATGAGAACATTCGCAGCTTCAATCTGGTTGCTCCTTCCCCGTCTACTAGTGGAAAGTGTAACATGTTTTTTCAGATTTGAAAATGTCTAATCTGCCAGTTTACTTGAGCTCCTCAGCCGCTTTGACATCTGACAGGATATCATCATACGGAACTTTCTGCACACCGTCATAATCTTTAAGCACCTTGCCGTCAGGCCCGACTAAATAAAAAGAGGTTTGATGTATGACCTGGTCCTCTCCCTCCGGCTTTTTGACGATTGCTTTAAAGCTGTTCAGCGCAAAATCTTCGATGTCCTTTTGGCTGTAACCGGTCAGAAAATCCCAGTTGCGAAGCGAAAGCGGATATTTGGAAGCAAAGGCTTTCAGCTGTTTCGGCGTATCCTTTTCAGGATCTACACTGAACGACACAATCCGCACGTCCAGATTCTCAGCCTTCAGTTTTTTTTGCAGTTCGGTCATGTGGGCCGTCATCGGCGGACAGACCGTATTACAATTTGTAAACATAAAGTCGGCAATCCAGACCTTTCCCTTGAGGCTTTTCAGTGACACTGTTTTCCCGTCTTGGTTCTGGTATGAAAACGGTTCAATCTGATAGTTCAGCGGGTCTTTTATCGTTTTCCCCCCGCAGGCGCACAAGAGCAGCAAACAAAAGACGGCAGCGAAGATTTTCACTTTTTTCATTTCCATTCCCCCCATGGATAAAACGCTTACAGCATTCATCATAAAAAAATTCCCGCACCCTCCCTTATCAAAAGGAAGGCGCTAAGGAATATGCACCGTTATGCGTTATGTTTTAAAATCTCTTGGTTGAAAACGGCCTCGTAATCTTTCCACTTCATACGGCGCTTGACATATTGTCGGAATGAATACACTGTTCTCACACTATGTGAAGCAAAAACCTCTCTCAAATAAAGCTCAAGGTGCTGATGAATTTGAAAAAAATAATGTTCACCTTCCGTGACAACCGGTATTTCTGTCACTTTTACCTGAATCCCGTCCTGTCGTTTGAACTCTAGGCTTTTGAGTAACAAGATATCAATCCTTCTTTTTCGATTGTTTTCTTTTTATTATATACAATCTGAGAAAGCGTGTCTGTCATTTTGCGCGGCCGTTCTAAAAAAAGTCAGATTAACAGGTGAAACAGATCCTGATCTTTATTTACCTCTACGTAATGAAATCCTTTTTGATTCATCCGGGCAATGAGCGCGCCGTAATCTTCCCGATGCTTAAGCTCAATGCCGACCAATGCGGGGCCGCTGCTTTTGTTATTTTTTTTCGTGTATTCAAACCGGGTGATGTCATCATCAGGCCCAAGCACTTCATCTAGGTATTCGCGAAGCGCTCCCGCCCTTTGCGGGAAATTAACGATAAAATAATGCTGCAGCCCCTCATAAATCATGGAGCGTTCCTTCATCTCCTGCATTCTGCCGATGTCATTATTCCCTCCGCTGACCATGCAGATGACGTTTTTCCCTTTAATCTCTTCCTTGTACAGATCAAGTGCTGACACGGACAATGCCCCCGCCGGCTCCGCTACGATGGCGCATTGATTATATAATTCGAGAATCGTGCTGCACACTTTTCCTTCCGGGACAAGCACAACGTCATCGACGACGGTTTCGAGCGTTTGAAAGGTTTCGGCGCCGATTTTTTTTACGGCCGCCCCATCGACAAATTTATCAATTTTCTCAAGTTCAACCACTTGTCCGGCTTTTTTCGATTCAAAATAGGAGGCTGCGCCCTTCGGCTCTACCGCTATGATTTTTGTATCCGGCGAGATGTTTTTCATGTACGTGCCGAGCCCGGACAGGAGTCCTCCTCCCCCTACGCTTGCAAAAAGAAAATGCGGTTCAACGTCAATGTCATTTAAAATTTCGATGGCAGCCGTTCCCTGTCCGGCCATGACATCGGGATCGTCAAACGGATGAATAAACGTGCGGTTTTCTTTTTCACAGCATTCCGCAGAACTCTTATACGCATCATCGAAAGTGTCACCCGTCAATATGATTTCAACAAATTCTTTTCCGAACAGTTCCACTTGGGATACTTTCTGTCTCGGTGTGGTTGACGGCATAAAAATCTTGCCGTGAATGCCGAGGTGTTTGCATGAAAACGCAACCCCCTGCGCATGGTTTCCCGCACTTGCGCATACAATTCCGTTTTCAGTCTGCTCTTTTGAGAGCTGCCTCATTTTATTATAAGCCCCTCTGAGCTTAAATGATCTGACCACCTGCAGGTCTTCCCTTTTCAAATAGATGTTGCAGCCATACCTCTCAGAAAGTCTGTCATTCCTCTGCAAAGGCGTATGTATCACAACGTCCTTTACATTTTGGTGCGCTTTTAAAATGTCTTTTACCTGGATGAGAGAGTCTTCTTTAAGCAACGGTTTCATTTACAGAGTCCTTTCTTATTTAAATCCCTATTTAATATGCCATTATAACATGAATATTCAAATAATAAGACAATTATTTTAATTTTGTAAATAAAATTAAATGAACCGATACAAGAGAAAAAGATATTTTCGATCGCACAAACGTGTTATACTTAAACCAATTAGAACCAAAAGGAGCCAATTCATGAGTGTAATTGAACAAACTGATCCTTTTTATCAGCTAGCCGGCGAACATCACACCTTTTCAGAAGCGAAACGATTGGCCTCGCAATTTGCCTTATCTGATTTGCCAGTCTTCATAACGGGTGAAGTCGGAACCGGAAAAAAACAAATGGCCAGAGCGATCCATCATAAATCCCGCAGAAACAGCGAACTATTTATTACCGTTCACTGCAGCCAAAGCGAAGAGCGGCTCGAATATGAACTGTTCGGCGCTGAAGGCGCATTAAACAGGGCCCGCCGCGGAACATTATTCTTATATGAAATCGGAGACATGCCGCTCTCGGTACAGGCCCGCCTTCTTTCCGAGCTGGATGCCGGGCTTTCTGCCCGCATCATTGCAAGCAGCACGGCGGATCTTGGTGATACCGGCGCAGAAAATACGTTCAGCCAAGATTTATTTTACAGGCTTCACGTGTTATGCCTTCCGCTCCCTGCTTTATCTGAACGAAAAAGCGATATACCGCTTCTTCTGCAGCATATGCTGACAGCCACGGGGCAGCATGTTCATATCGATCCGTCCGTTTATCCGCTGTTTGAGCGGCACACCTTTAACGGCAACATCAGGGAACTTCAAAATGCGGCGTACTATATGGCCGCGGCAGCATCCGGCAGCACGATTTATCCCGATGATGTCCCGCTGTATATCAAAAACAGCCAGAAAGCGAAAACAGCTAAGAAAAAAGAAAAACGGCTGACATTGATGGAGAAAGAAGAGTTTTTGTTTATTTTGGAATCAATTAAAGACTTAAATACAAAAGGCGAACCTGCCAGCAGACGGAGCATATCCGAATTAAGCGAAAACAGCACAATGACATTATCGCCCCAGCAGGTCAGAAACAGGCTTGATTACTTAGAAAAGATGAACTATGTGACAAAAGGCCGAGGACGCGCTGGAACAAAAATTACATTAGAAGGGTTGAGCTTTTTGCAGTCACTGCAAAAACAAATCCTTTAAAAAGGAGGACATTTGATTGTTCACAATAAAAGAAGAAATCGCAAATGCCGTCACACACGGAATCGGTGTATTGCTGTCGATTCCGGCGCTTATTTTTCTCATTATCTTCGCGGTGAAATACGGATCGCCGACAGACATCGTCAGCTTTTCAATCTTCGGCGCTTCAATGCTGCTGCTGTATCTCAGCTCGACTCTTTTGCACAGCATTCAGCATAAAAAAACGAAAGACATTCTTGAGATTGTGGATCATTCCGCGATATACGTATTAATAGCCGGAACATATACGCCATTTTTATTAGGACCCCTTAAAGGGGCGCTCGGTCTGACCCTTTTAATTATTGTTTGGTCGCTTGCCATCGGAGGCATCGTGTTTAAAATCTTTTTCGTGAAGCGGTTTATCATTTTTTCAACGCTTGTCTATTTAATGATGGGCTGGCTGATCATCGTCGCCATTAAACCGCTGTACGCTTCGCTGTCAGGCCCCGGTTTCGGCCTTCTTCTTTTCGGCGGCTTATTGTATTCCGCCGGCACAATATTTTATATTTGGAGAAAGGTTCCGTATCATCACGCCATTTGGCACAGTTTTGTTTTAGGCGGCAGCGCCTCGATGTTTTTCTGTATTTTATTTTATTGCGTCAAAGTCCCCTTTATCTGAAATAAAAAAGCACAGCCTCTCTATAGAGACTGTGCTTTTTTTATGCACGGAGCCGTTTCTGACCGGCCGGATAATAAGCGGGCTTTATATGTAATTCAATGTCAGCCGGTTTCAGCCGTTTCAGTAATCTGCCCCGCAGCAGCCGGTCTGTTCCCGAAGTGCTGACAGGCACAATCGGGAGATCGAAACGAAGGGCCAGTTCCTCCGGATTGATTTTGCCGTCTTCGGACAGAATCAGACTTTGCCCTTTTTGCAGACGGACTTCCGCCTCCTGAAACATGGCATCCCGGCTGTCTCCGTCACAAATGACACCCATCAGCCGCAGCCAATTTCCGAGAAACGGCATCCGGAAAGCTTTCTCGCCAGCGATAAAACCAGCCGGCTCTTCAAGATGTCCCGCAAGCAGAAGAAGATCAGCCGGGCGCAATCTGGGATGCACATACAATACGGGGCCGTCCGGTATCGGCTGATCATGATGAATGCCGATTGCCGATCCCGACACGTCAATGCAGCCTCTCATAAAGGCTTTCGGCCGCTCATACACCAGCCTCATCTGTTTTTGAAAAGAAAGCCGCGGGTCAAGCTCTTTTTGATTGATATATTCCTGAATATTTTTCATGAACATAAATACAACGTACATCACAAGGCAGCCGTAACGAATCAATTCTTGTCCCCCTGCTTAAACTCAATTCTTTTTCTCGTATACAAGGTACTCATAATCGTAAGGGTTTTTTTCATCTTTTACTCCCTGTTTGCGGGATGTCAATTCCCATTCAGCTTCATTAAATTCCGGAAAAAAACGGTCTCCTTCAAAGACATGGTGAATTTTTGTCATGTAGAGTCTGTCCGCATAAGGAAAGAGCGCACTGTACAGCTGGGCTCCGCCGATCACAAAGCATTCTTCATCCGCCGGGATCAGCTTGAGCACTTCCTCAGCCGAGTCGGCGGTAATACAGCCCGGGAATGAAGATTCGTCCCGTGAGGTTACAACGATGTTACGCCGGTTCGGAAGCGGGCGTCCGATTGATTCAAACGTTTTCCGCCCCATTACAATGGTGTGGCCCGTCGTCACTTTTTTGAAATATGCGAGATCATCGGGAAGGTGCCAAGGCAGATCGTTATCTTTTCCTATCAGCCGGTTTTCATCCATCGCAAAAATAAACGAAATCATACGCTGACAGCTCCTTTTATGTGCGGATGCGGGTCATAATCCTCAATGATAAAATCTTCAAACGTAAAATCAAAAATAGAATCAACGTTTCGCGCAAACCGCAGTTTCGGCAGCGGACGGACATCCCTTGTCAGCTGCAAATTCACCTGCTCCATATGGTTTTGGTAAATGTGGACGTCTCCGAATGTATGAACAAACTCACCCGGTTCAAGTCCCGTCACATGCGCGATCATCAATGTTAAAAGCGCATAAGACGCAATATTAAACGGCACGCCGAGAAAGACATCCGCTGAGCGCTGATAAAGCTGACACGACAGTTTTCCGTCCGCGACATAAAACTGAAACAGGCAGTGGCAAGGCGGAAGCGCCATATGATCAATTTCGCCGACATTCCAGGCGCTGACGATTAAACGTCTGGAATTCGGGTTTGTCTTGATGTCATGAATCAGCCGGGAGATTTGATCAATGGTCTCGCCGTCCGCTCCGCGCCATGAACGCCATTGAGAACCGTAAACCGGTCCGAGTTCTCCGTTTTCATCCGCCCATTCGTTCCAGATGCGGACTCCGTTTTCCTGAAGGTAGCGGACATTCGTATCTCCTTTTAAAAACCAAAGCAGCTCATGCGCGATGGATTTAAAATGGAGCTTTTTCGTCGTAAGCATCGGGAAACCTTCCTGAAGGTTAAACCGCATTTGGTAGCCGAACGTGCTGATCGTACCCGTTCCCGTACGGTCTCCTTTTTTTTCTCCGTTTTCTAACACATGACGGCACAAATCTTTATATTGTTTCATTTTTTTCATCCTTTTAAAGTAGTCTTTTAGTAGTGTAACACAATAAAAAATCATTTCTGCAAAATTTCTCAGAAATGATTTTTTTTATTTCTTCTCGCTATTACACGCTCATCCAGTCAGGCGGCGTATTGCGGTCCCAGTAAATGCTGCCGAGCTCATGATGTGATTGAAATCCGTCTTCAGCGGTATGGTAATGAAAATTAAACCAGTAGCCGTCTTGCGGAGGATGATCCCGGCGGACGTGGAACCTTAAAAGATCTTCACCCGTCAGCCTGTTATACACATGAAAAATTTTTTCAGTTTTTCCGGCCGACGGTTTGCTGGAAATAACCACATCCTGATACGCTTCATCATCTTGAAACTTGGCTAAATGTCCTGTGATCACATCTTCGATTTTCGGCAGAATTTCACTTCTGTAGTCATCTTCAATGACCGGAGAGATTTTGCTGCCGAATTTTAAAAATGATTGATTTTCAGCATCACCGAGAAGCTGCTGCTGATACGATTGAAACAGTAATTCAGGCTCCCGCCCTGCCTTCTCTTCTCCCGGCAGGGCGTGTTCATCATAAAAAGCGGTGTAATCATTCTGCTCAAGACTGCTCGACTGTCCTGAAGGCTTGTCTGTCATCAAAGCAGCCGGAGGAGACACGAGTCCGAACGTTACAATGGTAAACAGAACCACAAGGGTCTTTTTCATCCACAATTTCATGACAGATTGTTCCCCTCTGTTTTATTGTCCTCTTTTCCTTTATTTTAGCATAGATGAAAGCGCGGCGTCATGTCCGGCAGCGTATTATCATGCAATATGGGAAATTGGTAACTGTGACCGAGCGGATAAACCGCTTACAATAAGAAGGAGAAAAAGGAGGGGATGAGATGATTAACGCTTTATTTGCGACTGTATCACTTCTCACGCTGCTTTATTTTGTCGTTATGGAAATCACTGATTAACGAAAAAGAAGCCCATGATATCATGAGCTCACATGGATGACACCAAAGTGGAAAAGCGCCGTCTTTCTTTTCAGCACCTTGAAGCCGTATCGTTCAAACCGCGGGCTTTTCCAATGGTCTTTAAGCACTACGCATTTTTTCGCCGCCCGGACGGCTTGCGTGATGCACTCTTCGTTAAAACCCTCTTCTGCCAGCGCGCGGAGCGGTGCAATGCCGTCTGACGTTTCAACAGGTTCGTGAAACATCGGGTCAAAATAAATGACATCTACCGATGAATCAGGAAGCTCCCGCAAATAATCGGCGCAGTCGGCATGTTTGACCTGAATGCGTTTCATGGCGGTTTGGAGCTGCTCCATTCCGGTTTCCCACGTTTGAAGTCCTGTTTCAACAAGCAATGAGACAAGCTTGTTTTTCTCCAGGCCGATGACTTGTCCGCTTTTTCCGACTGCCAGGCTTGCCAAAATCGCATCGGATGCCAGGCCGAGCGTACAATCTAAAAAGGAATCCCCTTCGCGTAATCCGGCTGCTTTTAACAACGGCTCGGCTTCCCCTCTCAAAAACCGCTTTGCGCGGAACATCGCTGTATTCGGGTGAAAAAAGAACTTCTCCCCTTGCTTCGTGTAAAGTTCGAACCGTTCCTTTCCGATGACTAAAAGATCGCTAGCCGCTCGTTCCAGCATTTTTTCAATGGGCTGTTTATTGCGGCTGCAGTAAGTGTCACCCAGCTTGACACTGAGCGACTGCGCTGTGTGTATCGTATATTCGCTTGGTCTGTAACTCGTTGTGATCATCTTTTTCTCCAAAAAGAAAATGCCCGGAATTCGGGCATTTCAGCAGTGCGCATCGAAGGCATCCGTCAGATTTTTCATAATTTCCTCCATGTCATGCCCTTCGATTTCGTGGCGGGGAATAAAATGAACGACCTCTTTCCCTTTTAACAGCGCCATTGATGGCGAGGAAGGTTCTTGCCCTGTAAAGTATTCACGCATTTTTGCAGTTGCGTCTTTATCTTGACCGGCAAATACGGTAACCGTATGATCAGGCGCTTTTTCATGCTGTAAAACAGCCTGAGTCGCAGCCGGACGGGCAAGACCGGCTGCACAGCCGCACACGGAGTTGACAACGACCAATGTCGTGCCCTCTGCCTGTTCCATAAAGCTTTCTACTTCTTCAGCAGTCGTTAATTCCTGAAAACCCGCACCCGTCAGCTCACGGCGCATCGGCACGACCAGCTGGCGCATATATTCTTCATAAGCCATTGACATAAAAAAGCCCCCTCTAAAATCCTTATATGAAGTCAAGGATACTATAGAGGGGGCCGGAATTCAATTGTTCAGGCCTCTGTTTTATATTTTCATGATTCCGCCCGTATTGGCGCTTGTTACGAGTTTGGAATACCGGGCGAGATATCCTGTTTTTACTTTCGGCTCGAAGCCTTTCCATTCGGCCTTGCGTTTTTCCCATTCTTCTTCAGGCACTTGTACGTCCAAAATCCGTTTTTCTATGTCAACGATGACATGGTCGCCGTTTTCTACGAATGCGAGCGGGCCGCCTTCAGCCGCTTCAGGCGATACGTGCCCGATTGAAAGGCCCCGGGACGCTCCTGAAAAACGGCCGTCTGTAATAAGCGCCACTTTCGGGCCAAGCCCCATTCCGACAATCTGAGACGTCGGAGCGAGCATCTCCGGCATGCCCGGGCCGCCCTTTGGCCCTTCATAACGGATAATGACAACATCTCCTTCTTTTACTTTGCGGTTTATAATGCCTTCAAGCGCGGCATCCTGGGAATCAAAGACGACAGCGGGACCTTCATGTCTTGTAATCCCGTCCTGTACGCCGCCTGTTTTGATAATGGCGCCGTCCGGAGCCAGATTCCCAAACAGGACGGCCAAACCGCCTTTTTCGGTAAACGGATTGTCAAGCGGATGAATCACGTCATAATCCTTTACTTCATGACCCGCAATTGTTTCTCCGAGTGTGCGGCCTGTTACAGTCAGCGCGTCAAGATGAAGCGCCCCTTCTTTTTTCGCTAATTCATTAAGGGCCGCCGAGACTCCGCCCGCTTCGTGCAGATCTTCAATGAAGACGTCCGAGGCCGGCGCCAATTTCGATAAGTGAGGCACTCGTTCAGCCACTTCGTTAATGCGTTCTAAAGAGTACTCAACCCCAGCTTCATTGGCAAGCGCAAGCGTATGTAGCACTGTGTTGGTTGAGCCGCCGAGAGCCATGTCTAACGCAAATGCGTTGTCAATCGCTTTTTCGGTGACGATATCGCGCGGCTTAATGTCTTTTTTGATGGTCTCCATCAATTGGGCCGCTGATTTTCTCACAAACTCTCTTCTTTCCGGTGAAGTTGCAAGAATTGTTCCGTTGCCCGGAAGCGCCAGACCGAGCGCTTCAGACAGACAGTTCATGGAGTTTGCCGTAAACATGCCCGAACAAGATCCGCACGTCGGGCAGCCGAACTGTTCCAGCTCCTGCAGGTCGCTTTCACCGATTTTCCCGGCTTGATATGCGCCGACGCCTTCAAATACTGAAGAAAGCGAAATTTTGCGGCCGTCGCTTGTGCGGCCGGCTGCCATCGGCCCCCCGCTGACAAAAATGGTCGGAATATTAATCCGCATAGCCGCCATCAGCATTCCCGGCGTAATTTTGTCGCAGTTCGGAATGCAGACCATTCCGTCAAACCAGTGAGCCGAGACGACCGTTTCAACTGAATCGGCAATGATTTCGCGGCTCGGCAGCGAATATCTCATACCGATATGCCCCATCGCGATTCCGTCATCTACTCCGATCGTGTTAAATTCAAAAGGCACACCGCCCGCTTCCCTGATTGCTTCTTTTACGATTTTTCCAAATTCCTGCAGGTGAACATGCCCGGGAACGATATCGATGTATGAATTACAGACCGCGATAAACGGTTTGCCGAAGTCTTCTTCTTTTACGCCGGCAGCGCGAAGAAGGCTGCGGTGCGGCGCTCTGTCAATTCCCTGTGTGATCATGTTGCTGCGTAATTCTGCCATGGTGATCCCCCTACTGTTTTTAGACTGTGCACTATTTTTAAAATTTTCAGTTTATTCTAGGGCGTGTTCTGCAAATTTTACAGTGTCTTTGCCCTGTCTCGCTTTTCTATTCTTTCTGTATTTCGATAAAAACCCTCCAACAATTAATATTGTACTTACTATATAGAGTTTTGAATTATTTTTCAACAATATTCTAAATAATTTTTATAAAAAGTGAATTCAAATAAAAAAGGTGCATGGCGCACCTTTTTGTTATAACTGTTCTTTTTTTCTGCTTTCAGTCATCTGTTTCCAGACTGAACCTTTCGCCTCTTCTCCGTGCTCAATCCGTTCAATCGCCATTTTGACTTGCAGGCTGACTTCGAATTCCGGATCGTCTTCCGCCGCTTTTAATGCTTCCAGCGCGCTTTCATCGCCGACTTCATATAAAAACATGGCCGCGCGCCAGCGCACGAGCTTACTTGAGTCACTGAGCGATTTTATCATGGCCGGGATGGCGCTCGCATCGCCGAGATCCGACAGACAGTCACCCGCCGTCCTTCTGACCGTCACCGTTTTGTCTTCAAGCGCTTTGTATAACAGCGGAAGCACAGACGGCTTTTCGATCATTCCCAAATAAACGACGGCTTGTCTTCTGATCGAAGTCTTCGGATCATGCAGCGCCTTTTCCAATACTGGTAAATCGTCTTCATCCGGATCCATTTGCTCAAGATGGGCATAGCGCTGTTTCCAGTCTTCATCATCAAGCATGTCCAGTGTCACTTTATAAGCTTTCCGCTGCACTGCAGGTTTGGCCTCACCCTTTTGCTGTGCGGCTGCTTCTGTCAGGCGTTTGAGCCGCTCACCACTGTAGGCGGCCTGAAGCTCTTCTGTGACATCGTGTCCGATTTCGGTAAAATCTCCGAAGCGCACGCCTTGTTCTTTCCAAGTCCGCTCAAATACAACATTTGAAGCTTCGGAACGCAGCTTTAAAATGGCTTCTTGGAAACGTTCCGGAAGGCCGAAGCGTTCTTCACGTTCGCCGTCCGTCAATTTGACCTGCATCGGGATTCCGCTGAACATTTGTACGAAAACCTTCACTTCACCGAACGATTCCTGTTCAGAACGGCTCTCAGACTGCTCCGTATGTTCCATTCCGAAAGCGGAACGGACCTGAGGCAGAATTTCCTTCCAGTCAAAACGTGCGTTTCTCTCCACAGCCAGGAAATCGGCAACGTGATAAACGCCCTTTACTCCTTCAATGTTTAAAATATCACGTACGACAACCGGAGCATCATCTGCCTGATCGGGCTTGTAATTGTTGCTTTTCCCTGCCGGAAGCTCTTCAGTCAAAATCACTTTCATCGTGTTCGGACTCGGCGTCGGTTCTATTGATTTAATCTTCATATTGGTCCTCCTATGCGCAATCTGACACTTATTCTAACATAGTCGGCACAAGCGTTCTATTGCACCGCTTAGCTTTTGCAAATGCCGGCCTCTTTTTGGATACGGGCGGCGAACTGCAAAAGAAATTGATGCCGCTCCTCTGCTAAACCGGCCCCCGCTTTTGTATTCATTAAGCCTTTAAGCTTGATTAATTTATCCTCTATATGGGCCAGCACACTTGTTTGAGTTCCGTACATCGGATGACCCTTCGCGCCGGCAAACATAAAAGCCCTGCCGATGCCCGCTGCGCCGATCGCATCAAGCATGTCTGCATCCTGAACAACTTTCCCCTCCAATGAAAGCGGCCGCTTTATCAGCAGTTCCCTGTGTCTGAATGACATTCTCGTGATAATATCCGTGATCTCCTGAATGGAGCCATCCGCGACGTTGAAAGCAGCCAGCCGTTCTGTCACTTCGCCTGCCGTCAGCCTTTCGCTTTTTTCGAGCTTGGCGTCAATCAGATCATGAACCAGCGCGGCCGTCTCAGTGACAAATAAGTCGGCGCCTTCTTCTTTTGCAATGTACACAGAAAGTTTTGCGACCCGGGAAATATGAAGCCAGTCATGGCCCGTTCGTTCATTGATAAGCTTTTCTCTGACCCAATTCCTGACGCTTTCCAGCTGCTCTTTTTCGTTCACCGTATCACCTCTTATCGGGCCAAAAGCCTCTGCACCGTATCTTCAAGTTCTTTTGGGTTGACGTTCGGTGAAAAACGCCCGGTGACTTCACCGTTTCGGTCCACGATAAACTTAGTGAAATTCCATTTGACCGCTTTTGTGCCGAGCATCCCCTTCGCCTGCTCCGTCAGATATGTGAAGAGAGGATGAGCGTCTGCTCCATTGACATCAACTTTCGCAAACATCGGGAATGTGACTCCGTAGTTTTTCACACAGAACTCTTGAATTTCCGCTTCGTTTCCAGGTTCTTGGTTCATGAATTGGTTGCAGGGAAATCCTAATATTTCAAGACCTTCCTCCCGATATGTATCATAGAGCTCCTGAAGCTGCTTGAGCTGGGATGTGAACCCGCATTTGCTTGCTGTATTCACAATGATCATCACCTTGCCTCTGTAAGCCGATAGCGTCATGTCTTCGCCTGTTATGGTCCGTACGTTTATATCGTAAATTGTCATCTGCGGCCTCCTTTTTACATTCTCCATTTATTTTACCTGTTTTACACTGCAAAACAAACGGCAACCGCTTTTTCCTTCCACTTAACGGAAAACGTTTTTTTCGAGGAACCAAACGGCTCTTTACCCGTCATAATAAAGAGCCGCTCCGAATTTATGCCCATTTGCCGCTTTTATCCCTGTCATTATGCGTTAAATGCGGTTTATTACGCCGGGATGGATTGAAAAATGGCTTAAAAATTTCTATAATGAAGAAAATTAACGGGGAATAACGGAGGTGGCATGTTGCCTATTAATATACCAAATCACCTGCCCGCTAAGCAGGTGCTTGAAAGTGAACACATCTTTGTAATGGATGAAAGCCGGGCTTTTCATCAGGATATCCGGCCGCAGAAGATCGTGATTTTAAATCTGATGCCGAAAAAAATCCAAACGGAAACCCAGCTCCTCAGGATGCTTGGGAATTCACCTTTACAAGTTCACTTTACGTTCTTAATTCCGAGCACACATACTCCAAAAAATACGGCAAGGCAGCATCTGGATGAATTTTATACGGATTTTTCCAGCATCCGCCACAAACGGTTTGACGGAATGATTATTACCGGGGCTCCGATTGAGCACCTGCCGTTTGAAGATGTTTCTTACTGGGAAGAATTGAAGGAAATCATGGAATGGAGCAAAACGAATGTCACTTCAACCCTCCATATCTGCTGGGGCGCTCAAGCCGGTTTATACTATCATTACGGCATTGAGAAAGTGGAGCTGCCGAAGAAAATCTTCGGTGTGTTTGAGCATACCGTTCTTAAAAAACATGAGAGATTGGTAAGAGGATTTGACGAGCTATACTATGTGCCCCACTCACGGCATACAGATATTAATACGGAACAGCTGCAATCGGCTTCGGATCTGGATGTGCTCAGCGTTTCAGAGGAAGCTGGGGTCTGTTTAATCGTTTCAAAAGACGAAAAACAGATTTTCTTAACGGGTCATCCGGAATATGATACCGATACGCTACTTCAGGAGTATGAGAGAGACATAGAGAGAAAACTTTCAAACGTAGAAGCTCCTAAGTACTATTTTGCGCCCGGCGGGAAAGAACCTGTTAACCGCTGGAAAGCTCATGCAACGTTATTGTTTATGAATTGGCTGAATTATTACGTATATCAGGAAACCCCGTATGAATGGGATTAATTTTTGTTTTGAGTGATACGGTGACAAAAATATGATAAAATACTCTTGATTCAGTATGCGTATAACAAAACTTTAAAATAATGGAACATATCAATTAAATTTAGTTTAAATATGTTGCCGCGCTTATTATAAAATGATGCACTTGTGTTATGTTTATCTATAGACAATAACTCCTTACGATGCATGAAGCTTGCTTGTTGTTGATTACATTGAGGTGAATTTACTTGAATACCAATAAAAAAGTATTAATTTTGACTGCAAATTACGGAAACGGGCATGTTCAAGTGGCCAAAACGCTCTACGAACAGTGTCTGCGTCTCGGCTTAGATGTGACGGTTTCTAATTTGTATCAAGAGTCAAATCCGATTGTTTCAGAGGTTACTCAATACCTTTATTTAAAAAGCTTCTCAATCGGGAAACAGTTTTATCGTTTGTTTTATTACGGAGTTGACAAAATCTATAATAAACGCAAATTCAATATTTATTTTAAAATGGGAAATAAACGTTTAGGCCAGCTCGTCGAAGAGCATAAGCCGGACATTATTATCAATACATTTCCGATGATTGTCGTACCGGAATACAGACGGAGAACCGGAAAAGTGATCCCGACGTTCAACGTTATGACCGATTTCTGCCTTCACAAAATCTGGGTTCATGAAAATGTTGATAAATATTATGTCGCCACAGATTACGTGAAGGAAAAACTGATTGAAATCGGCACTCACCCGAACAACGTAAAGATCACGGGCATTCCCATCAGGCCTCAATTCGAGGAATCGATGCCGAAAGAGCCGATTTATAAAAAATACAATCTCTCTCCCGACAAAAAAGTTCTTCTTATTATGGCGGGAGCGCATGGTGTGCTGAAAAACGTAAAAGAACTGTGCGAAAATCTCGTTCATGACGATCAGGTGCAGGTTGTGGTGGTATGCGGCAAAAACAGCTCACTGAAAGAATCCCTCAGCAGCTTGGAAGGTGACAATGCCGACCGGCTGAAAGTTCTGGGCTATGTAGAAAGAATTGACGAGCTGTTCCGTATTACGGACTGCATGATCACGAAACCGGGCGGCATCACACTGACGGAAGCAACGGCGATCGGAGTACCCGTTATTTTGTACAAACCGGTTCCCGGACAGGAAAAAGAAAACGCCATTTTCTTTGAAGATCGCGGTGCGGCTGTCGTGGTCAACCGCCACGAAGAAATTTTAGAGTCGGTCACCTCCCTTCTTGCGGATGAGGAGAAGCTGAACCGGATGAAGGACAATATTAAAAGCCTTCACCTCCCCAACTCTTCTGAAGTCATTTTGCAGGACATTATAAAAGAATCTGAAATGATGGCCGGGAAGGCGGATATGGCATTATCGTAAAAGAAAAGCACAC
This sequence comes from Bacillus sp. EKM206B, assembly GCF_011066015.1. NCBI lineage: Bacteria > Bacillati > Bacillota > Bacilli > Caryophanales > Bacillaceae > Bacillus > Bacillus sp. EKM206B. Next base: position 145,512 of record NZ_JAAMNL010000004.1, read on the forward strand.
GAACGATTCGTGTGCTTTTTGTTTTTTTCCGGTTAAGCTTTGTTACTGGAAAAATAAAGATAAAAAATAGGGAGCGGCCGCTTGACGTCCGCTCCCATATGGTGTATAGTTGAACCATCATTTAACAACGTTTACATACGTACGGTTGGATGATGACAAAATTTTTTTTAGCACGAAGGTGCTACAGTACTAGGAGGAATTAAGCAATATGCAAAACGGTAAAGTAAAATGGTTCAATAACGAAAAAGGATTCGGCTTCATCGAAGTTGAAGGCGGAGACGACGTATTTGTTCACTTCACTGCTATCGAAGGAGAAGGATACAAATCATTAGAAGAAGGACAAGAAGTTTCTTTTGAAATTGTCGAAGGTAATCGTGGACCTCAAGCTTCTAATGTTGTAAAACTCTAAACTCAATACATGTTGATCAGATGACAAATAGAGGAGAGGCGTATGCCTCTCCTATTTGATTGCCGTCTGAATCTCAATTGCAACAAGATTCTGCTTGCAGCGCTGCTCAATTTCTTCAATTTGTTTCTCCATTGACGGCATTCCTTTTTTTGCCATTTCCGCTAAACTTCCCAAATCACCGTATATTTCTTTAAATGTCTGCTGAAGGATTGTTTTTAAATCTTTATCATTCACGGCTGGTTTTTCCCTTCTCTCCCAAGATACCCTGAATAATAGTAAATAAGCCCTAATTAATCAGGTTCAATAGTTATATCGGCTTATTTTCTATATTTTTTTCTATTTTCCGTACATATTTCTAAAAAAAATCTCCAAACTATTTGCGGAGGTGTTTTTTAATGGACTCTGAATTTTTCCCAAACGGACTGACGGATAAACGCCAGCTTGAATTAGCGGTGGAAACGGCCCAGAAAACAACGGGAGCGGCTACCCGGGGCCAAAATTCAACTTTGGTGGAATCTGCATACCAGGCGATTCAGGATGCCAGAACGATGTCACAATCCAGTGAACTGCAAGCTCTCGACCAGGATTTTCTGCAAAAGCAGCGAATGCTTCTCGACGATTGCCAGCATCAGCTCGATGAATTCGAAAAATAAAACCGCAGAAGCTGCGGTTTTATTTTTTATTGATTTGTCAGCTCCTTGCCGTAGGCTTTCAGCTTCTCCCCCACTGTGCATTGGTTGATGCAGAAAGAATGAGCGTGATTTTTTCCAAACTCTTTGCGGAAATGCTTTTTTACGAAACAGTCTTTGCAATATTCATCCTGAAGCTCTGTCAATTCTTTATAAATGCTTTTTTTATCCAATATCAGTCATCTCCGTTACCTTCTAATGTTATACGGCTTTCAATCTGCCGGTCCGAGAGAATTTTTCTGGCAAGGTCATCCGCTTCTTGATTTTCCTTTCGGTTTACGGCTTCATATGTCGGTGTCAGCTTTAAGGATTCGAGCAGCGCTTCAATTTTATCCAGCCATTCGTTTTGCGTTTCATCATAACACGGCCAGCTGCCGTCAAGCTGATGTAAAACGACGAGGGAATCCCCTCTTATCGTGATTGAATTTCTGCTTGCGCCAAGTTCCTGTACTTCCTTAAGCGCTTCGTACAAAGCGGCATATTCCGCCTCATTGTTCGTCTGAAGCGTTAAGCTTTTGTTTTTCCGTATGCGGTGCCGCTTGCCGCCGAGAGAATAATACACGACAATTCCGAGTCCGGCGCGTCCGCTTGTTTTGTCAAAGCCGCCGTCGAAATACACTGTAATGTCGTCAGGTTCGTCCGCAAGCTCTTCAGTAAGCTTTTCTAATTCTTTAAGCGTCCAGCTCGCGCCTTTTTCATCCTCAAAATAAATGTCTTTTATATAAGGAAAGCGGCTGACTTCTCTTGCAAGCATGCGCGCTTTCGGAACGGTCAGCCAATCTTCGGAAAAAAACGCGACAGGGCCTGTTCCTTTTGCTTCTATTTCGATATACGGCTTAAGATTCATTGAAATCACCTTACCATTCATTAGTTGACGGGCGTGTGCTATAATCAAACCATTCTCAAATTGAAAGGAAGTCAGCAGGTTTTGTTTAACGATGTGTTATGGATCTTATTTGCGGTCATTCATTTTATCATTGTTCTTCTGTTTTATAAAGGATTTGGCAAAACGGGCCTATTCGTATGGATCGGTTTCGCCACGGTGTGCGCCAACTTGCAGGTTGTCAAAACAGTCGAGCTGTTCGGGCTTACGGCGACACTGGGAAATATCATGTACGGCACCGTTTTCTTCGCAACGGATGTGCTGAATGAAAAATACGGTCCCAGGGAAGCGCGCAAAGCCGTCTGGCTCGGGTTTTCCACTCTGCTCGCTTTGACATGCGCCATGCAGGGGGCTCTTTTATATAAACCGGCTGCGTCAGATATCGCACAGCCGGCCCTTGAGACGATTTTCGGTTTTCTGCCGCGTGTTGCGCTCGGAAGCCTCTTGGCTTTTATTTTCAGCCAAACGATAGATGTTTATGTATATTCAGCCATTCGGAGAATCTTTCCTTCAGACAGGCTTCTCTGGCTCAGAAACAGCGGAAGTACGGCGCTCAGCCAGCTGCTGGATACATTTATCTTCACTGCCGTGGCCTTTATCGGCGTTTATTCCGCGGGAGTATGGTTCAGCATCTTCATTTCAACTTACCTGATTAAATTTGCGGTATCACTCATTTCTGTCCCTTATGCGTATGCGGCAAAACGAATGACACCGAATGGAGAGTGACGGATGATGCCCGCTGAAATTTATGTAGACGGTGCAAGCGCCGGAAACCCGGGCCCGTCCGGTATCGGTATTTTTATTAAACATGACGGGAAAACAGAATCTTTCTCAATTCCGATCGGCGACCATTCAAATCAGGAAGCTGAATTTCTCGCTTTAATTGAAGGAATGAAGCTGTGTGCCGCCCGCGGATATGAGTCCGTGTCATTCCGGACGGATTCGGATATCGTGGAGCGGGCCGCAGATCTTGAAGCGGTTAAAAACAAGGCTTTCCAGCCGTTTGTTGACGAAATCATCCGCTTAAAGTCCGGATTTCCATTGTTTTTCATTAAGTGGATTCCCGGCAGACAAAACCAAACAGCCGATCAGCTCGCAAAAAAAGCGATTCGGCTGAATAAATAACCGGAATGAAATTGCGTCTCACTGTTCATCCTACAAATGAGGTGAACAGCTATGAGAAAAGAAAATAAAGGCCGGCTGACCGGGGGCGTGAATACTCAGGGAAATATGGAAGGAAATGCGCATAAAGACCCGAAATCAGCCCTTGAAAACAACGCAAAAAAAAGCAATACAAAACGCTAGAGGGATCAGCTGATCTCTCTGGCGTTCAGCTTTTCGAGCATCCTTTCAATTCCTTTTATCTGATGACGTCTGAGCATTAATGCCGCCTCTTCCATCTTTAATGAAAAAAGCGCTTCTTCAAGCGTACAGGCTAACGGCACCTCGCAATGTATTTCAGCAAGCTGCCTTGACAGCTCCAATTCTTTCAAGCTTTGCTGAATTTTCGTTTGCTGGCCCTTCGGCAAGAGAGCGAGGCTTTCTAATAAGCGATCTATGTTTTGATATTCACGGATCAGCTTGTACGCCGTTTTTTCCCCGATCCCTTTAACGCCGGGATAGTTATCGCTCGTGTCTCCCATCAGCGCCTTAATGTCAATCAGCGCTTTTGGCGGAACTCCCGTTTCTTCTCTGAATATCTCATCTGTGTATACCTTATAATTGCCGATACCCTTTTGCAGCAGCGCTACTTGAACTTGATGATTCAGCAATTGAAGCAGATCTTTATCACCCGTTACAATCGTAATTTCCGCTTCCCCGGAAAATAGGGCAGAAAGCGTACCGATACAGTCATCCGCCTCATAGCCTTTTATGCCGATGTTTAAAAAACCGAGCTCTCGCGCTGCTTCTTTCGCTAGATCAAATTGCGGAATCAGCTCTAGCGGCGGTTCGCTTCTGTTGGCCTTATAATCTTGAAACAAATCATTGCGGTACGTTTTGCTTCCCATATCCCAGCAGCAGACGACATGTGTGGGTTGAAACGTATCAACCGCCGTAATAAGATGCTTTAAAAAACCGTTGACGCCGTTTGTGGGAATTCCGTTTTCATTTATCATAAAATTGCGATGAACGGCCGTCGCGAAAAACGAGCGGAACAAAAGCGCCATGCCGTCAACGAGCAGTAATTTATTATTCATATATCGAAACTCCTTTTTATTCAATGTTCCTATTTTACCAAAGAAGTCGGTAAAAAAACAGCATCCCCCCATTTGGAAGATGCTGCCGTCACGTTTACTCACCGTGTCTTTTATTGCTTGCCATCAGCTTTTCAGCTTCACGGCCGGCATAAGAATCAAATTTCTGTCCGAAGCCGTTTTTCTTTTTGGCATTGTTATTTTGCTGAGCATTTCTGTTTCCCAGTTTTGTTCTGCCCATGGTCATATCCCCCTTTAGAGAAGATACCGATAGTATGTACAGCAAGCGCTGATGACACACGCGGCAGGTTCATCCATTACTGTCTGCTCACGAATTCTTTCACCATCTCTTCACTTACGAATCGTCTTTGCGGCACGATGCCCTTTTTCGCCAGCTGGTTCATTTTTGCGGTGATGCCATTGATGGCATCTGTCGTGAACGGTTTATTCTGTCTGCATTTTACAATTGCTTCTTCAATGGCCTGTTCACGCTCATAATCAAGCTGTACAAATGTTTTGACGTGCTGATGCTGTTTTGCGGAATGTGCTGAAATTGCTTTATGGACTTCTGACATAAAAGGTTTCATCTCGCTTTTTTTCATTTTAGTCTACCACGACTGTTATCTGCCGCCAACCGGATTTTTAAATTTTCAGCATTTCATCTTTCTTTTTCCATGCTTTTTCGGCTTCGTAAAGGTGTTCAATTTCCCTTGCACTCGTATTTTCCGCAAGACCTTGTAAATAAGTGTCCCGCTGCTCGCGGATCTGGGAAAGGCTTTTATCCGCCATGTCTTCTTGCAGACGGCGCACCTGCTCAGCATATCGCTCTGAAAGGCTTTCTTTCTCCTGCTCAAGCCACTTTTCTGTCACTTTTTGCAGGCTCAGCCTGAGCCCTTCTACAAACGCTGCTTTTCCGTTCTGTTCAAAAAACTGCTTCGGTGATTTAACTTCCTTTACGTGATGTGAGAATGCCGAGACGTCAATGACCGGAGCGACCTCTTTCAGCTGAACGGCAAATTCGTTTTCACCGCTCACATAAATGGAGAAATCTCCGTCTTCCATAAGCTTCTTCTGACAGTTTTCCATCCATTCCTCAGTCATATGGCGCTCAATAAAACCGGTCATCCGGATATCGAGCGTTTTCAGCTCTTGAATATATTCAAAACGGAATTCCTTGAGCGCTTCATTCAGCGCCGCTGATATATTTTGTTTCCAATCACCGTTTTGAAGACCCGGATGGAAGGCGGTTTTCAGCATATCATTCGCATAAAACGTCAGGCGGTGTTTAATGTGATAGAGCTGTTCTTCCGTATCTTTCATCACTTTTCGAATGATGACCTCAGACGTACGGCGCTTTGAAATGTCAGCGAGAGCTTTTTCATAGGAAGACTCCAGACGCTGTTTCTTTTTCTCTTTTTCTTCTGCCGACTGGTGAAGAGATTCGTGAAGCTGTTCCACCATATCGCACAATTTGTCCGCCTCTGTTTTCAGCTGGGCGCAGCTGGCCCTCATTACATCTTCCTCAATAAAGTGCTCAAGCCCGGTTCTTACATCAGAGAACCTGTTATAAAAAGTTGCTTTTTTACCCGCAAGCTCTTCTTTACTTGAGACATGATATAATTTCGGCCGGTTAATTCCCTCTTTTGAGAGTTCTGAGCGGACATAGTCTTTGACGGTTTCCAGCTCGCTTTCGGTTTTGGCCAGATCGGCGGCGTTAATGACAAAAAACATTTTATCCATGCCGAATGATTCTTTGACGAGGCCGAGTTTCTTCAGAAAGGACCTGTCTCCTTTTGAAAAAGAATGCTGATAGTACGTCATATAAAAGAACGCGTCAGCATCTTTTATATATTGAAAGGCAAGTTCCGTATGGCGCTTGTTTATACTGCTTGCTCCCGGCGTATCAACAATGGTGATGCCTTTTTGCGTGAGAGGCGAATCATAATACACGGTGACTTCTTTTACGCAGCAGGCCGTTTTTTCTTCGGCTGCGTACGGTTTTAAATCTTCAACCGGCACCGTCAGTGTCAGCCTTTGACGGATCTGCTCTTCGTACGTATCAAACGCCTGCAGCATCGTCTGAATCACCGGGATGAGTTCATCCGGAATTTTTCCCTTTTTAATGGCATAATTCCATCTCTCTTTCAGTGAACGCCCCTTTACATCAGCATCTTTCAGCTCAGTCAGCTGAAGCATTTCAGCATCCAGCTCCTCCTCCGTTTTAAAAACGATCTCCGCAGATTTATGCGGTTTGCCGTCTTGCGGTTTCGTTATTTTGTTGATTGTAGCCGTTGTGGGCGTCGGTGATGATGGAAGCACGTATTCACCGACAAGCGCATTTGCAAATGATGATTTCCCCGAGCTGAATCCGCCGAATAATGCCAAGGTAAACTGGCGGTTTTCAAGCCGCTCAATCCTGCTTCGAAAGGCTTCTGCCTGTTTTCCTAATATGCTCGAGGATTCAAGAATCCCGGCAAGCTCATAGAACCGATCAGTCTGCTCTTTTATAGGAAGTTCCTTCATCGCATTTTTTTCAGGCTTGCTTACTTCATGCTGTACAGCCTCTTTTGGTTTCTCTTTTTGGACGGGCGCTTTCGCAAGGCGTTTTTTTCGTGTATACCAGTCGCCGCTTCCCGTAGCACAGGTCAATTCTTCTTCCCACAAAGCGCGGACGCGGGCTGCTTTTTCCAAGGCATTGCGTTCTTCTTTTGCCGATTGCGCGAGCTCATCCCTTATTTTCTTTTCTTTTTCGAGCCGGTTTTTCAAGTTCTCAATGAGCGGTCCGTTTTTTGTCTGAACATAAGCTGTCAGCTCCTCAATGAGTTCCGCTGTCTGTCTTTTGGCTTCCCTTCTGATCATTTCAGCGAGGTCTTTCGTATAAGTTAATACGTATTCAGATGAAAAGGCCGCTCCCTGCTTAAGGGCCTGAGCGGTGATATCATCAGAAAGCGGTGTGCGGTACGCCTGGATTTTCTTGATCAGTTCGTCCGAATCCGCTTCATACCGCTTGGCCGCTTTCATAAATGTGTCGATAATATGCCAATCCGCTTCCCCTTCCGTTCTTTTTTTAATATCGGCAAAAAATTCAGCACGCCTTCTTTCTTTTTCCGAAGCCGTTTTCGCTTTTGAAAAGAATAATCCGGTTTTAAATGAGGGCTGCTGTGATTCAATATAAGCAGATGCAAGCTCCCTCATCTCAAAGGGTGTCAGATTAGCATTTTGCAGTATGTTCTGCACGTCTTTTCTGATGTCTTTCTCTGCTGTTTCAGCCTGTTGAACGGCTTTTTTAAGCTCATCTTCAACAGAACGGACAAGTGCTTCTTGTTTGTCAAACTGCTCTCCGCTGCCGTTTTTATCTTCTTTTACGAGCATCTCTGTATGCTCTTTGACTAAGTGTGCAACTTTTCTCTCCGTTAAGGACCATAAATTTGTTTTTGCCTGCTGTTTCAGCTTCTGCAGATGTTTTTTCAGCTGTTCCATGCCGTTTAAAGGATGGTCAGGCTCAGTGACAGACGTAAAGAAAAGCGATTCTTTCGGTATTCCCGCGCCTTCAAGCATGTCTTCCACCTGCCTGCGGTACTCTTCAAACTTCGTTTCAGTTTCATCATGTCTGTCAATTTGGTTGACGATCAGAAATAAATTCGGAATACGGTCTTTGATGGAGCTGAGAAACAGCATATTTTCTTCTGAATGGACGTGATTATAATGAACGACGTAAAATAAAGCGTCAGCCTGATGCAGAACCGAAGCGGCAGATAAAAAATGCGCTTCGTCCGTCGAATCAATTCCCGGTGTGTCAATGTAGGCCGCATAAGGCTCTGACTCCTTAAAGCCGGCATAGACTTCCACCGTTTCAATTTGCTCACCGTCTTTACAGAATTGCTGCACTTGTTCTTTATCGTAACTTCCTTTAATTTCTGCATAAGCCCCGTCCGTCGTATGAAGCACGACTTTATCTTCACCGTGCCGGATGACAACGAGATTGGCGCTTGTGGGAATCGGGCTTGTCGGCAGTATGTCTTCACCGAGCAATGTGTTTAATAAAGAGGACTTTCCGGCCGAATAATGCCCGGTAAACGCGATATAAACCTCTTCATCAGCCGCTTTTTTCATAATGGCCGCGAGCTGATCGGCCCGTTTTTCATCCTGATGATCCAAAAATTGTGCGTATAAGGCACCCGTTCTGCTGAAAATCTCCCTGTTATGGCGTTCTTCTTCTGTCATGTGTCTTTACCCCTTTGTGTCTGTCGCATCAAATGACGTTTTTCATTTTTAGAAAGCTCTGAAAAAAACCTCTCCCCCATTTTACACAAGAATGGCTCACTTTTCTTCAGGAAACGCAAAAAAGCCGCCGATATCGGCAGCTGATAAAGAAAAAACACCCGCGGCAGGAAAAACCGCAGATGTTTAAGAAGACATCGATTTATTCGAAACTTTTTTCAATACGAAACCAATTAAAACACTGTATGTACAAACGGCTGCAAATAAAAATAACATTGTCATTTTCGGCACCACCTTGAATGAGAATCATTTTCATATTTATATCTTATCATGAGTGAGAATGATTTTCAATCTCTATTTTGCGGTGTTTTCTTCTAGCGCTTTCTCTTCGGCGCGAATCCTCACAGTGAGCATGCAGGCATTGAGAATCGAAAAGAGAAACAGTGTCCAATACGCTCCGTATAACAGCGGCAGAAAAATAAATTCTAAGATGACGACCGCGTAGTTCGGGTGCTTCATCCACCTGTACGGCCCCTTTCTGACAAGCTCCGCATCCGGCACGACAAGAATTTTCGTATTCCAATACCGCCCTAATGATAATAGCGCCCAATACCTGATCCCCTGTACAAATAAAATGATACATATAATGGCGGCCCACCTTGGAGAAAGCGTTTTTTGAAACGCCGCCACCTCAGCTGTAAGAGAGACAAAAAAGAGCACGTGCATCAGGACGAGAAAGGGATAATGTCCTTCTCCATATTCGACTGCGCCTAGCTTTTTCACCTTTTGCTCATTGCGCCGGGCCACGATCATCTCCGCAATCCGCTGGGCCGCAAGCAGCATGATAAACAGCCAAAACATTAAGAAGCCCCCTTTTCCCAGCTGAACAGCAAAAGCTCAGACGAAAATCCCGGCCCGAGAGCGCCGATCAGCCCTTTCTCGTTTTCTTTCTGCCGTCCGTGGAGCAACTGTTCTTTTATCACATGAAAAATAGTTGCGGAAGACATGTTCCCGTGTTTTTGCAGCACCTTCCGAGATGCCGCAAGCTGACCGGTGCCCATTGAAAGACTCGTTAAATAGGCGTCAATGACCTTTTTCCCGCCTGGATGGGCAAGAAAGGTTTTAATGTCGTGAGGACTGATACCATATGCAAATAAAAATTCATCAACATTGTCCTTCAGCCACTGTGAAACCAGGGTGGGAATGTCTCTTGAAAAAATGACTTGAAAACCGCTGTCGGTGAATTCCCAGCCCATCACATCTTCCGCATCCGGCATCATCACCGATTGAGTGGCGAATATCCGCGGAAGAAGCGGCTGTTTGACGTCGTTTCGGTTCGCCTTTTCTCCTCCGATTAGTACTGCGGCAATTCCGTCCGCAAACAGGGAAGTTCCGATTAAGTTGCTTTTTGACTTGTCGTTCGGCTGAAACGTTAAGCTGCAGAGTTCTGCCGCGATGACAAGCACGTACGCTTCAGGATACGCGCGGCAGTATTCGTACGCCCTGGACAGGCCGGCCGCTCCGCCCGCGCATCCTAAACCCCAGATCGGTATCCGTTTTGTTTTCGCAGAAAACGGAAGCTGATTCATCACTTTCGCTTCAATGCTGGGTGTCGAAAGCCCGGTGCTGGAAATAAAAAAGATCGCATCCACTTTTTCATATGGAAAGGGATTTGTTAAACAATCCGGGTTTGTTAAACAATCAAGTGCCGCATCCGCACTGTGCTTGACAGTTTCTTCCGTATACAGCCGGTTTTTTTCTGAAAAACCCCGTGCCGTTTTATACCATTCAATCGGCCGGACAAACTGCCTTGATTCAATTTCGCCGTTTTGAAAGGCTTTTAACAGCCGGTCAATATCCTTAAATGAATCGGCAAACATCCCTCTCGCAAAATCCGCCGCCGTTTCTTGCGAGACATGATACTTCGGAATGCTCGTTCCGACAGATAACACATATGCCATGCCCATCACCTCTTTACATAAGTTTCCGCTTTTTTCCTGAATGTATGCATAAATTCGGGCTGGGCATTTGCCTGACCCGCCATTTTAATAGGAAATTGGCCCTTTTGAATAAGAAACCATTCGGCTATACTTGACCCATTCATGAAAAAAGGTTGTGATTGGGATGCTGACACCTGTCATTCTTAGAGGGTCACTCGTTCAGTTAGAGCCGATGACGATTGATCACACTCAGGCACTTTGTGACGCTGGTTCAGAAAATAGGACGACTTACGCTTACACCCATGTTCCTGACGGAATCGAAGAAACAAAGCGTTATATTGAGCGTGCGCTTTCCGATTATGAAAAAGGACTTGCATTGCCTTTTGCAGTACGGAGTCTTGAAACAGACCGAATCGTCGGAAGCACGCGGTTTATGGATGCGGAAGTGTTTACGCGGCCGGCGGACGCAGCTCCGGAAGTGTGTGAGATCGGCAGCACATGGTATGCCTCTGCCGTGCAGCGGACCGGTGTCAATACGGAATGTAAACTTCTTATGCTGACTCATGCGTTTGACGTGTGGCAAGCTGTCAGGGTGACGCTGAAAACCGACGTTCGCAACCAGCGCTCACGGACTGCGATTTTGCGGATCGGAGCCCAATTTGAAGGAATCCGCCGCGCACACATTCCGGCTGTCGACGGCGGCCTCAGAGATACCGCCTACTACTCCATCCTTCGGGAGGAATGGCCTTATATCCGGCAAAACCTTTCTGGCCGGCTCAAAGCATATAACTGAAAAACCTGCCGATATACGACAGGTTTTTTTACATATTCGGATCATATACGTATAAATTGAGATCGATCCGTCCGTCTGACGTGACCGCTACCCCCTCAGCTTCAAGAGACAGCTTCTGTACAGAAAACATCTCTTCGTCTCTCAATCCGATTTCGCCCTTTGCATTGATGACCCTGTGCCAAGGAAGACAATGCTTTTTACTCATGGAGTGAAGAATCCTCACAACCTGCCTCGCTCCCCGCGGACTTCCCGCAAGATCGGCAATTTGACCATACGTCATCACTTTTCCTTCAGGAATCTGTTTGATAATGGCTACCGCCCGTTCCGTAAATGTCATGCAACTCCTCATTTCGCAAGAGCAGATGATTTTTGAGAAAATCAGCCACTTCCTGATCTTATTTTTACAGATGATAATTGCTACATCATCATACTTATTTCATCTCTGCGTTTAAATAGATTATCTGTTTGTTCACAAAAAATTAACAAAGATAAGTATGTACATATTTAACATAATATGTAATAATACAATTGTATTAAAAAAGAAAAGGAGTGTTTACAATGAAAATGAAAAAAGCTTTAGCCGGCTCAGCCCTATCACTCGCTTTACTCTGTTCTGCCGCCCCTGCTTTTGCCGCAGGTCCTGCTGATACACCTTCTGCAGAAAGTAAAACGAAGGAAGTATCTGCTTTGGCGACGTTCATACTTAATGGTTCCGGCCCTGATTATCCTACTTCAATTTACCGGAATGGAATCACCTATTATTTAGACAACATCACCTTCCATGGTGCTGATGGCACTTGGACAGCCGTCTACAAAAGCTGATTTTTCATGACGCGGAATGTTTGTTCTAAGTAACAACTAAAAATAATCCGTATGTTACCGTGCCGATAAGAGAATAAATGATTGCTAACATGTACCTAAAAAGTGTAAAAGTAAAAATTGTGACAGATTCTGAATTATCTCTTGCTCTACTTGTATCAGCACCTTCTGCTTTTGCAACTGCTGGACGATATCAACAATTGGTATCTAAAAGGAGTTTCTTTCCGGAACGGAATCTGGTATGGGAATGATGAGCGCTGTTACTAATATGAGGGGGGCTTTGCCCCTTTTTCTAGTTTCACTTCCTTTTATAATTGATCCAACATACAGCACCTAGGTGCGTAATTTCATTTCACCCGATGATCATTATCAGTCGTACTGTTTTCTGCTTTTAGACGAAAAAACACATAATCTAAAATTCTCTCCTGCCATAGGTTTTTTGATCGGATCCTGCAGCACTTTAGTGAATCACATGTCTATCCAAAAGCCGAGCCTCAACTCTTTACGAAGAATCAATCCAGATCCTTCAGAACATTTCTATGGACGCTTGAGTTCCCCAGCTCATGTTAAGGTAACTCTATTCTTGATATATGCTGACGTAAACAAAAGGCCATGGAATGTTTTTCCTCCCCTCTTTAGTTATCAAACCTTCTTTTGGACGAGGGGCGCAGGACATCCCCGATCAGAAAAACACCTAAAATGAATAAAATTGAATGAAAGGGCAATAATTCTTCGTGAGCAAGTACACCATAAAACCTCTTACTTTATTTTTGATAAAACACAACCCAGGGTGATAACATGAGATTTGCTTGGGAAGAATTAATTATAATTGCATTCGGAATGATTTTACTGAGAATTTCAGGGAGAAAATCCATTGCACAAATGACCGTCGCACAGACAATGGTGATGATTTCAATCGGTACGATTATCGTTCATCCCATTTTAGAAACCAGTTTATTGAAAACATTAATCGCTGCGTCTATCCTTTTTAGCGCTTTGATTTTGATGGAATGGTTTCAAGTAAAAGTAAACTGGATTGAATTTTTTTTAAACCAAAATCTAAATTCGTTATAGAAGACGGCCAACTCAATATAGAAAACTTAAAGAAGCTGAGACTGACAGCAGATCAACTCGAAATGCGTTTAAGACTTCTTGGCATTTCAAATATAAACACAATTAAATATGCCACTTTAGAAGCTAATGGACAATTAGGCTACGAATTAAAAGATGACTGTAAGCCTTTAACCATCAAAGATCTTAAAAATGTGATCGATCCAAAATGTCTTAACAAAGAGCCTCAGCCTCAAAAAGATGATCAAGCCAATATATTCGAGGAAATCAAAAAACACCAGACTCAGCACAAGCCAAAAAATCTTGAATAATTCGCTGATTAGTAAAGCCTTTTGTTATTCAAAACCGAAGCCGAATCAGACCGTTAACCGCCGATCATTTTTTACCGAAACCGGTTTACAAGAAACAAAAAAAGCATCTGAAGCAGATGCCTTTTTTCACTCGATATTCGACGATGAAAAGAGTCGGCAACCCCCGTATTTTTCGAGAGGTCCTTGTATGCGCCTGAATATGCTTTTCAGCCGCCTATCCCCACCGCCGCCCTTAGCCATAATGTTAGTCAGTTTGTTTTTATAAAATCATTGATTAATTGATCAGTCGTTAATATTGTGGCAAATTCATCCTGCAACGTGGCCAGAGATATATTATGAATAGTCTCTGCATCATAATATGTATCATTTTGGTCTCTCATTCCAAAGGCTGCTGTTGCATCTGAAATCAGGTATGTATCAAATCCTAAATTACCGCTCATCCTTGTGGTTGTTGAAACACAGTGCGGCGTAGTCAAGCCAGTGATTACGACAGTTGTTATATCATTTGCTTTTAAGAGCTCTTCTAGATTAGTCCCAATAAAGCTGCTGTTTACTTTCTTGGTTATAATGACTTCTTTATCCATAGGTTTAACGATTTCCTTTATAGCAACCCCCTCATTTTTTGGATAAAATAAAGAACCAGGTTTATCAGAAGTATGTTGTATGTATATGACTGTCCATCCTTTTTCTCTCCATAATTTCAGTATTTTGCTGATATTTTCTTCCGCCTTTACGTTATTTCGTTCTCCCCACTTTTTATCATCAAAGGCTTTTTGTACATCCACAATGATTAAAGCTTTTTTCTTTTCTGCCATCAGATAACCTCCTATATTGAAAATTCGTATTTATAACATTTTAAATAAAGATTTTACTTTTGTACAATTGTTTCAGTGTTAAATTTCATATCTCACCTTCCCCGGTGGTAAAGCATTGAAATATCTAAAGCAAGCACTCACTCAAAAGCTGCAAATCACCAGAGGCCAGCAATATTCAACTCTTTTTCTCTATATACTTATCAATATCCTGAAATAAGCCGCGTGAATGAAAGGATTGCCCCTAACTACATTCACGCTCGCAAAGTATTAACAAAAAAACCCTTGGTTATTTTTGTATTGTATGTAATAATACAAGTGTATTAAAAAACAAAGGAGTGTTCAAAATGAAATTAAAAAAAGTTTTAACTGGTTCTGCCTTGTCTCTCGCTTTACTCGTTTCCGCTGCCCCTGCTTTTGCATCTAGCCCTGGTCATACAAATAGCGACTCAACTCAAACAAAAATTTCGACACAAGCGACCAAAGATTCTTTTACAATGGATTACCTTCATAGATGGGATATCCCAAATACAACTGTTAAAAATGGTGTTACTTATTACCTTAAGAAAGTAGAGATAATCGAAGGGTTCTATCGCGCAACTTTTGAAGGATGGATTAATTAGAAGAAGGGGCTTTCCCTTCTTTTACTCTCTTTTATAAGGATCGGTGCACAAGACACTCCCCCTCAGTGCCCATCCTGCAGTTTCATTTCGGCATCAGGCATTTCATTCCATGTCTCAACCAAGTTTCGTGTCATCACAGTGCGAGCAATGATATTGTTTACGATATGATCCCCCATTCTCCTTTTTTTTCTTACATTTAGTCATATGTTCACGTACATATAGTTCGGGACGGTTTTTCGGCGAAATAAGGCGGATGCCGCATCACTCAATTTGTTTCTTTTCAAACAATGAAACTAATAAAAAAAGAGAATGCCTCGCAAAAAGTTCAGCAACTTTCGGAAGCATCCTCGATCTGGATAAAATAAGATGTTATTTTAAAGAAAAACGGATCACTAACCCTCTTGAACCCTTGTCACATCAAGGGTTTTTTTCGTTTTAGGAATCATATTATAAATAATATTCAAAAGGACGGCGGTAAAGCTTCCGGCGACGATTCCGTTTGTGGTCAGCAGATTTAAGTAAGACGGCAGGTGCTTAAACATATCGGGAACGACGGTTACACCGAGTCCCAATCCGACCGAACACGCGACAATCAGAAGGTTTTCCTGCTTTTTAAAGTCAATTTGACTGAGCATTTTAATGCCGTAGGAGATGACCATGCCGAACATGGCCACCATCGCGCCTCCCAGTACGGAAGACGGGATGATGGTCGTGAAGGCTGCGATTTTCGGAAAAAGGCCGAAGAGCATTAAAAGTGCGCCCGTGACACCGATAACCGCGTTTTTCTTAATTCCCGTCAGCTGCACGAGGCCGACGTTTTGGGAATAAGCCGTGTACGGAAAAGCATTAAAAATGCCGCTGATGAATACCGCCAGGCCTTCCGCGCGGTAGCCTTTTGCTAAATCACGTTCAGACAGGCGCCGGTTTGTCAGGTCACCGAGAGCGAAATAGACGCCGGTTGACTCAACAAGGCTGACAATGGCAACGATGGACATCGTAATAATCGGTGCCGCATGAAATGTCGGCGCCCCGAAGTAAAACGGTTTAATCATTTGAATGGCGTCAGCATTCGCCACATTGTCAAATTGCACTTTTCCCATAAAATATGCGATGGCCGTCCCGATGACAATGCCGATTAAAATCGAAATGGATTTCAAAAATCCTTTTGTAAACCGATAAAGCAGCACGATGATGACGAGCACCGTAAATCCGAGGGCAAGGTTAGCCGGATCACCGAAATCCTTGCTGCCTTCACCGCCGGCAATATGATTCATCGCGACCGGCATTAAGGTCATCCCGATAATCGTCACGACAGATCCGGTTACGACAGGCGGGAAAAAGGATACGAGCTTGCCGAAGAAAAACGACAGCAGAATGACAAGCAGACCCGATGCCAAAATGCTCCCGTAAATGGCTGAAATCCCGTACTCCTTACCGATGGAAATAATCGGCGCTACCGCGGTGAACGTACAGCCGAGCACAACAGGCAAGCCGATGCCGAAACATTTATTCCTCCATACTTGAAGCAGCGTAGCCGCCCCGCACATAAAAATGTCAATTGATACGAGATATGTCAGCTGTTCTGCGTTCAGTCCCAATGCCGCTCCTACAATTAAGGGAACGACGACGGCGCCGGCATACATGGCAAGCACGTGCTGGATACCGAGTGAAAGTGTTTTGGCATAGCCGTTTTTCATGAACGGACCTCCTGTACAAATGTCACTTTTCCGTCTTCAAGCGATTGAATTCTCGCCAGTGATTCGACCCGGCATCCTTTTTTCACCAGCTCATCTCTTCCCGGCTGAAATGACTTTTCAATGACGATTCCGATCCCGCAAACCGCTGCGCCTGCTTGTTTTACAATGGATAAAAGTCCTTCTGCCGCCTGTCCGTTCGCTAAAAAGTCGTCAATGATTAACACGCGGTCATCTTTCGACAGATGATTTCCGGAGATTGCAATCTGACTTTCTGTTTTTTTCGTGAAAGAATAGACGGATGCCGTCAGCAGATCATCCGTTAATGTGAGAGACTTCCTTTTTCTCGCAAAGATGACGGGAACGCCGAGTTCAAGGCCGGCCATCACCGCAGGGGCAATGCCCGAAGATTCAATTGTGACGATTTTGGTTATCTCGTCTTTTTCAAAACGGCGCGCAAATTCCCGGCCGATCTGCTGCATGAGAACCGGATCAATTTGATGGTTTAAAAAAGAATCCACTTTCAGCACTTGATCAGAAAGAACAATTCCGTCTTCTGCTATTTTTCGTTTTAATGCTTCCACAATGATTACCCCCGCTTATAAAAAATAAAAAAAGCATTGCCCGCTCTCCAAAAAAAGAGCAAGCAATGCCGAATGATCTACACGCAACGGCCGAATAAAGCCGTTCCATTGCTCACTCATAGTCGGACATTTACGGTGACCGGTAGAAACTTGCGTGCCATATCCACGCCATTATATGAGTGTTCGTATGATATTAATCAAATTATAACAAGATACACTTCTTTTGCATAGTGAAATTTGAATATTTCCGAACTTTTACAAAGAATTGGTTTTCAATTATTCGTGTTTTTGGAATTTTTAGAAAAACACCCGGTGTATGCCGGGCGTTTCGTTTATAAATATAAATTTGAATATTTGCCGACGAGATACTCAATGAGATATTGAACGTTCAGCTCTTCTCCCGTTGCATCTTTTATGATGTCAAGCGGCATTTTGCGTCTTCCGTGCTGATGAACCTTTTCTGTCAGCCATTGTTTGATCGGCTCAAAATCGCCCCGTTCTATTAATTGGTCAAATTCAGGCAGATCCTCAAGCATGGTATGCTTCAGCTGTGCCGCATACATATATCCGAGCGCATAGGAAGGGAAATAGCCGAAATCTCCGCCCGCCCAATGTACGTCCTGCAAAATGCCTTTTGCGTCAGATGGCGGCGTAATGCCTAAATAATCATGATATTTTTGATTCCACAATGCAGGCAGTTCTTCCACTGTCACTTCATTGCTGAAAATCGCTTTTTCAATTTCATAACGGATAATAATATGAAGCGGATATGTCAGCTCATCGGCTTCAATTCGGATAAATGTCGGTTTCGCCTCGTTGACAGCGCGTACAAAATCTTCTCTTTTCACATCTTGAAATTGATCAGGCGAAGCCTCAACCATTTTTTCATAATAGGCGGTCCAGAAATGTTGATTTCTGGCGATAAAGTTTTCATAAAATAACGATTGGGATTCATGAATTCCCATGGATGCACCGTCAGATAAGTTCGTTCCGCTCAACGCTTCGTCAATATTCTGCTCGTAGATCGCATGCCCGCATTCATGAATCGTTCCGAAAATCGCCGTGCGGAAATCGTTTTCGTCATATCTGGTCGTTACCCGCACATCGCCCCGGTTGATTGTCGTCGCAAACGGATGCACCGTCTCGTCCAGGCGGCCGCCGTCAAAATCATACCCGAACTCTTTTAAGAAATACAAGGAGAGGGCTCTTTGTTGTTCTTTCGAAAACGTTTTCGTTATAAAGGAAGTGTCCGGTTTATTGCCGGATTCCGTCACTTTTTTGATAAGCGGAATAATCGCTTCCTTCAATTCAGAAAACAGCTGATCCAGCACCTTTACCGTAACACCCGGTTCGAAAATATCGAGCAATGCGTTGTATGGATGATCTTCATAGCCCCAATACGAAATAAACCGCTTATTAAAATCAATCAGCTTCTCAAGGTACGGAGCAAACATAGAAAAATCAGAGGCAGCCTTTGCATCCTCCCAAGCCGTTTCAGCTTTCGATGTTAAAATGACATATTCTTTATACTCATCTTCAGGAATTTTTTTATTATGATCATAATCTTTTTTCGCAAGTTCCGCCGCTTTCACTGTATCTTCAGAGAGCTCTTCTGCATGCGCGAGAAGGATGTCGATCAGCTCTTTCATCCGGTCGGATGTCTGGATTTGAAAAACGTCAGCCGACAGCTGTCCGATGCTTTCCGCCCGGTCATCAGAGCCTTTTTTTGGGGCTCCCGTTCTTAAGTCCCAATGCATAAGTGCAATGGCTTCTTCATAGTGGGATACTCTTTTTAACAGATCAAAAAACTCTTTTTCATATGTATGTAAATCCATATCCGTTCCCCTCCCTTTTCACTATCAATTACAGGCTAATGGAATGCCGTGATAAAGTCAACTTCCCGGATTTAAAAAAGCCGCAGGATAAGAATCCTGCAGCTTTTGTTTTTATACGATTTTCGGTGTAACAGGCAAGATCTTTTTGACTTCGGCCAAGACCCGTTCACTTTCTCCGCCCGCATAAATGGATATGGTTCCGCTGTCCTGATTAGAACGGATGAGGCGGCCGATTCCCTGCCGGACTCTCAAAAGCATGTACGGCAGATCAACTTCCTCAAACGGATCTTTTTTCGCTCCGTTCCGCTTTGCGGTAAACACGGGATCATGAGGCGGATACGGCAATGCCCAAATGGTCACATTCCGGAGCGAGTCACCGGGAATGTCAAGACCTTCCCATAAGTGGACGGAACAAAGCACGGATTCTTCATCCCGCTGGAATTTTTCGACCAGACTGCTGATCTCTTCATCACCTTCGTAGTATATCGGATACGGCAGCTCCCACGAGGCAGCCTGTTCTTTAAATTCCTTCATGTCTTCAAAGGAAGGGAAAAGAACGAGGGTGCGTCCTTCATTCTTCTTAATGGTTTCAATCGTTTCAGCTGTTTTCTGCTCAGACGTCATGTCACCGTGAAGCGCAACAGACATTTGCTCCTCGTAATCGTACGGAGATTCAACGGTGAATGATAAAGGGTCACGGATTCCGAGGCTGTCAGCGATATAATCAAATGAACCGCCCTCAGAAAGAGTGGCCGATGAGAAGATATAAGGAATCTTTTTAGAAAAGACCTTTTCTCCCAAAACTTCGGCTACAGTTCTCGGCATAACAACAAACGTTGAGTCTGTATCCCGCGTTTCAAGCCAGCTGATGGCATCCTTTTGATACAGCGACAGCGAATATGCCATTTGTTCGACGTATTCTTCTACAACTGACAGCTCGTACTTATCGATCGTATACATTTCCGATTCAAATACGAGCGCCTCGCCGATTTTATCGAGCAGACGGCACAGTTCGTCAGCCGCACGCTTAACACGCTGGTCGTTTTGGATGTCCAATCGGTGAGAGCCTGCGATTTCCTTCGATTCCTCTGACAGCACATAGAAAAACTCATCGTTTGCGGCAAGGGCATCTTCAATCAGTTCGGCGAATTCCTCTCTGATATCATTTTGAAGCAGACGCTCTAAAAACAGCTCAAGCGTCGACTGCTTCACGCGATACGTTAACGCTTTTTGCGCGGCGAATTCCAGCAGATGTCCTTCATCAAACACGACGGCGCTGTGATCCGGCAAAAGCGGCAGCTGTCCTTCCCTTTTGCGTGATTCTTCCGTCCATACATGCTCCATGTAGAAATCATGGGAGCAAACAATCAGATCCGTTGATTTTCTGTAATGATCTCTCGAAAGTGTTAAACCGCATCTATGTCTCATATCACAAGTTAAACAATCTTGGAAGGAATCATAGCTGACGCCTGCCCACTCTTCATTCGTCAAATCAGCGTACTGTTTGCGGTCGCCGTACGGATAAAAGCGCTGCATCGCTTGTGATTCGTGTACGAATGAAGGCAGCGACTCATAAAGATCCAGCCACTTTTCATCATCAGAACGCTGCATCGTTTTCTCAAGCTTTTTCAGACACAGATACTGCTCATGGGATTTGGACAGCCGTGTATCAATCTGCAGATCCAAATGTTCTGTCAGCTTGGAAATGTCGCCTTCTTTTTTGACAAGCTGTTCAATTAACGTTTCATCGGCGCATGCGATAATGGCCGGTTTACCCGTATATCTGGCATAGCTGATGGCAAACAGCAGATACACCAGCGTTTTCCCCGTACCGACTCCTGCCTCAGCGAACATGACCTTTTTCTCTTTAAATGCCCGTTCAAGCTGAAACGCCATAAATACCTGCTCATCCCGAAGGTCAAAGCCTTTCTCGGGAAGGATATCGTAAAACACGTCACCAATCCAATTGTTCAATTCTTCGTAAAAATTCTTTTCTTTTGTTAAAGCAAAAGGCAAACGTGATGTTGTCACCCAACTCCAACCCCTAACTATTCGGCATTCAGACCATCTATAATATCATTTAACCCTTTTCAATACAACAAAAAAACTTGGCCTCGCCAAGTTTTTGCCATTATCATTTCCGGTTAATGATATGTGTACATAGGAACGGATGGTCTGTTGAATGTGTATGTTTTACCGCATTTTCAAGTTCTTCCTGTGCGTGTGTCATGACGGAAGGACCGAACTCCGCTCCGGCTTCCTCCAGCCGGAAAGCAGTTGCGTCTAACGCCTTTTGTATTTTACTGAAGTGCTCGCTGTTCAGCATAAAATAGATCACCTCTCAAATAGAAATAATCATCATTCTATGCCGATGCTTCACTTTCTATACATGCCATTCTGAATGATCCGCACCTGACCTGCACAAACTACAACAGATATTCGATCGAATATCCATCTTCACAAAATTATTCTATCCGGGAGTGATGGTTACATGAGTTATAAAGATCGATTAGATCAGCATTCTGAATTGTTTCATCACAATTGGACGCGGCCGAAACGCTCTAAATCGCAAGTGAACGGCCACACCGAAATGTCCCAGACCAACATTATTTTACGGAGCAACGCAAAAGCGCACCGCTGGTAATGGCAGAATAAAACGTAAAGATGCTTACAGGCTGTCGAATATCGACAGCCTGTTAAAATTAATCTACAGAAAAATTTTTCTGACTATTTTCTTTTCTCTACATAAATAGTTTTGGATTGAACTGCGTCTTTCATTTTCCCGCCTTTGTATAACTCAACATTAACCTGCCATCTCTCTTTAAATGTAGGTTTTAGTAGTTTACTGAAATAAAACTTTTTAACAGGTGTTTTATTCGAGAATGAACCCTTATGGGAAAAATTTCCGATGTTGTATTCCCCATCTAAGGTGGTAACACCCATTCGATAGTTCAATGTCCCACATTTTCCGTTTGTTTGAGCATATACATCAATAGAAGTAGCTTTTCTTGTATATGTTGTTGCATCAGTCCAAACCCTAGCTTCACAACCTTTAATTCCTTGAACTGTTTGCCATGAACTCATTGCTGCTTCTGCTTTAGGACTGCAAATAAATGTAGAGCCTGCTATCAGTAATGCAGAAGCACCCATCAAGATTTTCGAAGTTTTCTTCATTAATTCCAACTCCTTCATATTTTTACATAAAATATTATAAATCGATATAATATATATATCAAGACTAGTAGGTAAATTTTATAAAATTATTAATCTATGGCTACTTAATATAAAAGGCGAATTCGTTAAGAATTTGCATTTATTAAGAGAAATTATGTATAATAAATCGTTCATAAAAACTTTATTCCCCAATATACTCCAAAGATATTTATACTAAATAGCCGAAAAACAGGAACTTAAGTCCCTGTTTTTCGGCTCCAACTTGAAAATCTATTCATAGCCTATTTTCAAAATCAATATTACCACAAAAATCCACTATAAAAGGTACTATATTTTTGAAATTGTTTTTTTCTTTTTAGCCCAATACTGATAATAATCCGTTTTGATAAAACCGTTAAAGAGCTTCCGTTTTTTGGTTGCTTTTCTTCCGTAGACCTCTTCAAATTGTTCATTTGACGTTAACATGTAGACAGACCATGTATCAAGAGATTCAAATGCCCGGCCCATTTCTTTATACATCTGCTCGACTTCCTTTTTTTCGCCGAGCCGTTCGCCGTACGGAGGGTTTCCGACGATTACGCCGTATTCGAGTTTCGTCGTAAAATCCTGCACCCGCATTTGTTTGCATTCGATCAGGTCACCAAGTCCCGCTTCTTCTGCGTTTTCTTTGGCGATGTTTACCATCCGGTGATCCACGTCACTGGCAAAGATCTGCAGCGGCTGATCATAGTTCGCCTTTTCTTCCACTTCAAGACGCGCCTTGTCCCACAGTTCTTTTCCGATCCATTCCCAGTCTTCTGAAACAAAATCACGGTTAAAACCGGGAGCAATGTTTTGCCCGATTAAAGCGGCTTCGATGGCGATCGTGCCGGAACCGCAGAACGGATCGACGAACGGACGGTCAGGCGTCCAGTTGGTTAACTGAATTAACGCGGCAGCGAGCGTCTCTTTAATCGGAGCTCCTCCCTGATCAACCCTGTATCCCCGTTTGTGAAGGCCTGTTCCTGATGAATCCAGTGTAAGTACGGCTTTATCTTTTAAAAGGGAAATCTCCACCTTATACTCGGGGCCCGTTTCTTCAATCCATTCATTTTGTTTTCCTGATTGCAGTTTCAGCTTTTCCGCTATCGCCTTTTTGACGATCCGCTGGCAGTCAGGCACACTGGCAAGCACTGATTTCACGGACTTTCCAATAACGGGGAACTTGGCGTTTTCCGGAATGTACGCGCGCCAGTCAATCGCTTTTGTTTTTTCAAACAGCTCATCAAACGTTTTCGCCTGAAACTCGGCGACCTGTACTTTAATGCGGTCAGCCGTCCGCAGCCATAAGTTAGCCCGGCAGATCGCAAGCGCATCTCCTTCAAAAATGACTTTTCCGTTGTCTACTTTGCATTCATAACCTAAATCACGCACTTCTTTGGCGACGATCGCTTCGATTCCCATCGGCGCTGTCGCTATTAGTGTGTACTTCTTCATCGTATCACCCTGTCTCTTTTTAAGCTTTCGTTTCATTCAAGATAAAAGCTCCCCTTTAAAGGAGAGCTCTAATTTGTCATATCAATAATGTTTAACGCTCTGTAAGCCATGTTTTGTTCCGTCGTACTGCAATCGGCTCATCACCTCGTACTCAGGCGGCAATCATCTATCTACAGAAAGCATTCTGTCCTTCTATCTGTTCAATTCCTTCAAGAAGGTTCCCCTACCAAAATTTGGGTTTCTCGCTCGAGGGGTTTACCGCGTTCCACTCTCACCATTTCTGATGAGACTTCGTCACTGTGGCACTTTCAAGGATACTCAGCCATATCCGGAGACGTAGGCTTTTTTCCTGCCGTCAGCCTATCAAGGCTGCCCTAGCTTATTTCTTCGCTAGGCACGAACACTACGGGCATCTCAGCACCGTGCGAGCATGGACTTTCCTCTACAGATTCAAAGATCTGCAGCGATTACCCGAACGTTAAGAACACTTGTTCATTATAAAGCAACTTGTCTCATTTGACAAGTGCATCTGCCCTATTCGTCATAAAGTTTGCTTCCGAATACATGTTTCTCAAGGTTGGACAGCCTTTTCAGAATGTCAAAGTTGGTCGTATTGGACTGCACCGGCTGTTTTTTGCTTGCTTCTTCAAGCTGTTTTTTCAGCTGCAGATTTTCTTGCTGCAGTTCTTCAATTTCTTGATGAAAGGTTTCATAATCCTTAATAATCATATCTAAAAATTTGTCAACGTCTTCTTGTCTGTAACCTCTAACGCCTGTTTTAAATTCTTTTTCCAAAATGTCTTTCGCAGAAAGCTTTACTTTATCAGCAAGCATCTTTTTCACCTCATATCGTGAATCATCATGTTATATTTTATTCAGAAACACGTCCCGTTGTCAAATATTCTCTGACGTGTTATGTAAAGAAATCTTCTTCTTCAACGGCGGCACGGAGATCATCCATCGTAATCGAATAAATCGGATATCCGTCTGTTTCACGGCGTTTTTCTGCCTGCTGCAGCATATATTTCGGCGATCCTTCCATTTCAGGATCATATAAAAGCAAAAGCGCATCTGACTTTTCAATAAAGAACGCGTTTTTCTGCCGGAATTGGAGCGGACTTTCGTACGGCCGATGCGTCAGGCTCTCCTCATAATCTGCCTGAGCAAGCACCGCTTCATACATTTCTTTATTCGGTTCCTTCCACTTTTCTTCTTGACCGTAGAAAGGCGTGATAACGGCAACCTTTAATTCCGGATACTCTTCTCTGAGATCGTATGCCGTTTCAGCCGCCCAAAGCTCAGTCCCCAGCTGTCCGGATATGAGAATCCATTCCAAGCCTTCGTCAATAAAGCTTCTGAGTCTGGTTTCTATCGCCTTTTTTATATAAACAAGGGCCTGGTCATCCTGTTTAAAAATCCCGAGTTCAAACGGCTTGTATCCTGTTACGGCTAATACTTTCAATTGATCACCTGCTTAAAAAATGGGGCTCCCCATCGGGCCCCATTTTGATTTGCTGATATCCTAACCGATCTTGCTTAAGCGTTCAATACTAATGATCGCAGCAAGGGCTTCCGCACTGAAAATGCTGGTGAGTTGTCGGGTCAACATTTGAAAAAGTGTGCGGATAGTAATGAACGTGCTCAAAGTTGTGGTGATTTACGTTAGTTGTATGTTGCGGATGAATATGCGGCACAACCGTGTTAGAAAAGCAATGGTGTTCACAGCAATGAGTCGGATGGACAATCGGCGGCATCACGTTTGGTCTGCAACAATGATGATGAAACATGCTAAATCCCCTCTCCATTAACTTTTATTACACTGTTAGGTTATGAAGAAAAGAGGGTACATGTTCTAATTCAATCACCCAATTTAAAAGTGCGTCAGCAAACTGTCTTTAAAATTCGAAAATACAAACGCAATCAAAAAAACCACGACAAAGAACAAGTAAAAAACACCTTTATACATACCAACTCTCCCCTATAAATAACTAACGCTATTTTACAAGATGCGGCACCATTCTACAACAAAATCGATGCGGATTCAGAAAAAAATATTTTTGGCGAAACAGCTCGGCTTTTGCGCTTTCCCGGGCAATATTTCAAGAGGAATATTTCCTCTTGAGCCGGGCAATTCTCACATGGAGCTTCTCGGCTTCTTTTTCCGATATTTCCCCGTCTTCTGCCGCCTGCTGCGCGACCTGCAGAGCTTTTTTGTAATCTTTTGCGTGATGCTCAAAATAGATCGCCAGCTCTACCGCTGATTGGTGTCTGCATATGTGAAGAGCAGAGCCCGTCAGTTTCTCCCAAAGGGGCACGGCGTCTTGCCTGCGGTTTTGTTTTTTATAAAGCATTGCTAAGTCAAAAAGGGCCCGATCCGAATCTTCAAAGGCTTTGCCTTGCAGCGCTTCCAGCTGTGAAACAGCCCGATCGGTTTCTTTATGAGCGATAAACCATTTCGCCATGGCGTATGCTTCCTGACGTTCTGACGTTTGATCAGAAGATGCAAAAATCTTTTTTGACATATGGATGTAAAGAGCGATGAGGGAAAGCACATCTTGTTCATTATGTGAGAGCACTCCCTTTAAAAGAGCCGGGTCCTCCGCCTTTAAAAATTGAAAATACAGCATCGGCGCCAAATAACCAGGTGTGTCTTCGTCCCTTTTAAAAGCAAGCTCTTCATTTTCAACCGCTGAAAGCGATACACGCTCTAATTTATGTTTCCAAAGCCGTCTCGCCCCGTGCAGAAGATCAAAGTGACCGAAGTCAGGAAGTTTCGGAAGCCTGTCCCGGAGCAATGTATGCCTAGTTTTTACCTGCGGCCAGTCAAAGGCTTTTCCGTTATACGTAACAAGAGACGTAATGTCAACCTCACTTAAAAAGCTTTTGTAAAGAGCCGTCTCGTTTCCCGGTTTAGGAAGCAGATGCTGTTTAACCGCGACACGGTCTTCATACACTCTTGCATGACCGAGCAAAAAGATCATATTGCCGGCCCCGCCGCCGAGGCCGGTCGTTTCAGTATCAAAGAAGAACAGCTGGCTTTTTTCGTATCCTTCTGCTGATAAAGTATGTGTCAATCCGCCTTTATTCCATAATGCCATGACGTCATCAAGTTCACTGAAGCTGTACCGTCCGTGGCGGTGCGAAAGCGGATAGACGGTTTCGCGGATAAGACAGTATTCATCCTCAAAAAAGAAAGGCTTCACTCCGAATGCCTCCCATTCTTCTCTAAATGGGACTTGAATATCCGGGACCGAAAGTTGTGAAGATGCCGGCTTTTTTTCAGCTTCCGGCACATTCAGGTGGTTTTTCATCCGCTTTAATTTATTTTTCAAGGACATCTTTCGTCCCCCTTTTCTTTTACACGTAATTCAAGAGCCGGAGTATCGCTTTCTTTGCATCTATTCCTTCTATTTCGGAGCCGATGCAGGAAGGACATCCGTCTTGACATGGACATTGTCTGATCAGGCGCTCAGCCCCTTCATTGATTTCATCAAATCGCTTATATACTTCATCGGCAAGTCCGATTCCGCCCGGATAATGATCATACAGAAAGATTGTCGGAAGTCCGGTATGTGCGGCTTTGATTTGCGGCACGACATGCACGTCATTTCGGTCGCACATGACGTATACAGGCACGATATGCTGCAGGACGTGGGCAATGCCTAAAAGCAGCTGTTCAAGCGTTTTTTCGCCGATCTCCGAATCCGTCTCTTTCAATTCAAGCCAGGCAGCACTGGTATGCAGTTCTTCTTCTGGAAGATGAATCGGCCCTGATCCTATATTTTCAAATGTCGTCATTTTAATTTTTTTAAATATTGTCGGAAGTGCGTTCACGGTTACATCGCCGAAATGTAAGGCCGTTTTCTTTCTGCTGTCCGTTCTGTCAATGTCCAGCACTTTCAGCTGCACCGCTAAATTGGCATCTGTATAATATTCGACATCGACCTTTCGCACGTACGCTTTTTTATGATCCCAATCAAGCTTTTCAACCTGGTACTGCACCCCTTCATGAAGATAAATCGCTTCATCATGAAGAAGCGTCATCGCGCTGAAGCGGTCCATTTCTCCGATGATTTTTACATCAGCCGTCTCTGACCGGTCAACGATGACCACGTTTTCCTGTGACGCCGAACGGAGACTGATGTTGGAGGCGGGAAAAGATTCGCTCGCCCAGTGATAGCGTTCGCGGTTTTCGTGAAGCACCCCTTCTTCTTCTAAATACTCGAGAATATCTCTTGCATCATTTTCTCCGAATGTTTCATCGGCTCTGAAAGGCAGCTCATACGCAGCGCATTTCAGGTGATCGACCAATATAATGAGATTATCAGGATTAATCCTTGCAGATTCAGGCGAGCGTTTAAAGAAATAATCAGGATGGCGCACAATATATTGGTCAATCGGATCAGAGTTCGCCACCATCACGATAAGCGCCTCTCCCTGCCGCCGCCCAGCCCGGCCCGCCTGCTGCCATGCGCTCGCGACACTGCCCGGGTACCCCGTCATCACGCAGACCTGAAGCTGGCCGATATCAACGCCGAGCTCCAGCGCGTTTGTGCTGACAACGCCGAGAATGCTGCCGTCTCTTAACCCCCGCTCTATTTCTCTTCTTTCTTTCGGAAGATATCCGCCGCGATAGCCTCTGACAGACTTCGACCCGATTTCTTTTTTTACGATCTCCTGAATGTGGCTTAAAATAATTTCAACCCGGACACGGCTTCTGGCAAAAACAATCGTCTGGATCTTATTTTTTAAAAAAGTTTTGGCAAGTTCGTTCACTTCCACGGTGGCGCTTTTTCGAATATGCAGCGGTTTATTTACAATCGGAGGATTGTAAAAAGCAAAGTGCTTTCTTCCGGCCGGGGCGCCGTTATCGTCAATCAGACGCACTGATTTTCCCGTCAGCTGCTCCGCCAATTCCCTCGGATTGGCGATTGTGGCGGATGTACAGATAAATGACGGCGTGCTTCCGTAAAAAGCGCAGATTCTCATTAAACGGCGGATGACGTTCGCCACATGGCTGCCGAATACGCCGCGGTACGTATGTAATTCATCAATGACAATATATTTCAGGTTTTCAAACAGACTCACCCATTTTGTATGGTGGGGAAGAATGGCTGAATGAAGCATATCAGGGTTTGTGATCACAATATGCCCGGCCTTTCTGACTTTCTGCCTGATGGCCGGAGACGTATCTCCGTCATAGGTAAAGCTTTTAATGTCCATGCCCGTCTCGTCTATGATTTCGTTCAGCTCGCTTTTTTGATCCTGCGCGAGCGCCTTTGTCGGAAATAAATAAAGCGCGCGGCTTGAGGCATCTTCCGCGATAGACTGAAGAACCGGAAGATTATAGCACAGTGTTTTTCCGGAGGCCGTCGGTGTGACAGCCACAATGCTTTCTCCGTTTTGAACCGTCTGAAAAGCGGAGTATTGATGTGTAAAGAGCCGCTCGATCCCCCTCTTTTCGAGAGCCGCCCGAATGTTCGGATCTACTTGCTCCGGCATCGGCATGGTTTTCGCCTCCCGCGGTTCCTCTTCATGCCAATGCACAATATTTTCATGATTTTTTAATTCCTGAATCAGTTCGCTCAGTGATTTTTTCTTCATCGTTCACACCTCTTTATGAGGTACAGTTTACCGAATATTTGTTTGCCTGGCTAGATGAAAATCCTGCACAAGAAAAAAAGCAGGGAATCAGCCCCTGCCTACTTCATTTTTATCGTAAAAAGCTCTGTTTGTCCTTTTTTCGCTTCATTTGCGCCTGCAAATTGCAAAGGTTCTGCGGCATCGCCATTCATAATCACCATAGGGATGACGGTGCTGCTTGCTTTTTCTTTTATTAAATCCAGCCGGCACGTTAAAAGCAGATCGCCTGTTTTCACTTTGTCTCCTTCTTTTACATGCGCTTCAAAGCCTTCACCGTTCATATTGACGGTATCCAAACCGACATGTATCAAAAGTTCCGCTCCGGAAAGGGTGCGGATGCCGACAGCATGTTTTGTATGGAACAGCTGAATCACTTCTCCCTCAACCGGTGAAACAATGTCTCCGTTTGCAGGCTCGACGGCGATCCCGTCCCCCATCATTTTTTGTGAAAATACGGGATCCGGCACTGAAGCCAAATCCATCACCGCTCCGTCAGCCGGAGAAAAGATCACTTCCTCGGCCGGCTTTTTCCGGCTGTCTCCCAATCCGAATAATTTTTTCAGCAATGTGTTGTGCTCCCCTTCCTAAATGTGAATCCGTTACCAGTTTATTCTCCACTATTTAACCATACTTTCTTTTTTCCTTCAATTCTTAACCATACGGCATAACATCGCATAGTCTGTTTGTAAAAAGGCGGTGGTCATATGGATCAATCACAAAACGATAAACTTGATCCGCAAAGAAATGAGGACATCATCAGCCATGCGATGGACCAATTTTTTCACTCAGGTCCCTTCGCAGAATTGATGCAGGGTTTTCAGCACCTTGTCAATTCGGCTTTTACTGAAGCGCAAGTGACGATTGACGTCAGAGAAGAGCCGACGGGCCTCGCGGTTGATATCAGCGTTCCCGAGACATTCCGTGACGGTGATATGCTGGTGGAAACGAAGGGGTGCTACCTTCACGTTACAATCCGCTACGATCATAAACAGGCTCATTCATCCCATGTGTCTTCAAGCATGACAAGAACCGTTGTCCTCCCGTATAAGGTGAGTGAAGAAGATATGGAAACATCCTGGAATGAACAGACGCTTACCCTCTTTTTCCCTAAAAAATAAGCATGAATGATGGATATCATTCATGCTTTTTATTTGAAGATACTGGTGAAGCCTTTCACCAGCGATCCGACCTGATTTACGGCGCTTACCATCTGCCCCGTTGTATCTATCATTTTATTAAAGTCAAACTGTCCGTTCGTTTTTTTAAACTGGGAGAGTATGCCTGAGAATTGGGAAGACTGCTGCTGATTCGGTCTGGGAACGGGGTAAGGATTCACAAACCCCGGCTGCCCCCCGGGCATGGCTGCCTGAGGAGGAGAGGGAGCAAACGGCTGCTGCATATGACCGTATTCCTGATTCGGATAAAATTGCTGCGGGTACTGCCCTTGCTGATGATATGGCGGCGGCTGCAATGGCTGTATCTGCTGCGGATACGGCTGCTGTAATGGCTGTATCTGCTGCGGGTAGAAATATCCCGCCGGCTGCTGGTACATATTTTGATATGGCTCTGCTCTCCATTGCATATGACATTCCCCCTTGTCTCTCACTAAGTTTCTGCTATATATGTATGAATTCCGCCTTGGTTATGTGCTTTCGGTGATTCTGATCTTTGTCAAATGCTGTCGAAAGTCTTAATTTTTTAAAAACAGAAAAAAGTCGAATCGTTATGTTACCATAATCTCAACATACATGAGAGGGGATGCACCATTATGAACGTATCATACTTAAGAAAGCGTTTTGCTGAAGTGAAAAAATATGAAACAGATTGTGCAGATAAACTGATGGACTTTGCAAAATTCCTCTATATTCAAGGCCATCTCACCGCAACCGAATTTCGAAACAGTATGAAGGTTCTCGAAGCAAGTGGAGCAGAAAACCCGGCGTATGAATAACATACCCGACCCCTTTATATAAAAGAAGGCAGCCGTTTTCAGCTGCCTTCTTTTTCAATTTCATCCCTTAATATACGAAGCGTATATAAAACAGATTCAGTTAAATCCCTGTATCTTTTTTTATGAATATGATGAACATATGATTGGAGCATCAGCTCTCCGAAATTTTCTGTAACGGCCTGAATTTGTGCGTGATGAACGTATTTCGGACGGTTTTCCCGAATAAACGCAAGTGCTGCTTCTGTCCAAAGCGCGCAAATCCGGTCTCTTTTTTCAACATCGGGTTTTATAATCTCAAAAAAATCATATGAACGGCCTGACTCTTTTCCATCCTGATACCTTTTTTCGGCTTCCAGAACCGCCTCTATCATTTGTTCTGTCAGCTCCAATAACGACTGTGTCTGCAAACGGACTCACCTCAGTACATATGGTACCAAAGTTTTTGCATAAAATCAGCTGATCCGGCAGGCTCTCGGCAAATCCTTTTTACGCCGGTCAGCCAAAAACAGGTCATCAATACAAACATGAAGCTCCCGCGCCTCTTCCTCAAGGCGGGAAAGTTTCTCCTGTCTGATTTCTTCAGCTTCCGCCTGACAGGATCTGACTGCTTGGGTAAGCGTCTTTTCAGCAGCAGAAATCCGGATTTCAATATCAGAAAGCAGACGGAGAATATCAGCCTTGCTCGTGTAAACAGACATTCATGTTCCTCCCTTTTATCACTTGCGTCTCTTTAGAATATAATTCTCGTTTTCATACCGCTCTCCTCTGCACATGACAAAACTAGAAGCAGTTCGGCAAACAAACAGAGATTATCCTAAAAGGCGTGCCTTTCGACAAAAAAGTGCCGCAAACTTTGTATGAACCGGCACGTTAATGCAAACGATACAGTTGAGGAGGTGCCGTATGAAAACGAGACCGAAAAATGCAGGTAAACAGCAAAAAACCGAAGCAAAAACGACTGATACGCTTGATAAAAAATTAGGCGGCCCAAACCGCCCTTCCACGTAACACATCAGCAGCCCGAAACCCCAGCGAACGGTTTCGGGCTTTTTCATTTCTTCAGCCACTCTTTAACCGCGAAGAGCGCATGGAGCTCCCGTCTTTTCTGGAAGTACCAGTCCGTCAGTTCAAGCTGTTTCGGCATTTTCTCCTGTAAGAAAGCCCCTTTTCTTAACCTTTTTTGAAACCAATCCGCCCTTTCGCCGTCTAATGGGTGGGCAACAATGGGATAGGTTGTCCTCAGCATCGGTGATGTTCTTTTTTTGATGCCGATCATTTTCTCCATATCAAAGCGTGAACCGGTATGAGGAACGGTATCAAGAAAACGGTAAAAAGAAGCGTGAAGATCAGGGCTGAACAGTAGGCGGGCCAGCTGTTTTCCGAGCGTAATTCTCTCTTCGGTTTTTGAAAACCGTTTGACGGAAATTCCGTATAAATGTCCGTCAAATGAAGGGAATATCACCGTATTAAAGTGAAACCAATCACTTAAATAAAAAGGAATCGTGCCAAAAACATTCTTTTTAAACGAAGGATTTTGTATAATAGGTGCTTGGATAGTGTTTTGTTCATTTATAATAAGAGCATACATGAGCCGTTCCGTATCTCCGTCACGCCAAAAGCGGAACCATTCTTCCTGCATAAAAGCCGAGACGCGGAAATGAGGAAGATGACGGAAAAGAGGTTCGCCGATTTGTTTTGACCACTGGTAGACCAGAAGCTGAGGATAGGCATCAGAAAAAATCAGCCAATTCGCCCTTTCATACGAAAGGAAAAACCAGTTTTTCTGACTGCTGTCAAGGCCCTCCTGATAAAGGACGCCTCTTAAATCAGTCATCGACCAGCCCGCATTGCGGGACACAAAGGATGCCAAAAGCGGCCACTTGATCTCAGGATGGCGGTCATAATATGCTTTATAGGCATTCGTCCGGGAAATATTATCGGCATTTTTTATTTTCGTCTCTTTTTCGATCAGGCGAAGAATGGCGGTTACGGTCTGTCGTTTATGCACGTTCATTCACTTCCGTCACTATTAGTTTGATAAGGAGGATGGAAAAAGTGATTCGGTACCCGAATGGAAAAACTTTTCAGCCGAACAAAACGGTTTCATCCCAAAACAGCCAGAAACGGTCCCATTCATACAGTAATCGCGGCATGACCCTCGAAGACGACCTGAATGAAACGAATAAGTATTATCTGGCTAACCAAATTGCTGTCATTCACAAAAAGCCGACACCCGTCCAGATTGTAAACGTCCACTATCCGAAAAGAAGCGCCGCAGTCATTAAGGAAGCTTATTTTAAACAGTCTTCAACAACTGACTACAACGGCATTTATAAAGGGCGCTACATTGATTTTGAGGCAAAAGAAACAAAAAACAAAACGGCATTTCCCCTGCAGAATTTTCACGATCATCAGATTGAGCATATGAAGCAGGTGGTCAGACAAGACGGCATTTGTTTTGTTATTATATCCGCTTTCGGAAAGGTTTATTTCCTCGAAGCCGACAAGCTGTTTGTCTTTTGGGAGAGAAAGGAGAACAATGGCAGAAAATCAATTCGCAAAGACGAATTAGAAGATGCTTCCTTTCCGATTTCCCTTGGATACTCACCGAGAATTGATTATATTAGTATTATTGAACAGCTTTATTTTTCGCAGGAACAGTAGACTGAGCGAAAGGTTGATAAACGAAAGGTTGAGATGTTATGTCAGATCAATTTACGAGCCGTGAAGAACGCCGTAAGGCAAGGCAGACGAAAAGCACTAAGCCCTCTTCACCGAAAAAAGGCAAGAAACAGCGTAAAGGCGGTTTATTCAAAAAGATTGTACTGTCCTTGGTTATTCTGTTTGTCCTTGGCATAGTCGGCGGAGCGGCGGCATTTGCCGTTTTGGTTTCCGGCGCGCCGTCTTTGGACGAAGCCAAGCTGAAAACGCCTTACTCTTCAACGATTTACGATAAAAACGGCAAAGAAATCGCGGAAGTGGGCGGTGAAAAACGAACCTACGTCCCGATTAAGGATATACCCGATGTTGTGAAAGAAGCATTTATCGCAACTGAAGACGCCCGTTTTTATAAGCACCACGGTATAGACCCGATCCGGATCGGAGGCGCCTTGGTCGCCAACTTTACGGATGGATTCGGTTCAGAGGGAGGAAGCACAATCACCCAGCAGGTTGTGAAAAACTCGCTTTTGACCCATCAGAAAACGATTAAACGGAAAGCACAAGAAGTGTGGCTTTCACTGCAGCTGGAGCGCCATTATTCTAAAGATGAAATCTTAGAAATGTATTTAAACAGAATTTATTTCTCACCGCGCGCCTACGGCGTCGGTAAAGCGGCTGAAGAATTCTTCGGCGTAAAAGACTTGAGCAAGCTTACGGTTGAACAGGCGGCGACGCTTGCCGGAATGCCGCAAAGCCCGACCGGATATAACCCGGTTAAAAATCCGAAGGCTTCCGAAAAACGCCGAAACATCGTTCTCAGCTTAATGGAAAAACAAGGATTCATTTCAAATTCTGACTACCAAAAAGCAAAGAAAGTGTCCATGAAAGATGAAGGCGTCGTCAGCCAAAAGGAATACGATAAAAAGGACACAAATAAATACAGCGCTTTTGTCGAAGAAGTTATGAAAGAAATTGAGACAAAAGAAAAGAAAGACGTCGATATTTCAACTGACGGATTGAAAATTTACACGACTCTTGATACGAAAGCACAAGATTATCTTGATCAATTGATGAACGGAGATACAGCCGGCTTTTCGGAAGGCATGCAGGGCGGCGTCACCCTCCTTGATACGACAAACGGAGAAATCCGCGCTATCGGAGCAGGACGGAACAGAACTGCAGGCGGGTTTAACTACGCGACAGATACTCAACGCCAGCCAGGTTCGACGATTAAACCGATTCTTGATTACGGGCCTGTCATTGAAAACAAAAAATGGTCGACGTATGAGCAGATTGACGATTCCGCTTACACGTACTCTGATGGCACTCCGATACATGATTGGGACAATAAATACAGAAATATGATATCAATGCGAGAGGCCCTCGCGGACTCACGTAATATTCCTGCTTTAAAAGCATACCAAGCAGCAGGGAAAGATAATGCCGTCGACTTCGCAAATGACTTAGGATTGGGATTAAACAAAGATAGTGTAACGGAATCTTATTCGATCGGCGGTTTTGGAGCTGATAATCCGGGGGTTTCTCCAATGACAATGGCGGGCGCCTACAGTGCTTTCGGAAATAACGGTACGTACAATGAACCGCACGCGGTCACATCGATTGAATTTAATGACGGCACTAAGCTTGATTTAACACCAAAGCCGAAAAGTGCTATGAGCGACTACACGGCGTTCATGGTTACAGATATGCTCAAGTCAGCTGTCGAATCAGGAACAGGTAAACTGGCCCAAGTACCGAACGTGGAAGTGGCCGGTAAAACGGGTACGACCAACTTTACTAAAGGTGATATTCAAAAATATAATATCGCACAAGGCGGAGTCCCAGACTCATGGTTTGTCGGATACACCCCTCAATATACTGCGGCGGTTTGGACTGGTGTAGAATCTGGTAATAAAGCAGGTAAAAAATCATTATCTTATGCAGACCAGCAAGTCGCAAAACGGATTTTTCAAAAGCTGATCTCATACGTTGATGACGGTAAAGGAAGCTTTAAGCAGCCTGACAGCGTCGTAAAAGAAACAGTTGAGAAAGGCTCGAATCCTGCCGCTTTAGCCGGACCAAATACACCGGATGATAAAAAAGTGACGGAGTACTTCGTGAAAGGAACGCAGCCAACTGCCGTTTCTAAAACGTACACGAAAGAAAAAGCCGATAAACCGACAGGATTGCAAGTGAAATACGACAAAGATAAAAAATCATTAACTTTAAGCTGGAATTATGACGGTGATGCAACATTCAATGTCAAACAATCCGTTGATGGCGGAAGCTACAGTGACATTCAAAACAGTTCGGCAAAAGAAGCCGTCGTCTCAGATGTCACACCAGGCTCCACATACAGCTTCCAGGTGACAGCGGAAAACGATGACGGAAAAAGCGATACGGCATCAGCATCTTTCAAAGTCCCGAAAGATGAAGAAGACGATGCGGATAAAGATAAAGCGACTGACGATGAACAGAAGTCTGATGAAGATAAAGACAAAGACAAGACGCAAACCGATGATTCAAACACAGATGACAATCAAACAGATACGTCTGACGGATCGGATCAAACACCAACTGATGACCCGGATAAAAATCAGGATCAATCCGATAAGGATCAAACAGATAACAACAATCAGAATCAGCCCGGTAACGGGACCGATAACAACGGACAGCAAGATAACGGCTCTGATAATGATTCCGATTCCGGTTCAGACGGCTCAAATAAACCTGACAACGGTCAAACGGACAAAAACCAAGACTCATCTTCAAACATCAACGGGCAGTCCAATTCGTCAACCATCCAGTCAAATCCCGCTCATTAGCGGACACAATCCTTCACCTCAAACAGGTGAAGGATTTTTTTCATACAAAAAAACCTCCTTATGAGAAAAGGAGGTTCTTAACATTTGTTCATGGCTTCATATTTATGATATTGTTTCTTCATCTCCGTCATCAATTCATCCAGCTGAATAAACGAGTGAAATTGAGTCGGTTTCGTTAAAATAAACGCCATTCGCTCCGCCCAATTGATCGGTTCGGCGGGAAAATGCTTTGTTTCAAGCACAGACCAATCGAGTGATGTGACCCGCTCCCCTGCCGTCCAGTGAAAAGCGGCAATCAGACAGGCAATTCCCTTCAGCATGTCATTTTGATCACATCTCGATTTTCTTGTTTGAAAAACGGGAAGCAGCGTTTCTTTCGTTTCATTCCAAACTTGAAACAGAAACGGGACATATTCGCCCCTTTCCCTCCATGGCTGCACGGTTGGCTGACCGCTGAAATCCATATACAGCGGATGGCGGCGCAGCGCCGTTTTGATCTCAAGGCTTTCCAAATCCGTAAGGCTGCGCAGGTATGTTTCATAGCCTGCCAGAATGTCAATCGCCGTCACCGTTTCACCAGCCCTTTTTTGTCACGCTTCTGCCCTTCTCTGCATAGCGGAAGCAAAGGGCATTCCGCACAGCGGGGAGATTGCGCTTTACAATGATACCTGCCGAAAAATATTAATCTGTGATGCGTAACAGACCAATCCTCTTTCGGCACTTTTTTCATTAATGTTTTCTCTACTTCCAAAACAGAGTCCTTCCAGCGGCAGATACCGAGCCGTTTAGAGACCCGCTCCACATGAGTGTCTACTGCGATCGCAGGTACGCCGAAAGCAACAGACACGACCACATTTGCCGTTTTCCGTCCGACACCCGGCAGATTCACAAGCACATCCCGGTCTTTCGGCACTTCTCCGCCGTACTCTTCGATGATCATTTTGCTCAGCTTTTGAATATTTTTGGCTTTATTACGGTACAGACCGATTGATTTAATATCCTGCTGGAGTTCTTCCAGCGATACAGCAAGATAATCTTCGGGCCGTTTATATTTTTGAAATAGCGTTTTTGTCACTCTGTTGACGAGAGCGTCCGTACATTGCGCGGATAATGCGACTGCCACAACCAATTCGAAAGGATTTGAATGGACAAGTTCACATTCTGCGTGCGGAAACATATCGCCGATTTTTTCAAGACAATATTCAATCTGCTTTAAATTTAACACGTTTCTCCCCTTCTCATGTTATTGTTCCAGCCAATTGTAAAAAGGCACCTGCCTCGTATACTCTTTTTGCGGATCATTTTGTTTTGTTTGAACACGCCGGAATTTTTGGCTGTGCGCCTTCGCCTGTTCAACCGTTTTGAAGCCGTTCTTTTTCCATTCAAATAAAATCCTGTCAATATAGCGAAAACTGAGTTTCCCCGATAAAACGGCTTCTTTTAAGGCGTGTTTAATCAGAATCGCATCATGCTGATCCTGATCCTGCCATATGGCCAGCGTCTCGCATTCAAGGGGCGACAGCGGTCTTCCGAACTCTTCTTCAAAGATGGTATACAGGCTTTTTTGTTCTCTTTCTGACGTTCTTTCCTGCGTTTCGTTTTGTGAATGCTGCATGTAATCATACAGCTTCGCCCATAACGGCTGCAGAGAATATTTTTCAAACTTTATGCCGTTATGGTCTTCACATTCTTCAATAAACAGAAAACCTTTTTGAATAAACATTCTCAGGCAGCTTGTACATTCTTCAGCAGAGATGGACATGCCTGACTGAAGTTCAAACGGCGTCGGAAAATAAGAGCCCTTTTCCAAATGCATTTTAATCTTCAAAAGCAGGATCAATTCGGTTTCATTCAGCCCGAGCTGCCGGTAATGTGTCAGCAGCAGGTTGGGAATGCTTGAAATGCCGAGTTCCTGCATATCTATAAATTGCTGTTTTTTCATCCTTACACCTCTTACTGTAAAAGGTTATCTCCGGGAGCTTTCCCCTTTACTTAGAAAAAGTCTCCCTTGCAGGAGACTTCGTTTTTTAAAACTATTACGGATACAGACGGTTCAGAAGTCTCGGGAACGGAATCGTTTCACGCACGTGAGGCGCTCCGCTGATCCAAGCCACTGTCCGCTCAAGTCCGAGGCCGAAGCCGGAGTGCGGAACAGAACCGTATTGTCTGAGTTCAGCATACCATTTGTAAGCATCTGAATCCAGACCGTGTTCTTTTAATCTTTCTTCCAATAAATCCATATCATGAACGCGTTCTGAACCGCCGATGATTTCCCCGTAGCCTTCCGGAGCGATTAAGTCGGCACATAACACGACATCGTCACGATCTTTGGCAGGCTGCATATAAAACGGTTTTAATGACGTCGGGTAATGAGTGATAAACACCGGTTTGTCATAGCTTTCTGCGATCGCTGTTTCATGCGGCGCACCGAAGTCATCTCCCCACTCAATATCGTCAAAGCCTTTTTCTTTCAGGAATTCGATCGCTTTATCGTACGTAATGCGCGGGAATGGCGCTTTGATTTGTTCAAGCTTCGATGTGTCTCTACCTAATGTGTTCAGCTCGATCTTACAATGTTCCAGCACACTTTGTACGATGTATGCAACATAATTCTCCTGAACTTCAAGGTTTTCTTGAAATTCAACAAATGCCATTTCAGGCTCAATCATCCAGAATTCGATGAGATGGCGTTTCGTTTTCGATTTTTCCGCTCTGAACGTCGGTCCGAAAGAGAATACTTTTCCGAGCGCCATTGCAGCTGCTTCCATATACAGCTGGCCGCTTTGAGACAAGAAGGCGTCTTCATCAAAATATTTCGTCGCGAACAGCTCAGTCGTGCCTTCCGGAGCGCTTCCCGTCAAAATCGGCGGATCAACTTTCACGAAGCCTTCTTTGTTGAAAAATTCATAAGTCGCACGGATGATTTCGTTGCGGATTTTCATAATTGCGTGCTGGCGTTTCGAACGGAGCCATAAATGTCTGTGATCCATTAAAAATTCCGTACCGTGCTCTTTAGGCGTAATCGGATAATCAGTCGCTTCGTGAATGACTTCAATGGATGTAACAGCAAGCTCATAGCCAAGCGGTGAACGCTCGTCCTCTTTCACAATTCCTTTTACATAAAGTGACGTTTCCTGCGTCACTGATTTTGCGATTTGGAAGATGTCTTCTTCTACTTCAGCTTTGACGACAACTCCCTGAATGAAGCCGGTACCGTCTCTCAGCTGTAAAAATGCGATTTTACCGCTTGAGCGTTTATTAGCGACCCAAGCTCCAATCGTTACTTCCTCGCCTGTGTGTTTATACACTTGGTTGATTGTTGTTTTCAAACTCTTTCCCTCCAGAACAAGAAAGACATTCAGGAATCTGCCTGAATCTCTTTTTTCATCACTTTATTATACCCGTTCTACTCTAACGGGGTCAATGCAAGTGAAAAGCGGCTTTAAAAGCCGCTTTTTCAGAATCAGCTGTGTTTTTCCGTGAAGCGGCGGATTCTTTCGACCGCTTCTTCTAAAAGATCGAGTGACGTTGCGTAAGATAAGCGGACGTTGTCCGGTGAACCGAAACCCGAGCCCGGCACGATGGCGACTTTTTCTTCTTCCAGAAGCGCCTTGACGTATTCATCGACATCTTTGAATCCACAGTTTTCTGCGGCCGCTTTGGCGTTAGGGAACAAGTAAAACGCCCCTTCAGGTTTGACACAGGTGAATCCGGGAATCTCACTGAGCTGAGCGTAAATGGTGTTCAGTCTGTGCTCAAATGCCTGTCTCATCTCTTCCAGCGGCTCAGCCGGACCGTTATAGGCCGCAATAGCGCCGTATTGAGCGATAGACGTCGGATTTGATGTGCTGTGGCTCGCAAGGCTCGTCATCGCTTTAATAATCGTCTCCGAACCCGCCGCATAGCCGATCCTCCAGCCCGTCATGCTGTGAGATTTCGACACGCCGTTAATGATGATCGTCTGCTCTTTCAATTCATCTGAAAGCTGTGCGATTGAGACGTGTTTTTTTCCTCCGTATGTAAGCTTCTCATAAATCTCGTCGGAAACGATCAGAATGCCATGCTCCAGACACACTTTTCCGAGTTCCGCAAGCTCTTCTTTCGTATACATAACACCTGTCGGGTTGCTCGGTGAATTGATAATGAGCGCTTTTGTTTTCTCGGTGATAGCCTGCTTCAGCTGCTCCGGTGAAATTTTAAACTGATTGGATTCCAGCCCTTCTGCATAGACGGGACGCCCCCCTGCCAGTTTCACCTGCTCAGGGTAGCTGACCCAGTAAGGAGTCGGTATAATCACTTCGTCCCCTTCATCGAGAATAACCTGAAATAATGTATACAGAGCGTGTTTCGCTCCGGTGCAGACAATGATTTCTGACGGCTTATATTCAATCCCCTGGTCGTTTTTGAATTTTTTTGCGATACTGTCTTTCAGCGCCGGCAGACCCCCTGAAGGCGTATATTTCGTATGGCCTTCATTCATGGAACGCACCGCGGCATCTATAATGTGCTGAGGCGTATTAAAATCCGGTTCTCCTGCTCCGAGGCCGATGACATCATGGCCTTCTGCTTTCAGCTCTTTCGCTTTTGCAGTAATTGCAAGTGTTGCAGACGGTGTTAATGCGGATACTCTTTTTGCCAATTTCAACTTGAACTCCCCCTAATACGTCTCACGGTGTGATGTTTTTGAGAATCTTGCCGCTTGTAAAGTCCACATAACTAAAGCTATACTGCCCGCTTTTGTTGATATAGGTCACTTCCCATAACGGAACATTGTTTTCTCTCGCCGGGTGAACGCCATTCAGCTTGGAAACAAGCCCTTCGTCCCGAACGATCTTGGCAGCCTTGCCGCTTGAAATGCCGTCACTGGC
This sequence comes from Bacillus sp. EKM206B, assembly GCF_011066015.1. Taxonomy (NCBI): domain Bacteria; kingdom Bacillati; phylum Bacillota; class Bacilli; order Caryophanales; family Bacillaceae; genus Bacillus; species Bacillus sp. EKM206B. The sequence goes on from NZ_JAAMNL010000004.1 coordinate 186,989, forward strand.
TTTTTTTGAGAGAATTTTTGCTTTTTTGTCGGCCGGAACCCATACATACATATCTTTTCCACGTTTATCCGTTCCGGTAACAACATAATATTTCTGTTTGCCGACAAAGGTCTCCACTTTCTCAGCATCTGTCAGATCCGTTTTTTCTTTAGCGGCTGCGGCAGCTGTTTCGTGGCCTTCTTCTTTTTGGGCCATTGCAGATTTAAAAATGCTGGCCGAAAATAAAAGAACTGCTAAAAAAATAATACCAAATACGGCTGTAAATATTAATGCTTTTTTTCTCATCTTTTTCACCTATGTGCGATAAATGGTGAAGACCGCTTCATTTTGATTTTCTTCGTCGAGCGCAAGCCCGAACATCAGATTGTCCCGTTTCAAAGTCCGGTTTAATGTATCGACGATTTTATATAAATCATCTGAATGCTCCACATTAATCGTTGACAGAATTTCAATTTTGCTTTCCATTTTTATACCCTCCATCGGTCGAACAAATTTTGTTAGTCATAACGGGATGCGCCCGCGGCATAATAAAATCACAAGGCGGCATGAACCCGCTTTTACTATAAAAACAATTCCTCATCCCACACCACGAAAGCCGCGTTTATGCGGCTTTTATTCCGTTTGGCTGACATAAGCCCCGAGTTCGGCATCCGTCAGCTCCAAAAGGGATGAAGTCGGGAGCGCTTCAAGAAACAGCCGTCCGTATCCCGCCGTCTTTACACGCTGATCTAAAAGAACGATTGTTCCCTTGTCTCCCGCCGTACGGAGCAGGCGCCCGATCCCCTGCCTGAACGTTAACACAGCCTCAGGCAGGGAAATCGTCTGAAACGGATTTTTCCCCTGCTTCTTGGCAAATTCGCATTTTGCGGCGTGAAGCGGATTGTCAGGCGCCCTGAAAGGAAGTCTTGCGATCATGACGGTTGACAATTCATCCCCCGGAAAATCAACGCCTTCCCAGAAATGATTCGTCCCGAGCAAAATCGCCCGGCTTGCCGTTTTAAAGGTTTTCATTAATTTACCGGGACTCCCGCCCGAAATACCTTGGGCGAGAAGCTGAATGCCTGATATCTCCATACTGAGTTTCAGTTCCTGATACACTTTTTTCAGCATATCATGAGACGTAAACAGGACAAGGATCTTCGGCTGTTTTCCCTTTGACATGATTTCTGCATACTTGGCAATATGCTCAATGACTTCCCGCTCTCCGTCATATTTAACGGATTTCATCTCTTTCGGAATGATGACGTTCATCTGATCATCGTAAGAAAAAGGAGACGGGATGCTTTTGGTGCGCGGATAAAAATCCGCAAGTCCGAGCCTTTCAATCATAAATTGAAAAGAATGCTCCACCATTAAGGTCGCTGATGTGAGCACAACGCTTTTTTTGCGGGCGAAAAACTGGTCTGCCAGCATTTCACCGGGCTCCAAAGGCTGCGCATAGATGCTGACGGCATTTTTTGCGCCCTTCGCGTCAATTTCAACCCAAACGGCTTCTTTCTCATCATTTTCAAACAGCAGCCTGCTGAACGTATCGCGATATTCTTTCAGCCCCCTGATACACTTTACATATTCGGCCGCTAAAAAAGCCGCTCCGCTTTTCATCTGATCAAGCTTTTGATGTAACAGTTTCTCCTGTACTGAAAACATGTCAAGCAGCTGATCCAGCATCGCACAAAGCCGCTCCGCTCCGTCCGTTATCATGTGAAACCCTTTATCCTGGCTTTTATGATTGAGACTATAAACGAGACGGTTCAGATCGTCTTTAGGTTTTCTTCGTTTGACAAAAGAATGCACTGAACTGAAAAATGCGTCGCTTTCCGATTGAATATGCTTCATCCACTCATCGGCGTCAAAAAAACTTTCCGCCGGCAGTTCATACGTATAAAACAGTTTTCTCATCCGCTTTAACAGTCCGTGTTCCTTTAAAGTTCCGATTCGGCTGAGCTTTGTGTGCAGTCCGATGTATGAAGCTCTCTTTCCCAGATGCTCGCTGGCAGCGCGTTCGAAATGATGCGCTTCATCAATGATGACCGTTCCGCTTGCAGGCAGTTTTTTCGTTTCACTGCTTTGATCTGAAAACAGCAAAGCATGGTTTGTGATAATCAGATCTGCGGCCTGCGCTTTTTCTTTAGCCCGTTCATAAAACCCGGCAGCCGAGTCCTTCCCTTTTTTAAAAAAAGAATTCTCATCGTAAGCCATGCGCTCCCACAGCAATCTGCCGCCTGATGGAAGATTCAGCTCAGCGGCGTCGCCCGTTTCAGTCTCCGTCAGCCAGACGAGAAGCTGCGCTTTCGTCAAAACCGCATCATAGTTGTCATCTTCCTCATGCAGAATATGTTCAAACTTAGGCAGGCACAGATAATGTGATTTCCCTTTTAAAATAGCGGCTTTGACCGGCCAAGGAAACATACGCTCCAAAAGCGGAAGATCTTTAGACATGATCTGCTGCTGCAAAAGAGTAGAGTACGTGCTGATAATCACGGGAGTCTGCTCCGCTTTGGCAAATAAAACAGCCGGAACGAGATAACCGATCGTTTTTCCGATGCCGGGCGCCGCTTCAATCAGCGCATGCTCCCGATTGCGGAAGGCGCCAAGCACTTCATCCATCATCGAAAGCTGCCCTTTCCGCTTTTCATAGCGGGGGATGATGCCGGATAAGATCTGTTCTTTTTCTTCGTTCCACTTTTCAAGGTCAATGGCCGCATTCACCGGACGGGAAACCGGAATGTGATCGGGCTCTTTAATCGAAAAAGAGGCGTATGGAATGCAGCTCTTTTCTTCCGCCGGCCTGCTTTCATGTATAAAAGAATCCAAAAGCAGCGTCAAATCGCTGATAAAATGCTGTGAAAGCCTTCTAAGCTGCTTTAATGTCGGTAAAGGCAAATGTTTCAGTTTATGTAAAATGTCTAAAAAGACCAGTCCCGTAACTTCCGCATCGCTGTCTGCGCGGTGAGGTCGGTCATGAACAATATTCAGCTCCGCGCACAACTCACCGAGCTTATATCCTTCAAACCCCGGGAAAACAATACGTGAAAGCTCAACCGTATCAAGCACTTCACAATCCGGCAGCTCATAGCCCGCTTCGCTCAGTTCATGCCGGACAAATCCGAGGTCGAAATGAATATTGTGGGCAACAAAATACGCGCCGTCAAGCAGATGAAAAATCTCCTCCGCGACCGCTTCAAACGGCAGTTCATTTTCAACCATTCCGGACGAAATTCCGGTCAGCTGTTCAATAAACGGCGGGATGGCCTGATTCGGATTGATATATTTTGAAAACCGCTCAGTTATTTGTCCATTTTCAATGACAACCGCTGCGATTTGAATGATTTTATCGCCCTTTTTCGGCGAATTTCCTGTTGTTTCGACATCTATGACAACGAACCGTTGTTTGTTCATTAAAATGGACACCTCAATTCTTGCATACGAGAAAAGTGTAACACGTTTTGTTGAGAAATGGAGCGGAAAAACAGCTTTTGCCCCTAAATCTTAAAAGAAAACCCCCATGAAGGGGGCTCTTTTACAAAATCGTGTGTGCCGGCTCCTGACCCAGCATCTGCTCGATTTTATTCTGATCATCCAGAACGGCCACCTTCGGCTGATGGCTTTTTGCTTCCTGATCAGACATCATTTGATAAGAAATAATAATGACTTTATCTCCTTCTTGGACGAGACGGGCGGCTGCTCCGTTTAAACAGATGACGCCGCTCCCCCGCTTACCGGGAATAATATACGTTTCAAGTCTCGCTCCGTTATTATTATTCACAATCTGAACTTTTTCATTAGCGAGCATTCCGACGGCATCTAAAAGATCTTCATCAATTGTAATGCTGCCGACATAGTTTAAATTGGCTTCCGTCACGGTAGCGCGGTGCAGTTTTCCGGCCATCATAGTGCGGTACATATTATGATCTCTCCCATTCATCAATATCAATAATGATATTATCAATCAGTCTGGCTTTAGAAAATTGGACGGCACAGGCCAGAATGACCTTGCCGTTTAATGTTTTAAGCGGAGTCAGCTCCGGATAAGCGTACAGTTCGGCATAATCAATGACGCCGCTTGTGTTTTCGATGATATCGGTGACGGTTTTTATAACGGTTTCCGGATTTCTTTCACCGTCTCTGATCAGTTCGGCGCCTTGCTGCAATGCTTTATAGATCATCGGCGCTTCTTTGCGTTCCTGCTCAGTCAGATAGACGTTGCGAGAGCTTTTGGCAAGTCCGTCTTCTTCTCTGACCGTGTCCACTGCAACCAATTCGATATCCATAAAGAAATCCTCAATCAATCCGTCCACAACCGCTGCCTGCTGGGCATCTTTCAGGCCGAAGTAGGCGCGGGTCGGTTTAACGAGATTGAAAAATTTCGTCAGCACAGTGGCCACTCCGTCAAAATGGCCGACGCGGGAGGCGCCGCACAACACGTCAGTTCTCCTTTTCACTTGCACGGCAACATTTTGCTCGCCTTTGTACATATCACTTGAAGACGGCGTAAACAAAACATCTGCCCCCGCCTGTTCTGCAAGCCCGGCATCGCGCTTTAAATCTCGCGGATATGCTTCGTAATCCTCGCCCGGTCCGAATTGAGTCGGATTGACAAAGATGCTCATCACGACAATATCGTTTTCTTTGCTTGCTTTTTCAACCAGCGTCAGATGTCCTTCATGAAGAAAACCCATTGTCGGGACGAATCCGATCGTCCGGCCTTCTGAGCGGTATTGTGCAATCAATTCTTTCAGCTGTTGAGTTTCTGTCAGTTGTTTCATCGCTTACTTTCCTCCGTACAAGCCTTGCAGCACAGTTTGGTTTATCTGAAAGGAATGCTTTTCTTCCGGGAAAACCCGTTCTTTCACATCACGGACGTAATCGCTTAGGGCCGACTCAATCGTGCCGTCGATTTTGGCGTATTGCTTCACGAACTTCGGTGTTCTGTCCACGCCGTGGCCGACGACGTCATGATAAACAAGGACTTGGCCGTCCGCTTTTGAACCGGCTCCGATTCCGATGACGGGAATGGATACTTCTTCTTTTATTTTAGCAGTCAGTTCAGCAGGCACACATTCAAGCACGAGCATCATCGCTCCCGCCTGCTCGCATTTAATGCTGTCTTCAATGAGCTTTTTCGCGCTTTGCTCATCTTTTCCCTGCACTTTATATCCGCCTAATACGCCGACAGACTGCGGTGTGAGGCCTAAATGGCTGACGACGGGAATTCCGCCGAGAGTCAGCGCGCGGATGGATTCGAAAACACCGTCTCCGCCTTCCAGCTTTAACGCGTCCGCGCCGCTTTCCTGAATAATGGCCGCGGCGTTTTTCAATGTATCCTCTTTTGAAAGGTGGTAAGACATAAACGGCATGTCAGTTACGATAAACGTATTTTTCGCACCGCGTTTTACCGCTTTTGTATGGTGAATCATGTCACTGACCGTTACGCCGACTGTTGAATCGAGTCCGAGCACGACCATTCCGAGCGAATCCCCGACTAAAATCATGTCGACTCCCGCCTGTTCCGCAAGCTTTGCCTGCGGATAATCGTAAGCGGTCAGCATCACGATCGGCTCTCCGTTTTCCTTCATTTTCATGAAATCCAGTTTTGTTTTCATTCTGTTTCTCCTCCTCTAAACGGTGAGGAGATGAGCCGCCAATTCTTCGCAAGCAAAAAAGCCTTCTGTAAAATAAGAAGGATTCCCACTTGTTTAACGTTCGGCGAATGTCATCCCTCTGTCCCAGTCCTTTTTTGGATCAAGGCAGACTTTTCGTAATCTCTGTTCTGCTGATCAGGTGCAGTTCATTATGATACTGCCCATAGGAAGTATACCAAATTCACGAGGCTTGTACCAACTAAGATTAATTGAGCTCAATATCGGCAGAATAGATCTTCTTTATACCGTCTCTCGTTTCCAAGAGAAGAACTCCCTCATCATCAATGCCGAGCGATTTCCCGTAAAACGTCCCTTGCAGCGTTCTCGCTCTGAGCTCGTTCCCCAGTCCGACCGCATAGCTTTCCCATAGCAGCTTGATCGGTGTAAAGCCGTGGTTCAAGTAATCCTGATAGCGTTTTTCAAAAGTCAGCAGAATCTCTTGTATCAGACCCGCTCTGTCAATTTTCTCGCCGGCTTCCATGCTCAGGCTCGTCGCAATGTCCTGAAGCTCGCCGGGAAAGTCGGTTTCCTGCTGGTTCACGTTGATCCCGATCCCGAGAATAACCGAACGGACACGGTCTTCTTCCGCCTGCAGCTCAGTTAAAATCCCGACGGCTTTTTTGCCGTGAATCATTAAATCATTCGGCCATTTAATGGCGGGCTGTACACCTGTAAAAGCCTCGATGGCCTGTACGACCGCAACGGCGGATAACAGGGTGAGCTGCGGCGTTTTTTGCAAAGGAACGTCGGGTTTCAGAATGAGGCTCATCCAAATCCCGTTTCCCTCCTGTGAATGCCATACTCTAGCCATTCTTCCTCTGCCTGCCGTTTGTTTATCGGCGACTACGAGCGTCCCTTCCGGCGCGCCGTCATTGGCAAGTTCATGAGCGGTTTTTTGGGTGGACGGCAGGACGTCCCGGTAATGAAGCTGTTTGCCCAAAACCTCTGTTTTCAGCCCGAAACGGATTTCGGACTCACTGAGTTTCCCCGGTTTTTTAATGAGCCTGTACCCTTTTCGCCTGACCGCCTCAACCTCATAGCCCTCTTTGCGGAGTTCCTCTATATGTTTCCAAACGGCGGTTCTCGAGCAGCCGAGCGCGTCACTTATTTTCTGCCCGGAGATAAAGCCGTCACCCGCCTCAGAAAATAAATCAATTAATCGGGTTCTTAATGTTGATCCCATGATGCGAGCCACTCCTTTATGTCATGTTTTCGGTTAGGGAGCTTCCCTGCCAATACCGCTTCTTCGATCCGGCGAAGTTCTTCGGCCACCCATTTACCCGCGCGGCGGTTTCTGAGCTCCATCAGATCAGCGCCTGAAATGTCGAGGTCTCGAAGGCTTTTGATCGGCAGCTGCTCATACAGGCTCTGAACCTCTTTCAGCTTTTGTTCATCAATCGTCTTATGCTTTTTCAGCATCCCGATTTTAACGGCTGATAACAGCGCCTCTCCCGCCCGGTACATCGCTTCTGCTTCCAGCTGCGCCGGATAAACGCTTATGATCTGCACCGCTTTTTTTATGACTTTTCCCGGCAGTTTCCATTGTTTTAAAAACGCCTCGGCGCTTTTCGGACAAAGACCGAGAAACAATAACAGCGCTGCCCAGCGTTCTTCGCGTGCATCTAAAGAAGAAAAGGGAAATCCGCTTGCTTCCAGCATTTGCTGCTCATAACCGGAAAGACCGGGCAGCTCTTGTATCAGACCTGTCTGCACCATCGTTTGAATCGCTTCTTGTGAGGAAGCGCCCTGCAGCAGCTTTTCAAACTCAACGGTCTTTCGTTCTACTGATACATGTGCCAAAAGCTCCCTGTCTTTTATGACGGCCTCTCTTGTTTCTTTTTCTAACAGAAAGCCGAGCTGACTCATAAAGCGGACGGCTCTCATCATCCGCAGAGCGTCTTCCCGAAAACGGTCTGCAGGGTTACCCACCGTTCGAATCAGCTTTTGACCGATATCATGCGCGCCTCCGAAATAATCAAGCAGCTCTCCTTCGGCAGACATCGCCATCGCATTAATCGTTAAGTCTCTCCGCTTTAAGTCTTCTGATAAAGAAGTAATGAACCGCACAGCTTCAGGGCGCCGGTAGTCCTTATATTCTGATTCGGCACGAAAAGTGGTGACTTCATAGGTTTCATCTTCCCACAGGACGATGACGGTGCCGTGCTCTTTTCCTACATCGACAGTCCGCTTAAAGAGACGCTCCACCTCATTCGGCGAAGCGCTGGTTGCGATGTCCACATCACCTATTTTTCGTTTCATATAGCTGTCTCTGACGGCTCCCCCGACAAAGTACGCCTGATGGCCCGCCTTCATCAGGTGATGAAGGATGGGGAGGGCTTTGACAAATTCCTGTTCCATAAGATCACTCCGGTCCTGCCAATTCGTCATAAATCCGTTCATACTGACTGACGATTCTTTGCGAAGAAAAGGCGGTCTCCACCATTTTCAGCGCATGATCAGTCAATCGTTTGCTGAGCTGTTTATCTTCTAAAACGGCAAGCGCTTTTTCAGATGCCGCCTGAATATCGCCGACTTCCACCAGAAAACCGCTTACTTGATCTTTAATCACTTCCGGTATTCCGCCGATATTTGTTCCGATGCACGGCACGCCGCAGGCCATCGCCTCCAGAAGTACGAGTCCGAAACTTTCTTTTTCAGAAAGAAGGAGCTTAAGGTCACTGATGGAATACAGCTCTTCCACCCTGTCCTGGTTTCCGAGGAGCAGCACTTGATCCTGCAGGCCGTATTTTTCGACAAGCTGCCAAGCGACGCACTTTTCCGGCCCGTCGCCGACAAGCAGGAGCTTCGCCTTTGTTTTGGCTGCGATATTACGGAAAACGCGGATGACATCTTTAACACGTTTTACCTTTCTGAAGTTCGAGACATGGATGACGACTTTTTCATCCGGCAAAATGCCATGTTTCTCTTTTATACTCTCTGTATTTTTCTTAAGATAAACACGTTCATCAATAAAGTTGTAGATGGTCTCAATTTTTTTATCCGGCTTGATTAAGTCATATGTTTCTCCGGCAAGCGCGGTTGATACCGCCGTCACTCTGTCGGACGCTTCGATGGCAAAACGGATTAAATCTTTTAATGACGGATCGTATCCTAAAACGGTGATGTCCGTACCGTGAAGCGTCGTCACGATGCCGATGTCACGCTTGAGCATCTGCTTGGCGAGATAAGCGCATACCGCATGCGGCAGCGCATAATGCGCGTGAATGATGTCAAGATTTTCCCTCGCGGCAACCTCGGCAATTTTACTCGCCAGCGCAAGGTCATAAGGCGGATATTTAAATACCGCGTATTGGTTGACTTCCACCTCATGAAAATGAATATTCGGATGATATGTATTTAATCTGAACGGGATGCTTGATGTGATGAAATGAACCTGGTGCCCTTTTTCCGCAAGCAGCTTGCCGAGTTCCGTCGCAATAATACCCGAGCCTCCGACACTCGGGTAGCATGTAATCCCTATTTTTAATGGTCTCATTGTCCGCCCCCAAAAACATCATCATTCAAAACGGGAAGCTGTTTTGAAAAGAAACCCTCGGCATACCCTGTCCCGGCTTCTTTGCCATACAGTCTTTCCCGCGCTTCCACCATTTCGATATAACCGTTGGTCAGCGGTGTGTTCACTGACTGCGCCGTAGGAATAAACTGGCTTTGATAGGCGTGCAGGCTTTCTTTTTTCAGATCGATGGTTTCCGTTATGTCGATTACAAAGTCCGGACGGTGAAACCCGTTGATCATATAATAGTATACGCGCTGAGCCTTATGAGCCGGCAGTTCCTGGTGATCTCTGTATTTATGAATTCCCGCCGAGAACACCGCTTCTTCGACCAAAGCCGCCGCATTGCCGTGGTCAGGATGGCGGTCTTTCGGATAAGGCATGAAAACGGTTTTCGGCCGGCAGGCTCTGATGACACTGACAATCCGGCGGATGCCGTCCTCACTTTTCAAAAGCCCGCGGTCGGGAAGCGTAAGCTGGATTCTCTCTTTTACGCCGAGAATTCGGGCCGCCTTTGCCGCTTCTTCTTTTCTTATCCCTACCGTTCCGTTGGATGATAGTTCGGCCTCGGTCAAATCGCATATCACCGCGGTTTTCCCTTGAGCCGTAAATTTTGCGATCGTGCCGCCCATACCGATCTCGACATCATCACTATGGGCGCCGAACGCCAGAATATCAACGTGTTCAGACATTCGGCTCTCCTCCGCGCACAAGATTGCGGAAATCAAATGCCCCGCCGTCCAGCGTCCGGACGAGGATTTCCGCTGTTCCCATATTTGTGGCGAGCGGGATCGCGTATACGTCACACAGCCGGATCAGCGCCGAGACATCCGGTTCGTGAGGCTGCGCAGTTAACGGATCGCGCAGAAAAATGACGAGATCCAGGGCATTTGCCGCAATCAATGCGCCGATTTGCTGATCTCCGCCGAGCGGGCCGGATTGAAAACGTTCAACAGACAATCCGGTCGCTTCCTGGATTTTCAGGCCTGTCGTACCTGTCGCGTATAACTCATGATGGCTCAGTATATCTTTATATGCGGTCGTAAACTGAACCATATCCTGCTTTTTCTTATCGTGAGCAATCAAAGCGATTTTCATTTGATGTTCTCCCCCTTGCCGATTCAGTCGATAATATTTTCGAGTCCGTATACAAGCTGGTCGATTTTCATCACTTGCTCCACTGACAGCTTCACTCCTGACATAAAGGAAGCCCGGTTATAGGAGTCATGGCGCAGTTTCAGCGTCTGGCCGTCCATGCCGAACATGACTTCCTGATGGGCGATAAGGCCCGGCAGACGCACGCTGTGAAGGCGGATGCCGTTTAATTCAGCACCGCGGGCGCCCGGCAGAATTTCTTTTTCATCAGGATGGCCCTGCTGCTTTTCTGTACGGACGCTTGAGATCATTTCCGCTGTTTTCAGCGCCGTTCCGCTCGGGGCATCCAGCTTTTGATCATGATGAAGCTCAATGATTTCTACATCTTCAAAATAGTTGGCGGCCATTTGTGAGAACTTCATCATCAGCACCGCGCCCAATGCAAAGTTCGGAGCGATGATGGCGCCGATTCCTTTTTCTTCAGTCAAGGCTTGAAGCTCCTCTAAATCCGCTTCAGAAAATCCGGTCGTTCCCACAACGGGGCGGACGCCGTGTTCAAGAGCGGCTTTCGTATGTTTTTTGCCGATTTCAGGCGTTGTCAAATCGATCAGCACATCCGGTTTTGTTTCTTGGAAACATGCGCGGATATCCGTATAAATAAGAGCGTCTGAATCAGCTGACATCACTTCCCGCAATGTTTGCTGATCGTATGTATGGTCAATGGCGCCGACAAGCTCAAAATGAGGCGTGCGGACGGCAAGTTTTACGGCCTCCTGGCCCATTCTGCCTCTCGGTCCTGCAATGACGACTTTAATGGTTTCATTTGACATGGTTTCTCCTACTTTCCTTCTTCTTTTCTAGTCCAGCGGTCTTTATCACGTGTATTAAATTTATGCATGACGCGGTTATGAGCTTCCTCCAATGAAATATCAAGGGAGTTGGCGAGGCAGATCAGGACGAATAGCACATCGCCCATTTCCTCTTCCATGCTTTTCTCATTTTCCGTCGTTTTCTTCGGCTTTTCCCCATAATAATGGTTGACTTCTCTTGCAAGTTCGCCCAGTTCTTCCGTGAGACGGGCCATCATGGCAAGCGGGCTGAAATAGCCTTCTTTGAATTGGCCGATATATTCATCGACCTCAGCTTGTAAGTCTTTCATCGTTTTGTCACTCACTGTGCGAATACCTCCTGTCATCTCTTCCATGTTAGCTAATTCAAGTACATTTGACAAATGTTAAAAACGGCAGTTTGCTGTTTTCTTTTGTATCCACTATAATATTTACGCAATCTTATGGAAGGAAAAGGGGTTTGATGCAATGCTTGGAGAAATCAGAATCAAAAACATTTGCTTTATTTTAATCGGCGCCGCTGTTTTTTCATTCGGACTGGTTCACTTTAATATGCAGAACAATTTGGCGGAAGGCGGATTTACCGGCATTACGCTGCTTTTATATGCGTTATTCCACATCAGCCCTTCTATTTCCAACCTGGTATTGAACATTCCTATCTTTTTCATCGGCTGGCGTATGCTCGGCCGGACGATGTTTGTCTATACCCTGATCGGCACCGTCTCTCTTTCTGTTTTTCTGAGCGTTTTTCAGCGTTACGAAATTCATATGCCGCTGTCGCATGATTTAGCGCTGGCCGCCTTATTCGCCGGTGTATTTATCGGCGCGGGTCTCGGCATTATTTTTAAATACGGCGGCACGACGGGCGGGGTTGATATCATCGCCAGACTGATCAACAAATTTTTCGGAATCCCGATGGGCCGGACGATGTTTGCCTTTGACGCCTGTGTCATTCTGCTTTCTTTGTTTACGTATCTTTCTTACAAGGAAGCGATGTATACGCTTGTAGCCGTTTTTGTCGCTGCGAGATTGATTGATTTTATACAGGAAGGCGGCTATGCCGCAAAAGGGGCAACGATTATTTCTTCGAAAAACGATTTGATCCAGCAAAAAATCATTGAAGAGATGGAGCGCGGCGTCACCGTTTTAAAAGGACAGGGATCATATACAAAAGAAGACAGGGATGTTCTTTACTGCGTCGTTCCGAAAAACGAAATTGTGCTTTTGAAAAGCGTCATCACTTCCGTTGACCCGCACGCCTTTGTTGCAGTAAGCGACGTTCATGATGTGCTCGGCGAAGGATTTACGCTTGATGAAAATAAAAATCCGATCAGACGATAATAAAAAAGGCGGCTTTTGCCGCCTTTACTGTTCGTGTTTCCATTTGACAACCGGTGATTTTTTCTTTTTCAATCGGCGGGCGAATGCCGGACTGACATTGAGCGTCTGTTCGACGAAGCGCTGCGGCGTCAGTGCCAGCCATTGGTTTAAAGAGACATCTTCAAAACGGTCGCTTTTGAAAATTTCCAGAAAGCGAAGCACGGTGTCACCGGTATTCTGAACATAATGTCCCATTGCAAAAGGAACATATCCTACGTCACCTGCTTGATAGTTAAATGTCCGCGCTCTTCCCTCCGCCGCAAACACCGTCATTTTCGCTTCTCCTGAAAGATAATACTGCCACTCGTCCGTATTCGGATGCCAATGCAATTCTCTCATGCCTCCGGGTTCGACTTCCACGAGAGCTGCGGCAATCGTTTTTGACACCTTAAACGTTTTTGAATCGACAATCTTTACTCTTCCCCCGCTGGTAACAAGAGGCTCCTGCCGGGAAAGCTCGTAGCTGAACGGCTCCAAAACGGTGCCTTCCGGGGAAGAAACTGCTGCCTTTTCAATCGGGGGAGGCGGTTCCAGCTGGAACATGTAACGCTCTTTCTTGTGAATGTAGGCCAAGTCATATCCGGGAACACCGAAGTTCGCCTCCAGCACGCTGCGCGGGGTATGGGCAAACCAGTCCGTTACTGAAAAGGTGCTGTTTTCTGAAAAAGAGCCGTCATCAAAGACGAGCAAAAACTCACTGCCCTGCTCTAATCCTTGAATGGAATGAGGAATGCCGGAAGGAAAATACCACAGATCCCCTTCACTTACGTTGTCAATAAAATTCCTTCCATTTTGATCGACCGCAGTTAAACGGACTCCTCCGTTAATCACATATCCCCATTCGGCTTCTTTATGCCAATGAAGCTCCCGCACAGCTCCCGGCTTCAGTCTCATGTTCACCGCCGCGATGTTTTTGGATACCGGCAGTTCCCTGACCGTCACCTCTCTGGACCATCCGCCGTCTTCAAGCCTCATATGCGTATCAGAAAATGAGAATTTCAAGTTTTGAACCGTTCCTGCATCCGTTGAAGGCGGAACGAGCATGTCAGGATTCTGGAAGTCACGCGCGAGGTTTCGCGGTCCTTCGTCAGTCGCCCCTTTTCTGCCTCTGATCGGCTGCGGGAGGTGTTTTGAAGCCAATTGCTGGATGAGTTTTTTCACTGCCTTAGCTCCTTTACAGCAATTTGTGTTTATTTAGACTTAGGATACTCACGCTTTTTCTCTTTCTTTTTTTCCGCTCTGTATTTTCGGTAGCCGACATATGTCAGCGCAGTAATAATGATACCGCCTGTTGTCAGAATGACCCAGAGCAGCGAAGGGTCAGCGTCATCCCGCTCCACCTTGTCAAAAACCCGCTTTAAATCCTGCTGCAGGAGCGTCAGACGCTCAAGCTTTGTTCCTTTTGTCATCTGCTGAAACCCGTCCTGCTCAATCACCTCGATATGTTTCGCCACCGTATCAAGCTGGCCGGCCGACACATCCATTGTCAGGCTGGGATAAATTAAATCATATAATGATATAAATTCATTCCACTTTTCATTGAAATTTTCACTTCCGTTTCCGCTGACATCTTCTTTTAAGGCGCTGAATGTCGCCATAATCGGTCTTTCAAGCGAACCCCACAGCGGATCGGAGTGGTCTTCCATCGCATCCATTACCAACCTGAACTGGGCGGCTGCCCGGATTTTTTCGGTATCTGAGGCGTCTGCCTGTTTCAGAACGCGCACTAAATCATTGAAACCCAGAGTCACCTGCCTGACTTCGGCGCCGCTCAGTGAGTTTACGTGTGTCATTTTTTTCTTAAAGTAGCCAAGCACTTGCAGAGCCTCATCATACTGCGAATGCCGCGTCATTTGGAAAACGGTATCCGAAAGGTCGTTCAGTTCCTTGAGACCGCCCTCATCTTCAGCTTTGGCAGTTGTGATGAAACACATATGAGCAAGTAAAAGACAGATCGTCAGCTTTCGTTTCATAGAGGTCCCTCCCACTCCTTCTCTTTACAGAATATGAGGAGCGGGACAAGGTTAGACCAAGATTCTATCAGTGTAAGTCAAGCTTTACCCGTCTTTTAGAAATCACCAAATAGTATGCAAGGCCGAGTGAAAATATGCTCAGCCAGAATGTAGCATAGCCGATCACTTGCATATAGTCATTGAGCATTGAGTAGCGGGGCATCATGCCGAAAAGATAATCAATGACATCATTATGAAGCGTCCAAACAGCGGCAACGGCAAGATGCCATAACCGGAACCGAAAATACGGGCTGTATAAAACGCCTTGAACGGCCATGGCAAAATGTGAAGCAATCAGCATGTACCCTTCCAAAGGCATCTGCCCCATTTTGACCAGCACAAAGACATTCATTCCGACCGCCCACAGCCCGTATTTTACAAGGGTTACAAGAGCCAGCGCTTCAAACAGCGGCGCGTTTCTTCCCATGAGAAATGCCAGAAGCACGAACAGGAAGAAAAACGTCGCCGTCGGGCTGTCAGGCACAAATATCAGAAATCGGAACGGCGTGTCCGCAAGCTGAGGCACATACCAATAATAGCCGTACACCGTACCGATAAAATTAACGGCAAGAACAAGCAGAAGCATGCCTCGCAACCCTAAAAGATAAGAAATCCACCTCATACCATCAACTCTCAGTCCGTAAAAAGTATGTATCATGCAAAAAAAGCTGACATCCGGTCAGCTCTTTTCATAAAAGTATATCCTGCTATTGTCTACTTCACAATACGTTATTTCGCTGTCGTTTCAGAAATGAACTTCGCCAGCTGATCAAGCTGTTTGTCATTCCCTTTAAAAATACCGGCTGGCATCTGCCCTTTCCCTTTGACGGCGATTTTTTTAATTTCTTCCGGGCTCAGCCCGTTATCGACCAGGGACGGACCGGCGCTTCCGCCTTGAAGATTATCCCCGTGACAGGAAATACAGCCTTGTTCTTTAAATACCTTATAACCGTCTGATTCAGTATCAATGGCGGCTTCTTTTTTGATTTTCCCTTGCTCCTCCGCCTTCGCCCAGTCATGCGTCGCGACTGACTGCCACGTTAAAAAGACCGTAGCGCAAAGCGCCAAAAGCATCATACCGACCGCAACCGGACGCTTCCACGGCCTTCTTTCAGACCCCCTGTCGAGAAACGGAGCCAAAAGCAGCGACCCGAAGGCAAGACCCGGTATAATCATCGCGCCGATAACGGTGTAGCTCCCTGCGGCATATTCATATTTTAATAGCTGGTATAAAAATAGAAAATACCAATCCGGCAGCGGAATATACCCTGTATCCGTCGGGTCCGCCACCCGTTCCAAAGGCGGCTCGTGCACAATCGTTAAAACGAGAAATCCGACGAGGAAAACGGCCCCGACCATCCATTCTTTCAGCAGGAAGTTCGGCCAAAACGCCTCTGTCTTTCCAGGATACTCTGAATAGTCTTTCGGTATATTCGGTTTTTTTTCAGCCGGTATCCTTGAATCTCCTACAAACTTCATTCCTTTCCCCCGGTGCATGTCATCCCCTCCCTTTTATATCAGATTTGTATTAAAGCGGTCCTGAAATTCCCTGCTTGCGGATCATGACAAAGTGGGCGCCCATGAGCGCAAACAAAGCGGCAGGGAGAAAAAATACGTGAATCGCAAAAAATCTCGTCAGCGTTTGGGCGCCGACAATATCGTGGTGGCCGGCAAGAAGAGTTTTCACCTGCGCTCCGATCAATGGCGTCGCCTCCGCAATCTGAAGACCTACCTTTGTCGCAAACAGCGCCTTCATATCCCATGGAAGCAGATACCCTGTAAAACCGAGACCGAGCATCACAAAAAAGATCAGAACACCGACGATCCAGTTCAATTCCCGAGGCTTTTTATAAGCTCCCTGAAAGAAAACCCGCAGCGTATGTAAAAACATCATCACAATGACTAAACTTGCACCCCAATGGTGCATACCCCTTACAATCTGCCCGAAAGCGACTTCATTCTGCAAATAATACACAGATTCCCACGCGTTTTTTATATCCGGCACATAATACATCGTTAAAAACATCCCGGACAGCACTTGGATAACGGTTACAAAAAACGTCAAACCGCCGAAACAATAGACAAAAGCCGAGAAATGGTGAGCGGGATTTACATGTTCCGGCACTTCATGGTCGGCGATATCCCGCCACATCGGCGTAATATCGAGACGTTCATCCACCCAGTCATAAATTTTGTTCAGCATGTCACCCTTCCCCCCTAGGCTTTGCTTTTCCAAGATACAAAAAGCCGTCCTTTACTTTTTGCTCATAACGGTCAAGAGGCGCGAGCGGCGGCGTGCCCGGAACGTTCGTGCCGTCTTTTTCATACAGCCCGTAATGGCAGGGACAAAAGAACTTGTTCGGATTTTTAGGATCATTGTTCCAGTTTACGGTGCAGCCCAAATGCTTACAGATCGGAGAAAGCGCTATAATTTCATCCCCATGCTTGTAAACCCAGGCTGACCTGGATTCTTCCGATTCGTACCAGGCGTCGACTTGATGAATTTTAAAGTCAAACCGCTTCGGCTCCTTCGTCAGCTCATCCACACTGACAACCTGCACCATTTTTTGATCTCCCGTCGGTTTTAATACCGGGTCCAGCGCAAAACGGACCATGGGCATAAGCGCACTGGCGGCCATAAATCCCCCCACGCCGGTGAGCGCATAGTTTAAAAATTGTCTTCTTGATATATCTTGTTTTCCGCCCATCTCTTCCCCCCCCTAAAGATTGACCAAAAATTAACTAAAATAGAAAATAATTCTGAGATTTGACACCCTCATAATATATGAATCTTTCAGCAAGGTCAACAGAGGCAAAACGGGTGTTTTGCGAGATGCCTGGTGTTTTTAAGAATTGTTCCACTTCTGTAACAAAACGTTCAAAATTTCTCCGCACTTGTCATCCGCAATTTTTCTCTTTAAAGAGTCTTTCATATGTTCAAACGGAACGGCAGGTATGTATATGACATCAGACCCTATTTCAGAATCCTTCCATTTTTCGTCTGCCGTCAGGAACAAGACGTGCCGAAAGTTGGTCATCACCTCGTCTTTGAGTTTTTGAAGCAGGGCGATTTGTGATTGGTCTATATCAACATATGTATAAGAGGGGAATAAATATACCCGTCCCTTCAATTGGCGCTCAAGCTCTTCAGAAAGCAATTGGGTGCTTTCCCCCTGTTCAACGGCCTCTTTTAAGCCTCCTGAAGATGTTATGGAAATTAACGGAATGACAGCGGTATCAATGTAATCCGCAGATTGTAAATAGGCATCGGCATCAGCGGCCCTCCATCTCATGTCTCGTTCCTCCTCTTTACGCAACAAGCCTTGCATATTCTGCAAGGCTGTCATTTATGTGAGCTGATTCAATTGGCGGGAAAGCTTTTCAAATGTTTCTTTGTCGTGGCGGTCCAGCGCCTCGTCGATATCTTGAAGCAGCTTTTCCCGCTGGAAAGTGGAAATGGCATGTTCTAATATTTTTTCGGCCATCCCCTGATCCTGTTTATTTTCAAACAGGTCTTTCGGCAGATGCGGATTTGATTCAAGAACAGCGGCATATTCCGGTGAGCTGTAGGCCGAACGGAAATTCAGCTGGATAAATAAATCCTGCTGTTTATTTAACCGGATGTCATGAAAAGATTTTTCCGCGTCCGTAGTCATCACATTTTCTTTGTAAAACCTAAACGGCACCTCATCAACGCAATGAGTAGACATGATAATGCCTCGCGGGCAAAATTCGGCTTGTTCTACAAAATGGACTTTTTCCATTAATGAATCATGACTCATTAAATAATTTAAAATCCAGACGCACTCCCGGCGTTTAAGCTGATAATGATTTAAAAACCAACGGATAAAATCCTTTTTTTCATTGACAGAAACAGGGGTCTGCATGTAATTCCCTCCTCTATCGATCGTATAATCTGACATCACTTATACATTCAGCAAGCATGGTCCAAAATCCTGCTTATCTTAAAAATTCATCCTCTATCCGTAAGATTGTTTCTTCAAGCTCTTCGTTTGTTCCATCCATTGAAAGCACTTGTTTTAAAAGCGGCAGCGCTTCTTTCTGGAGACCCTCTTCCAATAAGAAGTGAGCGTATTCATATAAGAAATCCCGATCATCCTGATAATGGAGATACGCAGCTTCGAAGCTTTTTTTCGCTTCAGCGTATTGCTCAAGGCCTGTATAAGCACCCGCCAAATACCAATTGTATTTCGGATCTTCTTCTCCGTAGCCGCGGACTTCCTGAATCAGATCAATAATCTCTTCAAAGCTTTCTTCTTTATGATAGACGGCTAAAAGCGTATGGAGCGCTTCCACGTAACCCGGATCGAGCGCCAGCGCTTCCTGAAGAAGCTTTTTGCCTTCTTCTGCGTTGCCGAGCTTTAACGCCATTTTCGCCGCATAGAGAAAGAGCTCTTTATTGTATTCATCGTAAGTAATACCTTCTTTAGCGGTTTTTAATGCATCTTCATACATGCCTTCTGCCTCGTAGCTTTTTGCAAGCGGCATATAAAGCGATGAATAGGAAGGATCAAGCCCTTTTAAATCAGACAGCTGCTTGATGGCTGTTTTGACCATTCCCGCCTGATAGGCTGTGAACCCGTACCCGAAAATCGTATTCGGTTCTGTATGTTCTGCCGCCGCTTTTTCATACCATGAAATCGCTTCCTCAAATTCACCCGCCGCGCTCAATGACTCAGCCAGCCTCTGATGAACATTTACGCCGCCGATTTCGTGCCGTTCTTTTGCCGTCTCTTCAAAGTAAGGAACGGCTTTTGCGTATGATCCCTGAGTGAAGTATAATTCCCCCAGAGCGAAATCAATAACAGGTTCATCTTGTAACATCGCTTTCGCCTGTAACAGCTTTTGCTCACTTACTTCAAATAAGCCCTGCATCTGATACAGATCAGCCATTAAAAGAAGGCTTTCCGCGTAAGACGGGTCTTCCGGAGAAATTGTCTCCAGCACCTCAAGAGCTTTTTCTTCTTCATCAATATCTATTAACAATTCGGCGTAAAAATTCGTCAGCTCAGACTCATCCGGATAAAGGTCATGCAGATCACTGATCAGCGCTAACGCTTTTTCGGCGTTTCCCCATTCATAGTAGAGCTGGGCTGCAATGGCTTTGTCTTCGTCATGAAGCTGCGTTTCAGCTTTTGAAAGCGCTTTGAGTCCCTTTTCGGTTTCACCTGCTTCAACTAATTTTATGGCTTCTTGGATCAATGTATTCAAATCAGACCGGTCCTTTCTTTTCCTATACCTCATCAACCAATGAAAAGGGTTTTTATTCGGGTTATTCTTATCATAATTCAGACAGGGCCTGCCCGCAAATAAGATGCTTCACCCGGCATTATAGTTTATCAGAAAATGGTTAAGAGGAAAACGGCAAAAAAGGGGACGGCATCTTTATACGCAAACAGCGCAATTTGTTCCGGCTGTTTCTGTAACGAAAACGCATTCCCCCTTTCTTTTATTTTTCTGTTTAAGACAAGCTATGTCAAAGCCCAAGATTTTATGACTCATGAAGAAAAAAGCCCGAAGAATCGTCTTCAGGCTTTTTTGGCTAATTGATCTAAATGCTCAAAAAATGACGGATATGAGACATGGATCGCCTCAGTATCACGGATGTCAATCGGCTCTTCTGTCAGGCATGAAGCGATACCGAGCATCATGCCGATGCGGTGGTCGCCGTGGCTTGACACATCGGCTCCGCCCGCAAGCGTTTTTTTGCCGTGTATTTTCATGCCGTCTTCAGTCGGTTCAATGTCTGCACCGATTTTCCGGAGCTCTGATACGACGGTGTCGATCCGGTTCGTTTCCTTCACCTTCAGCTCCGCAGCGTCTTTTATGACAGTTGTGCCTTCAGCCTGCGTTGCCAAAAGGGCGATAATCGGGATCTCGTCAATTAAACGGGGAATGATTTCTCCGCCGATTTCTGCCGCTTTCAGATCTGAAGTTTCAATAACCAGGTCTCCGTAAGGCTCCGCGCTGTCCGCTTCTGAAGGAATCACTTCAAGTGAAGCCCCCATTTGCTTTAAGACATCAATCATTCCCGTGCGTGTCGGATTCAGGCCGACATTTTTCAGCACAATCCGGCTTCCGGGAACGACAGCGCCTGCGGCGAGGAAAAAGGCCGCTGAAGAAATATCGCCGGGCACGAAAATATCAGCCCCCCGAAGCTTCTGACCGCCCGTTACGGAAGCGCTCGTCTCCGTTTCCGCAAGCTCGGCGCCAAAAGCGTTCAGCATCCGTTCCGTATGGTCTCTTGATTTATGAGGCTCAGTGACGGTCGTCGTCCCTTCAGCCTGCAATCCGGCAA
Source organism: Bacillus sp. EKM206B (assembly GCF_011066015.1). Lineage (NCBI taxonomy): Bacteria > Bacillati > Bacillota > Bacilli > Caryophanales > Bacillaceae > Bacillus > Bacillus sp. EKM206B. Next base: position 207,799 of record NZ_JAAMNL010000004.1, read on the forward strand.
GCAGCACGGCGGATTTGATCTGCGCGCTTGCAACAGGGGAGACGTAATCAATGCCTTTCAATTGTCCGCCTCTTACGGATAAAGGCGTAAATCCTCCGTCCGCTCTTCCGTCAATCGCGGCTCCCATCTGTTTTAAAGGCTCCGTCACCCTCTTCATCGGACGCTTTGCAATACTTTCGTCGCCCGCTACCGTACTGTGAAATGGGCGTCCGGCTAAAATGCCGAGCATCAGGCGGATGGTCGTGCCGGAATTTCCGACATCAAGAAGGCTGTCAGGCTCACAAAGTGCGTCAATGCCCTTCCCGTATATCGTTACATCACTTCCGTTTTGTTCAATGGAGACACCCATTTTTCTGAAGCAGGCAATGGTGCTCAGACAATCGGCTCCGGGCAAAAAGTTTTTTACCGTTGTCGTTCCTTCCGCAAGCGCTCCGAACATAACAGAACGGTGGGAGATGGATTTATCCCCCGGAATATGAATTTCACCGTTTAAAGACGTCACTTTTTCTCTTTTCAATGTTTTCCACCTCAGTCAGCGTAAAATGTGTCATATTTAGCGCGGGATTGAATGCAGGTTTCCGCCCGCTTCCTGTCATTATCAGTCTGGAAACTGATTCTGAGAATTCCGTTAATATCTTCTCTTGTTTCGATAATGCGGATGTTGGTGATACTGATTTTTTCTTCTGCCAATATCGCCGTAATTTCCGAAATGACCCCCGGATGATCGGGAACATCGACATAAAGGTCATAAAAGGACGGGATCGCTCCTTTTTGACGGAGCGGCAGACCGTCGCGATAATCTTTCGCTTTTTTAAAATATCCGAACAGGCTGTCCGCATCTTCATTTTCTACATAAGATTCGATCGTGTCAATCTCCCGTTTCCATTCTTTGAAGCGGTCAAGCAGTTTATCTTTGTTATGAAGAAGTATGTCCCTCCACATCGCCGGACTGCTTGAGGCGATCCTGGTGATGTCCCGAAAACCGCCGGCTGCGAAACGTTTCAAAAACGGATAATCTTCTTCAGCATGATGAGCCTGATGTACGAGGCTTGCAGCAACGATATGAGGGAAATGGCTGATGACGCTCGTTACGCCGTCATGCTCCTCGGGAGTCATCTCCACAAAGTGGGCGTTTGCCGCTTTCAAAAGTTCCTTCAGATGCGTTACTGACTCTTTAGAAGTTGATTTTCCGGGTGTTAAAATGTAAAACGCATTTTCGAATAAAAATTCTTTCGCGGCAGCGGCCCCGGATTTATGAGATCCCGCCATCGGATGGCCGCCGACAAATTGATAGTGAGCCGGAAGCACTTTGTCGGCGTAGCTGACGACTTTCTGTTTCGTGCTGCCCACATCCGTAATCAGGAGTTCATGGGTGATGTCTGATGCGGCCAGCACATCGAGCATTTTCAGCGTTTGGGCGACAGGCGTGGCGATAATGACAACAGACGCTTGCTGCGCCCCTTCCGTAAATGAGCCGGCCCGCTCGTCAATAATTCCGAGCTTCAGCGCGGCAGTGAGCTGTTCTTCCGAAATATCCACACCGATAATCCGTTTATGCGGATGCTCCTTTTTGATGGCCAATGCGATCGATCCGCCGATCAGCCCGATCCCCGCAAGCAATATAGTATCCTTCATTTCACTCATTTCCTTTTTCAACTATTTTAATAGAGCAAAGAGGTGATGCCTGATCACCTCTTATAATATTGCAGCTAAAATTGTGAGAATTTCCTCATTCTGCTCTTTCGTACCGACCGTAATCCTTAACGCTGTCGGAAATCCGAGCGCCTGCCCTGAGCGGACGATATATCCTTTTTCCAACAGGGCTTGGAACAGTTCATCCGCCGGGCGGTTAAAATCAATGAGCACAAAGTTGGTTTGTGAAGGATAACAAGTTAATCCGTGAGTTTCTGCAAAATCATAATACTGCTTAAGGCCTGCTTTATTTTTCTCGACGCATTCCTGAATAAATGTCTGGTCATCAAGCGCTGCCAGTGCCGAAGCCTGACCGATTCTGCTCGTATTGAACGGCTCTCTCGCCGGTTCAATCTGGCGGATCAGCGCTTCGTCCGCAATGCCGTATCCGACACGCAGCGCGGCAAGTCCGTACGCTTTAGAGAAGGTGCGGAGGATCATGACATTCGCATATTGCTTTAAAAGCGGAATGCTTTCTGGGTAATCTTCCGCCGTGACATACTCGTAGTACGCTTCATCAAGTACAACGAGTATATGCTCGGGAACTCTGTTTAAAAAGGCAATTAGCTCTTGCTCAGAAGTATATGTCCCCGTCGGATTATTGGGGTTGCATACCCATATGACTTTCGTCTTGCCGTCAATTACTTCCAGCATCCGGTCCAAATCATGAGCCCCGTCACTGCGGAGCGGCACCTCGCGCACCTCAGCGCCTTCAATCACCGCATTGTGTCTGTATTGCGGGAAAGTCGGGGCGGCGGTAATCGTGTTTGCCTGATCATTTAATAAAGAACGGCAGATAATCTGCACAAGCTCATCAGAGCCGTTGCCGAAAATGATCGAAGATTCACTGACCTGCAGATGCTCACTGAGCCGCGTTCTCAAAGCGGCACTGTAACCGTCGGGATACAGCGCAAGCTGCTCAATCTCCTGATGCAGCGCATCTTTAGCGGCCTGTGAACAGCCGAACGGATTTTCGTTAGAAGCGAGTTTTACTACTTTCTCAAGCCCGTATTCCATTTTCACTTCTTCTATTGGTTTGCCCGGCTGATACGGTTTCAGCTGCCGCAGCTGTTCTTTAATCTGCAAATCCAGTCACCTCATTTTACACTGTACAGTCGTCCGAACGTCTTTGCGTATTCTTCAAATTCAAGAAGCGCATCAGCTCTTGTGCCGGGATTCACAAGCTTTGTTTTAAGCTCTTCAACTTTTTTGACAAGCGCGCTGCCGACAACGACACCGTCAGATATTTCATTCATCCTGTCAACCTGTTTGCGGTTTGAAATGCCAAAACCGACCGCCACCGGAACAGAGCTGAATTCTTTCACCTTACGAATGAAAGAGTATACAGACGGATCGAACTCGCTGCGTACGCCCGTCACTCCTAAAGAGGATACACAATACACAAAGCCGCAGGCCTGTTCAGTAATTATTTTCAAACGGTCTTCACTTGTCGGCGCAACCAGTGAGATATAAGCGATGTTCTCCTTTTTGCATGTCATTTGCAAAAGGGCGCTTTCCTCTAATGGAAGGTCGGGTACAAGCAGACCGTCTATGTCGTTTTCCCGCAGTAAAGCGAAAAAGTATTCTTTTTCTAATTGTAACACAGGATTATAATACGTAAAGAGGATAATTGGAATATGAACGCCGTTTTTTTTCATTTTGCCGCCAAGTTCAATTGCTTTTACGATATTCATTCCGTTTTCCAGAGCCCGTTTTGAAGCCCGTTGTATGACGGGTCCGTCCGCAAGCGGATCTGTGTAAGGAACGCCGATTTCAAGGGCAGAAGCGCCTGCATTCTGCAATGATATTGCCAGCTCAACAGAAATGTCAGGAAGCGGATCGCCAGCAGTAATAAAAGGGATAAATAATTTTTCAGAATCTCGCAGATTAAACATGTGTCTCCACCCCGTTTTCCAAAACATTCATCAGCGTATGAACATCTTTATCTCCTCTTCCCGACAAACTGACGAGAATGATTTTGTCTTTATCCATGTCTTTTGCCATTTCAAACGCTTTTGCCAGAGCGTGGGCAGATTCAATAGCCGGAAGAATACCTTCTGTTTCAGAAAGCAGACGTAACGCGGCAATCGCTTCATCGTCTGTCACGCTTTCGTACGTTACACGGCCGCTTTTATGCAGATAGGCGTGCTCAGGGCCGATCCCCGGGTAATCAAGGCCTGCTGAAATGGAATACGGTTCGATAATCTGCCCGTATTCATCTTGTATTAAATAGGTCATTGAACCGTGAATCACCCCGAGCGTCCCTTTTGCGATCGTTGCCGCATGCAGCGGCGTATCAATTCCTTTTCCCGCCGCCTCGGCGCCGATCAGCTCAATATCTTCGTCTAAAAAGGCCTGAAATATGCCCATCGCATTGCTTCCGCCGCCGACACATGCAACAACCTTGTTCGGGAGTGTTCCTTCAACCCGGCGGAGCTGTTCTTTCGCTTCCTCGCCGATGATTTTCTGAAATTCGCGAACGATATACGGATACGGGTGCGGCCCCACTACAGAACCGATGAGGTAGAAATGATCTTCACAATGCTGGACCCAATACCTGATCGCCTCATTCGTCGCATCTTTCAGCGTGCCGTTGCCGCTTGTGACCGGCACCACTTCCGCGCCGAGCAGTTTCATCCGGAATACGTTCAGCGACTGGCGTGCAACGTCTTCTTCACCCATAAAAACCGTACACTTAAAACCGAATTTTGCGGCGGCTGTCGCGGCAGCCACACCGTGCTGTCCCGCACCGGTTTCGGCGATGATTTTCGTTTTGCCCATCTTTTTGGCAAGCAGAATCTGGCCTAACGCGTTGTTAATTTTATGAGAGCCGGTATGGTTTAAATCTTCTCTTTTCAGATAGATTTTCGCCCCTCCCAAATACTCTGACACCCTGTCTGCGAACGTTAATGCAGTCGGTCTTCCAGAGTAATCAAACAGTAGTTTTTTATATTCGGCATGAAATACGGGATCATTCTTTAATTCTTTGAAAGCCGTTTCGATTTCCTCAAGGGGCCGCATCAATGTTTCAGGGACAAATTTGCCGCCGAATTCGCCGTATCTTCCGATTTCATTTGGATATGGATACATAGTGGTTCATCCTTTCTTCTAAAAGCCGGATCAGTGTTTGATCCTTTTGTCCGTTTTTTTCAATTCCGCTGGCAAGATCTATACCGCACGGACGCGATCTCAGTAAGCCGGTAATCGTTTCAGGATTAACGCCGCCCGCGATAAAACAGCGCTTGTTTGCATTTTGAGCCTGCTTTCGGTACAAGGGGACACGGGCCCATGAAAACGCGATTCCCGTCCCGCCTCTCATTCCTTTCACTGAAGAATCAATGACATAACCGTCGACAGCAGGTGCAAATTGAGCCATCTGACGGAGCGTCCCTTCCCCGTGATGGAGCGCTTTCCATATTTCCGAGTGCACAAGCGGACGGAGGCGGCGGGCATCCTCAGGCGATTCATCACCGTGAAGCTGGATGGCGTCAAGTGCCAGATCAGAGGCGATTTGCGCGATGTTTTCTATCGTTTCATTTACAAATACTCCGACATGTTTCTTGTCTGTCCGGACCTTCTCTTTCCATTTCCGGACCTCATCCGGCGTTACTCTCCGTTTGCTTGCGGCAAAAATAAATCCCAGATAATCCGCTTCTGAAGCTGCCGCAAGTTCATAATCATGCTTCGATCGTATTCCGCAGTACTTTACCTCAGGCTTTTTCATATCGTCACTCCCCGAACAGTCCGCGGATCGCCTTTTGCTGCGAATCCTCTCTCATTAAGGATTCTCCGACCAATACAGCCTGCGCCCCGTGCTTGTTGACGAATTGCAGGTCAGCCAAAGAACCGATGCCGCTTTCGCTGACCAGCAGGCAGCCGTCCGGTACAAGCTGCGCTATTTTTTCCGTTTGCGAAACAGAAGTACGGAACGTTTTTAAGTCCCGGTTGTTTATGCCGAGAATGTCCGGCTGAAACACTTGTAAAATCCGTTCAAGCACAGTTTCATCATGGACTTCAACGAGAACGTCCATGCCCTTCTCGCGGGCTTCCAGATAAAGCTCATGAAGCTCTGAAGGTTCCAGCGCTTCCCCGATCAGCAAAATGGCATCGGCGCCGATCCTGAACGATTCCTCCACCTGAAGGGAATCAATAATAAAATCTTTTCTCAGCACGGGAAGAGACACCGTTTGTTTAACATCTGTCAGAAATTGATTTCTCCCCTGAAAAAAACGGGTATCCGTGAGAACTGAAAGGGCGTCGGCTTTAGCCGCTTCATAATCCGCCGCAATCGTTTCCGGAACAAAATGCTCTTTAATCAATCCTTTAGACGGCGAAGCTTTTTTCACTTCGGCAATCAGCCCGATAAAACGGTTCGGGTTCTGGAGCGCTTTTTTAAAGGATCTCCGTTCAATTTGACAGGTTTCCGGCAGCACGATGGATTTGATTTCTTCTTTTTTCTGCTGAATGATTTGATCAAGCATACATTTCTTCCTCTTTCTGTTTCAGACGTTCGAGCTGCCTTTTGGCATCTCCGTTTTGAATCGCTTCTAAGGCGGTTTTCGTTCCTTCTTTCAGATCGTTTGCAAGACCTGCCGTATAAATGGCCGCGCCCGCATTTAAGGCGGTAATATGCAGAGCGGATGACGGAACTTTATTTGCAAAAATATTCTGAATGAGGAGCGCGCTTTCTTCCGATGAACTCACTTGAATATCCTTTAGTGAACCTTCTGTAAAACCGAATTGTTCAGGTGAAACGGAATATTCCAGACGTTCACCGTTTTTCAGTTCAATGATATCGGTCGGTGCTGAGATGGACAGTTCATCTAATCCGTCACGGGCCGACACAAGCATGACGTGTCTGACATCAAATTGTTCCAAAGCGCTTGCCATCAGGCGCGCTTTATCAAATGAATAGACGCCGATCACCTGCCGCTTCACCTGCAGCGGGTTGCTGAGCGGACCCAGCAGATTAAATACGGTTCGGAAGCCAAGCTCTTTTCTTGCGGCGGCGACGTGCTTCATTGACGAATGAAACAGCGGCGCAAACAAAAACCCCATTTGTTTCATTTCAATGCTGCGTTTAACGCTTTCTGGAGTGGCTTGAATGGAAACCCCCAGCTTTTCCAGCACATCCGCGCTGCCGCTTTTAGACGAAACGGAGCGATTTCCGTGCTTGGCAATTTTAGCTCCGGCGGCAGAAGCTGTAATCGCCGCTGCCGTGGATATGTTAAACGTAGAAATCCCGTCTCCGCCTGTTCCGCACGTATCAACGACATCCGCCAAGCCACCTGATGTCTGTGCCCGCGCCCGCATCACTTTTACAAATCCGGCAAGCTCCTCCGCCGTTTCACCTCGGTGGGCTAACACCGATAAAATCCCGCCGATCTCAGACTGCGACATGTCCCCGTTCATCATCATTTCCATCAGCTTTTCGGCTTCTCCGGTTTTCAGCGTACGGCCATTAACGCACGATTGCAGAAATTTGTTCATCCGTCTTCTCCTCCCCGCCAGAAAAGATGTCTTCTGCGATTTGAATCGTTTTTAAAAGCGCCCCCGCTTTGTTACAGCTTTCTTCATATTCGGCTTCCGGGACGGAATCGGCGACTATTCCCGCGCCCGCCTGCACCGATGCCGTACCGTTTTTGACACTCATGGTGCGGATGGTAATACACGAATCAATCGACCCGTCAAATCCGATATAAGCGATACATCCGCCGTAGGTTTCTCTGGAAGTCGGTTCTAATTCATTTAAAAGCTGCATCGCGCGGATTTTCGGAGCGCCCGTGAGTGTTCCTGCCGGGAATGCTGACATCAGCGCGTCAACGGGATGGATGCCCTGCTTTAAACGGCCGGTTACAACAGAGATGATGTGCATCACATGTGAAAAAGAAACGACCTTTGTGAATTCCGGAACGGCTACGGAACCGTACTCCGCAACTCTGCCGATGTCATTGCGCGCAAGATCGACGAGCATGTAATGTTCAGCTTTTTCTTTTTCGTCATTCATCAGCTCTTTTTTCAGGCGTTCATCCTCTTCTTTTCCGGCGCCCCTTCTTCTCGTTCCGGCAATCGGATGAATTTCCAGGTGCCTGTCATGCACGCGGATCAGACGTTCAGGAGAACTACCGACAATGTCTCTGTCAGGCAGTTTGATATAGTACATATAGGGTGAAGGATTGATGATGCGGAGCACCCTGTACAGCTCAAATGAATGTCTGGATACCGGAATGTCAAACTTTTGCGAAAGCACCCCTTGAAAAATGTCTCCCGCTTTTATATATTCTTTCAGTTTATTAACGCCGGCCATAAACTCTTCTTTCGTATAATTTGATGTCACAGCGGCAAAACTTGGCGTGTCAAACGTTTCTTTAGAAAAAAACGGCTCTTTCATATCTTTCGATTCTGTCAAAATACCGATAAGCTTACGAAGCTCCGCGCAATTTTCTTTAAAAACGGCCCGCTTTTCTTCCTCCGTCTCCCGGCCGTTAAGCGCCGCATATTGAATGAAATGCACTTGTTTCGTTTCGTGGTCGTACGCGATGATTTTCCGGCAGACAAACAGCATGCATTTTTCGAAATCTGTTACTTTCGCGTGGCTTGGCACGGAAGGCTCAATCAAAGGAATCATGTCATAGCTCAGATAACCGACCGCCCCTCCCGAAAATGGGATATCAAGCTCGGGTGTTTTAATGCGGAAGCTCTCATTCATCCAGTCAAGCACGGCTTTTAATTCTCCGGCTTCAAACAGCGTATGCCCATTTGGATCAGCGGCAGTGAATGTGTTATGACTCTCTTTAATCGTGATAAAAGGATCAAGGCCGATAAAAGAGTATCTCGACCAGCTTGACGACTCATCCTTGCTTTCTAAAAGATACGTAATGTTTCTGTCCAGTTTTTCAACCATCTGAATGGGTGTGATCGTGTCGACCGTAAAAGTCTCTGCGATTGGAATGGTGCGGTGTGTCAGACTGTCCTTTAAAAATAAAGAAACATCCGATTGTAAATTCATGATTCTCCTCCTTACGGTAAGGAGAATGAGATGAAGAGTGAGAGGAGTCTTGCGTATAAGAAATAAACCCAAAAGAAAGGCTTCTTTTGGGCAGAATAAAAACGTGTTTATCTCAGCTCAGCTAAACTCATTCTCTGCTACCCTATTCTAAACTCAACTGTTCAATGTCTTACTTACCAGCTCTATACACACTCTTGTGTATTTCTAAGCTTTGTTTATCGTATTACATGTCAGTATTTTTTGTCAATGATAAATCCGGCCTTAACACAACGGCTTTTTCTAAATAGACATGCTTGATTTCATCCTGAGGCGTATCCGTCTGAACCGTCATCAGGACACGGATACACTTTTGCAGAGCGCCGGTGACATCCATTTCCTGCATGCACGTCACCGGGACGTATTGCCACCCGGAAAGGCGGCGGACCGCTTTTGCCGGAAATACGGAATGGATATCAGGCGTGGCGGATAACAGGATCTGTACAACGTCTTCCGGCTTGCATCCATTTTGTTCAATGATTTTTTCAAGCAGCTGCTGTGTTTTTTCTAAAATTTCTTGTTCGGTGTCTTGTTCCACCGTTGTTGCTCCGCGAATGCCGCGTATCATCATGCTGTTTCCTCCATTCGCCATTTGTTCAGCAAATTTTCGAGCTCATCTTTTGAAAGCATGCAGTCCCGCGCTTCGCCTAATTCCTTTAACACGATGAACTGTGTCATGCCTCCGCGCGTTTTTTTATCATTCATCATCCGGGCGGAGAGAACCGGCGTTTCAATATCTTGTCTGATGCTTCCCGGGTAGCCGAGCCCAATCAGCCATTGTGTGAGTTCTTTCCTGTTCATCTTGCAACGTGCAACCTGTTCACTCACGTAAAGGGCAAACTGCATGCCGAGGGCGACCGCATCTCCATGTGTAATCCGTCCGTAGCCGTATTCCGCCTCAACGGCATGGCCGAGCGTATGGCCGAAATTCAGAAAAGCTCTTATCCCCTCTTCCTTTTCGTCCTCACGCACGACGGCCGATTTGATTGAAATTCCTTTATAAATCATTTCATTCAGCTCAGCGCTTGTCAGTCCTTGCAACGTGTCAAACGTGAGAAGTTTTTCTAAAAAAGCATAATCGGCGATAAACGCGTGTTTGATCACTTCAGCCATGCCCGATCTCAGCTCTTGTTCCGGCAGGGTTTTCAGAAGCTCCGTATCGTAAATCACCGCTTTCGGCTGATAAAACGCGCCGATTAAGTTCTTTCCGAGTTTATGGTTGACGGCCACCTTGCCGCCGACCGCGCTGTCATGGGCAAGCAGTGTTGTCGGCATTTGAATGAAATCAATTCCGCGCATAAAAGTTGCTGCGCAAAAGCCGGCCAAATCACCCGTCACGCCGCCTCCGAAGGCGATCATACATGAGGAGCGGTCCATATGGAAAGCGATCGCTTCCGTTTGAATCCGTTCATACTCTTTTAGAGATTTCGCTTCTTCTCCGCTTGGAACGATCACTTTTTTCACGGGCCATGTTTCGTTTAAAAGCCGGAACATCTCATCACCGTAAAGCCGGTCAACTTCAGCATCAATGATGAGAAGGATCTTTGTCAGCGGCCTGTTCAGTGAAGACAAAAGGGCAGCGGCCTGTTTCCTTATGCCTTCACCGATATACACGGGATATGCGGAGGAAGCTGTCCGAACCTCAAGCTCTTTCATCAGAATTCCCTCGATAATTTTTTCATGTTTTCAACATTTTCTTTAATTCGGTCGATCTGGTCAAGCCCGAATTGTTCAACGACGGCATTTGCGATTTCCCAGGCCACTGCTGCTTCAGCCACTACACTTGCTGCCGGAACCGCGCAGCTGTCTGAACGTTCAATGCTCGCAGTAAACGGTTCTTTCGTTTCAATGTCGACGCTTTTCAGCGGCTTGTACAAAGTAGGGATCGGTTTCATAACGCCGCGGACGACAATCGGCATTCCCGTCGTCATACCGCCTTCTAATCCTCCGAGCCTGTTTGTGGCGCGTGTATAGCCTTTCTCTTCATCCCATACGATTTCATCATGAACTTCACTGCCGTTTTTGCCGGCCGCTTCAAAACCGATGCCGAACTCTACGCCTTTAAACGCGTTAATCGACAGAACGGCAGCAGCGAGCTTGCTGTCCAGCTTACGGTCATAGTGGACATAGCTTCCGACACCGACCGGCATGCCTTCGACGATCACTTCAACGATTCCGCCGATCGAGTCGCCGTTTGCCTTCGCTTCATCAATGGCTGCCATCATTTGACGGCCTGCTTCTTCATCGTAGCATCTGACCGGTGATTCTTCCGTTACCCGTTTGAGATCCTCAATGGATGTGTAATCGGTTTTCTCTGCTTTTACGCTGCCGATTTGAAGGACATGTCCGGCGACTTTAATGCCAAGCTCCGCTAAAATCTTTTTAGCGACGGCTCCGGCAGCCACGCGAACCGTTGTCTCACGCGCGGAAGATCGTTCTAACACATTTCTCATATCACGGTGATTATACTTAATCGCACCGTTCAAATCTGCGTGTCCCGGTCTCGGTCTTGAAATCTGGCGTTTCATTTCACTTTCTTCTTCTTCTGTAATCGGTGCAGCGCCCATAATTTTTGTCCAGTGGGTCCAGTCTTTATTTTCTACAACGAGCGCGATCGGTGAACCGAGTGTCCGGGCATGCCGCACGCCGCTTGTGATCTTCGCTCTGTCCGTTTCAATCTGCATGCGGCGTCCGCGGCCGTGCCCTTTTTGACGTCTGGCAAGCTCAAAATTAATGTCTTCTTCAGTTATATAAAGCCCCGCAGGCACACCTTCTATAATTGTCGTCAGCTGCGGACCGTGTGATTCTCCGGCTGTTAAGTATCTCATTTCTTTCTTCTCCCTTCATCGCATTAACGCTTTTAAGTAAAACTATACCACAAGTTTTCATTAAATGTCTTCTATCTTTTTTGATAAAAAAATGTATCAGTGCTCTCAAGGCCGAATTTTTCCGGGCTGAAAATTTGTTCTGTACTGCCGACAAACAGAATTCCGTTCTTTTTCAGACTGCCCGCCATTTTCACATACAGCTCTTCTTTTGCTTTTTCAGTAAAATAAATAAAGACGTTGCGGCAGACGATCAGATCAAAATCCTGTTCATAGCTGTCGGCAAGCAGGTTGTGCCGCTTAAACCGGATGTTTTTCTGAATCTCTTGTTTTACTTGATAGCTGTTGTCAGTCTGCTTGGTGAAATAACGGCTTTTCACGGAAGCCGGCACCTCTTGCAGCGAGCGTTCCTGATAGATGCCCCGCTTGGCTTTGCTTAGCGCCTTTTCATCAATATCTGTCGCCAATATATCAAATCCGGCCAGTCCCGTCTGCTGATTGAGAATCATCGCCAAAGTATAGGGCTCCTCTCCCGTTGAACAGGCCGCACTCCATATTTTTAACGGTTTGTTATGCTTTATTAATGGGAGAATTGAGGTTTCAAGAACTTCCCACCGTTTATAATTTCGGTAAAATTCAGAAACATTGATCGTCATTCTGTCCAATGTTTCATTTAATAAAAGCTTATCTTTTTCCAAAGCGGCGGCAAATTCCTGAAAATCTCTGAACCCCTTCTTTTCATAAAGGGACGTCAGCCGCCTTTTCATCTGTGCTTCTTTGTATAAAGATAAATCAACGCCGGTTATTTGTTTCCACTTGGTGATAAAAATGTCGTAAGGCTCCATTGCTTCTCTCCCAATCTCGCTGTCTTTTGTCCTAGTATAGCCTGTTTTCTGTCGAAATTGTACGATTTCAATAAAAAAATCAGCCCGCGGGCTGATTTGTGAGAAACGAAAAGACAGGGCGGAACAGCCTCTGTCTTTCATAAATGATGTAAACCTTTTCATAATACGAGAAAAAGAAAGGCTGACGGTTTAGTACACCCAGTCGGCCATTAATTTTTGATACGGTACAAGCTCTTCCTGTTTAAAGAAAATGTGAATTTCCCGCTCAGCGCTTTCTAAGGAGTCTGAACCGTGAATGATATTTTTGCCGACAAACATGCCGTAGTCACCGCGGATTGTGCCCGGCAGTGCATCTTTCGGGTTCGTTTTTCCGATCAGCTGTCTTGTGATCTCTACTACATTTTCCCCTTCCCATACCATTGCAAATACGGGTCCTGATGTAATGAATTCCACAAGCTCGCCGAAAAACGGCTTCCCTTTATGTTCAGCATAATGGGTTTCAGCCATCTGTTCTGAAACTTGCATTAGCTTGGCTCCTGCCAATTGTAAGCCCTTACGCTCAAATCTGGATAAAATCTCTCCGATCAGCTGGCGCTGTACGCCGTCCGGTTTTACCATGATAAAAGTTTTTTCCATAAGATTCTCCACCCCATCATTATGTATAGGCTTTCAAGTTGCACACCGAAATCGTAACATCTTTCTGACAATTAATCAATCCAGGGCGGAGAATGTTCACATCTTGTTCGTAAAAGGAATTTAAAATTTCCGTTTGCCGATATATTTGGCGATGGCGGCCAATGATGAGCGCGCACGTCCTCTCGGCAGTGTATTCAGTTTTTCAAACGCTTTTTTTAAGTACCTGTCACTGACGGCCATTGATTTTTCAATCGCGTCTGTGCGTTTAATATTTTCAATAATGGGGGCGAGCTGCTCCTGTGTTGTTTCACTGTTAATTAATTTCAGCTGATTTTTCAATTCAGGCTGACGGAGCGCGTACAAAACGGGCAGAGTGACATTTCCTTGCAGCAGATCCCCTCCGACCGGTTTTCCCAGTTCCTCTTCCGTTGAAGTGAAATCAAGAATGTCGTCAATAATCTGATAGGACATGCCCACGTAATAACCGAACCAATATAATGCTTTGTGAATCTTCTCATCAGCTCCCGAAGCGATGGCGCCGAGCTGGCAGCTGACGGCAATGAGAAGAGCCGTTTTCCGTTTGATGCGGCGCAAATAGGTTCTGAGGTTTTGTTCCATATTGTATTTATCTCTGATCTGTTCAATTTCTCCGAGGCATACTTCTACGATGGTTTTGGACAGGATCCGGTGGGCTTTCGGCTCATCCAATCTCGTCATCATCTCAAGTGAGCCCGCAAGCATATAATCACCGGTATACATGGCGATGCGGTTGTCCCACTTGGCTTTGATGGTCGGTTTTCCCCTCCGCAGCTCGGCGTCATCAATGACGTCGTCATGCACGAGGGACGCCATATGAATCATTTCCAGCGTCACCGCAACATATTTTATTTTATTAATGTCATAGTCGCCGAACATGCCGGAAAGCAATACGAAAACAGGGCGGATCCGCTTGCCGCCCGCCTGGAGCAGGTGGAGCCCGGCTTCACTCAGCAAGGGATAGTCTGACCGCACCGTTTGCTCAAGCTCCCTTTCGATCACATCAATATCGTCATTTAAAAAAGAATAGGCCATTTTAAATTTCATATCATTCACCCAAACATCTGTATATTCATCATTTCCAACCGATATGCGTAGCGGCCACTCCGCCGGTAAACGAATGGTATTTGACATTCGTCAGGCCCGCTTCTTCAAACAGACGCGCAAGCTCTTTCATACCGGGAAATTCTCTTGCCGATTCTTGAAGCCAAGAATATTCTTTATAGCTCTTCGCAAACATTTTTCCGAAGAAAGGCATGATGTATTTAAAATAAAGAAAATATGCCTGTCTGAATCCGAACATTTCCGGCTGGGATGTTTCCAGACATACGACCTGTCCGCCCGGTTTGACGACCCGCCGCATTTCTTTCAGCACGGTCAGATAGTCGGGAACGTTTCGCAGCCCGAAGCCGATGGTGACAAAATCAAAAGAATCATCAGCGAAAGGAAGCTCCATCGCATTTCCGTGCAAAAGCTCAATTTGGCTGTAACCGCCCTCTTTCACTTTTTTCTCACCGATGCTCAGCATATTTTTGCTGAAATCCAGTCCTTTGATTTCGCCGCTTTTTCCGGCAGCTTCTGCGAGGGCAATCGTCCAGTCAGCCGTTCCGCAGCAGACATCAAGCGCTTTTGCGCCTTCTTTTACATTCATGATCTGCATCGTTTTATCGCGCCATTTTTTATGCTGCTGAAAACTGATAACAGAGTTCATTTGGTCATAATTTTTATAGATTTTTTCAAACACGCCGTGTACGCGCTGTTCTTTTGACTCCTGCATGAGATTACCCTTCTTCCACTTTCTGATGATATGTTTTGTCCTGGCTGATCGCTTTAAGCCGGTTCAGCATTAGGTTTTGGATTGGTGAATTGAGCGGCAGCAGCGTTTCAATGCTTTGCTTTGCCTTTCGGAAGCTATCTTCCATTATGTCAGCCTTTGATTTCCCTGACTTTACAATATTGCCGATGACATCGAGAAATATAGCATTGCCGTTCATCAGCCGCTTATATACAAAAAAATCACTCGCCAGCTCTTTCCAGCGCGGAAGATTAAAGTGGTCTGACACTCTGTGAAACAGGGCCGCTTCCACAATCGCCATGCTTTCGATCAATTGATTCAAGTCATTGACAGACCGATCGTACAGACGGATTTTATGCTCATTGATTTCTTTAATTGCCGTAGCGAGCGTCCGAATCATATAGATATCCTTCATTTCAGATAAAAGCGAATAATACAGTCCGCTGAAATAGTCGCCGGCAAGCACGGTGAGCTGCCGGTTTTTATTTTCGTCTCGCTTTAACGCTCTGGCTGTTGTCACTTCATCGTGGGTATCAAGGGCGCTTTGGACAAGCATCGCAGTTACTATGTAATTTTCTCTGTCGTTGTTCTTAATGTCCGCCTCTTCAAACAAAGCGTGAAAAAGAAGAAGCTTATCCTCATCGATTTTAGGCGCAGAAATATGTTTCGCTAAATAAGGATGAGACAGCTTTTGTTTTAATTTCGTATTTAGATTCGCTAAAGTTCCGTAGATGTCTTGCAAAAATATCACCCTTGTCCCCAAATTCACATTTATTCTAATATGTATGAGATTTACTCGTCATTATTATACGCAGGTATCATTATAGCATAAAAAAAAGAAATTGGCTGTATTCTCCCGCCGTTTGCGGGCATTTGGCAAAAGCGGGAAACAGCCGGCTTATTTTTTTTCGCTGTTCATTTCTCCGTAAGCGGTCTGGATGAGGGCGTTGCCTCTCACTTTGATGGCAGAGGTATGCTCAGTAAACTGAGCGATAATCACTTCGCCTTTGTCCAGTTTTTCGGAATGGTGAAATTTCGTATCCGTTCCTCTCGTTAAACCGATGACGTTCACGCCGTCCTCGACCGCTTTAATGACGACAAAATCACTTGAATGCTTTGAATTCATATCTGCACCCTCTATCATTATTAATCCGCACGTTTAATATGTTCTAACACTTCGGAACGCGCCGCTGCGTCATCTTTAAAAATACCTCTTACAGCGGAAGTCACTGTTTTTGCACCCGGCTTTCTTACGCCCCTCATCGTCATGCACATATGCTCAGCTTCGACGACAACCATGACGCCGTGGGGATCTAAGGTCTCTACAATGCTTTCTGCAATCGTTGAAGTGATGCGCTCCTGCAGCTGCGGGCGTTTTGAGACGGCTTCCACCGCCCGCGCCAATTTACTCAGGCCCGTCACTTTGCCGCCGCGCGGAATGTAGGCAATATGCGCTTTTCCGTAAAAAGGAACAAGGTGATGTTCACACATGGAATGAAACGCGATATCTTTTACAAGAACAAGCTCCTCATGGTCTTCTCCGAAAACGGTTTTAAAGTGTTCTTTCGGGTCTTCATTTAATCCCGAGAATACTTCCGCGTACATTTTTGCCACGCGTTTCGGCGTATCTAAAAGCCCTTCCCGGTCCGGGTCTTCTCCAATCGCCTCTAAAATCTGGCGAACCGCCTGTTCAATCTGTTCTTTATTAACTTCTTTCATTGTCTGTGTCCTCCACCATTGAATACATTTAATTTCGATTCTAGCACATTTGCCGCGCCAAAAGCAAAACGAAAGTCCTGCCCGGTGACCGAGGCTGCTTAAATATGAAAAGCCCCTTTATCAAGGGGCTTTTCTGTGAAGAAACAAAGTGTATGTATCAGATGCATACACGATCTATATTCACAATTATTTTCCTGCAACAGCGTCTTTAAGAGCTTTACCTGGTTTGAAAGCAGGTACCTTGCTTGCAGGGATTTCGATTTCTTCACCTGTTTGCGGGTTACGTCCTTTACGTGCAGAGCGCTCGCGCACCTCAAAGTTACCGAAACCGATCAGTTGGATTTTATCACCGTTTTTAAGTGCATCTAAAATCGTATCAAAAACAGAATCAACTGCTTTTGTAGCGTCTTTTTTAGACAATTCGCTTGCTTCAGCAACCGCATTGATTAGTTCTGTCTTGTTCATGCCTTTCACCTCCTCCCAAAAGGGTATCAAATCAGCAGTTTATTATCATTTCTTCACAGTTCAGCCTGATTCTAAACCTGTCTGATAAAAAATCAAAGCAGGGAAGAACAGACAAGTAAACGGCTTTTCAAAAGAAAACAGACACTTTGAGGAATGTTTGTCCAACAAAGTGAAGATTTTCTGTATGTAGAGTAACACATATAAAAAGCCATATCAAGCATTTTAAAGCCTCAATCCCTTGCTCGTCAAGGTTTTCACGTGTTTTACCGAACAAATATTCCTTTTTTTGCTTTTTTCCTCCTAATCCTTGATTGATTTCCAGTATCTAAAAAGAATAAAAAAAAGACCCCCCGTTTCAGGAAGAGGTCCTTCAGCTTACAAAATAATGGCGATCAGGCCGCCTGAGCCTTCGTTAATAATTCTCTCCAGCGTTTCTTTCAGTTTATATCTCGCATTTTCCGGCATGAGTGACAGTTTTGCGGAGATTCCTTCTCTTACGATAGAGCTCAATGATCTGCCGAAAATATCGGAGTTCCAGATAGAAAGCGGATCATCTTCAAAGTCCTGCATTAAGTAACGGACAAGTTCTTCACTTTGTTTTTCCGTCCCGATGATCGGCGCGAATTCACTTTCCACATCCACTTTGATCATATGAATGGACGGAGCGACCGCTTTGAGCCTTACTCCAAACCTTGATCCCTGTCTGATGATTTCCGGTTCATCAAGGCTCATATCGGCTAAGGCCGGGGCGGCAATGCCGTAGCCGGTCTGTTTCACCATTTTCAGCGCATCTGATACCTGATCATATTCTTTTTTCGCGTGGGCGAAGTCCTGCATTAATTCAAGCAGGTGGTCTTTCCCGCGGATTTCAACGCCGACCACTTCTTTTAAAATCTGGTCATATAAATGATCCGGCGCATACAAATCAATTTCTGCGACACCCTGGCCAAGTTCGATTCCGGCCAGACCGGCGCTTTCAATAAACTCAAATTCACTGAAGTGGCCGACAACCCGGTCGACATCGCGCAGGCGTTTAATATCTTTTACGGTTTCTTTCACTGATTCCTGGTAGCTCTCTCTGAGCCAGTGATTTTCTTTCAGCACCATGACCCAGCTCGGAAGGTTGACATTGACTTCCAGCACAGGGAACTCGTAAAGCGCTTCTCTGAGGACGCTTAACACATCTGTTTCCCGCATGCTTTCAACACTCATGGCGAGGACGGGAATATCATATTTCGCGCTTAATTCAGCTCTGAGCGCTTCTGTTTCCGGGTGGTACGGTTTTACGGAGTTGATGACCATAATAAACGGTTTGCCGACTTCCTTCAGCTCGTCGATGACTCTTTCTTCCGCTTCCACGTAATCGCCCCGCGCAATATCGCCGATTGAGCCGTCTGTCGTAATGACGACCCCGATTGTGGAGTGTTCCTGGATGACTTTTCTCGTACCGATTTCCGCTGCCTCATGAAAGGGAATCGGTTCTTCGTACCAAGGTGTATTGATCATTCTCGGGCCGTTTTCATCCTCATATCCCTTCGCCCCGGGAACCGTATATCCCACACAATCCACAAGACGGATGTTGACATCAAGTCCTTCCGCGACATGAACGGACATGGCTTGATTCGGGACAAATTTTGGTTCTGTGGTCATTATCGTTTTTCCTGCTGCGCTTTGCGGAAGCTCATCCTGCGCCCGCGCTCGATCGGCCTCATTGCTGATATTCGGGAGCACCACGAGCTCCATAAATTTTTTAATGAATGTAGATTTCCCTGTACGGACAGCGCCAACGACTCCTAAGTATATATCGCCCCCTGTTCGTTCAGCGATATCCTTGAAAATATCGACCTTTTCCAAGTGATCCCCTCCCGGACTTCCTATCCTTATCATTTTTCATTCACCATTCTCCAATCAAATACAGGACACTATATGTGTATGACGTTGTCCTATTTCAATATGACATCTTTAGAAAATTTTCAGGCAGTCTTTTCTATCAAAATCAAAAAAACCTTTCTCCCTATTTGTATGCGCGGGAAAAAGGTTCATTCCTGTTTCGTTTGACTTTCTAAAAAAACGGGTTCCTGTTTTTCATTTACGGTGTATGTGACTGAAAAGGCCGGGACGAAAGGAGTCTCTCTCCATAAAATATCCTGAATTTCCGCGCCCGGTTTGATTTTCTTTTTGTTTTCCTTCAGGCAGCGGGCGAGATCGACGCGATAGTCGGCATAGATTTCTCCGTCAGCGCCGATTAAAAGCGGCAGAGACGTGCCTGAAACCGGACTTTTGACTGAAGGAGAGTCTTTCATGCCGAGCTTTTTTTTATTTAAAGTGAACAGCCCTTTTGAAACGGCGTCCTCATAGGGAGGATATGTATGCTTTTCCTGATACATTTTGACACGCAGCTTCATGTCGCGGATTGCTTCCGCCATTTGGAGATCGACCAGCTTGACGGTCGGCTTATTTTCCACATCGACAAGCACGTATTGGTACATTCCACCGCTTTCATAAGCTGAGGCCGGCGGCTCCTCTATGTATCTGGGCGCGAGCCGCTTAAAATCTATCGGATATTTTTGATAGAGCGGTGTTTTCATATCTTTTGTCTGAATCGGCAGAAGTCCGCCGTTCGCCTTTTTAAATTCATCCACTGCCGCTTGCACCTGCTGAAGCTGATGTTTGTAAGATACTTTATTTTCAGTTTTTTCCGCTTCAGGGTACAGACAGCCGGACAGCAGGAGCACCGCCATTGCCGTTATGACGGCCATTTTTAACTTATGCATTCCGCGCCCCCTTTTTGCTTTATTCATTGACAGGCCCGCTGAAAACGACCATTAACACGATCAATCCCGAGATGATCATGCAGGCATAAGCGAGTGAAGAAACCGCTGCTTTTATCAGTTTGTTTTTCACTTTGTACCTGCTGACATAAATAGAGGCCACCGCAACAAACATTAATCCCATCGCACCAAGCGCAAACCACATTTTCATCAATGCCACACTCACGTTCGTGCCCCCCGTCCCATCATTGTAAGCGTTATATTTCATTTTAATATACAAATGTTGAAAAGATCAACAGGTTTTCCATCTATTGAAAAACAAAAAAACTGAAGCAAAGAGGGGGACTTTGCTTCAGTCAAGTTGACTATATTCACCTGTACGTCTGAGATACACTCTCTTGGACTTCGATGCTATAGTATGCGCAGATGCATACGTCTGCATCCTCTTCTGCCTAAATCAGCAAATGTTTTAAGCGATTTCAGCCGGAGAGTTCTGCGTTTTGGACTTTCGTCACTTCAGAATATGCTGACGGCATGGTATTGTCACTTCACCCGGTTTTCGAATGTGTTGACCAAGTCTTCCATCTCATGGGTTTTCACTCTGGCCATTAAGGATTCTACGGCCGTTTCTACCTTCTGCCCGTTAAATAATACTTGATGAAGCGCCTCTGTGATCGGCATTTTCACTTGGTATTTTTGAGACAGCTGATACGCAGCTTTCGTCGTCCGCACGCCTTCAACAACCATCCCCATCTTATCCAGGACAGCTTCCAGCTTATATCCTTTGCCGAGCAGGTTGCCGGCGCGCCAGTTTCGGGAATGAACGCTTGTACACGTCACGATTAAATCGCCTACGCCGGTCAGGCCGGAAAAGGTGAGCGGATTTCCGCCCATCTTTGTGCCGAGTCTGGCGATTTCAGCAAGACCTCGGGTGATTAAGGCCGCTTTTGCATTATCTCCGTATCCCAATCCGTCTGTAATCCCCGCTGCAAGAGCGATGATATTCTTTAACGCTCCCCCTATTTCAACACCGATCATATCCGGATTGGTATAGACGCGGAAATGCTGGTTCATGAATAAATCCTGAACCGCTTCTGCAGCCTTGATATTTTTTGAAGATGATGTAACAGTCGTCGGGTGTCTTAATCCGACTTCCTCAGCGTGGCTCGGCCCTGAAAGCACGACGATGTCTTTTCTGTACTCCTCAGGCAGCTCCTCTTCCATTAATTCTGAAATGCGGAGAAGCGAATCCGGCTCAATTCCCTTGCTGACATGAACAAAAATCGATTGTTTCGGGATGTACGGCAGAGCCTTTTTCAGCACTTCCCGAATGGCTTTTGTCGGAACTGCCACAATGATGAAGTCAGCTCCTTTTAAAGCCTCGCTTAAATCAGCTGTACCGATGATAGAACTTGATAGCTCCACCCCCGGCAGGTAATCTTTGTTTTCATGCAGTTCGTTGATTTGATCGATCAATTCGGCACGGTGTCCCCACATCATGACTTGATGTCCGTTATCAGCCAGCACTAAAGAAAGTGCAGTGCCCCAGCTTCCCGCTCCAAGCATTGCCACTTTTTTCATCTCTGTATCACACCTTTTTATTTTCTTGCTCTTGCAAATATTTTAATTGGCGTACCTTCAAATCCGAAAGCGTCCCGGATTCGGTTTTCTAAAAAGCGTTCATAAGAAAAATGCATCAGTTCCGGATCGTTGACAAAAACAACGAAGCTCGGCGGCTTAACAGCGACTTGAGTCGCATAATAAATTTTCAGACGGGAGCCGTTGTGCGTCGGAGTTGGATTCATGGCGACCGCATCCATAATGACATCATTTAAGACATTTGTCTGCACGCGGAGAGAGTGGTTTTCACTCGCTTTAATAATCGCAGGCATGAGTGTATGAATCCGCTTTGTCGTCAGTGCCGACATAAACAGCACCGGCGCGTAATCGAGAAATTGGAAATGTTCCCGAATATTCTGTTCAAATTCTTTCATCGTGCGCTCGTCTTTATCAACGGCATCCCATTTGTTTACGATAATGACGACGGCTTTCCCGGCTTCATGGGCGTATCCGGCGATCCGCTTGTCCTGCTCAAGGATGCCTTCTTCTGCATTCAGCACAACGCCGACGACGTCTGAGCGGTCAATGGCTTTTAACGCCCGAAGCACACTGTATTTTTCTGTTGTTTCATATACTTTACCCTTTTTTCTCATTCCCGCCGTGTCAACGATTACAAATTCCTGCTGATTGTAGGTGAACGCCGTATCCACAGCGTCTCTAGTCGTTCCGGCTACGTTGCTCACGATAACTCGCTCTTCGCCGAGCATCGCATTGACAAGGGATGATTTTCCGACATTCGGGCGGCCGATCAGGCAGAATTGAACGACATCATCACTGTACTTCGTCTCCGGAATGTTTTTAAAATGCTCGGCACAAGCATCGAGCAAATCTCCCAATCCTAAACCGTGTGTACCCGAAATCGGATACGGTTCTCCAAAGCCGAGCGCATAAAAGTCATAGATGTTCGCTCTCATTTCGGTATTATCTAATTTATTTACGGCTAATACGACCGGTTTTTTCGTCCGGTACAGTATTTTTGCCACTTCTTCATCCGCAGACGTCACACCTTCGCGGCCGTTCACCATAAAGATGATCACATCAGCCTCGTCCATGGCGATTTCAGCCTGCTGGCGGATCTGTGTCAGAAACGGTTCGTCTCCAATATCAATTCCGCCCGTATCAATCAGGTTAAAATCATAATTCAGCCATTCCGCCGAACTGTATATCCGGTCCCGCGTCACTCCGGGGGTATCTTCTACTATTGAAATTCTTTCACCCGCAATCCGGTTAAAGATTGTGGATTTTCCCACATTCGGTCTTCCGACAATGGCTACGACAGGTTTACCCATAGTACCCTTCCTTTCAATCCAGCCGCTTACATTTTCACAAAAAATTGTTCAACCGGTTATTAAAAATCATCTTCGCTATGAAAAGAACCCTTCAAACAGAAGGGCTTAACTCATTTATTATATCAGTTTTCACTGAGATCACAATGTATTCTTCAAAATGTTTCGCATTCATGTAACAGTCTCCGTCTGTTTTCAAGACATTTTTGTCGCTCCTTTGCCCTGCTTTTTGCTTTTTTGGCTGATGCGCGCCGCAAGCTGTTCATATGTAGTCAGCCCGACGAGCAGAATCACTCCCGCCGAACAGCCTGAAAGCCATTGATAATCCCCGACGGCTGCAGCACCCGCAATATTGCGGATGACCGCAGCATACAATAGCTCCCCCTGGCACATGCCGAGAACAAAAAGACAAAGCCTCTCAGGGAACCGCCCCTCAACGGAAAGCGTAATAACGGTAAGCAGTATAACCGCCGCCCATTCAGGTTTTATGATAAACCAAACAGGATCATATAATGCAAAAAGAAAAATAAAGCTGTACGCCGCAGCCGCCGTCAGATGAATCACAATATTACGGAGCCGTTTATGCATGCCGAGGCTTCCCGCATAAACAAATGCCGCAGCAAAAAACATGACATATGCCGCATTCAGCGTAAAATAAGCCGTAATCTGATGTATGCTTGCCATCATATTAGTCAAAATAAAGACTGATACGTAAAAACGGCTTTTCGTTTTGGCAAAAATAAAAGTCGCTAGTATCCATAAAAACCACATTGACCAGTAATAATAAAACGGTTCCATAATCGCTCCTCCTCTGATCAGTATGGAGCGGGAACGCATTTTTTAAACCAATTATGCCTGAAAGGAGCGGATAAGGATGGGAAAAGACAGACAGGAGAAAAAACTGAAAGCCTCCCGACGAGTGGAATCTGATCGCGATGATTCGATTCACCATAAAGGAGCGACAAGCCTTGAGCAAAACGGGGAATTCCGAAAAAGAAAATCGTAAAAAACAGAAAAAGGCATGCGGGTTCGCATGCCTTTTAACGTCTGCTGAAACGGGACGTGTCAATCCCCCGTTCAGAAAGCCAGTGATGTGTGTCACCTTTTATGACCAAAGGCGTCTTTTGCAATTGGGAAACCGATTGGCATCCGAGGGCGGTCATAATCATTTTCAGCTCTTGCAAAAGCGCCGTCATCTCGTCAAACAGGCCCTCTTCTCCTTTAGAGGTGAGAGCTTTCAGAAAAGTGCCCGCCATTCCCGCGCCGGAAGCGCCGAGGGCAATCGATTTGGCGACATCCAGGGCGCTTTGCAGCCCGCCGGATGCGATAATTGATTGATCAGCGGAGAGCGAGTGGATTTCCGCTAAGCTTGCGGCAGTGGAAATCCCCCACGTATTAAAAAAATGAAGCTCCTTCTCTCTGCGCATATTTTCGATCTTAGAGAAATTTGTACCGCCGTATCCGCCGGCATCAACTGCTGCTGCGCCAGCATCAAATAACTGCCGTGCCGATTCCCTGCTCATTCCGAAGCCGACTTCTTTGACAAAAACGGGAACTCCCGCTTCCGCCGCAATCCGCTCAATACGGCCGAGAGCGCCAGTAAAGCTTCTGTCACCCTCTGGCATGACGATCTCCTGAATCACATTTAAATGAATCTGGAGGGCATCTGCTTGAATCATATCAACTGCTCTTTTCGCTTGCTCGGCATCCGCCTCGCTGCCTAAATTGGCAAATATCAGCCCGTCCGGATTCTCTTTTCTGACGATCTCGTAAGAACACCGTTCGGAGGGATCTTTTAAAGCTGACATTTGCGAACCGACAGCCAGCGGCATGCCGGCTTTGCGCGCGGCTATTGCCAGCGATCTGTTAATTTCGTATGTAAGCTGTCCGCCGCCGCCTGTCATCGCATTGATAAAAATCGGCGAACTGCTTGTGAGTCCGCCGATTTTCGTTGATATATCCACTTTTTCCAATGCTAGGTTCGGTAGGCTGACATGAACAAACGTAATATCATCAAGCCCCGTTTCCCGGTTTTGGCCGGTAGACAGCGCATGATTTATATGTTCTCTTTTTCGTTCTGCTCGTGTCACGTTTTATCACCAATTTATTTTAATTTATTAAGCTTGTCTCCGATTAAATCGCCAAGCTGGAAGCCGGTGCTCGGCTCTTCTTTCGCCTGGTATTGGCGGAAGTCCTCCTGATCGGCTTTCGGCGCTTCTTCAAGCTCACGCATGCTTAAGGAAATGCGCTCTTCGCTTTCGTTCACGTCAAGCACTTTCACTTTAACAGTCTGTCCTTCTTCAAGCACTTCATGCGGCGTTCCGATATGTTTATTGGAAATTTGCGAAATGTGCACAAGTCCTTCCACGCCCGGAAGAATTTCAACGAAGGCGCCGAAGCTTACAAGGCGCTGCACTTTTCCTTCAAGCACATCTCCCTGTTTTACCTTTTCGCCGATCTGGCTCCAAGGTCCCGGCAGCGTTTCTTTAATAGATAAAGAAATACGTTCGTTATCGCGGTCTACGGACAGTACTTTCACTTTTACGTCCTGACCTTCTTCCACCACGTCAGACGGTTTTTCGACGTGTGAATGAGACAGCTGCGAAATATGAACAAGCCCGTCAATTCCGCCGATGTCGACAAATGCGCCGAAATCAGTCAGACGCTGCACTTTTCCTTCAAGCACGCTTCCAACCTCAAGTGTTTGGAGAAAATCATGCTTTTTGGCTGTCTGTTCTTTTTCCACTACAGCCCGGTGTGACAGAATCACCCGGTTTTTATCACGGTCGAGTTCAACGACGATAAGAGAGAGGGTTTTCCCTTTATAGTCAGTGAAATCCTCGACGAAATGAGCTTCGACAAGTGATGCGGGAATGAAGCCGCGAACGCCGATATCAACGACGAGACCGCCTTTCACCACATCTTTCACTTCAGCTTCAAACACTTCTTTTGTGTCGAATTTTTTTTCAAGGTCTTCCCAAGCGCGGTCAGCATCAACGGCACGTTTAGATAAAATCAAAGCATCGTCTTCCACTTTTGTTACTTTCAGGTCAAGCTCGTCGTCAACTTTTACGACATCCGATGCTTTCTCTACATGAAGACTTGATAATTCACTGATTGGAATGATTCCGGACTGTTTGACATTGACAATTTCGACATCTACATGCTTGTCCTCTACCTTTGTCACAATCCCTTTTACTACATCTCCAACCTCTGGCACTTGAACATCAATTTGATTCATTTCCTCTGTCATTTGAATAACCTCCTTGGTCCAAACCTACACAGCTTAATTAATACGGTTTGAAAGCTGAACATGTGAATGTCCGCTTTTCAGCCGAATATGTATTAAAGAATCATCCAAAAAAGATTTTGAATGATCAATAAAAAGTTTTATTAGTATTAACTTCTAATAAATGGACTGGTTTGTCAAGCAATAACATCTTGTCTTTCGAAAAAAATTATAAAGCGCTCCGCCCGAAGTTAACGTGATTTCTGTTCGACGATCTCCAGAATTTTTCCTGCGACTTCGGCAATGCTGAGTGACGTCGTATCGATTTCAATCGCGTCTTCCGCTTTGCGCAGCGGGGAAACTTCCCTCTCTGAATCGAGTTTGTCGCGTCTGGAAATTTCTTCAATGAGCGTCTCGTAATTCACGTCATAGCCTTTTTTCTTATTCTCTTCATATCGGCGCTTCGCTCTTTCCTCTACAGACGCGAGCAGAAAAATTTTCACTTCGGCATCAGGCAGCACATGAGTACCGATATCACGGCCGTCCATGACGACACCGCCTTTTTGTCCGAGCTGCTGCTGTCTTTTGACCATTTCTTCTCTGACGCCTTTATGCTTGGCGGCGATTGATACTTGGTTGCTGACTTCGTCTTTTCGGATTTCTTCTGTCACATCTTCTCCGTTTACCAGAACGATTTGTCCTTCCGGAGCGGATACAAGCTCAATTTCCGTACGCTTCAGCAGCTCTGTAAGCGCTGCTTCATCAGTTAAATCGGCATTCTGCTTGAGCGCCGTATATGTAATGGCACGATACATCGCTCCTGTATCAATGTACACATATGATTTTTTCTCAGCCACTATTTTAGCAACGGTGCTTTTTCCGGCAGCGGCCGGCCCGTCGATCGCAATTGATAATTTCTTGTCCATAATCTCTCTCCTTGCTCTTTACTCCTCTATGGATTGTATCATGAACTGCCGGAAAAGGGGCGAAAAAATTGAGCTGATTTACCGCTTTACCGTTTCAATCCATTCTTTTTTCTCCATTTTATCAACTCCCTCATATTTCACAGCTTTCGAAATATAAGGTTCAATAGGCTGATAATGAAGCAAAAATTGCACCGCGCCCAAAATTATAAGCTGAATACAGACCAATTTGACCAGCAGACGTTCAAACGTTTTCATATACGCGCACCTCCATTAGGATTAGTATGGAAAAGTGCGCTGCTGTTTATTCCGACAGACTGTTTCTTCTCTGCTGAAGCTGCGCGCGCATACAATATTGGAGT
Organism: Bacillus sp. EKM206B; assembly: GCF_011066015.1. Lineage (NCBI taxonomy): Bacteria > Bacillati > Bacillota > Bacilli > Caryophanales > Bacillaceae > Bacillus > Bacillus sp. EKM206B. The sequence continues at coordinate 235,048 of NZ_JAAMNL010000004.1, forward strand.
AAAAGCTGCTGTGATGCGGGATCGATTTCTGCAAATTCAAGCGTCATTTTTTGTTTATCCGCCTTTTCATCATAAAAAATCCGCTGGGTAACAGCCTCGGCCGTAATATCGGCTGTATTTTCCTTGCCGGGAAGAGAAAATGAGACATACAGCTTTTCACCTGGTTCCGCGGAAATATGCTCAGGCATCACAACAGCGATTCCGCCGGCGCTGATATTAGAGGAAACCGTTTGGAAAGCGGTTTTTTTCGCTTCCATTTTGACGGATACATCCAATACTGCGTCTGCACGGACGTATCGGCGTCTTTGAATCCGCTTCATTTCCTCCTGAGGGGGGATGTCCAATCCGATCATCGGGATGGGGTCTTTTTTCTTTCCTTTGATTATGCTTTTAAATTGATACGGCACGTGGCCATTCCCCATAAATTCCGCTGTTATTTCCAATCCTTTATGCAAAAAGACCGTCCGTCCCGAATCCAAATCGACGGGATATGAGATGTGCAGTTCGCCGTTTTCAACGCTTACTGCTTTGCTCCTCGCTTTTTTGGGCTCATTGTTCTCTATGTATTCAATCCAAATATAATCTCCGACAGCTATCATGGGCCTTCACTCTTTCATTATTTATGCTTTTATTAAAGCATGTAACGAAAAAAAGGAAAAGACTTTTAGTCCTTTCCTCCTTTATTTTTTATAGGTCTTTATATATAGGTTCTGCACTTTTTAACTTTTCTATTTTTTCCTCTTTTCCGTCGTCCGCATTAATGAACATTTGATATGTGTCTTTCCCGATCGTCCCAAGCATTTCGTAGCAAAGCACTTCCTGACCGAGTTCATTCGTGATCAGCGCCTGCCGGGTCTCCCGCACTTCAACATTTTTATTCAGCTTCGCTTTCGCTTCATCAGCTGACAAAGCGGGAGCCGGAATCGTTCTCGTGCGGTGTGCGGCCAGGTAATCACGCGCGGAAAAACCGACGACTTCACCATCATCCAGCGCCACTTTCATTCGGATGGCTTCCGGATAAATGCGGACATTTTTCTCCACGGGGATAAAAGAAAAGACGCCGATGTTATTATATTGCGCGCTTTCATCAATTTCGAGGCCTTTTGTTTCATATCCATTTTTCTTTAAAAACGCGACGGCCCGGTTTGATGCTTCATTGAGGCTGATCTTTTGTTTCTTCACGGCCCGTTTTTGAATCAAATAGACCGGATGTCCGCCTTTTTGGGTAATATCCATATAGATAAAAGACTTGTTGTCGGCGTCTTTCATGCGGATGCTGTATACGTCCCGATTCGTCTTCCTGCCGCTTTTGACCACTTTAATTGAATAATTATGATCAGGCGCAAACCGTTGTGCGATTTTGACCGCTTCTTTTTCCGTAATTTGTTTTCCTTTCAGATGCGTAAAACCTTTTCGTTCTGTATTTGCTCCCGTAAATGTGGGGCTGATGCTGTCTTCAGAAAAAGCGCCTACATTTTTTTCGACTGTTTTAAAGCTGTCGACGATCGTATTATCGCTTTGTTTTTTGTCAGAGGCGAGCGCCATCTCAACATCCATCCACCGTAAATTTTTGCTCATGACGAGATGCTGAACGCTGCGGAGCTGGTTTTGAATGTTCTCCGCCTGTTTGTACAGGCTGTTCAGTGTTGTATATTCTTTCTTATCAAGCGGTTTTTGATCTAAATCCCGGACGGATGTTTTATAGCTGAAATCTCCTATGTTGGATAAAAACTCCTCCGTCTTATTAAAAGGCATGAGAGTCAGCGGCAGCTGGCTCACATTGTTATGTGCTTCAGATGTAATTCTCCATACATCAATGAGCGCCGGAGACAGAGATTTTTTACTGTTCATTGCAAGCGTCGTCCCGATTTTGTCGTGAAGCTGATCAACATGGTACGTCAATTCATGAAAAGCCCTCTGATAATTATTTTCCGCATGCAGAAGGACCGCATCTTTTTCCTGATGCTCTTTATATCCCCAGTATCCGGTTGCGGCGATCGCGACACCGAGAACAGCGATAATGATTCCTCTAATCATGTTAACACCTCATTTTGCGTACTTTTACTCACAGAAAATGTGTTTTCCGATTCTTTTTATCTGCGGACGTCCCCAAATCCATTTGCTTGTCGCCGTATCAGGATTGAAATAATAAATCGCGTTTTCAGAAGGATCCCAGCCGTTGATCGCATCAAGAACCGCTTCTTTTGCCCTTTCATTCGGCTGCATATATATTTGGCCGTCGGCAACGGCGGTAAACGCGAGCGGTTCGAAAATGACGCCGGCCACCGTATTCGGAAATAACGGGCTTTTAATACGGTTTAAAATAACCGCGGCGATGGCAACCTGCCCTTCAAACGGCTCACCGCGTGCTTCCCCGTACACAGCCTGTGCCAGAAGATTGATGTCGTTGTTTGAGAAACCGCCAGGCATATTGGCCGCTGTCGTATTTTGCTTTTGATTTGACTGACCGCCTGTATTGTTTTGCGGCTTTTGAGCAGGCTTATTCGTTCCCGCCGGCTTCTGCGTTCCGGCTCTCGGTTTTGTTTGGTTTTCCAATGGGACGTTGCCATAATGAGTGAACGTATTCCCTTTTTGGATCTGCTCCATTACATATTCACGGTAATATTTTGATTTAGAAATCAGCACCTGTTTGGTTTTCGCGCCGACGAGGCCGTCAACCGGCTTCATGCCGAATTTCTCCTGAAAATTTCTCACGGCCCAGTATGTGATCCAGCCGTAAACACCATCGATTTTCCCGTTATAAAATCCGTTATATTGAAGACGGGCCTGCAATTCTATAACATCATCACCCGTCGCGCCTCTTTGAATCACTTGATTTGAAAACGCATGAACCGTTTCATGATGATCGAAGAAAGCGGCGGCGAAAGAAAATAGAATGAGACATGCCATAAAGGCTCCTTTGCACTTCATCTCTTCAAGCCTCCTACTGCAAAATTTAAAGTGTACCCGTATTGTCTGTCACGAGGTTATTTTTATGCACGTTTCCTTCTTATCCCCTGTCAAGGCATAAAAAAGAAACCGCACGCGACGCGCGGTTTCTTCACACTTGGATCATATTGACGGAGCGTGCTTTTTTTGCCTTTCGCAGCCCGAACCACCATAAAAACAGCATAAACGGCAGCATATAATATACCCAATGATTGAGGGCGGTAAGAATAAAATCGTAAGAACCGTGCAGACATGAAGGCACGGCCAGCGAAATCACAAGCCATTTGACACGGGCTTTTTTCTGCGAAAAGCGGGCTTTCCCGAGATAAAATCCCATAATCACTCCGATCAGCGCATGGCAGGAGACCGGCAGAAGCGCCCTGATGAAAGCATGCTCAACGCCGTGGCCGAATAGATACAGAATATTTTCAAGCGTGGCAAATCCTAAAGACACACTGGCCCCGTAAACGATTCCGTCATAATGCTCATCAAAATGAGCATGCGGATACACACTGATCATCAGAACGAACCATTTCACCGATTCTTCCAGAAATCCCGAAGACAAAAACGAAACGAAAAAGCTTCCTCCCCCCACATGCTCTTTTTCAAGAACATATTGGATAAACATGGTCGGAAACACAAGGACAACCCCGAGAAAAAAAGACCTCAGCACCATATGTACGGGTTCATTGTCATACTGATCTTTTAAATAAAAATAGCTTAACAGCGCAATGCCGGGAGCAATTCCTGCAGAGATGATTGCAAACATCAGGCAACCTCTTTCCTTTATATTCCTATATCTATCGTACCATGTTGTTCATATTTTTACATCTTTCAATTTTTTTAAAAAAGAGCATATGAATGATCATATGCTCTCTGCACCCAGCCGTTTTGATATTTCATTTGCGATCAAGCCGCCGTGAAAACGGCCGTTCTCGATAAAAATTTCGTTGGCGTTATTTCCAGCCGCAATGACTCCGGCGATAAAAACACCGTCAACATTTGTTTCCATCGTTTCTTCCCGGAAAAACGGCCGGCCTGATTCCGCATCAATCCGCACACCGATTTTTTCGAGGAAACCGTGATCGGGATGGTATCCCGTCATGGCAAATACGAAATCGTTTTTCAGCCGGACCGTCTCATTTCGGCCGGAGCGGAAAATGATTTCATCTTCCGTCACTTCTTCAAGACAAGCGCCGAATTCCATCCGGATTGTGCCGTTTCTGACGAGGGCCTCAAACTCAGGCAAAATCCACGGCTTGATGCTCGGGGAGTACTCATGTCCTCTGTAGAGCACCGTGACGCGCGCACCGGACTTCACCAGTTCCAAAGCCGCGTCCACACTTGAGTTTTTCCCGCCGATCACAGCAACATCTTTATCAAAATAAGGATGGCCTTCTTTAAAGTAATGAAATACCTTAGGAAGCCCTTCACCCGGTATGTTCATATAATTCGGATGATCATAATATCCTGTCGCAATGATACAAAACGGAGTGAGGTAGCGGTCTTTTGATGTTTCTACAAGAAAACGGCCGTCTTCCTGTTTCGTTACGCGCTCCACTGTTTCAAAGGCGTTTACGCGCAGCTCTTTTCTTCTGACAACCTCTCTGTAGTAAGAGAGAGCCTGTATTCGGACCGGTTTTCTGTTTTCCGTAATAAAGGCGACATCGCCGATCTCCAATTTTTCACTTGAACTGAAAAAAGTTTGGTGGGTCGGATAGTTATAAATGCTGTTTACGACATTCCCTTTTTCGATCACAAGCGCGTTCACGCCAATTTGCTTCAGATGTATAGCCGCCGATAATCCGCAAGGACCTCCGCCTATTATAATTGCTTTTTCTTCTGTCATGTCCTTCAACTCCTGCGATTGGCATTTCCATCATAAGTTTCCACTCATATAAAAAATCTCCTATATTATCATAGGAGATTTTTTTTGTTTATGCAAACGATTGGCTTATATCCAGCCTCTGAAACGCGAAGCCTCCGCCATTTTCCGCACGCCGACCATGTAAGCCGCAAGCCTCATGTCAATCCGGCGGTTTTGGGACATTTCATAAATATTATTAAACGATTTTATCATCATATTTTCCAGTTTTTCCTCGACTTCTTCTTCACTCCAGTAGAAGCCTTGGTTGTTTTGAACCCATTCAAAATAAGAAACCGTTACACCGCCGGCGCTCGCCAGAACATCGGGAACCAGCAGCGTTCCTTTGTCTGTCAGGATTTTCGTTCCTTCCAGTGTCGTCGGTCCGTTTGCCGCTTCTACAACGATTTTCGCTTTGATGCGGTCAGCGTTCTCTTCTGTAATTTGGTTTTCGATCGCCGCCGGGACAAGTATATCACAGTCCAGCTCAAGCAGCTCCTGATTCGTAATGGTGTCATTGAAAAGCTTCGTCACCGTTCCGAAGCTGTCTCTGCGGTCAAGCAGATAATCAATATCAAGACCGTCCGGATCGTAAAGGCCTCCGTACGCGTCAGAAATTCCGACAACTTTCGCGCCGGCGTCATGCATAAACTTGGCCAGATAGCTGCCCGCGTTTCCGAAACCTTGTACGACGACGCGCGCGTTCTGAATATCGAGACCTTTTTTCTTGGCCGCTTCTTTTATGCAGATGGTGACGCCTTTTGCTGTCGCTGATTCCCTGCCGTGGGATCCGCCGAGTACAAGCGGTTTTCCCGTAATAAAACCGGGTGAGTTAAATTCATCAATTCTTGAATATTCATCCATCATCCAAGCCATAATCTGTGAGTTTGTAAATACGTCAGGTGCCGGGACGTCTTTAGTCGGTCCGACAATCTGACTGATTGCTCTGACATATCCCCTGCTCAGTCTTTCAAGCTCTCTGAATGACATATTTCTCGGATCACAAACAATTCCGCCTTTACCACCGCCATAAGGAAGATCAATAATTCCGCATTTTAAACTCATCCAGATGGAAAGTGCTTTCACCTCTTTTTCAGTTACATTCGGGTGAAAACGAATGCCGCCTTTTGTCGGACCTACGGAATCATTGTGCTGCGCACGATAGCCTGTAAATATTTTCACAGACCCGTCATCCATCCGAACAGGAATTTTAACCGTTAATAATCTGAGCGGCTCTTTCAGCAGTTCATACACTTCTTCTGGATACCCCAATTTTTCCAGAGCTTTATGTATTACGGTTTGGGTTGATTTTAATACATCATGTTTGTCTTCTTCATTATGACCGGTGAATCGATCGGCTGCCATTTGAGTTAACCTCCTAAAATCTTCTGTTTCTCTCATGCTCCCTTTCAGTGACTAGTATACACCTTCAATATCTCCGTGCATAGAAGAAAGACAATGATTTTTCCATTATTTCGCTTAAAAAAAGACGGCCGCTGAAAACAGCTGCCGTTTCAAGTCTTTTTTATGAAAAATGTTTCTGGATGGTCTCCACAGCATTGCCGTCCATGATGAGTTTTCCGTACTCATGGAGCCTGTAAATCGTAATCGTCGCCGGGTGTCCGTATTCAGCCAGCACCGCGATGACGCCTTCGGCGGAACGGGAGCCGAGGTCTTCAAGGCTTACATAGTATTGGTTCTCATAGTGGTAGACGGTGCCGCCGGTAATCCCGATTCGGTGAAGGCTTCCGGCAAGCTGAATGATATCTTCAAACGAATGGAACTGATAAATAATATCCGGGCTTTCGTCAAGTTTGACCTGCATCTCGATATAATCATCGTCATATTCGTCATCTTCTGCGTCCGCGTCATGATTTTTCGTTACAATCACAACCATGCCTTGTGCCTGAAGAGAATATACTTCCACCGCGATCGGACCATTCGCTTCAAAGCCGAGCTCTGTATTTGCTTCATTCATCATATCTTTAAATAACTGGTGGACTTTAAACGAGTCCTTCCAGAGGTCTTCTTTTGTCAGTCCCCGATCAGTCAGATCGTCGAGGGTTAAAAAGATTTTAATCTTATTATAGTTCAGACGCTCAAGCCGCATAATGTTCCCTCCTGCCTCTTCTTGCACACAAATCATATAACACAGTATATGAATAAATGAGTCATAGGTTCTTAATTTGTTATCAGTTTACACCGTGTACAGCGGGAAGACAAGCAGAATGCCGTTTTTTATCACCGCGGCCGGGTTTGTTTCAGGAAGACGGCTCATCCGGTCCGCACAGCGTAATCATATGCGTCTCCGGTTTCGCCCCGAGCCTCAGCGGAACTTTTGTCGTCCCGTAGCCGTTGCTGATCAGGTAATGCGCTTTTTTTATCGTTCCCGTCCCGCCCAATTCGTACGGCCCGAACCGGCCGAAACGGATTTGGCCGCCATGCGTATGGCCGCTGAACACAGCGTCAATCCCGTCTGACTCCCTCATCTGCTCATGGATGTCCGGGTTATGGCAAAGCAGGAGGTTTACTTTGTCAGCATCCGTATATCTGATTGCAGATTCGTAATCATCCATCATCATCCTGATATCATCCACCCCGCAGATCGTAACGGTTTCCCCTTTATAAGCAAACTGAACCGATTCATTTCTCAGCGGGATCACTTTATATGCCCGTAAAAGAGAGAGCAGTTTTTGCTGGCTGACCTCGTAATCATTATTCCCCCACACATACATGACAGGCGCGAGAGCCGTAAGACGTTTGATGTTTTCTTCAATTCTGGCGTAAGGAACTCCGCCCTCCGCCAAATCACCGCCGAGCAAAACGGCATCCGGCTTATAACCTGCCGCTTCGCGGAGAAGCTTTTCATCAATTAAACGGCGGTGCACGTCAGATATAAAAAAGATGGTGAGCGGCTTCATCCCCTTCATTTTATCAAGCGTAAATGTATGTGTTTTCAGATGGCTGCCGTTTGCCGTTTTGTACATAACGGCCGCCATAACCGCAGCCGCTCCCGCCAATGAGCCGAGAATTCCCGCTGTAAGCTTCATAAACGCACTCTCCATTCTGTCATTGTCTTATATTAGACGGACAAACAAAAAAAGACGTTTCTATCCTTTCCGGAAAACGCCTCATTTTATTTGCTTTCAAAATAAAGATTGATATCATACCGATGTTTCATCAAGTGAAAAACAGATTCTCTCGCCCTCCATTTTTCAGGCTGGGGCCATAAATCCGTGCTTTTTTGGATAATTTCACACCTCAGTTTATGAAATTCACCCTCAGCTTTTTCTTCCTTTTTTTTGAAATAATAAGAAGTGCAATACGCAAAAGCGGAAGCCATAATCCAGCACAAGTAAACCGTATGGCCTAATATTTCCTGCAGAATCAGCTGCGGAGAGGCTTGGGGGGCATTAAAGCTTTTAAACATCAGCAGTATGCACATCAGGGAAAAACAAACGAGGGACGCCCACTGCCATCTTCGGCATTGTGCAGCATAATTTTCGTATTTTAATTTCCGTTTCACCAGCGCCTGAAGCATTTGTTTCGTCGGTCCGTCAGCAAATCGGTCTAATTGCTTCCATAAAGAATCCATGCGCTTCACACCTTGTCCGTTTTCATTGGTACACTATATGAAAAACGCGGTGAAAACATGCATTTATTTTAATCAGACAGCGGAATGTTCAGAACCTGGCCGGTGTACACGTCGTTTCCGTTTAATCCGTTGTAGCTGCGGATTTTTTCTTCGCCCGCCCGGCTTTTATAATATTTCATTGAAATGCGGTAAAGCGTTTCTTTCGGCTGTACAGTATGCTGTACGGTCCGCACTTTTTTTGGGACAGTCCCGGCTTGATCACTCGCCTCAGCCGGAGCCGCTTTTTCACGGACAGCCGGCGGAGACTGCTGTTTTGTCTCCGCGTAATCGGTGTCTGTCGGCTTTACTTGTTTTTCTGAGGGCGTTTCCGTTTTTTCAGGTGTTTTTTCACTTGGTTTTTCTTTCGTTTTTTCAGGTGCAGCCGCTTCTTTCTTATCTTTGTCGTCAGACTTTTTTTTCGATTGTTCTAAAAGAGCGGTTTCTGACGTTTCTTTCTGAGCGCCTTTCGGAATAACGGCAGGCGCGCTTTCACTGTGGTCTATGAAGACATCTTCATAGTCCTTCGGGTCAAATCTGCTGCTGTTCGTCATATAAAGAAGACCGAAAAAGACACCGATTGTTACGATAATGAACAGGACGGTCAGAAAAGTGAACAGCGGCGTTTTTGTTTTGGTTTTTTCCTTCACCTGCTCTTCCTTTTTTTTACGCTCCTCTTTTACAGATTGTCTTGTCGGGAGGCTGTCTTCAAGATATTCAATTTGTTCATCCGCGGCCGCGGCAACCTGCTGCTCGGCACGCAGCTGAGCTTTTCTTCTTTCAACTCTTGACATTTCCGTCATGCAAACCCCTCCTAACGTATTGAAAACGGATCTGACAGGCAAATACCGCATCAATAATAAAATGCGCTGTAACCGGAACGAATAAATTGCCGGTCCATTCATAGATAAGCCCCAGCAAAAGACTGATGCCCGCAACCATCATAAACAGAAGCCACTTCGCCAAGTATCTGAAATGAAGCACGGTAAAAATCAAGCTGGCGGCCCATAAGCCGATATGTGTCTGCAGAACGCCTCTGAACAAAATCTCTTCGCTGAACGAAATGAGAAGCGTCAAAAACAAAATGTGCAGAACCGGCCTGTTCTTAAAAAGCAATACATTAATGCCGCCGTCATCATATAAATGCGAAGGACACCATTTCATCACCGCCAGATCGGCAAAAATGACAAGGACGGCAAGAGTTACACCGTACCATATGATATTATCGTCACGTATATGCCACAGCTTTAAAAAATCGTGAATGTCGGTAAAAAAGAAAAAGCCGATAATAGCTGAAACCGCCAATATGAGCAATTGGGTGGCGTACAGCTGCATCACAATCTCCCGGTCTGAGAGCTGCCGGATCAATTCGCTTTGCCGTCTCAGCTGAACTCACCCGCAGACTCTGATCCGAAAATCCGGCCTAATTCCAGCTTCCAATCTTCAAACCGTTCCATATTTTTACGTTCTCCTTTTTGCTCGTACGGAGCCAGATCAAGTCCGCAGCTGCTGCAGCATTGTCCGGTTTGACCATCAGGCTCATACGGTTCATCAAAATAAGACAGCAGCGCTTCTCTTATACATTCTTTCCGCTCTAATAACGCCGAAAAACGATTCATTTTACGCAGCTTCTTTTCCACGCGGTATGTCAGTTCTTCCTGCAGCTGCTCTTTTGTGGTTTTTCCTTGCAGATACAGATGGACGGCCGTTCGCGCCTGTGTTTCCTGGACGCCCTTATTGATCAGAACGTCCCGAAGCTTTCGCTCATCACTCGTACCGGCATCCCGTATGACGGCCAGAATGCCTTCCAGGTCATAATCAGACAGGCTTTCTGTCTGAATAATCTGCTGCTGAAGCTCGGTATCGCCGGGCGCCCTCAGCAAAATACTGACACTCGGGCTGCCGTCGCGTCCCGCTCTGCCGATTTCCTGCATAAAGGCCTCGGCCGTTTGGGGAGGATAAAAGTGAATGACAAAGCGGATATCTGACTTATCCACACCCATGCCGAACGCATTGGTGCAGCAGATGCAATCAAGCTGGTTATGGATAAATTGCTGCTGGATTAAAATCCTGTCGCCTGTATCCATTCCGCCGTGATAATAATCCGTCCGCTTTCCCGTTTTTTCGTTCAGCTCAGCCGCAAGCTCTTCCGCCCATTTTCTGGTCGGACAATATATGATACCCGGGCCTTCAAGCTTTTCGGCAAGCTCCGTGAGCCTGCTTATTTTTTCGGCATTATCAGCCAAATGTTCTGCCGCCAGGAGAATATTCGGCCGGTTGACTGAATAAAGATGACGCACCGCATGCTCAAGTCCGAGCACATCCGTCACGTCTCTGAGCGTTTCTTTTGTCGCTGTTGCGGTCAGCGCCAATACAGGCGGCTTTCCGAGTGCCTGCCTGAAAGGTCCGAGCTTCGAGTAATCAGGCCTGAAATCATGTCCCCATTCTGATATGCAATGAGCCTCATCAATAACAAATAAACTGACCGGGACATTTTTCAAACGGTTCAGCACATAAGGTGAAGAAAGGGCTTCAGGAGAAATATAGAGAAATTTATACCGGCTGATGTTGCTGAGGATAAAATGCCGCTCTGCGGAATTCAGCATGCTGTTTAATGCCGCAACCCGCTTTTCTCCTTTCGCTTTCAGCTGCTGCACCTGATCTTCCATTAATGAAAGGAGCGGCGAAATAATCAGCACCAGCCCGTCCATCATGTAACCCGGGAGTTGATAGCATAATGATTTTCCCCCGCCGGTCGGAAGCATGGCGATCGTATCTTTTTTTTGGAGCACGCTAGTCATAATCTCTTCCTGCCCTTTTTTAAAGGAATGCAAACCAAAATACCTGGATAAAGCTTTATGCAGCTCAGTCATGCTGATTCACCGTCTTTGCCAGCGCCAGCCTGATCTGAAAATAGCTGAAGCGCATCTGCATTCCTTCGCGAATCCGTTTAATTTTATTCGTTTGATGCTGTTTTGCAAATGCCGTTATCATACGCTGTTCCTCTTCAGAAAGATACTGTTCTATAAAAAATGCAGGCTGATGCAATGATATTTCTACGATATGATCTTCGATTGTGGCGGTTTTTAAATTTCTGACCGCGGCGATCCGTTCAATCGGAAACCCTTTTTCCAACAGCTCAAAGGTTTTTCTGGCAGACTGTGTCAGCGCGCTTTCCGCCTGCAGATCGGACAACAGCTCGCGCAGAGCGGGATATGCACATTGCGGAAGCGATTGAATAACATAATGTACCGCTCCCCAAAACTGGACGGACACATACCATTCATCTTCGTTCAGCTGGAGAGCGAGCTGCTTATTCGTTTTGCCGATTCTGTTGAATGAAGTTAAAGAATAGACAAAAATAAGCGCCTGCCGTTCACTTACGCCTTGCAGAAGGTGAAACAGCGTCTCATGCATTTGGACGGAGAGCTCTTTAGCGTCTCTGTTTTTCCGCATGAACCGTTTGACCCATCTCAGCGTCTGCACATCGTTTGTAACCGGGATATATTGACTGCATTGATGCTCTTTGTTTGACAGGACTTGAATGAGCAGGGAAAGCCGCCTCCACAGGCTGACAGCAGGCGTTTGATAATTCGCGCCGTGGCAGTGCTTCGGCCAAGGCCGCTCGGCAAACGCCCGTTCAAGCCTTTGAACGCCGTGCGCAGTCACTTTCCACGTTCCCTCTTCTTTTCCGGCTGTAATGAATGAGTTCTCGGTGAGTTTATGCAAAGAAGCCGCAATATCGCCGCGTTCACAATGTGAAGCCATGCCGAAATATTTAGCGATCTGAAATAAGCCGGCATCCTGAATGGTTTGAGACGACTTTTTTCCTTTTAATAAATGAAACACAGCACTCGGAGTCCGTTCGCCGTCTATTTTGTCCAGACAGTCGAGAACCACGGTATCAAAGTAGTTTATCGCCAATCTAAACACACCTACATTTCTTCTGTGACAAGTTTCGTTTTTTGGTTCTTTTTATTTTAACAGATTTTCATATAAATTTGACGTTTAAAGTCATCTTTTAGGGGGAAGTGCTAAAGAGAATCCCTTATGTGATAAGCATTCTCAATCATTTTTCTGTTGAAATTTGACACTAACATCATTACAATAAGTAAGAGGAATAGGTGTTATATTTAAAAATATATAAGGTAAACCATTTGTTCCAACACGAACAATCTGGGAGGTTTTATTCATGGCAAAGTACACAATTGTAGATAAAGATACGTGTATTGCATGCGGCGCCTGCGGAGCTGCGGCACCAGACATTTATGATTATGATGATGAAGGCATTGCGTTCGTTACGCTTGACGAAAATAAAGGCGTCGTCGAAGTTCCGGAAGTTCTGGAAGAAGATATGATTGACGCATTTGAAGGATGCCCTACTGATTCAATCAAAGTTGCGGATGAACCGTTCGAAGGCGACCCGCTGAAATACGAATAAAAAAGCCCTCCCCGTGAGAGGAGCTTTTTCGTCCTGAATAAGACTCCGGCTGTTATCGGCCGGAGTCTTATTTTTTGCGATCAGCACAAACAAAAAAGCGTCCGGCTGTTTTCACAGAGCGGACGCTTTAAGCCTTTATTGTGTCTGGATGCTGCGTTTTTGTTCAATCCAAGGTTTCAGCTTCGTAAAGATGAACGTAAAGACGATGGTGATGATAACGCCTTTTACAATGTTAAACGGCAGGATTCCTGCGACAACCGCCGTTTTTAACTGGCTGTTTGACAGTGCCGGTGAATGTAAAAACCAAGTATACGCGGGCAGGATAAGAATATAGTTCAAAATACTCATCAATACAGTCATCGCTGCGGTTCCGGCCAGCAGGCTCACTGCAAGTCCTTTAGCAGATTTGAGCTTTTTAAACATAAACGCCGTCGGCAGAATAAACAGCGTTCCTGCGATAAAATTGGCTGCCTGCCCGACAGGCACGCCGGCCATGCTTCCTTGAATGATATACTGCAGAATATTTTTAATCGCTTCAACCGCAATCCCCGCCGCAGGCCCGTAAACCAAAATGGCGATAATTGCAGGAACGTCACTGAAATCAATTTTCAAGTAATCCGGCAGCCCCGGAAACGGGAAATTTAACAGCATAAGCACAAAAGCAATACTGCTAAGCATACTGATGACAACTAATTTTTTTACTTTCACAATGCTCTCTCCTTTTCGATCAAATCTCTCGAAAAGAGGAAAGGTTCTTTTGCGCCCCAATAAAAAAACCGCTTTTGTTAAAAAGCGGGAGCTTACTAAGGCTTGGCAAAGAAACGTTTGATATAAGCATCAAAACGCCTGCTGAACCTCCATCTTCTCCCATCCAGACTATACTGTCGGCTCCGGAATCTCACCGGATCCTGCCGCCGAAGCAGCTCGCGGGCTTAGAGCATGATGCTCATCACCGCCGGTAGGGAATTTCACCCTGCCCCGAAGATTGATCTTATGAATTTATTCACATTATATATGATCAAATTGCAATTGTATAGAGAACTGCTCAAATTTAAATAAAATATTGGGGAAGCCCAATTTAAGCTGATTCAGCGGTTTCCTTTTCTCCTTTACTGCGTCAATACACATTGACACTCTATTGAGAATATGATAAATTATCAGATATTTAGTCAGCTAAACTAGGAGGAAATCTAACAATGTTTCGAGTTTTGGTCTCAGATAAGATGAGCAATGACGGCTTAAAGCCGCTGATGGAATCAGACTTTATAGAAATTGTTCAAAAAAACGTCGCGGAAGCAGAAGATGAATTACATACCTTTGATGCCCTGTTAGTCCGCAGTGCCACGAAAGTAACCGAAGAATTGTTTAAAAAAATGACCTCTTTAAAAATCGTCGGCAGAGCCGGTGTCGGCGTAGACAACATCGACATTGATGAGGCCACAAAACATGGGGTTATCGTGATAAACGCGCCGAATGGAAACACCATTTCAACGGCAGAGCATACATTCGCGATGATTTCTTCATTAATGAGACACATTCCGCAAGCCAATATCTCAGTAAAATCAAGAGAATGGAACCGGACGGCTTTTGTCGGGGCGGAGCTCTACGGAAAGACTTTAGGCATTGTCGGTCTGGGCCGGATCGGAAGCGAGATTGCCCAGCGCGCCAGAGCGTTCGGTATGACGGTTCATGTATTCGATCCTTTCTTAACCGAAGAGAGAGCCGGCAAAATCGGCGTAAACAGCCGGACATTCGAAGAAGTGCTTGAAAGCGCGGATATCATTACCGTCCACACGCCTTTAACAAAGGAAACAAAAGGACTGCTTAACAGAGAAACCATTGCCAAAACGAAAAAAGGCGTCCGTCTTATCAACTGCGCAAGAGGCGGCATTATTGATGAAGCGGCGCTTTTGGAAGCGCTGGAAAGCGGCCATGTCGCAGGCGCTGCCCTTGACGTGTTTGAAGTGGAACCGCCAGTTGAATCAAAGCTTCCCGATCATCCGCTGGTGATCGCCACACCTCACTTAGGCGCTTCAACGAAAGAAGCACAGCTGAATGTCGCGGCACAGGTTTCTGAAGAAGTGCTGCAGTTTGCAAAAGGTCTGCCTGTCATGTCAGCGATCAACCTGCCTGCGATGACGAAAGATGAATTCAAAAAAATCCAGCCTTATCACCAAATTGCCGATAAAATCGGAAGTCTCGTGTCACAATGTATGAAGGAACCCGTCAAAGATGTTGCGATTCAATATGAAGGCACCATCGCCAAACTTGAAACATCATTTATTACAAAAAGCCTGCTGTCCGGTTTCTTAAAACCGCGTGTAGACTCAACGGTCAATGAAGTGAACGCCGGCGGTGTAGCAAAAGAACGCGGAATCAGCTTCAGCGAGAAGATTTCCTCCAATGAATCAGGATATGATAACTGCATCAGCGTAAAAGTAACCGGAGACCGGAGCACATTTACGTTAACGGCTACGTATATCCCTCACTTCGGTGAACGAATCGTTGAACTGAACGGCTTTAATATTGACTTAAATCCTGCCGGCCACCTCGTTTATATCCAGCACCAGGATACGACTGGTGTAATCGGACGCGTAGGACGCATCCTCGGCGATAACGATATCAATATCGCTACCATGCAGGTAGGCCGTAAAGAAAAAGGCGGAGAAGCCATTATGATGCTTTCTTTTGATAAACATTTAGATGATAAAGTCGTCAATGAGCTGACTTCAATTCAGGATATTGTTTCCGTTAAACTGATTGACCTTCCGTAACCAACAAAAAACCCAAAACATTCATATGTTTTGGGTTTTTTACGTTTAATGGCTTGGAAGCGGATTAGGCGCGGCAGGCACAGCGATAGGTTTTGTCACATCATAATTACCGATTTTCTTTGTATGCGCATGTGTGAACAGCACCTCAGAATAACCGAATTCCTTCGCAGTTAACAGAAGTCCTTCGATCATTAAAATCCCTTCCAGCGAATCTTCAACCTTATGTTTTTCGGACAATTGAATCCGCAGCTGCTCGCCGTCTTCCCTTTCCGATACCGATGCAATCGCATCGGCTTCTATAATGCTCGCAGTCTGTGAGCCTCCGTCTGTTGTCTTCATCCCGTCAATAGCCTGATATACTGAATAATAGGTTTGTTCAGACGGGACGAGATACTCTTGTCCCAGACTGTCGCTGTAAGAAAAATACGCCCGGTTTGTCTGTTTATGTACGGACATCTCAGCGGAAATGCCGTAAGATTTATAAAAATCCTGTCCGGCTCCGTTTTGAACCTTTTTCAATTTAATCCGCTCGTAAGGACTCCATGTCAAAGTCTCTTTCAGCATCTTTTTCAATAAGTCAGCTTCGGCAGCTGATTCGATAGAGAGCCGTCCGTTTACCTGCACAAGCAAATCCTTCTTATCCGCCGTTACCTGCACACCGTCCAAAAGCTGAGGAACAGACAGGAAAGATTCGGGCACTTCTAAGTTTTCTGCATCAGATAATGCCTCTGAAACCGATTCATCCGGCTTCTTTTTTTCAAAACTGACCGGAATGACGGCGGATGTATCTGAATCGGCAAACGCCAAAGTAATGTAATTGTTTTTGTTTTCGTTAGAAACGACAAACGTCTTCTGATCCGGCTTGACAGTAGCTGACTGACTGGCTTTTTCAGTCTGGCGGCTGTCAGCTGTAAGATCACCGGCAGATTTGTTTGTCATCAGGTGAGGAGATATAATCAGAGCGATGCACAATGCGCAGACGCCGGCTGCGGCGGGGCCGATCCAGCTTCGGGCCGGTTTTTTCCTGTACGGTTTACCCGTTTCAATATTCCGGTAAATGGCCTCGGGTGAACGATGATCTCTAACCGCCGGAAGTTGTCTTAACAACTCCTCTACTCTTTCTTCGTTCCAATATGACTTCATCATCCATTAGCTCCTCCCTCAAAAGCTCCATCTGTTTCCGAAGTATTTTGAGCCCTCTGTGTTGGGTCGTTTTGACTTTGCTTTCCGAGAAGCGGAGAGCGGCGGCTGTTTCCTGAATGGAATATCCCTGAATAAATCTCAAGATAATAACAGCTCTTTGATCAATGGTGCAATGATCAAGCGCGGTATAAATTTCCCGGACGTTTTCATGCTGTACGGCGAGTTCGTCCGGAAGCAAATGTTGATCTCTGACATCTTGTGTATCCCAATCAAACGTACCCATAATACGCTGTCTGATCGTCTGCTGCTTGCGGAACCAGTCAATCGCCACATGGCGTGCGATGGACAACAGCCATGTTTTTTCACTGCTTCTTCCTTCAAATGTATGATAGGAATTCAAGACGCGGATATACACTTCCTGCGTCAAATCTTCAGCCTGCGACTTATCTTTTACCATATAAAATAAAAATTGATATAAATCTTGATGGTATGCATCATATAATATCTGAAAGGTTTCTTCCATGGGAAACCCCTCCGTTCACTTTTTTGTCGTAAAAATGCGTTGAAAAGTTACATTACAACTATATTACGAGAAACTGGAATTTGGAAGGGAATTTATATTAACATATTCTTAAATTTTTAAAGGAGAAACAAATAAAAAACACCCGCAGAACATGCGGGTGTTTCGTATGGAACAAGATTGTTCGTCAATTTCAGACGTCATCCTGCGCTTTTGTCGGAATATAAAATGTAAACGTCGTCCCTTTGTCGATGCTGCTGTGAACCGCAATTGAGCCGCCGTGGGCTTCCACGATATTTTTTACGATGGCGAGTCCGAGTCCGGTTCCCGCCCTGCCTCTTGTTCTTGCTTTGTCCGCTTTATAAAAACGTTCAAAAATAAAAGGCAGGTCCTCTTCCGGTATTCCAGAGCCGGAATCTTTGATATCGATTTTCAGTCCGTCTTTTACGGTCTGAGCCGCGATATGAACGCTTCCGCCTGACTCCGTATGGCGCAGCGCATTATCTATAAGGTTGGTAAACACCTGTTCCATTTTGTCTTCATCAAAGACACACTCCGGCTGAGACACTGAGATGTCCTCTGTGAGCGAAACGCCTTTTTCCTTCGCTACCCCGGAAAATTTGCGGGAGATCTTCTCCAGAAATTCATGCAGGTTTACCGTTTCATAGTGCAGGCCCGTATGTCCGGATTCCATTCTGGCCAAATCCAGCAAATCATTGACGAGCCGGCCCATGCGAAGAGATTCATCATAAATGATCTGCGCGATTTCTTTTTTCTCCTCTTCGGTGCTTGCAATGTCGTCCACTATTGCTTCGCTGTATCCCTGCAGCATAGAAATCGGGGTTCTGAGCTCATGACTGACATTGGCAATGAAGTCTTCACGCAATTTATCCAGCCTGCGCTCTTCGGTCATATCACGGAGCACGGCCACGGCGCCGCGGACGTGTGATTCCGCATAAAGAGGCGACATCAATAAAACCCATGACCTTCCTTGAAGCGTCATTTCAATCATTTGCTCTTTTTCCGTGTTCACTGCATTTTGAAATAGCTCTTTTGCTTCAGGGGGAAGGTTGTCTCCTTCTTTAATGTTCATGTTCTGCTCATAATACCATGCCTGCAGAAAACGTTCGGCCGGCGGGTTGGTCACCAAAATGGTGCCGTCGATATTAATGGTGATGACCCCGTCTGCCATACTGCTTAAAATATTGGACAGCTGTTCTTTTTCCTGATTCAGCGCGTTAATATGGAAATTGAGCTGCCGTCCCATCTGATTAAAGGCAATGGCCAGTTCCCCGATTTCATCTTGGGTCAGAATCGGAATTTTTGTATCAAACTTTCCTTTCGCCAAGTCTTGGGCGCCTTCCCGCATTTTCCGAAGGGGATATGTCACCCTGCTGGATAAAAAGAACGCGAAAAACGTTGTCAAGACGATGGCAATGCCCGCCGCAAGAAAAATATAGCGTGTCGTATGTTTCGTCGTATCTTTGACGGCAAGCAGCGATTGGGATAAAAAGACCATGCCTTTTTTGCCGTCTTTTTCATACGGCACTCCGACGATCAGCCGTTCGTTATCCGAACCGGCATTGTTGGGGACCGCGCGTTTGCTTACTTTTTTGCGGTCTGTCAGCGCCTTGTGCAGATCCCGGTCATGTTTGATCTGCTCTAATGTAATAGAGGATAAATGATTATCGTCATTGGGCGAATACCAGACATGCTTATCATCCTGAATGATCGCGATGCTCGTTAAATTGTCCGCCAGTTCCCACGTGATGGATCTGGCAAGCGGCTGGTCTTCATGATTTTCTATTATGACCGCAATTTTGTCGGCAAGCTGCGTTAAATCTTTTTCCGCTTCTTCAACGTGGTAATTTTCGATAAATTCCAGAAGCAGCACCGTTAAAATAAATAAAACAATTAACACGAGTGAAAGAATGGTAAACCAAAGCTTTCCTACTACGCTTTTCCAAAACTTCATTCAGCGCCTACCTCAAATTTGTATCCGACTCCCCATACGGTGACGATTTTTTTCGCCGCTCCCGGGGACACTTTATTTAATTTTTCACGGAGCCGTTTGACATGGGTGTCCACCGTTCTAAGGTCTCCGAAAAATTCATACTGCCACACTTCTTTTAAAAGCTTTTCCCTGTCGTACACTTTGTCCGGTGTTTTCGCCAGGAAGTACAGCAGTTCATATTCCTTCGGCGTCAGGCTCACCTCCGTGCCGTCCGCAGTCACCCTGTGAGCATCGTGATCAATGGATAGATGCGAAAAGACGAGCACATTTTTTGTCGGGGTATTGGCTGTCAGATAAGATGTTTGGGAAGCCCTTCTTAAAAGCGCCTTTACCCGAAGCACCACTTCTCTCGGGCTGAAAGGCTTGACGATATAATCGTCCGTACCCGCTTCAAACCCCTGGACGCGGTTGGCTTCTTCCCCTTTTGCCGTCAGCATGATAATCGGCGTCGCTTTTTTTTCTCTGAGCTGCCGGCATACTTCGATTCCGTCCGTTCCCGGCATCATTAAATCCAAGAGCACCAGATCATAATCTGATGCCAGCCCCATTTTAATGGCCTCGTCGCCGTTTTCCGCTTCTTCAATCACATAGTTTTCCCGTTCAAGGTACATTCTTAAAAGGCGTCGAATTCTGGCTTCATCATCTACTACTAATATTTTAGTTTCATTTGTTTGATCCATCGTTTTCCCCCTGCTTTCCTTCTGTTACTTTCATTTTAACAAACTGTGCGGCAGCTTGAGAACTGTATCGGCTTTTTGCATCTATGCGTACGAATGAAGTCCGGCAAGCACGAGATTCACAAAAATCAAGTTAAACATAATAATGGCGAAGCCGATGACGGCAAGCCACGCGGACTTTTCACCATGCCAGCCTCTTGACAGCCGCAAGTGCAAATACGCTGCGTAAAATAAAAAGGTGATCAGCGCCCATACTTCCTTCGGGTCCCAGCCCCAAAAACGCGTCCATGCAAGCTGCGCCCAAATCATCGCAAACACAAGCGCGCCGAGTGTGAATACCGGAAAACCGATGGAAACAGCGCGGTAGCCGACTTCATCGACCAAGTCCAGATTCACATTTTTGACGAGCGGGCTGATAAGAGCGCTGATTCTCTTTCTGAATATCAGCCTGAGCGCACCGTATAAAACGAGGCCTGCGCCAAACGACCAGATCACCGTATTGACCTTTCTGCCTGAAAAAATGGCCGGAAGCTCAATAAGCGGCTTCATTGCGCCTTCCGTAAGCAGTTCTCCCTCATGCGGGCCGACAAGCGCAGGCATATCATATATCATGACGCTTTTGGCTTCTTTTTTATCCACCCAATTAAATTCAGCTTTGTAGTCCGCCAGCCGGAATGCCGACGTGACGGCGATAAATGCCACGGTCGTCACGAGTATAAACATGATGACTTCAAGCCAGAACGTTTTTTTGCCCGGTCTTGATTGGTCGACATGCTTTAACAGGAAAATGACGCCGGCTACAAAACTGATCGCAAGAATCGCCTGCCCGAGCGCCGCCGTCGTGACGTGAATGTACAGCCAATTGCTCTGCAGTGACGGAATAAGCGGCGTGATGTCTGTCGGAAACATGCTTGCATATGCGATAAGCAAAAGCGCGATAGACAATGTGAACATGCCTAATGAAGGCAGTCTGTAAATAAAGTAAATAATAATAAAAGCGAGAACAAGCATCATGCCGAATGACGTCGTAAATTCAAACATATTGCTGACAGGCGCATGTCCGCTTGCCGACCATCTCGCAATGAAGTAGGCGAGATGACAAAGAAATCCGAATATGGTTAACGTGATTCCGATAGCCGACCAGCGGCCGTTACCGTCCTTAGCACCTTTTGTTCCCCGGATGGCGCCGCCGAAAACCGGGACGGCAATTAAATAAATCAAAAAGGCAGCATAAAGAAAATTTGCGCTCAGCTCCGCCATGACACCACTCCTTTTTCACTAGGCCTGATTTTTGGCCAATTCTTTTTGATCGGCCGGCTCTTGAATCCCGGTCCCGCTAAGAACAAATTCGATATCCTTTTTCAGACCGAACCAGTTTTTGTTCGTATGTCCCGCCACAAGCACTTCATGATCACCTGTTTTGATCCAGATCCTTCTGTGCTGCCAGTACATTCCTTGAATGACGCCGATCATAAAGATCGCGCCGCCGACGGCAAGCACCCATAAGGTTAAATCTTTTCTGACGGTGAGTCCTGTAATGTTTTTCGTTTCCACATGGTCGAATTTTAATTTGTACTTGTTACTTTCGGAACCTTCAACAGTCTGCTGAATCGCAACAAAACTTTTCTCCCCTTTCGGCTTGTCAGGAGCCGTGATTTTAAAGACAAAAGCCGGATTGTTAGGAACCTTCGTTTTCGTGCTCGGTTCTCCGTCCTTGTTAAAATAAAAATCAGGAAGATAACTGGCGATCTGCACTTTGTAACCGTTACCAAGATCATAGTCCGTGTCGGGATCAAGAAGATTGATCTTCAGTTTGCCAAATGACTGTTTTGTTTTTTGGTCGATCAGCTGAAATACCATCTGATCGAGCTGGTTTTCTTTATAGTCCACCTGATACACAGAATAGGAGTCAAAGCGCAGCGGTTCATTGACGCGGATATTGTTTTCTTTGACTCTTTTAAGCTTCGGCTTTTCACCGAATACAATGTCGCCTTCCCTCTTGTACAAAACCGCGTCCGTTGTGAAGGATTTGGCGACTTTGCCGTTTCCGGCTCTGTCAATGGCGTCGGCGAATACTTTTTTCTCAGTGTCTTTGTTATATGTCTGCATCGTGAACCGATTGTTTTTTAAGTAATACTTGCCGTCAGTGCCGGGGATCTGGGCGGTTTCGCCTTCACGGACCCAGAGCGTTTCATCGACATACATACCGGGTACAAATCTCAGCATGGCTCCGATCAGAAAAATGATCAGGCCGATATGATTGACGTAGGGCCCCCACCTTGAAAAACGGCCTTTTTCCGCCAGAATGCTTCCCTCTTGTTCTCGCACTCTATAATGCTTTTTTTTCAATCGTGTTCTGAGGCCATCAGCCGCATCCCCGCTCAGCTCGGTTTCTGTCCGGCTGTATAGACGCTGCCTCTTCAAAAAGACCGGATTCCGCCGAACTCCTTGATTTTTCAGCGCCCTGTACAAAGGAATCACCCGATCCAGGCTGCAGATGACCAGTGATATGCCAATGGATGCGATCAGGAGCATATACCACCATGAGCCGTACAGGTGATGAAATCCCAGCAGATAATACATTTGGCCGATTATGCCGTACTGCTGTTCATAATATGTATCCGGCTGGGCGCCCGGCGGCAGATAAGCTTCCTGCGGAAAAACCGTGCCGAAAGCAGACGCCGCCAGAGTAATGACGATCAGCCATATTCCGACTTTTACGGAAGAAAAGAAGTTCCATACCTTATCTACGATTGTTTTGTTATATGTTTGCGAACGCCTTGCGCTGCCGTCGTACCGCATATCGGCAAGCGGCGATTTTTGATCATCAAGCGGCTTCCCGCACGACTCGCACAAAACCGTCCCGGCTGGGTTCACGTGCCCGCATTCACATTTGACCTTTTTCATGAAGACGCCTCCGGCTTAATTAAATTCATATAGTCATGAACCATGCGTTCTGTCATCGTGCCGGTCACCACTTTCACGACTTTTCCGTCGGGATTGATCAAAAATGTCGTCGGAATAGGTGATACGCCGTACGCGTCCAGCACTTGCCGGTCAGTATCGAGCGCAACCGGGAAATTGACGCCGTATGTTTTCATAAAATTATGTACTGCAATCTTTGATTCGCCGACATTTACCGCAACCACCTCGACACCGAGGTCTTTAAAATGCTTGTATTGATTCTCCATGTAGGGAAATTCCTGCTTGCACGGCTCACACCACGTTCCCCAGAAATTCAGAAAAACACCTTTTCCTTTTAACTGACTCAGTTCTATGAGTCTGCCCTCTGTATCTTTCAGCGCGAAATTCGGGGCTTTGGACCCCTCAGATATACGCTCACCGTTTGTGTATACGGCATTATAGATGGTATATCCGAGCGCGCAGAGTAAGATGAGAAGGATGCCGGTCCGAATGAATAAACGCCGCCGTTTTTTGTTCATTGTACACTGCTCCCCTCCCCTGCCTGCAAATCCATTCAATTATATCATCAACACGTTTTGTAATTTTTGAAGGTTATGTGAAAATTAGAAAGCGTTTTTACCGTGTTCAGCTAAAGCCCGCAGCCTTTTCACCTCATGCGGCGACAATTCTCTTGCGTCTCCTGTGCGCAGGCCTCTTAAATCTAAAAATGCGTATTCTTCACGTTTTAGTTTCAGCACGTCATGACCGATCGCCTCGAACATGCGGCGGACCTGTCTGTTTCGGCCTTCATGAATCGTCAGCTGAATGATGCTCGTCTGCTTTCTTTTGTCCAGGGAAAGCAATTTCGCTCTGGCCGGCGCCGTCTTGCCTTCTTCAAGCTGAATGCCGCGCTCAAGCTTTCTCAGAAGTTCCTTGGAAGGAATCCCCTTCACTTTGGCGACGTACGTCTTATCAATTTCGTATTTCGGATGCATGAGTTTGTTGGCAAACTCGCCGTCATTTGTCAGCAATAAAAGTCCGCTCGTATCATAATCAAGCCTGCCGATCGGATAAATGCGCTGCGGCACTTCTTTGAAAAAGTCGGTCACCACTTTCCGCCCTTTGTCGTCATCAGCTGCTGAGATCACTCCTCTCGGTTTATAAAGCAGAAAGTACACGGGTTCTTCCCGCTCCACCTTTAATCCGTTTACTTCAATCTGATCAGAACCGGTCACTTTTACGCCGAGCTCTGTTATTACTTTTCCATTCACCTTTACTTTTCCTTCTTTTATCAGCTCTTCTGCCTTTCTGCGTGATGCCACGCCGGCATGAGCAATAACTTTTTGCAGTCTTTCCATGTCGTTCACCTCAAGTATAATCTTACTTTTTTCCCCTTGAACAAACAAGCTTTTTCAAGGAGAGTTATTCTGATATATAAAAAGCGCCTGATTTCAGGCGCTTCCAAATAATAACGTAACTATGATGATTGATGCAACCACCCCGATCAAATCAGCAAGAAGACCAACCTTTAAAGCATCCCCCATTTTTTTGATGCCGACCGCCCCGAAATACACCGTCAGGACATACAGCGTCGTGTCAGTCGATCCCTGCATGACCGAGGCCAGTCTGCCGATAAATGAATCAGGCCCGTACACGGCGATCAGATCTGTCGTCATGCCGAGCGCCGCCGTCCCCGAAATCGGGCGGATCAGAGCAAGCGGCACGACTTCTGCGGGAATGCCGAGCGCTGTAAAGAAAGGCTTGCACAGCCCCATGACAAAATCCAGCGCGCCCGAGGCCCGGAATACGGTAATCGCCACCAGCATCCCGACCAAATATGGAATGATGGAAAACGCAATCTCAATTCCTTCTTTTCCGCCTTCAACGAATGATTCATACGTCGGCACTTTTTTGATCGTGCCGTATATCAATATACCGGCGATAATAATCGGAATCATGGCTAAAGACAGCCAATTCACCATTTCCATTCGCTTACCTCCCTTTTCTTTTGCGGCGGTACCAGAAGTAGCGGTCAATGAAAATCGCGCCGATTCCCGAAATTAAAGTCGCTAAGATGGTCGGCCCGACGATATCGGTCGGTGATTTCGCCGAGTAAGCCATGCGCACGGCAATGACGGTTGTCGGTATCAATGTAATACTCGAAGTATTTACCGCCAAAAAGGTAATCATGGAACGGCTGGCCTCAGACTTACCTCCATTCAGCTTTTTCATCTGCTCCATGGCTTTAATGCCGAGCGGTGTCGCCGCATTTCCCAGTCCGAAAAAGTTTGCCATGAGATTTGATAAGATGTATCCCATCGCCGGATGATCAGGGGGAATATCGGGAAACAGCTTAGAAATAAACGGGCGGCACATTCTGCTGAATATATCCAAAAGGCCGGACTGCTCGGCTATTTTCATCAGGCCGAGCCAGAACACGAGAACGCTCATTAATCCAAACGAGATCGTAACCGCTTCTTTCGCTCCTTTAAAAACGGCTTCATTCACATCCTGCAAGGTACCGTTAAACATCGCAAAGACAAGTCCGATTACCGTCAGACATACCCAGATTAAATTGACCATGACGAACCGCCCGCCGCGCTCATAAACAGGCTCGTAAACGTCTCAATGAAATGCTTTTTCGGTTTTTTATGGCGCTCATTTTCATAATAGACGGGGATCTTGGCGATCACTTTCCCATCATGCATAACAGTCATCCGGCCGACGACATCAGGAATGAGAGAGGCGTCCTTTTTCCAGGCTTTTTTCGGTTTTATTAAGGTTGTGCGGATTTTTACATCGTCGATTTCATCCTCTTTTAACAAATATTTGACATCCCGGGCAATAAAAGCGCGCCTTCCGTAAAACGTCTTTTTCAGCTTCGGGATGCCGCCTTTTTTGGCGACGACATAGGTTTTATAGTGATCAAAGACATAATTAAACATATTCATATGATCATCCCAATCATCCGGATCATTTATGGTGACCGCGATGAGATCCGTACCGTCTTTTGAGGCCGTCGAGACGAGCGTCCGTTTCGCGATTTTTGTGTAACCCGTTTTTCCGCCTGTGCTGTAACGGTAGAGCCCTGTCAGAAGCTTGTTTTTATTTTTCCATACCCGGTCCATCGTTTCCGCCTTATACACTTTTGTGCCTGAAACGGTTCGGTATTCCTTGATTTTCATCGCGTATTTAGTCAAAAGCGCCATGTCATACGCGGTTGAATATAAATTTTCATGGTCGTCCAGCCCGTGCGGATTTTGAAATTTTGTATTTTCCATCCCGATTTGCTCGGCTTTTTTGTTCATCATAAATACAAAACCGTCAAGGCTTCCGCCGACATATTCCGCTATTGCCGCAGCGGCGTCATTTCCTGACCTTAACATAAGCCCGTATACGAGATCTTTCAGCTTTACTTTTTGTCCCGGCTGAAGATAAATGGCTGAGCCTTCCGTTTTTACGGCATTCGGGGAAACCGTCACGGTCTCTTCCATCTTCCCTGATTCAATCGCCAGCACCGCCGTCATGATTTTCGTAATGCTTGCAATCCGCCGCTTATGATGTTCATCCTTGGCGAATAACACCCTGCCAGATGCTCCATCGATTATAATCGCGCTTTTTGCGCTGACATGTATTTGGGCATGTGCCGTATTGCCGTCTGTAATGGAAAAAAGAATAACAAAAGTCAAAAGAAATACGGCAGCTTTTTTGAGAAAGCGCATGAATGCTCACGTCCTTGTTGTGGGTTTGTACAAGTTTATGCGCATGTCCATGACTTATGAATACCAATTGCATCACTTTCACATAAAAAAACTCTCCCAAAAGGAAGAGTTTTTATCTGACTGATGCCATATTTGAGCCTGATGCTTCATATTGCGCCAATTCTTCCCGCATGCGCAGAAATTCACTGCTGAGCGAAAGCAGAAGGCTCCGCAGCGAGTCCGGCACTTGCTGGTAGAATTCAATCGCGCTTTGGCCTGTATAAGCGGCGCGGCTGTTTTCGTACCATGTATCCTTTTTCGGCATGAAAAACTCTTCCACGCACTGATGATATACTTTATACAGCGTTTTTTCCGCTCTCGCCTCATGAAACGGCTCCTGCATTAAAAGCCGCCTGCAGGCTTCCTGGGCGCCTTCGCAAAAGACGGTCATCCTCCTCAGCACACTGAGCACGTCGCGACAGTATGCCTCATCCGCCTCTCCTTGAGCCCGCATCTCCGGCAAAGTTGTATGATTTAAATAGCTGCTGACCATCGTGACAACCTCGGCTAAAAATTCACCAGTTTCTTCAGTATGGGCCCTCACAATCGAATTTCCCATTTCCGTCCGTTTCCTTCCTCTCTTGTACGTCGTCATTTGCGTCATTCATCAATGGCCTTTCCCTACTATCGTATGATGAAAAACGATTATTATTTAATATCCTCAAAAGTTTGGTTGAAGTTTTCAAAGAATAAATCGGCTTCCTCCTGGAGAACGTCTTCCTCCGCATTTTCAGGAAGCGGCGGGAGCTCCTCCAATGTTTTTAAGCCGAATTGTTCAAGAAATACCGGTGTCGTGCCGTATAAAATCGCCCGGCCGGGACCGTCGGCGCGGCCCACCTCACACAGCAGCGCTTTTGACACGAGGCTGTGCAGAATCCGCTCAGACTTCACGCCCCGGATATCTTCAATTTCCGCCCGTGTGATCGGCTGCTTGTACGAAACGATCGCCAGCACTTCCAAAGAAGCCTGTGACAGCCCTTTTGACGGCACTTCGATTAGTTTTTTCAAATAAGGCACGAATTCTTTTTTCGTTCCAAGCATATACGTATCCGCATATTCGGTAAGCTCGATGCCTCTGTCGTCTTCCTTGTACTGAGCGGCCACTTCTTCCATGATTCCGGCCAGTTCCGCTTCTTCTATTTCAAGCACCGTCACCAATTGCTTTTTGGTCAGCCCTTCATCACCCGCCGCATACAGCAGGGCTTCCACAATCGCTTTCCAATTCACGATATCAAGCGCCATGAATGGATTCACTCCCCGTAATGTATATATCTGAAAAGTTTTCTTCCTGTTCAATGATAATCTGCTGATTTTTCATCAGTTCCAGGACTGCTAAAAACGTCACGACGAGATGGTCCTTTTGCCGAGAAGGAAAAAGCTCCGTGAAGTTTATTCTTCTCCCCGCCGTTTTTAAGCTTTTTACGATTTCGTTCATTCTGTCTTCAATCGGTATTTCCTGTCTTGTAATGGTCGTTTCTTTCGGCCGCGTAATTTTTTTACGCTGAAGCACCTTTTGAAACGCGCCGATCATGTCATAAACGGTCACCGACAGCTTCTGCTCCGTCTGTTTGATTTCTTTTGCATACTCACTTAAATCACTCGGCGGCTTTGTAAATGACTTTTGTCTTTCTTCTTCCCGCTCTTTTAAATCCTTCGCAGCGGTTTTATACTTTCTATACTCAATCAGCTTTTCAATCAGCTCGTCCCGAGGGTCTTCTTCTTCAAGCATTTCGTCTTCAAACAGCTCTTCCTCTTGCTTCGGAAGCAGCATTCTGCTTTTAATGCTGAGAAGCGTCGCCGCCATGACCAGATATTCACTGGCGACATCAAGTTCAAGCTCTTGCATTGTATGTACATATAATAAATATTGTTCAGTAATGGTTGCCACGGGTATGTCGTATATGTCGATTTCAAGACGGTTAATCAGATGAAGCAGCAGGTCCAATGGGCCTTCAAACGTATCAATTTTCACTTGATATTCTACCATTATCTCACCATTTTCAATATCACTCTCATTGCCGGAAAAACTGGCTACCCTTTAGTATAATCCACCGAAATGCTCTCGTCCAATACTTTTATACACGTCCTCCGTTATTTAGAAAATACTGAAAAAGAAGATATACGCCTATACCTTTAAAGGCGGATGCACATATGATAGCCGTGTAAACTTGAAACAAAGGGAGGCTGATTTCACATGAGCGGAGCTTGTTTCGGCGGAGGTTTTGCATTAATTGTCGTTCTGTTTATTTTGCTCGTTGTCGTAGGAGCATCTTACATCTGCTAGTTCCTCAGGCTTCAGACACCAAGCCGCTCTTTTTTCCTTTTCATAGCGCTGTGGTACACTGGTTTTAGCATAAAAGGAGGAAGCGGCTTGTATCCTAAAGCTTATATCGGCTTTTTGGCCGAATTTCACGCATCAAGAGATTATTTTGAGTGTCATGAACTGTTAGAGGAATATTGGAAAGAAAGCCCGGCTGAAAAGCGGAGCATTCATTGGGTCGGCCTGATTCAGCTTGCCGTCGCTCTGTATCACCAGCGCAGGGGAAATGAAGCCGGGGCGAAACGGCTGATTGCCAACAGCTTACGTATTCTCCGGTCTGAAAAGCAGGCGGTCTGTTCTCTCGGTCTCAGCCACCCGAAGCTGATTGAGCTGATAGAAACGCTGTCAGACGATATAGAAGCGGGCCTGCCTTACAGAAGTGTTATGCTGCCGATTACAGATGAAGCCCTGAAAGAAGCATGTCTTGCCGAATGCCGCCGAAAGGGCTATACATGGGGGCAAGACGGCGTATCAGATACCTTTCTTATTCATAAACACCGCCTGCGGGACAGGACGGATGTCATTAAGGAACGCGAACGGGAAATTGAGAGAAGAAAAAAAAGCAGAGGCTGACGGTCAGCCCTGCTTTTTCTATATCAAAACAGCTCCCGAAACCGTGAAGATTCCGGGAGCATTTGTCAGTTATTATATGAGATATCCTGATCTTTTTGATGTTGACAGCGTTCAAAAAAGCTTTGCGTTAATTCATTCGGAACGAGTGCCTCCGTTTTGAACAGACGTTTTAAGGCGTCCATCATTTGCTTTCCGATTCCTTGATGGCGGTGAGAAGGATTCACGCTGATATGCCGGATTTCAACTTCTGAGTCCTTTTTTTCGACTCCGATCGCTCCGACGATATCTTCATCCTCTTTCCAAAGAAAGAGCTGGCGGCCAGTATCCGTTTCATAGTCCTTTATTGTCTGCTGAAGCTGCTTGAGATCTTTTTCATTCGGCATAAATGACAGAAGACCCATCGCAATCTTTTCAAACGATTTTTTATAACGAATTAACATAAAAACCCCTCTATATCCAAAATGTCCATTCATGTCCTATCAAACGGATACATAAAGGCGATCCGTTTCCTCACATTATATCATTTTCGCCGCTGTTTTAAACGCTTTTCAACAAATTATTCAAATGAACGGTTTAAATTTGCCATTTCAATGGCAGATACTGCGCAATCCGCTCCCTTATTTCCGGCTTTTGTTCCGGCTCGTTCGATGGCCTGCTCAATGGTTTCAGTCGTCACGATGCCGAAGATAACCGGGACGCCCGTCGCCGTTCCCGCCTGGGCAATGCCTTTTGCCGCTTCATTGCAGACATAGTCATAATGCGTTGTCGCTCCTCTGATAACCGTGCCGAGCGTAATGACGGCATCGTATTTTTTCGTTTCCGCCATTTTCTTTGCCGCAAACGGGATTTCAAACGCTCCCGGCACCCAAGCGACGTCAATGTCGTTTGATTCTACACCGTGACGAAGCAACGTGTCTTCCGCTCCGCTTAACAGCTTGCTCGTAATAAATTCATTAAATCTGCCGACGACAATTCCGATTTTAAGTCCTGTTCCTACTAGGTTTCCTTGTATGATATTCATATGTTATCCATCCTTTTTTGTGAGATTTGTTTTTAGAAATGAAGCAGATGTCCAAGTTTTTTCATTTTGGTCTGTAAATATTGCTTGTTATGCTCACTCGCTTCCATTTGAAGCGGCACCCGTTCTGAAATGCTGAGACCGTACCCTTCGAGGCCGGCGATTTTCCGGGGGTTATTGGTTAAAAGTTTCATATGCTGAACCCCTAAGTCGCGGAGAATCTGGGCGCCGATGCCGTAGTTGCGCAGATCAGGCAGAAAGCCGAGCGCTTCGTTCGCTTCAACCGTGTCATACCCTTGTTCCTGCAATCGGTACGCCTTCAGCTTATTAATTAAACCGATTCCTCTGCCTTCCTGGCGCAAATACAATAGAACGCCGCGGCCTTCTTCAGCAATTTGCGCAAGCGCGGCATGAAGCTGAGGTCCGCAATCACAGCGATGGGATGCAAACACATCGCCCGTCAGGCATTCTGAGTGCACTCTGACAAGAACGGGTTCGCTGTTAAACGGGACATCCCCCATGACAAAGGCGAGGTGTTCTTTTCCGTCAACCTCGTTTGTATATCCGTAAACTCTAAACGTGCCGAAGTCAGTCGGCAGCGTAATATCAACTTCTCTGTTCACAAGTGTCGTAATGTTGTAACGGTACTCTATTAAGTCTTTTATCGTAATCATTATCAGCTGGTGGCGTTCGGCGATTTCGGCTAACTCCGGCACTCTGGCCATTGTGCCGTCTTCATTCATAATTTCACAAATGACGCCCGCTCCCTGAGATCCGCAGGCTTTTGCAAGGTCAACGGCTGCTTCCGTATGGCCGGCCCGCTTCAGGACGCCTCCTTTTTTTGCGATTAAGGGGAAAATGTGGCCCGGACGCTGAAAATCGTCAGACACAGATTCTTCGTTCAACAGCGCCTGAATGGTAAAGGATCGTTCCTGCGCGCTGATGCCCGTTTTTGTCAGCCTGTGGTCAATACTGACCGTAAACGCGGTCTCATGTGAGTCCGTATTATGATCGACCATCGGGTGAAGATCCAGCCGGCCGGCGATGTCTTCAGACAGCGGCGTGCAGATCAGGCCTCTCCCATGGGTCGCCATAAAATTCACCACTTCCGGCGTGGCATGCTCAGCCAGCGCTACGAAGTCTCCTTCGTTTTCTCTGTCTTCATCATCGACAACAATGATGACTTCACCTTTTTTCAGCGCCTCTAACGCCTCTTCTATCGGATGAAACATATCGATCTTCCTTTCTAAAAGCCGTTCTCGCTTAAAAAGGCTTCCGTGATAGTTTGATTGCTTTTCGTTTGTTCTGTTTTGTGCAAAAAGCGGTATAAGTATTTGCCGATCATGTCACACTCAATATTTACGGTCGATCCGACTGTTTTCGTCTGAAAAATCGTTTCTGAGATGGTATGCGGAATGATGGATACCGTCACGCTTTCGTCTGATAAACCGAAAATCGTCAGGCTCACGCCGTCTACCGTAATTGAACCTTTCAATACGAGCGTTTTTGTCAATTCCGGCGAAAGTTTTAAATCGTAATAGACCGCGTTGCTTTTTTTCTCGATCCGCGTAATTTCCGCCGTTCCGTCCACGTGCCCTGATACAAAGTGGCCGCCGAACCGTCCGTTGGCGGACATCGCTCTTTCCAGGTTTACTTTACTGCCTTTTGACAAGCCGTTCAGCGAAGTGGCTTTCACTGTTTCCGGCATGACATCAACCGTAAATTGATTGTCAGAAAATCCGGTTACGGTCAGGCAGATGCCGTTTACCGCAATGCTGTCGCCAAGCTTCACGTCACTTGTCACTTTTGAAGCGGCGATGGTTAATGCCATGGAAAGGCCTGTCTTTTTGATTGCTTGGATCGTGCCTGTTTCTTCAACGATTCCTGTAAACATCGTCACCATCCTTTCCATCTTTAGGTATGGCCGTCAGTTTTATATCCGGCCCGATTTGGGTGATTTGTGTGAATTGTAAATGGGGGACATCTATCATTGATTGAAAACCTTCACCGGAGATCAAGCTGGGAGCAAGCGTTCCTCCGATTAATTTAGGGGCGAAATAGAAATGAAGCTCTTGGAAACAGCCTTCCTTGACAAAACTTCCGTGTACGGATGCTCCGCCTTCCACATAAACGGACATTATGCCGTTTTCAGCGAGAATACTGAGCACCTCAGGGACGTGAATGCGGTCTGTTTCCAACGGAATAACTTTTATTCCGAGTGCGGTCAGCCGGTCTTTCTTTTGCACGTCTGCACCTTTGGCCGTAAATATCCATGTCGGCGCAGCGCCGTCAGTGAGCACATTTGCCGTTTCAGGAATGGTCAGCTTTGTATCGAGAATCACTCTGACCGGCTGCTTCACCGCATCAGGAAGCCTGCAGGTCAGGCTCGGATTATCGGCTTTGACTGTGCCTGCTCCGACAAGAATGCTTTGATGCGATTTCCTGTATTGCTGGGCATCAAGCCTTGCCGCCTCTGATGTAATCCATTTGCTGTCACCGGTTTCAGTCGCTGTTTTCCCGTCAAGGCTCGCGGCCGCTTTCAAGGTGACATACGGAAGTCCGGTCCGCATGAAGTGAAGAAACATTTTATTCAGCTCTTCTGCCTGCTGCCTGAGAAGTCCGGTTTTCACTTCGATGCCCGCTGCTTCCAGCATTCCGATGCCTTTTCCGGCTACAAGCGGATTCGGATCTTTCACAGCAATGAACACCCTTTTTATCCCCGACTTTATTATCAGTTCGGCGCATGGCGGTGTTTTTCCGTAATGGCTGCAAGGCTCCAGCGTCACATACAAATCGGCGCCTTTTGCGTGTCTGCCGGCCATATGAATCGCGTGAACCTCGGCATGCGCTTCTCCGTATTGCAAATGGGCGCCCATTCCGACGATCTGTCCGTTTTTGACGACGACAGCGCCGACAAGAGGATTGGACTGTGTCTGTCCTTCACCGCGTCTGGCAAGTTCTATTGCCGTATTCATATAATATTCTTCCATCGTTATCCCTCCCTTCTTCCACGCAATTTGGCGTCAAAAAAGCCCCGAATGTTTACACAGTTCGGGGCTTTGCCAGTTTTAATCCATAGGAAATAAGACTATACAGTAAGTTTATTTTTTGCATAGCTTCTCTCATCCTTCTCCCATCCAGACTTTCACTGTCGGCTTCAGCTTTTCACTGAATCCACCGTATACAGATGCATACGGGTCACGGGCTGTAAAGCGCAAAACGCCTTATTACCGCCGGTCGGGATTTTCACCCAGCCCCGAAGGATACAATCAATATTTTTTTGTCCTTATCCGCTATTATAACATCCTTTGCGGCAGGCGCAATGAATTTGCACCTAATTATTCAGAAAAATAAAAAGCGCCCTTTTCCCATAAAAGGCGCCTTTATTTATTCGTTCACTTTGACGACCTTCAATAAGCCGTCAATCCGGTTTGATTTGCTGAAATACGCTTTAATCTTATCTCCCTTTTTCACATCGGAGAGATCCTGCTTCAGCTTGTCGCCGTTAAAAATAATTTTTGTGCCGTTTTCTGCCGTACCGTGGTACTCAGTTCCTTCGATTTTCGTAATTTTATATGTTTTGACTGTATATTCTTCTTTTTCCTGGGACAGGGTTTGTCCGATTGCAGTCGGCACGTCTTTCAGTTCAATATCGTTTATGACCATATAACCGCCCGCTAATAACAGCAGCAGTACAAGTAAAATGGCTGCTTTTGTTTTAATTCTTCCCATTTTTCTACCTCCAGCCCGTATCAATCTATTCATTACTATGTCATATTCCTTTTTTTCATGAATAGAAAACCGTTCTTCCCTGCGTGAGTTATTCATATAACGTTTCATAAAGGGAAGATGTTTCATGTATCTGTAAAACTTTCTATCTATTAAATAGATATACGAATTTATGTTCTGTTTTTGAGGGTGGAAAGATAAATTTATATAAAAAAGCAGTTTTCCTCATGAAGAAAACTGCCTGTACGGTTTATTTCGTCTTGCGAATTTCATTAAACGGGAAGAAGACGAATTTTGATGTGCCCGCTATTTGTTTTTTCGTAAAAAGACCGAGGCCGTTGCGGCTGTCCATAGATTCTCTGCGGTTATCACCCATGACGAAATATTTGTCGTCCGGCACCTTCACCGGGCCGAAGTCTTCTGTCAGCCGGTCATAGCCGTCTTGCTTCGCCTTGTGCTTATTTGCCGCTAAATACGGTTCGGACACTTTTTTGCCGTTGATGTACAGCTGGTCGTTTTTCATTTGCACCGTGTCGCCGGGAAGTCCGATAATCCGCTTGACATAGTGCTCGTTTTCTCCGTTCAGCACGACGATCTGGCCGCGTTTGAAGTCGCTTATGTATTTGACCGTCATATTGACAAAGATTCTCTCGCGGTCATGCAGCGTCGGATCCATTGATCTTCCATCAACGAGATAAGGGGCAAATAAAAAGTTTCGGATGAGCAGTGCCAGAACGACAGCGATGATAATGGCTTTCGCCCAATCAAGTACGGCGCTTTTTTTAGAAGTTTTTTCTTTTTCTGATTTCAAGTGATTTCCTCCCATTAGCCATGGTCGTTTTTATTTTACCATGAATCCCTGCACAGAGGGCAAATAAGCCCCGCACCTCATCCATTTTTTTCATTTTATAAGCCGGATCTGCTGATTTTACGGTATTTCACGAAGCTTCCGATCCGCCAAATGCACAAATACACAAAAGCAAGTTCCATCGTTAAAACGGCGAATTCCGCCGCGTCAATGTTTTTGAAATATTGGCTGAGCACGATACGGATCGCAATAATCGCGATAATGACATATTTAAAGTTTTTATTCCGCTTGGAGTAGACAAAGCCGTCTTCCCGGATTTCATAGGCGGTTTGCGACAGCATGATGACGCCGAATACCGCGCCTAACAGTCCGGCGATGGCGAGCTCCCAAAGAGCGGGAAAATGAAACGGCTTTCCCGGGATATTCATGAGCTGGCTGATGCTGAATGTAAAAATGACGGCGATAATCAAAAGCGGGAGAATGATGCCGAAGCCGCCGCCTTTAATCGGCCTGTTCCCCTTTTTCACCCTGAACCAAATTATAAGTGCGAGAATGATAATGACAAATAAAACGGTTGCCAATTGAACCAACGTTTCTACCTCTTTTCATTGTTGTAATCGGTCTTTATCACTATACCAGAATGATCACTGATGTTCATATATGTATTTTTTCATGATTTACACATGAGAATTTTCATATACATAAAAAAACCCGCCTGAAAAAGGCGGGTTTTCCATTTTTATCCTTCTACACGGATTTCTTTCATTTTGTCTCCGTTAGACATGTTTTTCGCATGCTCTAAACCGCTTGTCACTTTTCCGAATACAGTATGAACGCCGTTTAAATGCGGCTGCGGCTCATGTACGATGAAGAATTGGCTTGAACCCGTGTCTTTACCGGCATGCGCCATTGATAAAGAACCGGCTTCGTGTTTATGCGGATTGCCTTCTGTTTCACATTTGATCGTTTTTCCGCTTCCGCCCATGCCTGTCCCAGTCGGATCTCCGCCTTGGCTGACAAAGCCCGGAATCACGCGGTGGAAAATAACGCCGTCATAAAAGCCCGTATTCGCCAGGTTTTCAAAGTTAGCGACTGTATTAGGCGCTTCATTCGGATAAAGTTCAAATTCGATTCTGCTGCCGTTTTCCATTTCGATATAACCAGTTTTCATTCTCATTCCTACTTCCGTATTGTTTTTTGTCAAAGCCTTCTTCAATATGAATTTCAATTGTAAGCCGGCTTTCTTTTTGATATTCTTTTGAAGGAAGAGGCCTCTGCTCTTCTTTTCGCGGCTATTATACCACACCTTCAGCCGGAAAACGAATCTCCCCGCTTCCGCAGAAAGAAAATGAAACCAGAACAGCTTCACAGCCGTCTATGTATCGGAACTGCTTCACGCAGGCCCTCACAAACCGCTTCAAAACGGCATTTGTGAAAAGAAGGAGGTTAACCGCTTTGAAAAAAATGTGGATTGGATTGCTGGCGGCGGCCGTTGTATTGTGCACAATACCGAAAATCAGCCTGGCCGATGCCGCAGTCGGAGATGTCATCGTCACACTGGGGGCGGATCTGTCAAACGAAAACCGTCAGAAAGTGCTTGACGAATTAAATGTCCCTGATAACGCGACAAAAGTGACGGTCACGAATAAAGAAGAACATGAATATCTGGGAAAATATATATCGAATGCCCAAATCGGCACAAGAGCCATCTCTTCATCATCCATCACGGTGGCAAAGAAAGGGTCCGGGCTTGACGTTAAGACCCATAATATCGATTCCATCACGGATGAAATGTACTTAAACGCCCTGATGACAGCAGGAGTGAAAGATGCGAAAGTATACGTGACGGCGCCGTTTGAGGTATCAGGCACCGCAGCATTAACGGGAATCATCAAGGCATATGAAGTCTCATCAGACAAAGCGATTTCAGAAGATGTAAAACAGGTCGCCAACCAAGAGCTTGTCACCACTTCAAATCTCGGGGATAAAATCGGGGATAAAAACGCCTCCGCGCTCATCGCAAACATTAAAGATGATTTCGCGAAAAACGGTGTGCCCGATACAAAAGAAGGAATCGGGAAAAAGGTCGATGATGCGGCTTTAAACCTTAACATTACACTGACTGACGCTCAAAAAGACCAGCTCGTTTCATTGTTTAATAAAATGAAAAACGCCAAGATTGATTGGGGCCAAGTCGGCAGCCAGCTCGATAAGGCAAAAGACAAAATCACGAAGTTCATTCAATCCGATGAAGGCAAAAGCTTTGTTCAAAAAGTCATTGATTTCTTCGCTTCGATTTGGAATGCGATCGTGTCTGTATTTACAGGAGACAGCGGATCAAGTTCTAACAGCTGAATGCAAAAAGAGACCGGACGCCATTGTTCCGGTCTCTTTTTTATTTATTGTTTGACCCCCGTCTTAAACGGCAGATCCAGTTTTACAATGTCTTCATA
Organism: Bacillus sp. EKM206B; assembly: GCF_011066015.1. NCBI lineage: Bacteria > Bacillati > Bacillota > Bacilli > Caryophanales > Bacillaceae > Bacillus > Bacillus sp. EKM206B. The sequence goes on from NZ_JAAMNL010000004.1 coordinate 272,627, forward strand.
AGTTTCCCTTCTAATGACAAGATGCGCTTCGCCGTCTTCCACAAAAACGACGGCGGGACGCGGAATGCGGTTGTAGTTGTTAGCCATGCTGTATCCGTATGCTCCCGTGCAGAAAACGGCGAGAAGATCGCCTTCTTTCACTTCCGGAAGGTCTATATCCCAAATGAGCATATCACCGCTTTCACAGCACTTACCCGCGATGGATACCGTTTTATCGTGGTGTTCTCCGATTCTGTTTGCCGATACGGCTTCATATTTCGCCTGATACAGCGCAGGACGGATATTATCGCTCATGCCCCCGTCAACCGCTGCATATTTACGGGTGCCGGGCACTTCTTTTTGCGAACCGATGGTATAAAGCGTCGTTCCGGCGTCTCCGACGAGCGAGCGTCCCGGTTCAATCCAGATCTCCGGAATGTCAAAAGCGTGCATCGCTGCGTTTTCTTTTACCGCTTCGATAATTTTTTCCACATAAACGGCGGGATGAAGGGGTTCATCCTCCTCCGTGTAGCGGATGCCAAAGCCGCCCCCTAAATTCAGCACTTCAGAGACAAAGCCGAATGATTCTCTCCATTCATTCAGTTTTGCGAAGATTTTTTCTGCGGCCAGCACAAAGCCCGCCGTATCAAAAATTTGCGATCCGATGTGGCAGTGAACGCCGAGAAGGCGGATATGGTCTGACTGTAATACTTGTTCAATCGCCTTTTCTATTTGCCCGTTATGCAGATCAAAACCGAATTTGGAATCTTCCTGTCCCGTTGTAATATAATCATGCGTATGCGCCTCTACCCCCGGAGTGATCCGCAGAAGCACATCCATTGTGCGCCCTGATTTGCGGCACAGTTCCGCGAGTAAGGATATTTCATAAAAATTATCAACGACGATGCAGCCGATTTGATGATCGAGCGCCATTTTCAACTCTTCTTCGCTTTTGTTATTGCCGTGAAAGTGAATCCTGTCAGCCGGAAAACCGGCCGCAACCGCCGTAAACAGCTCTCCGCCGGATACAACGTCCAATGAGAGCCCCTCCTGCTCAGCGAGCTGTATCATCGCAACGGAAGAAAACGCCTTGCTCGCGTACGCGACCTGCGCCTTTAAATCCGCGTCAATGAATGCCTGTTTAAAGCTTTTAGCGCGCTCACGTATTAAAGCCACATCGTAAACATAAAGAGGCGTGCCGTAATGCTCCGCTAAATACAGCGCGTCCACACCTCCGATTTCCAAATGACCTAGTTTGTTTTGTCTGCTTGTGCCATGTAAGAACAATGCTCATTCCCTCTTTCTGATCCGCATATGGGTGAAAAGGACAGCTTCTTTTGAGCTGTCCTTATACAAGTCCCGTATAAGTTAAGACATACAATATCATAATCTTCTGTCGGTTTCAATGCGATTATGAACCGCTTGGCTGTCTTTGACGGTCTTTCGGGTGAACAATGCTCGGTCTGACTTTGGCTCCCGGCACTGTCGTCCGGACGAGCACCTGCCACAGCGCCTTGCCGTTAAACGGTAAAAACGGCCATAAATACGGCGTGTGAAACGAGCGGATATTCGCCATTATGATCAGCAGCAATGTAAAACCTATCACAAAGCCTTTTACTTGGAAAATGGCTACGAGAACCATTAAGATGAGGCGTATCATTTTATTGGCGAGGCTGAGCTCATAGCTCGGCGTGGTAAATGATCCGATGGCGGCGATCGATACGTACAGAATCACTTCTGCTGAAAACAGCCCCACCGCTATGGCGATTTGACCGATCAGCACCGCCGCAATCAGACCCATGGCGGTGGATAAAGCGGTCGGCGTATGGATCGCGGCCATCCTGAGAAACTCAATCCCCAAATCGGCCAAAAAGATTTGCAGAATGATCGGAATGTGCGTATTTTTATTTAAACCGATAAAATCCAATCTTTCAGGCAGAAGAGACGGTTCGAGAACAAAGAGGAACCAGATCGGAAGCAGAACCGTTGAAGCGATAATACCGAAGAACCTGATCCATCTTAAAAATGTGCCCACTGAAGGCGCCTGCCTGTATTCTTCCGCATGCTGAACATGGTGAAATATCGTTGTCGGCGTTATGATCACGCTCGGTGACGTATCGACGACGATGATGACGTGCCCTTCCAAAATGTGATTGGCTGCCACATCCGGCCGCTCTGTGTATCTGACCATCGGAAACGGATTGTAACCCTGTTTGACGATGAATTCTTCCACCGTTTTATCAGCCATCGTCAATCCGTCAATGTCAATCGCATTCACTTCGTTTTCGACGATGCTGACAAGGTCCGGGTCCGCGATGTCTTCTATATACACAATCGCAAGATCGGTCTTAGAGCGCTCGCCGACTTTCGTAATTTTGACGCGGAGCCTTTCGTCCCTGATTCGTCTTCTGATCAATGCTGTATTAATGACGATATTTTCGATAAAACCGTCTCTTGCACCGCGGACGACCTTTTCCGTATCCGGTTCTTCAGGTGTGCGTCCGGGATAACTTCTGACGTCAACGATAAAGGCGAAGCCCGCGTCTTCAACGATAACCGCCACAAGTCCGGAAAGCACTTGATCCGTTGCTTCGTCGAGCGTTTTGACTTTTTGAACCTGCTGATTGACAAGCCTGTTTTCAACAACGTCAATCGCTTCATCCGCATTCTCGTCATAATTATTGACGTCGACGAGCTGTTCCATTAAATGAATGATAAACAAAGTATCGGTTAATCCGTTGACAAAGTAAATCTGGACTTCCCGGTCTAATACTCGAACTTTGCGGACGCCGACATCATAGCTCGTTCCCATACCGACGCGGTCTTTAAAAAATTGTTCATTTTTTCTAGGATCCCGGTACACCTTGATCATGTTTTCCGGTTTTTCCGGCATGGCTTTCGCTCCTTTCTAAAATGAATTCGACCGCCTTCATCGTGATCGGCGAGCCTTTGGATATGTCATCTTTTCTTCCCATCTTACCTATGTCGCCGATGCCCACAATGAGGGGAACGTCCAATTTATCCAGACAATACACCGTATCTCCGTTCATTCTGTGCTCGTCCATTTCTCTCATTCCGGTTTTATCGACGCCAAACTCCGTCACTTCTCCATCACGGTCAATGGAGACATCGACTTTCGTCCATTCAGCCTGATGGGTCTTAGAAGCGACCGCAATCACCCCCAGCACTTCAATGTCCTGATGTGAGGCGACATATTTCAGCGCCGTTTCGCCCGGCCCTTCCCCTTGCAGGCCTGAATCGTCAAACATGACAAACACCGGGTCATTCGGCGCGGCTTTAATCAGCTGAACAAGTTCGGGGCCGCTTCTCGTTGACGGATTGCCCTTTGATTGGGAAATACACCGTCCGCCTGCTTTTTCCGCGGCGTATTCAATTGTTTTTGCGGCGTATACGTCCCCGTCTGTCACAAGAATGACCTTCCGTTTCGTCATCAGGCATTATCCTTTCGGTTTAAAAATAACGGCTACAAGAAATGCGAATAAAATCGCTGAAGATATACCGGCGGAAGTAAGTTCAAAAATCCCCATGGCGATCCCGATAAATCCATGCTCGTGAGCTTGATGCATGGCGCCGTGCAATAAGCTGTGACCGAAGCTGACGATGGGAACCGTCGCGCCCGCGCCTGCGAATTCGATAAATTTGTCATAAATTCCGAACCCATCTAACAAGGCGCCGATGACGACAAAAGTTGTCATCACATGGGCGGGTGTCAGTTTAAAAATGTCAAGCAGCAGCTGACCGATAATGCATATGATTCCCCCGCAAACAAAAGCCAACAGATATTCCATTTATGATGCACCTCCCGCCCGCTCAAATACCACACCGTGCGCGATGGTCGGAATGGTTTCCTTCTGCTGGATCATTGTCGGACTCAAAAGCGCTCCTGTCGCGACAACGAGTACCCTGTTTAGAGTCCCCGCTTTTAATTGATTAAAAATATGTGTGTACGTAACAAGCGCAGAGCAGGCGCAGCCGCTTCCGCCCGCAAACACCTGCTGGTCCGGCGTATAGATGAGAAGACCGCAGTCATCGTGTTTCGTTCCCACGGGATAGCCTTCTTCTTTGAGCAAATCTTTCACGATCGGCGAGCCGACGCCTGAAAGGTCTCCCGTTAAAATCAGATCATAATCATCCGCCGTGCGGTTTAAGTCCTGCAGGTGCTGTTTGATTGTGTCGGCGGCAGCGGGCGCCATGGCGGACCCCATATCGAACGGATCTGTTATTCCGAGGTCGCTTACTTTTCCCACTGTTGCGCTTGTAATCTTGATATCAGAAGGGTTTTGGCTGATGATGACCGCCCCGCCCCCCGTGACCGTTGAAGTGGCGGTATCCGGTTTTTGCCCGCCATACTCCGTCGGATTGCGGAATTGCCGTTCTGCCGTCGCGTTATGGCTGCTCGTGGCTGCGATCGCCCGGTTCGCAAAACCGCCGTCAATGAGCGCGGATGCGACGGCAATCGTTTCCATTGATGTCGAACAGGCGCCGAACAGACAGAGGAACGGAATTTTCAGATGTCTGGCGACGTAGTTGGCGGTCACATTTTGATTTAAAAGATCCCCCGCGAGTAACAAATCAATATCGCTCTTTTTCAAATTCTGTTTTTGCAAAGCGGAGTTGATGGCATCTTCCATTAACTGACGTTCCGCCATTTCCCAGTTTTTCTGATTGCAATGCATTTCATCGTATGTCTTATCAAATAGCGAACCGAGCGGGCCGTCTTTTTCTTTCGGTCCGGCTGCCGTCCCCGCCGCATTTACAAATAACGGGTTTTCAAACACCCAGGTTTGCTTTCCGGTCAATTTCATTTTTTCTCCTCCTACGAAAACAGTTTTTCACAAGCAAACCGTATCAAGCCTACGATATAGGCTGCCACGACGCCGAATACAATGACGTTTCCCGCCAATTTAAACATGTTTGTCGCTACCCCGAGCACGAGTCCTTCACTTCTGTGTTCGAGAGCGGCGCTTGTCATACTGTTTGCAAAACCCGTCACCGGCACGGCTGAACCCGCTCCGGCAAACTGCCCGAGTCTGTCATAAATGCCGAATCCGGTCAAAAGGGCGGAAATTAAAATAAGAGTGGCGGACGTCGGGTTGCCCGCTGTTTTTTCATTAAAATTAAAAAAGTGGATGTAAAAGTCTTGAAGAGCCTGCCCGATCAGACAGATCAAACCGCCGATCAGAAAGGCTTTGACGCAATTCCAAACATATGGCGGTTTCGGCTGATAGTCTTTCACTTTTGTTTTGTAATTTTCTTTTAAGTTTGTCACGTCGGTTCCTCCTTATGAATGATGGATAAAATACAGCCAATGAAATAAAGAGCCGGCTATTTTGCCGAACACAATGGCCATCAGCAATATGATGATTTTGCTGCCGAAGCCGATCCGTTTGGCAAGAATGGGAAGCACATTCAGCACTTCTGTAAGCGCGGCGGCCAGCATGCCGACAAACATGCCGGCCAAAAGCCCGACCGGAACGGCCAGCCATTCAGATAAAAAAAAATGATTCATATTTAAGGTTTCCCAGCCGCCGAACACAGCTCCTGAAATAACAGCTCCTTCGTAGGCCTGTACAAAGCGCATTGTTTTTGTCAGCTGCATAAGGCGGGGGACGATTCCCATAACGGTTAAAAAAGCCACAAAGCCTGCCCCCACGGTCAGCCCTCCGCCAAGCCCGACAAACATAACGAAAAGAATGCTAACGATCATGCAGATCTTTCATCGTCTCTTCATTTTCGTGCATTGCGACATAATGATCGAGATCAAGCTGATAATTAAACATCTCGACTTCCAGCGGGCTTGGCTCTTCATTCAGGCGTTTTTTGAAGATGTGATTAAAAAAGACGATCATACCGAGACCGAGGCCGATGCTGTACGGAATCTGAAGCAGATACGGATATTCATTCCGTTCGCCCGTTATGATTTCATATAAGGCGATATGAACTTCTCTCATACTGACATCTTCATGAAAATTCATAATGGCAAGACATGAACCGATAAAAAGCAGGAGCCAGACACCGACGAACAAAACGGCTGACAGCTGCTTTTTTTGGTAATGGATTTCCACTATCGTTTCAGCGCCGCCGACGGTCTGTACATCAAGCGCGGGAAAAGCGGTATGAATGGTTTTCAGCACTTTTATGATGTCCAGCACAACGATATTTTTGTCTTTTTTCGTGACCTTATACAGCGGCAGTGCCGACAGTTTTTTTTTCAGCTTTTGCTGTCCCGCGATCTGCGCGGCGTCGCCGATTGTGATGATATCTCCGGTATGAGCCTTCACGCGGTGGCGAAGTCTGAGAAATATTCGTCTTTCCATCTTGCATCACCATCTTTCGGGTGGTTATATATGTAGTATGCGGTTCACTTTTGTTCTCATTCATCAGCGGCAAAAGACCATAAATTACCACCGATGCACAAATAAAAAAAGCCGGCCCGTAAAAGGTCAGCTTTCCGTATGATCCATCTGCACTTTAATCTGCTTTAATATTTTTTTCTCCAGCCTCGATACCTGGACTTGGGAAATCCCGAGCCGTTCGGCTACTTCCGACTGTGTCTGATCTTTATAATATCTCAGATAGACAATGAGTTTTTCCCGTTCTTCCAAATCACTGATCGCTTCCTTGAGGGCGATTTTGTCAAACCACTTCTCTTCTGAATGATCGGCGATCTGATCAAGCAGGGTGATCGGGTCTCCGTCATTTTCATACACGGTCTCATGAATGGATGAAGGCGCCCGCACCGCTTCCTGCGCAAGCACCACATCCTCCGCATCAATTTCTAAATGGTCCGCGATTTCCTGGACGGTCGGCACTCTTCCGTATGTTTTTGACAGTTCATCTTTCGCCCGGCGTATTTTATTGCCGAGCTCTTTTAAAGATCTTGATACTTTGACGGTTCCGTCATCGCGGATGAAGCGCTGGATTTCTCCGATAATCATCGGCACGGCATAAGTTGAAAAACGGACATCATAGGACAAATCGAATTTATCAACGGATTTTAACAATCCGATACAGCCGATCTGAAACAGATCGTCCGGCTCATAGCCTCTGTTTAAGAACCTTTGAACGACGGACCACACAAGACGCATGTTTTTTTCTATGAGGAGGTCTCTTGCCTGCTGGTCGCCCTCTTGGCTCTTTTTGATTAATTCTTTGACTTCATGGTCCTTGAGCTGCGCGTTTTTGCTGTTTTTCTTAACCTCCACATCCATAACAAATCTCCTTAATTACAAAGCGCTTTGCTTTTTGATAGGTGTTTTGTTAAGCGTATCGTCGTTCCCATCTCCGGCGAGGAATCAATCGTGACATCATCCATGAAGTTTTCCATAATGGTAAAGCCCATTCCGGAGCGCTCAAGCTCGGGTTTTGTCGTAAAGAGCGGCTGGCGCGCTTCCTCAAGATCCGTGATCCCGAGGCCTTCGTCACGTATGGTCAGATAGACGACATGATCCTCCAGCGTAACGGAGATGTACACCTTTCCGTCGCAGTTTTCTTCATAGCCGTGGATGATCGCGTTTGTTACCGCTTCTGATACGACGGTCTTGATTTCCGTCAGCTCATCCATCGTCGGGTCGAGCTGTGCGATAAAAGAAGCAACTGTTACGCGCGCAAACGATTCGTTCTGACTGAGGGCTGAAAATTCAAGATGCATCTCGTTTTTCATGATGCCACCCCCAACGTTAAAAGCGCTTTTTGTTCTGATTGTTCGAACCTGATGATTTTAAACAGGCCGGACATGTCAAACAGACGTCTCACCGCGGGCGAAATCGCGCACACGACCATTTCTCCGCCGAGCTGTTTAATTTGTTTATAACGCCCTAAAATCACGCCGAGGCCGGAGCTGTCCATGAAGGTAAGATCTTCAAGGTTCAGCACGATGTGACGGATGCCGTCAGCCTCCAGCGATTCAGTAACCTTTTGTTTTAATGATTCTGCCGTATGATGGTCGAGTTCACCTGTTAATCGAATACAAAGCACGGATTCTTTGACATGAAAGTCAATTCCAAGGCTCATGCTCATTCCTCCTTGATATGATCGGATAATGAGTGTTTCGATTTTCGGGAAAGCAATTCCTTCACTATGACAAAACTAGTGCCCGTTCGCCACGATTATTTAAATTTTGTCCAATCTCCCATTGTCCGCTTCAGAAAAGTGAGAAAACCCGCTTTTTCCATGTCGTCTTTTGCCGTGACCGGGCTTTCAACGAGCACCTTTCCGTCTTTTTTCAGAACGAGGCTGCCGAGCACCTCTCCTTTTTTAACCGGAGCCGTTACATTGCCGTTGATTTTCACTTCTTTTTTTACTTTGTCCATGTTCTCTCCCTTTTTGGCCAGAAGAGAAATCGGCTCAGATGTGGTCAGCTTGATCAGTTTCTGTTTTCCTTTTTTTACTTTTACCGTTCCGACGATTTGATCCCGTTTGTACAGCGGGTGTGTTTTAAACTGGCTGAAGGCGTAATCAAGCATTTTGGTCACTTGGGCATTTCTTTCTTTCGGAGTGCTGGCTCCGAAAACAACAGCAATAACCCTCATATTTCCTTTTTTAGCGGTGGCGGTTAAACAATACTTCGCTTCGCCTGTAAAGCCCGTCTTCACGCCGTCTACACCCGGATAAAATTTGATCAGCCGGTTTGTATTGACGAGCCAGAACTTTTTGTCTGTATTTTCTCTTAAATAATCCTCATACGTTCCCGTAAATTGAGTGATTTTATCATACTTTAATAATTCCTTCGCCATTTTCGCCATGTCATAAGCAGAGCTGTAATGGTCTTTTTCAGGCAGTCCCGTCGGGTTTTTGAAGGAGGTATCTTTCAATCCCAATTCTTTTGCTTTTTTGTTCATCCGGCTGACGAAATCCTCTTCTGAACCGGCAATATACTCCGCCATTGCGACGGATGCGTCATTTCCGGAAGCTATCGCAATTCCTTTGAGCATTTCTTTTACCGTCATTTCTTCTCCGGGTTCAAGGAAAATCTGTGATCCGCCCATGGACGCGGCATGTTCACTCGTCCTGACTTTATCGCTCATCTTTATTTTCCCTTTGTCAAGCGCTTCCATGATTAAAAGCATGGTCATAATTTTTGTCATGCTTGCCGGCGCCAGACGCTCCCGGCTGTTCTTGTTATAAAGAATGCTTCCCGTATCGCGTTCAATCAGCACGGCGCTTTTGGCTTCATGAGCGAGCTCCGATGTATGTTTTCCGTCCGGCTTTGCAAAAGCGGACGGTGCTGATGCCGTTAATAAAATGCCAATCAACAAAGTGGATATAAGACGTTTCATCTCCAAAGCCCTCCATTTCATAATCCTTTTTATTTTTTCCAAATCCGGTGGTTTTATACGCCTCATCTGGAAAATGTTTCGTGTTGAGGGCACAAAAAAACAGCTGCTTCCGAAGAAACAGCTGACTTATGCTGACTTATTTTTGAGATCGTGCGACTACGGCTTTTACAAGCTTCAAAAAGCCGCCTTTTACTTTTTCCGTCATTTCCATTACTTCTTCATGGGATAACGGCTGGTCAAGAATACCTGCCGCCGCGTTGGAAATGCATGAGATGCCGAGCACGCGCATCCCCGCGTGGTTGGCGACGATGACTTCCGGCACGGTCGACATGCCGACAGCGTCAGAACCCATCGTTCTTAAAAACCGAACCTCAGCCGGCGTTTCGTAAGACGGCCCCGTAACAGCTGTATACACCCCTTTTTGAACAGGAATGCCCAGCTCATCGGCCGTTTTTTCAGCCAAGCCTGACAGCTCTTTGTCATAGGCTTCTGACATGTCCGGGAATCTCGGTCCGAATTCAGCTTCGTTAGGCCCGATTAACGGGTTGGTGCCCGTAAAGTTGATGTGGTCTGTAATAATCATCAGATCGCCGGCGCGGAATTCAGTGTTGATACCGCCGGCTGCGTTCGTCACAACGAGAGATTCAACGCCGAGTGCCTTCATCACGCGGACGGGAAATGTGACCTGATCCATTGAGTAGCCTTCATAGTAATGAAAGCGGCCCTGCATCGCGATGACCTGCACGCCTTCAAGCGTTCCCATCACAAGCTGGCCGGCATGGCCTTCTACCGTTGAGACCGGAAAATCAGGGATCGTTTCATATGTAAGCTTGACAGCTCCTTCAATTTCATCGGCCAATACGCCGAGCCCTGACCCTAAAATCAGACCGATCTTTGGTGTTTCTTTCACGTGTTCTTTAATAAATGCAGCAGCACGTTCGATCTTTTGTTTCAAAAAAAGTCCCCCTACTGTAATCTTGATAAAAAACTTTTTCCGTATTCCGGCTTTTCCGTTTTGAAATTATCCGCAATGGTTGCGCCGATATCGGCAAATGTATCCGCAAGCGGCAGCTGTTCAGTGTGTTTGTGCTTTTTGCTGTACACAAGAAGCGGCACATACTCCCTCGTGTGATCCGTGCCGTGATGGACAGGATCATTGCCGTGATCCGCAGTGATAATAAGCAGATCGTCTTCTTTCATTTTTTCAAACACTTCCGGAAGCCTCGCGTCGAATTCCTCGAGCGCTTTTCCGTACCCTTCCGGATCGCGGCGGTGTCCGTACAGCGCGTCAAAATCAACGAGATTGGCAAAGCTCAGGCCCGTAAACTCTTCACCGAGCGTTTCAATCACTTTGTCCATGCCGTCCATATTAGATACCGTGCGGCGGGAAGATGTAATGCCTTCTCCGTCATAAATATCAGAAATTTTGCCGATGGAAATGACGTCTAATCCGCTGTCTTTCATTCCGTTCATTACCGTGCGGCCGAACGGTTTGAGCGCATAATCATGACGGTTCGGCGTGCGTTTGAAGCTGCCCGGTTCTCCGACGAACGGTCTTGCGATAATCCGGCCGACCATGTATTTCGGATCAAGCGTCAGTTCTCTGGCCGTTTCACAGATGCTGTACAGTTCGTCAAGCGGAACGACATCTTCGTGAGCCGCAATCTGCAGTACGGAATCTGCTGATGTATAAACGATCAGCGCACCCGTTTCCATATGTTCTTTTCCGAGCTCGTCCAGAATCGCCGTGCCTGAAGCCGGCTTATTTCCGATGATTTTCCGTCCTGAACGCCGCTCAAGTTCCTGAAGAAGTTCATCCGGAAATCCTTCCGGGAACACTTTAAACGGTTTTTCAATGTAGAGGCCCATAATCTCCCAGTGCCCCGTCATCGTATCTTTCCCGTTTGACGCCTCCTGCATTTTTCCGTAGTACGCAAGAGGGTGCTCCGTTTTTTCCACGCCCTTAATGTCTCCGATCAGTCCGAGACCGAGCTGCGCCATATGGGGCATATGTAAGCCGTTCATGTGCTCTGCGATGTGTCCGAGCGTATTTGCGCCTATATCATTAAAATCGGCGGCGTCCGGCGCTTCACCGATTCCGACAGAATCCATTACGATCAAAAATACCCGGTTATATTTGTATTCAGACATCATAAAAGCCTCCTTTTCTTCCATCTGTCCATTGTAGCTTACAGAGGTCAGACAACTCAAGTATAAACCGTTTACATTCTTGTTGACAATGCCGATTCAAATAATTAGAACCTTCTCTGTATTCCGCCAATCCGGCAAAAAAGCCGCGGCCCCTCTGGCAGCGGCTCCTAAGCGCGCGGATGATACTGTTTGTACACGTCCTTCAGCCTTGTTTTCGTCACATGCGTATAAATTTGCGTCGTGGAAATATCGGCATGTCCGAGCATCTCCTGCACGGCGCGCAGATCCGCCCCGTTTTCGAGCAGGTGCGTTGCAAAGGAGTGCCGGAGCGTGTGCGGTGTCAGCTCTTTTTTAATCCCCGCTTCAAGTGCGATTTTTTTCAGGTTTTTCCAAAATCCCTGACGGCTGATCTGCCTGCCGTGATGATTCAGAAAAAGCGCTTCGGTTACATTTTTCTTTAATAATTTCCCTCTGGCTTTTTCAATGTATGCTTCTATCGCATGGGAAGCGGCTTCACCAATCGGCACAATCCGCTCTTTCCGCCCTTTTCCGAAGCAGCGGACGAATCCCATCGTCAAATGGACGTCGGATAATTTCAGCTCGATCATCTCGCTGACCCTGATGCCGGTCGCGTACAGCAGTTCAAGCATGGCTTTATCCCTGAGACCGAACGGGCTGTCAAGCTTAGGCGTGTCCAATAACCGCTCAACTTCGTGAAGCGCCAATACTTTTGGAAGCGTCCGCTCTGTTTTTTGTGTTTCAATATGTACCGAAGGATCTTTATCCGCGGCTTTTTCCCTTAACAGAAATTGATGAAAAGACCGGATTGACGCCAAATGCCTCGCAGACGTCTTGCCGGATTTCCCGGAGTCCTTTATATGCTTTAAATATTGAATAATATGAAGACGGGTCACATCATTCCATGAAGTGATCTGAAGGGTTTCAGTTAAGAAGAGAGAATAACTTTTCAGATCACGCTCATAGGACATCATCGTATTTTGGGACAGCCCTCTTTCAACCCTCACATAATGGATGAAATCCTTAATTTGATCCTTCACTCTTGATCTACTCCCCGTTTTGGTAAAAAAAGATCAATCGGCCGAACCAGCCGTCTTTTTCCTCATGTTCCGTTTTGGCCACTTTGACGGCGGAGCCTTCCGGTTTATCGTACCGATGATAGTTTTCATACTCTGAATTCACCCATATCATAGCATAATAGAACAGCGCGGTAAAACCTGTGAACAGAATAAACACTTTGATCGTATCCGCGGCTGTTTTCAGGAATCTGCCCATCTTTCGATCGACCCTTTCTTTGGCGGCTGTTAGTACACCTTATGCCAATTTCAAAGGCTTTTATACATAAAAACAGCAAAAAACCCTTTCCTGGCAGAAAAGGTTCGTAGGCTTTTACTCTGTTTCATCCCCGCGGCAGCGGTGGCAGATTCCGTGAAAAGTCAATCTATGATCTTTAATTTTAAATTTCCAATCACGTTCAATCACTTCTTCAACGTCTTCAAGCAGATCTTCTTCAATTTCATCGACGGCTCCGCACTCCATGCACACCAAATGGTGATGAAAGTGAGCCGCGCCTTCTTTGCGAAGGTCGTAGCGGGATACGCCGTCCCCGAAGTTAATTTTATCAACGACTTTTAATTCTGTTAATAATTCTAATGTACGGTATACTGTAGCGAGACCAATTTCAGGAGATTTCTCTTTTACGAGGAGGTATACATCTTCTGCGCTTAAATGGTCTTCTTCGTTTTCAAGCAGCACTCTTACCGTTGCTTCCCGCTGTGGCGTAAGCTTGTAGCTTGACGAGTGCAGCTGCTTTTTAATTCGATCAATACGGTTTTCCATGTCTTTCCCTCCTACGCCGCATTCCATGACTCATTATAACAAAATACGCGCAGAGTTCCAACTATAATTATTATAAACTGATAAATAAAAGTATTATTTTATGATAATCATTCTAAAATATGCGTGATGACAGCTTTTCCATAAACAGCGGAGACACGTACGCCTCGAGCAGCGAGGCGATGACCGAGAAGAAAACGATGAGAATCAGCACGAAGGCGTAGCGTCCGAACCATTGGATCGGCGCGTCATGAAGGCTGCGTTTGACAAACAGCTGCCGGATCAGTTTCAGCGAAAAAGCGATGGAGCATGTCCCCATGATAAGATATGCCGGAATGAGAACGATGTTTTGCGGCAGAACCGATATAAATGACAGGAAAAACCCGTTCATCCCCATTTGATTCACTAAAAAACCGACCGTGAAGCCGACGACGATTCCTTTCAAAAACACCATAATGAAAATAACCGGAAGACCGATCACGGAAATACCGAGGATCCACATCAGCCCCAAATATTTTACATCATGAAAGACGGCCTGCCAAAACATTTCTGAAGCGCCGGCATGTTTTCCGTCAGACAGCTGTCCGAAAAACTTGCTTAAATAGTAATACAAATCTTCTTTCTGCGTGATGGTCATGCTGTTGACGATGATCGCCCCGAAAATGACCCCCATTAAAAACAAGACGAACACAAATATATAAAGTGACAGATGATCCTTTACATGGCGAAAAAACAGTTCTTTGTACGATTGTTTTCTCATACCGCTTTCCTCCCGCTAATCTATTGACTTGATTTAGTAGATTGTATGAAAGAAAAGAGAAAACATGACAGAGAAATCATAGAAAGGCGCGAGATTCGGGCATAAAAAAAGAACCCCGTCATCACTCCGGTGATCATAGGGGTTCCTTTTTTTATGCTTTATTCTTTCAAGCCTGTCTTTTTTGGTTTTCGTCACTCTTTCATGGGTGCTGAAAGACGGCGCCGTCCCCCTTGACAGGACTGCGTCACGCATCCCGTTTCTTTTGAGATGCTCCCGCATTTTTTTCGTTTTGCTCTTCGCCATGTGCCAATCGCTCCTTTTTCCCTTTTCTTTATCATAACAAAAAAATCCAGATGTGTTCATGAATACGGCTCTTGTTTCGACCGGTAAGCGCGCAGAGACGTTTTGGCAGATGAATAGCTCCCCATTGCGGCGTATCCGTAAAAAAACCCCATGAAAATCCCCGCATACACGTGTTCATGATGACCGAAAACGATAGACACAACATTTCCGGCAGCAAGGGCAATCGTGGGAACGAATATGCCCGGAACCCGACAGAACACTTTGATCAGCTGTGTGACGCATAAGACGACCGGCACGCCGATCACAGCATCCCAAATATTTGTATGGATCAGCGGAAAATAATCCACATCGTCACCTCTTTATTCCGTCTTTTGCTATCTGTTAGCCTGCCTAAGAATTCCGCTTCCTATTCATGATAAAAAAACAGCACCGGCACATGTCCGGTACTGTAAGAGTTGTTTATTTCCCTGCCGCGGCCCGTTCTACGGCTGCTGATACGGCTTGATGCACGTCGGCATCCAAAGGCTGAGGCACGAGATCGCCGTGTTTTGTGCAAGAGGCGATGGCTTCTGCGGCCGCCACAAGCATTTCATGGTCGATTTTCTTGCTTTTGGCGTTCAGCGCGCCGCGGAAAATCCCCGGGAAGCCGAGAACATTATTGACCGAACGGCCGTCAGCTGCATAAGCGGCTCCGGCTTGTAATGCCTCTTCCGGTTCAATCTCCGGCTTCGGATTAGATAAAGCCAGAATGACGTGTCCTTTTCTGACATCCTCTTTTTTAATGAGACCCGGAACTCCTGTGGTGCTGATCACAATGTCACACGTGTCCATTAATTCTTTGATGCTTCCAAGCGGCTGACCTCCGTACTGAGCGAGGCGGTTCATTGCGTCTTCTGACTTGTCCGTTCCGCAGACCGCTTTGACTCCGTATGCCATAAACATGCGGCAGATGGCGACGCCTGCCGCGCCGAGACCGATCTGACCGACCTTCGCTTCTTTTAAATCAAGACCGGCGCTTTTACAAGCGGAAATGGCGGCGGCGAGCGTGACGACCGCCGTGCCGTGCTGGTCATCGTGCATAACCGGAATGTCCAGTTCTTCTTTCAGGCGGTCTTCAATGTCAAAGCAGTGGGGCGAACCGATATCTTCAAGCAGAATTCCGCTGAACCCCGGGGAAATATGTTTTACCGTGCGAATGATTTCTTCCGGATCAGAGGTATCGAGCAAAATCGGAATTCCGCTGATACCCGCCAGCTGGTCAAAAAGCGCGGCTTTCCCTTCCATTACGGGCATTCCGGCGACAGAGCCGATATTGCCGAGACCGAGAATCGCCGTTCCGTCGGTGACAATGGCGACAGAATTGCTGATTGTCGTATAGATGGACGCTTTTTCAGGCTCGTTTTCAATCAGTCTGCACACATCGGCGACACCCGGCGTATAAACACGGCCAAGCTCAGCCAGTGTCCGGATCGGCATTTTGCTTTTCATCTGAATTTTGCCGCCTTCATGAGCAGAGAGCACTTCATCTGAGACTGTATGAAGCCGGATGCCTTCACCGAGAGCTTCAATGGCTTGAATGATTTCCTGCAGCTGCTCTTCATTTTCGGCCTGCACCGTAATGTTGCGCATTGTGTAGTTCGGGCCGACTTTAACGGTTTCAACTTCCCCGATATCTCCGCCCATCACTCCGATGGCGGTTGCCACTTTTCCGAGATTTCCGGGAACAGTCGGCGTTTCAATCATTAACGTCCGAATCATATGCTTTGTAATCATGAAATGAACCTCCTAACCCAATTTTTGAGATTGCAAGGATTTTTCTTTCGTGTACCAAATGAATTTCCCCGTGTATCCGTACAATATTGCCAGTCCGATAGATACAAAACTGAGCCACATGAACGGCAGATAAGAAAATGTGGATACGCCGAGAATGCCGGCCATATAGATGCCGTTATCAGACCACGGCACCATCCCTGAAGTAAGCGTGCCGCCCACCTCTGCGTTCCGGGATAAAACTCTTCTGTCAAGTTTCAGTTTATCATAACTGTTCTCCATGATTTTCGGCGTCAGGATCAATGACACGTACATCGCACACCCGAAAATGTTTCCTAAAAGGGCGACGATCAATGTCGAAAGCGTCACATTTCCCGGTGTAGTCAGCTTTTTCTCAAAAGTTGAGACAATCACTTTTAATACGCCGAGCTTCTCAAGAATTCCTCCAAAACCGAGACCGAACAGGATAACGACTAACGTATCCAGCATACCGGTAATGCCTCCGCGGTTTAACAGGCCGTTTAAAAATTCGACGTCCGTTTTAATAGAAAAACCATTATAAGCAGTCGCGAGGGCACTGGCAAAATTCATTCCCTGAAAGACGGAAGCCCAGATTGCGCCAAGCAAAGCACCGATGATAATAACGGGCATAGACGGCTTTTTCAAAATCAGAAGGACAACGACGACAACAGCCGGAATGAGCATCCATATATGAATGTCAAACGTTTTCTGCAATGAAGATTTTAAAAATTCCACTTTGTCGAGATCAATATTTTTTCCGCCGTATATAAATCCCGTTACGGTAAACAGAATGGCCGTAATAATATAGGACGGAATTGACAGATACATCATCGCTCTTACGTGTGACAGCACATCCACCTTAGAAAGCGTGGAGGCAAGCACCGTACTGTCAGACAGCGGTGAAAGCTTGTCTCCGAAGTAAGCGCCGGACAAAACGGCTCCCGCTACGATCGGAAGCGGTATACCCATTCCCTCTCCGATGGCAATCATGGCGATCCCCGCGGTTCCCACGGTTCCCCACGACGTTCCGGTCGCAACGGACATAACGGAACAAATCACCAGTGTAGCCAGAAGGAAAATATGAGGATTAATAAACTCTAAACCATAATAAATTAACGTCGGCACAACGCCGCCGGCAATCCATGTCCCGATGAGCGCACCGACCGAAACGAGAATCAATACCGCTTCAAGACCGTTTGATATGCCGGTGACAATCGAAGCCTGCAAGTCTTTATATGAATATCCCAGCCTGACTCCAAGAATAATAGCGAAAAACCAGGATATTAATAGAGCTAGCTGGATCGGCAGGTCTAAAAACACTGTGAACGATAAGACAAGTGCTAAAAACCCGAATAATAAAATAATAATTTCCAATAAATTTGGCAATCTGGCCTCTTTCACAAGAAAATCCCCCTAGAAGAAAAAAGCTAAAACGCTTTCATCAAATGATATAACAAATTATACTATACTGCCTCATCCCTTTGTATGGCAACCGCCTATTCACTAAAAAACGTGAAAAGGCGGTTGTTGTTGCTTTAAAATTTATTTTTCTAATAGATCTTTCCCGGCAATTCCCGGTTTTGTCATTTCATATGGATTCAAAATGATATCCAATTCTTCTACTGTCAGTACATCATTTTGAAGGCAAAGATCTCTTACAGATTGCCCCGTCATGATTGCTTCACGGGCAATTCGCGCAGCCGCTTCATACCCGAGGTGCGGATTGACCGCTGTAATGACGCCGACGCTTTTTTCCACGTATTGCTTCAGACGTTTTTCGTTGGCTTCAATTCCCGCCAGACAATGATCGGTAAATGAACGGAACCCGTTATTCATGATGCTGATGGATTGAAGCAGGTTAAATACGAGTACTGGCTCCATTACGTTAAGCTCCAGCTGGCCCGCTTCTGAAGCGAGGCAGATCGTATTGT
Organism: Bacillus sp. EKM206B; assembly: GCF_011066015.1. Lineage (NCBI taxonomy): Bacteria > Bacillati > Bacillota > Bacilli > Caryophanales > Bacillaceae > Bacillus > Bacillus sp. EKM206B. Next base: position 290,695 of record NZ_JAAMNL010000004.1, read on the forward strand.
CATTCCCGATGACCTGGAAGGCGATTTGGTTGATCAGCTCTGCCATTACAGGGTTGACTTTCCCAGGCATAATGGATGATCCCGGCTGACGGGCGGGCAATGAAATTTCCGCAAGTCCCGCGCGCGGACCTGAAGCCATTAAGCGCAGATCGTTGGCGATTTTCGACATGTTCATCATGCATACTTTCAACGCGGCTGAAACTTCCGTATACGCATCAGTGTTTTGTGTGGCGTCAACCAAATGGCCGGCGCCGACAAGCGGCAGTCCGCTGATGTCAGCCAGGTGCTTCACAACCTGTTCTATGTAGCGCGGATCGGCGTTAAGTCCCGTACCTACGGCCGTTGCCCCCATGTTTACTTCATACAGATGCTGGCGGGATTGTTTAATTCGCTTTATGTCACGCTCAAGCACGCGGCTGTATGCTTCAAATTCCTGTCCGAGACGGATCGGCACAGCGTCCTGAAGGTGTGTGCGCCCCATTTTAATGACAGAATCAAATTGTTTCGCTTTATCTTTAAAGACACTGAGCATATGCGCCATCGTATCAAGGAGCTTATCCAAAAGTTTCAAGGTTGAAATATGGATTGCCGTCGGAAACACGTCGTTCGTCGATTGTGACATGTTGACGTGTGTGTTCGGGCTGAGGTGAATGTATTCACCTTTTTTATGGCTCATGATTTCAAGGGCCCTGTTGCCGATTACTTCGTTGGCATTCATGTTCATGGACGTTCCGGCTCCCCCTTGGATCGGATCGACGATAAATTGGTCATGCCATTTTCCCTCAAGAATTTCATCTGCGGCCTGTACAATCGCATTTCCGATTCCTTCATACAGCCGTTTTACATCCATGTTGGCAAGCGCCGCCGCTTTTTTGACGATGGCGAGCGCATTAATCATTTCTTCGTGGATGCGGTAGCCGGTAATCGGAAAGTTTTCTTTCGCGCGCAGCGTTTGTATTCCGTAATACACATCAGCTTCAATTTGTTTTTCTCCGAGGAAATCTTTTTCCTGACGATATTCTTTTTGCGCGTTTGTCATGCTAAAACCCTACTTTCTCTTTGTGGTAGTCATGTTTTTACAGTACAACGTCGTCTGCGATCGGTGTCTCCATAATGTTTTTGACTTCAGCCAAGTTGTGAGACTGGCCGAGCGCCCACATTAATTTCGGCACGATGGCTTCCGTGTTCATATTTCTGGAGCGGATAATGAGATCTTGATTGACTCTTCGGCCGACTTCATAGACGCTCATGTCCTCTCCTTCTTCAAGACATTGTGTCGTAATGGCGACGACAATGCCGCTTTCAATCATTTCATTGACTTTGGCGAGAATGTCTCTTCCTTCAAACGGCACGCCGCCGCTGCCGTAGCTTTCAATGACGATTCCTTTGTACATGCCCTTTAATGCGTCAAACATTTCCGGTTTCAGCCCCGGGTGTAGCTTGAGCAGGCACACGTCCGTGCAAAGTGAAGTATTGACCGTAAAAGCATCGTCTTTTGGCATGTGCACTTGTTTGTTGTATTCAATTCCGTTTTCGGTAATAAACGCGATATACGGATAGTTAATGCTCTCAAATGCATCATAGCTTTTCGTTCTTAATTTAATGGCGCGTGTGCCTTGAATGACTCTGCCGTCAAATACGACGTATACGCCGCCCACCCCTTCACATGCGAAGCGGATCGCGTCCGTGATATTTTTTTTGGCATCGGTTTTTTGAAATGTAATCGGGATTTGCGAACCCGTAATGACGATCGGTTTATCAGCATGCTGAAGCATATAAGACAGTGCCGCTGATGTATAGGCCATTGTGTCTGTTCCGTGCGTAATGACGAACCCGTCATATGCGTCATATTTTTCTTTGACAGCATTTGCGATTTCGGCCCAGTATTCAGGCTGCATATTTGTGCTGTCGATGTTCATTAACGAATGGGTTTCCATCGTGTAATCGTTATCAAGTTTTGATACGTAGGTTAACAATTCGTCTGCTTTCACCCCGGGTGCAAGCCCGTTTTCTCCTTCGACTGAGGCGATTGTTCCTCCGGTTGTTAACAGCAATAATTTTTTCATACCCTGCACCTCTTCATCCATTTCTCAAGATGTGTTAAGCATTCGCTTTTCGCATACTTTTAATCAAATTATAGACAGACGAATGAAATTAATCAAGTGATTATTATTCAATTCGCGTACACTTTTGCATATCGATATGATATAATTTGCTCAAGTGAAAAGGAGCGGTTTTGAATATGAATTTAGATCGTTTAACTGAACTGAGAAAAAAGAAAAATTGGTCTCTTCAATATACGGCTGACCGTCTCGGCATCGCCAAAAGCACGTACGCCGGGTATGAATCAGGATACCGGCGTCCGTCATTCGAGGCGCTGGGCACGCTTGCCGATCTGTTTGACACGACGTGCGACGATTTACTCGGGCGCACTGAAAAAAAGGCGGAGCCGTTTGCCCAGACCATCGAATTAACAAACGCCGCACAAGGCCGCGGCACACTGACCGTTGACGGACAGCCGCTGAATCAGGATGAAATCATCGAATTGATTGCGTTTGTCCGCACGAAAAAGAAGGTGCAGGAGGAGCTCCGCTAAAAATCGGCTTTTACGGCTTGATTCTGCCGTACGTCCCTCCGCCCCCGGCCTCAAGGACGAGCTGCCCGGTGCGCGCTTTATGAATGACAGCCGCTATTTTAGGCTGGACGACACGCGCCAATTCCTCTTCTTGCGCCTGATGTAGAATCGCCATCTCCGTTCCGAAAGCCCGCTTCAGTTTTTCTAACGTTTTCGGCCCGACCCCGGGAATGAACTGCAGCGGGATTTGATGAATATACGGCGGCCGCGGCACGCGGCTTTTTTTCGGACCGCTCAGTTCCTCCAGCCGTTCACTGACCCCTTTTGTCATTGTTTTCCCCCCGCACTCCGGACATACGGTAGCTCCTTTTTCAACCGGGCTGCCGCAGCGGTCGCAAGCCGTCCGGTAATACTTCCCGAGCTTCGGGTTCAGCCCGTAATTCGCCGTGATTTTTCTTCCGTCCTTCCCTTTTAAAGCCAGCGAAAATTCCGTGAAATTCGCTTCTTTAAGAAGCATTTCATTATATTCTCTGCCGATTTTTCCTAAGGAATGCGCATCAGAATTTGTTAAAAATGTATACGGATCAAGTTCTGTTACCCGCGAAGCCATGTCGGTGTCACAGCTTAACCCGAGTTCCGCCGCGTCAATGAGCGACGGGTCGAAAACTTCTGTCAAAGAAGATATGACCCCTTTTCCGTACAGGCTTTTATGCGGGGTGAACATATGGGCGGGAATAAACAGGCCGCCCAATTCCTTTGTTTTCCTTTGAAGATTCAAACCGGTTTCATAAATGCGCTGGGAACTGAGATGGATATTTTTAAGCCTTTTTGCAAGCCACTCAGAAAACATCTTCATTTCGGCAAGAGACGGCATAAAGACGAGAACGTGAATCGGCCCGCGGCATGTGTGATCATAGATTTCAAGCTCACTGCCCAACAGAAGCGTCGTATTCCGATACCGGATGCCGCCTTCTTTCAGCTCACGGTATCTGCCTTCATCAATTCCGCGCTCGATTTCTTCTATGACTTCCGGGGAATGGCAGTCGATAATGCCCAATAGTTCAATTCCCTTCCCCTCACTGGCTTCTTCTAAAATCCGGTGCAGCGTCAACGTTTTGGCCCCGGTGATTTTGACCGGTTTTCCCGTATAGGTGCGGCCGATATGAATATGCAGATCCGCATAGATGGTTTTCATCATTTTTCCTTCAGCGCTTCTTTCAGCTGGAGATACTGAATCGCGTACGCCGTTTTTGCGTCATACACCCTGCGGGATTCAATCAGCTTCACGGCCTCTTCAAGCGTGACCTGCATGACTTCGACAAATTCATCCTCATCCAGCTCTCGTTTTTCTTCCAGCGGCGAAAGCCCTTCCGCAAGAAAGAGATGCACGATTTCATCAGCAAACCCGGGTGATGTATAAAAAGCGGTGATTTTCGTCAAGGTTTCCGCCGTATATCCCGTTTCTTCCTCGAGCTCTCTTAACGCCGTATGTTCCGGCTCTTCCCCCTTTTCAAGCTTCCCGGCCGGAATTTCAACGATTGTCCGTTCCAGCGGCTTTCTGAACTGGTTCACCAAAATGATTTTTCCTTCCTCGGTCACCGCAAGTACGGCCACTGCTCCCGGATGTTTGACGATTTCCCGCTTGCTTGTTTTTCCGTTCGGGAGCTCTACGTCCTCTAAGTAAAGATCTATGACTTTCCCGTCATACAGCTTTTTTTTCGCAAGTGTTTTTTCTTCTAAATGTTTCATCATGTCATCTCCCGTTCTGTCTCTCTATTATGCCTCATATATTTTATCATACATGCATGAGAGGGAGGTGCTTTTCGATTGAAGGTGTACCGGAAGGATAAGAGTATCGTATTGGTCGGAAAGGCGTGGGAAGTGCGGGCTAAACTGAAAGAATACGGACGGGCATTCCGCTATGTCGGAGATTGGATCACCGGGCCTTAACAGTTGAAAACTTCGCGCCTTTATATTACGGTCAATAAAAGACTATAAAAAGGAGCGAAACGATGAGAAAACGCACACTGGGACATTCTGATTTAGAAATAAGCGAAATCGGGCTCGGCTGTATGTCGCTGGGCACGGATAAAGCTAAAGCGCTGTCTATTTTGGATGAAGCGATCGAGCTTGGAATCAATTATTTAGATACCGCTGATCTTTATGATTTCGGCAGAAATGAGGAAATTGTCGGGGAGGCCGTCAAAAACCGCAGGCACGACATCATTTTAGCCACGAAAGCCGGAAACCGCTGGAATGATGATAAAGACGGCTGGCATTGGGACGCTTCCAAGGGCTACATAAAAGAAGCGGTCAAAAACAGCCTGCGCCGGCTGAAAACGGACTATATCGACCTTTATCAGCTGCATGGGGGCACGATGGAAGACCATATTGACGAAACGATCGAAGCATTTGAGGACTTAAAACAGGAAGGTGTCATCCGGTATTACGGCATTTCCTCGATTCGTCCGAATGTTATTAAAGAATATGTGAAAAAATCAAATATCACCAGCGTTATGATGCAATACAGCCTGCTGGACCGGCGTCCCGAGGAGTGGCTTCCCCTTTTAGAGGAGAACGGAATCAGCGTAGTCGCAAGAGGGCCTGTCGCTAAAGGGCTTCTTACGGAAAAACCGCTTGATCAAGCGGCCGCAAGCGTAAAAGAGAACGGCTATTTAACATATTCTTTTGCAGAACTGGAAGAAACCAAAAAAGCGATCAGCGCTGCCGCACCTGACTTGAGCATGACGGAGCTTTCTCTTCAATACTTGCTGTCACAGCCGGCCGTCGCTTCTGTCATCACCGGAGCCAGCTCACTTGAGCAGCTGAGAGAAAACTGTTCGGCTGCAGAGACCCGGCGTTTAAGCAGCCAGGAAATCAAAGCCCTGCAATACCATACAAAACGGGACGTATACGAAGCCCATCGTTCTTAAATAATAAAACCGGCACCTTTTCAGATGCCGGTTTATTTATATTTGTGCCAATCGAGACTGCTTTCATTCAGCAGCTCTTCAAAGCTTTTATGTTTTTCTTTTTCTTTTCGTTTTCTGATTTGTTCCGCCTTTTGCTGCGCCTGTTTTTTCTCGTCTTCTTCCTTCAGCTCACTTTTCATTTGCAAAAGCCTGGCCTTCAGATCTTCCTCCAGATCGTCTTTTAAGCTGTGTTTTTCTTTAGGCAGCTGCTTTTTCATCATTACGCCCCCCGTATCTGAATATGGTGAAGCAAGTGTACCACGGAGCGCCGGAGGCCGGCAACGTTCACGGTCCTGAATAGCCGGAGGAGGGATTTTCCATATGAAAGGAGGGTGCCTGTGTGAAAAAATGGCTGGCGGTGTTCGGTTCAGCTTGCGCAGTCTTTTTGGCTGCCGGATTCGCTTTTACGAATCTGATTATGTTTATGAAGAAAAAGACGGATGAAGATATCATGAAAAAAGAAACGGCGGACGGGCATGATAGATTTGATTCCTTTCAGGCCATGGAAAAAGAAGAGGCCGTCATCCTGTCACGCCACGGGTATGAGATCAAAGGCTTTTACGTCGCCCCGCATCATACGGCAAACACCATGATTATTTGTCACGGCGTTACCGTAAATTCGTTCAATTCATTGAAATACATGGATTTATTTTTAGATTTAGGCTGGAATGTGCTCGTATATGACCACCGCAGGCACGGAAAAAGCGGCGGCAGAACGACGAGCTACGGCTATTTTGAAAAAGATGATTTGGAAGAAGCCGTGAATTGGGTGAGACACAAAACCGGAGACGGCGGTCAAATCGGCATCCACGGGGAATCGATGGGGGCGGTGACGGCCTTATTATACGCGGGCGGGCATCAGGATGAAAACGGCGCTGATTTTTATATTGCGGACTGTCCGTTCGCAAGCTTTCGCGATCAGCTCGCCTACAGGCTGAAACGGGAGTTCCGGCTGCCTCCGTGGCCGCTTCTGCCTTTGGCTGATTTCTTTTTGCGGATGAGAGAAGGCTACCGTATCCGTGATGTATCTCCTCTATCGGTTATCAGCCGCATCCGGCAGCCCGTGCTGTTTATTCACAGTAAGGAAGATGATTATATACCCTCCGCTTGTTCCGAATTGCTGCACCGCACAAAACGCGGCCCTAAGATGCTCTATCTGGCCGAATCGGGCGGGCATGCCATGTCGTACACCAAAAATCCGGAGAGCTACCGTAAAGCCGTTCAAACCTTTTTAGATACCATGACGCAAACGTAAAAAAGCGAAAGAACGTATGCTGGTTCTTTCGCTTTCCCGTCATAAAACGTCGGTAATCCCGTCCATATTTTCTCCGATCCAGTCAATGGCGAGGTCGATTGTCGTAAACTCCTGCGCTTTGAAGGTCATCTCATCTTGAAGCAGCCAGACATCCTTCTGAACGGATTCAGCCCCTCCGATGGACCAGTGCAGCAGACTGTACGGGTGGTTGTTGTTCAGAAAGGATACCCACGTTTTATGCTGTGCCGTCTGTTTAATGGCTTTCAGCTTTTGATTCACTTTCCGTTTCTCCCTGCTTTACTAATATGCTCATTCTCGGGCTCAGCATCTCTGCCGGGCTTTTTAAGACGAGCGTTTTTGCCTTTTCATTGTAATCGATTGTCATTTCCTCGTCAAAAAACACTTTTTGTGAGGTCTGGATGTAAAGCGGAAGTCCGTTGGTTTCAATGGCTTCGCATTGTCCCGTTAATTCGTCCGCCAGCCAGATGGTCGGCACGCCGCTCACCGCGCACCCGCAGCCTTCTGCGTCATAGCGGAGCTGCGCTTTTTTCCCCGGGTTGGCGTCCATCGCCTGCTGAAGTGTGTGTTTCGCCGCATCCGTCACATGTATTTGCATAGATGATCCTCCGTTTTTCATTTTCGCCATTGTAGCATACCGAGCCGCTGTATGCATTGTTTCTGCTTTCTTTACAGCAGCCCGCTCTCCCAGACCTTTGCCTCTTGTTCAGCCGCCTTGATCCAGTCATTTTTCCCTTCACTATACTTTGCCATATCGTATGGGTACGTCTTAGCGAGGTGCCGTTTCAGTTCCATGTATTGAGCCGCTTTTTCAGGCTTTGCGGTGAGGTAATCCCGGAACAGCAGATGACGCTTCACGTCCGGATGGCCTGTTTCGTATATGTGAACGTGGTGTGTGCGCCTGTTGCCGCCTTTTTGAAAGAAACGCCGGCTCTCTATCCCGTTTTCCCCTTTCGCCTCATAGCCGAGTGCTTCCAGCTGCGGACTGAATCGGTCAGCGTCCGAAATATCTTTAACCTCCGCCAGTATATCGATGACGGGTTTGGCGGCCATCTGCGGGATGGAGGTGCTGCCGATGTGGCTGACAGAATGAAGTGCTGGGCCGAAGATTCGGATCAAGTCCGTCTTCTCTCTTTCAAATATTTCTTTCCATTCCGGCTTGTACGGAACAACTTCCGCTTTCCTCTTCGGATAAAGATGAAAAAACGAGAGGGTCAGCCCTTCCGGCGTCTCTATCTGTCCGGCTTCTGTGAAACCTGTTTTTAAATAGAGAGAGACTGCCGGAACGTTTTGGCTGGCGGTAGCCGCCTCTATTTTTTGGGCGTCCCGGTTTTGATTTATCACAAATTGAATAAGCGCCCGTCCGATTCCTTTCCGAAAGCCGGACGGGTGCACCGTCAGCCTGCATATGACAAGGTCATATCCCTTTTTTTCATACGAAATGACGCCTGCAAGCTGATCTTTTTCCTTGAAACCGGCAAACGGCTCCCGTGACCGCTGTATATCATCGGGTGTTTCATGCAGGGCGGGAATGCCGAAAAAGCCGATCAGCTCTGCTTCTTTTTGATAAGCGCAGCGCTGAACCGCCGCAATTTCCCGCGCGGTCTGTTCTTGTGTATGCTGTAAAAATGTAATCAATCTTCCGCCCCTTTTGACGCAAACATCCGCTGTGACTCCGTCTTCGTAATGCGGACCGCGTACGCTTCATACCAGGCAGTTTTTCCTTTTTGTTTTGCCGCCTGGTGGTCAGTATGATCTTTCCACCTTTTAATCGCCTCCAGGCTGTCCCAGTAGGAAACCGTGATGCCGCAGCCGTTTTCCTCCCGAACGCTTTCCGCGCCTAAAAAGCCCGGCTGTCCGCCTGCCAAATTCATCATGCGCTCTGCCGTATGTTCATATTCCTCATCATATTTTCCCTTTATTGATGAAAAAATGACCGCATAATAGGGCGCGTGTCAGCTAAAAAACTCATATTCATCCCCCTCTACATATATTTCACAAACAGAATCCGGTCTTCTCCCGGACCGTCATAATTCGCAAAAACAGGGATTCCGTTTACGGTTTTGGTTCCTTTTTCAGCTTCAAAGCCTAATTTTGTATGATAAGCGATTGATACTTTATTGACAGGCGCCGTCACGCAATTGACTTTTGTGCAGCCCCTTTTCTTCACCGTCTCCATAAATCGGTCGTAGAGCTGTTTTCCAATTTGCATTTTTCTGAAATCCGGATGCACACCGGAAAAATGAATGTAGGCCGTCTCAGGGTCTGATTGTGACTGAAAACCGATTAAAAAACCGGTCATTCCCTCCGGCCCGTACGTGATAAAGCTTGTGTCCTGAAAATGTTCAAAAAACAAGCGCGGCAGTTTGTCTTTCATCTGCCTGCCGCCCCACCATTCATTCAAAACAGACGTAACCATTTCATAGTCTTCAGAGGTAATTGTTCGAATATCCATTATCGATTGACTCTCCTTTTCGTCCGGCAAAATGAATGTCAGCTCTTCTCATTGGAATATAAAAAATTATATGTGGGTTGTTTGCAATTGTAAATGATTTCTTTTCAAGCGAACGAATCAGCACGTCTTCCAGCCGGGGAATGATTTACCAGTATAAACGTGATCATTGTTCGGGTACAATGAAAAACAGAACAAACGTTCCCGGAGGTTTTTTTATGGCTGATATTCTTCTTGTAGATATGCAATCGTTTTATGCGTCTGTGGAAAAAGCGGAAGCGCCTCATCTCAAAAGCCGGCCCGTGATTGTCTCGGGAGATCCCGAAAGACGCAGCGGCGTCGTGCTTGCGGCTTGTCCGCTCGCCAAACGATACGGCGTAAAAAATGCCGAACGGCTGGGGGAAGCGCAGGCCAAATGTCCCGACGCCGTTATTGTCCGTCCGCGGATGCAGCGGTATATTGATGTATCCGTCATGATTACCGAACTGTTTGAACGGTATACCGATCTTGTAGAACCCTACTCCATCGATGAGCAGTTTCTCGACGTGACCGGAAGCAGGCGGCTGTTCGGTGATCCTTTTACAATTTCCAAAAGCATTCAGCAAGCGATTATGCGTGAATTCGGCATTTATGCCCGTGTCGGCATCGGGCCGAATAAGGCGCTCGCGAAAATGGCTTGCGACCATTTTGCCAAAAAAAACGCATCCGGCATCCACAGATTGGATATGTCAAATATCAGGCAGGATCTGTGGCCGCTGCCGGTCGGAAAATTATTCGGCATCGGAAAACGGATGGAGCATCATTTAAGACGGATGGGCATCAGCACAATCGGCGGGCTTGCCGGACACCCCGCCGAATTGCTGAAAAAACGCTGGGGCATTAACGGCGAATTGCTTCAGCGGACAGCCCGCGGCATCGATCCCTCTCCGGTCACCGTCAACACGCACAGCCGGCAAAAAGCGATCGGCCATAACATGACCCTCCCGAGAGACTACAGCCGCTTTGAGGATATCAAAGTCGTGCTGCTGGAGTTAAGCGAAGAAGTGGCCCGCCGCGCCCGTTTCAAACAATACATCGGCCATACGGTTTCGGTCAGCATCAGAGGCGCTGATTTTGAATTCCCTTCAGGTTTTCACAGACAGAGAAAGCTGGTGTCTCCGACTAATTTCGGAATGGATATTTTTAAAGCGGCGGTCAAGCTCTTCAAAGAGCATTGGAACGGTGAGCCCGTCCGCAGCGCCGGCGTCTCCCTTTCCCAGCTGGAGCCTTGTGATTATGTTCAGCTGAGCCTGTTCGATGCCCAGGAAAAAAAGATCAGTCTCGGCAAAGTATTGGATGATATTCATGAGCGGTACGGCCCTGCGTCGCTCCTCCATGCCGCTTCACTGACAGAGGCCGGCCAAGCCTTTCACCGGGCTGAAAAAATCGGCGGGCATTACAAATAATTTGAGGTGATATACATGAATCCGAACAAATTAACACCCGGGTATAATGTCATGTGGGAATCAAGCCGGATGATGCTGCCCGAACACCGGGAGCAGCTGCTTGCGAAAAAACGAAAAGAACGGGAATTCCGGCCTCCGGAACTGAGCGAAGAGCAACTGAACGACATGAACCGCATCATTGCGGCGTCAATTGAAGAAGACAGGGCCATTTCGGTCACCTACGCTTCCGCACACGGCCCCCACCGCTTTTGGGGCTGGGTAAAACAAGTGATGCATGACGAAAAGCGTTTAAAAATCATAAACGATGAAGATGCGTTAACGCTGCCGTTTCATCGTATTCTCTCGGCTGAACTGGAATAAAAGCCTAAATTGTCCTGACAGAAAATATGATAGAAGAGTGGGAGGATCACATGATATTTAGTAGAATAAAGATGAATGACAAGAATAGGAGAATATATGATGGATCAATTTATAGAAAAAATGCTGGGACAAGCCCTCCGCCAGTATGGACGGAATGTGTCGACAGATCCGCTGAGCCCCTATGAAAAACAGAGTTTAAAAAAAGCTTTAGAAGAAAGAAGGAATGAAGAACCCGATGAGGATCTCCATGCCCATGTAGAAGATATTATCTACGATTACGTCACCAATCAAGGGCAGTTTTCCTGACACGGACGTTTATGCACCGGGCGATAAGGGAAATGTCCGAGAGTAAACCCTTAAAGATTGTGTGGTGCAGGATATGCCTGTCGGGCCTTATTTCAGGATCGGCTATGCCGTTCTTCTGTTATTTCTCATCATTTATCTCGGAACATTAATAGACTTTTTGTTCCAGCCTGTTGTGATTACGGTTAAAACCTTGTTTCCGCCCATTGTATTATCGGGCGTCCTTTACTATTTGTGCCGCCCGCTCGTCAGAGTGCTGCATGCGAAATTAAAGCTGCCCGAAGGAATCGCGATTTTAGCGATTTATGCGGGAACAGCCGGCCTTTTTGTCCTCTTCCTTTATACGGCGGGCCCTGCCGTTCAAAAACAGTTTACAGCCTTCACAGATCATATTCCGGAGCTTTCCGCAAAAGCTGAAAATTGGATCGGGCATCTCCAGGACAGCAAATGGTTTTCCCGGCTTCAGCATGGGGATTCCTTTAAAAAATTAGCAGACAAAGCCGCAAATTATTCCGGTTCAATCGCTGATTCTCTCAGCAGCCTGGCCGGTACGGCTGCCAATGCCGCCATCACCGCAGCCATTATTCCGTTTGCGCTGTATTACATGTTAAAAGAAGGAAACAAAGCCCCCCGGCGACTGCTGCGGCTTCTTCCGGAAAAACATCAAAAAGAAGGAAAACAAATCGTTCGGGACATGGATGAAGCTCTCAGTTCATACATACAAGGACAGCTGCTCGTCAGTTTCTGTGTCGGCGTTCTCGTCACAATCGGCTATTTTATAATCGGGCTCGATTATCCGCTCGTTCTGGGCGCGTTCGCCATGGTGACAAACCTGATTCCGTTTATCGGGCCTTGGATCGGCACATTTCCCGGAGTCATTGTCGGATTGTTCGATTCACCGACCGAGGCGGTGCTGGTGGTTACGGTCGTCGTCATTGTCCAGCAGCTTGAAAGCCAGCTGATTTCCCCGCAAATTATGGGACGGAAGCTGGACATTCACCCGCTGACCATTATTTTTCTTCTGCTTGCCGCCGGCAAATTCTCAGGAATTGCCGGGATGCTTCTGGCGATTCCGGGATATGCGGCCGCAAAAGTGGTCATAAGCCACATGCAGAAACTATTCATTCTCAGAAAAAAACAAAGCTAAGAGAGAAATGATTCATCCCCCATGTCTTCACATCGGTCAAAATGAAAAAACGGCGGGCTGAAGAAGCCCGCCGCACACGGAGGTAAAAAAGATGAACATCGGTGATGTCATTTTTCAATTGATTTCATTTATTGCAGCCGCATTTTTCCTGTTTGCCGTGATATACGTATTCAGAAGCTTGAACAAGCGCCGCATACAATTGGACAGAATCGAAAAGAAGCTCGACGCGCTGCGCGAAGAAAAAAACGAAAAGTTATAGTTCATTCAGAAGCAGGAGCAACGAGCTCCATTTTTATCCGATCCGGGTCCTCCGTGTATACGGCGTAATGCGTGCTTCCGCCTGCATATGGATGGCGGTCCCTGTAAAGCACGGGGCATCCTCTGGCAAGCAGCTTTTCTGTCATCTCGTCAACCTGCTCTCTTGATGCAGCATGAAAAGCCAGATGGTTCAGCCCGACCCGGCATCTGTGGTACTCCGGTGTTAAAAAACGCTCCTCTGTCTGTACAAGCACAACATAAAATCCTGCGTTTTTCCAGCTGATGCCGGAGTCCCAATTTTGAAATTCCCTATAACCGAGCTCACCTAAAAACCATCCCCAAAACCGGGCGGAGGCTTTCAAGTCAGATACATACAACTCAATATGATGCATCATAATATTCGCTTCCTCCTCACATCACACCCGCCTTACCAGCACCTCTTCAACTTTATGGCCATCACCTTTTCTCAAAATCAAATCCGATCTGAATTTTGTCGGCAGGATATTTTCATACAGATTCGGACGGTTGACGCTCTCCCAAATGGAGGCGGCCATGGTATCCGCTTCTGCATCAGACAAATCCTTAAATTTATGAAAATAAGAAGCCGGATCCTGAAAAGCGGTTTCTCTTAAGAGACGGAAACGCTCCAAATACCACGTGAAAATCCGGCTTTCTTCGGCATCCACATAGATCGAAAAATCAAAGAAATCCGATACAAAAATCCGCGGATCTTCCCTGTCGTCCTCTAAGGTCGGCGACTGCAGGACATTGATTCCTTCGATAATAACGATATCCGCACCTTCGACAACCTCGACGGCGCCCTCTTCCCTGTCATACGTAAGATGGGAGTATACGGGCGCCTCCACTCTCTCTTTCCCCGACTTTATATCGTTCAGAAACTCAAGCAGCGCTTTCACGTCGTAGCTTTCCGGGAATCCCTTTCTGGACAGAAGGTTTTTCCTTTTTAATTCCGCCGTCGGATACAAGAAACCGTCGGTTGTCACCAGGCTCACCTTCGGCCTGTCCGGCAGACGGGAAAGAAGCTTTTGCAAAATTCTCGCCGTCGTGCTTTTGCCGACGGCGACGCTGCCCGCGATTCCGATGATAAACGGGATTTTCGCTGAATGCGGATGTTTAAGAAACACATTGACATGCTGATTCCGTCTTGCGGCAGACGTGACATGAAGATGGAGCAGGCGCACAAGCGGAATGTAAATCGTTTCTACTTCTTCCACCGACAGGTAGTCATTCAGCCCCTCTACGGCCTTGGCTTCTTCCTCTGAAACGGCAATGGAAAGATGGCCGCCGAATCCGGCCCACGACTCGCGGCTGTGCTGCGTATACAATGTATGTAAGTTCAATTCTTTACTTTTCACAATTCACACCAATCTCTCTGTATGGCTTTCCGATAAAAAAACAAACGCTTACAAAGATTGTAACGGAAAACCGCTTCACTGTCTGCCCATTTTTTTCAAAAATGAGGAACCGATCCGGCTGTACTCTTCCATTTCCTCCTCCGGAACCATGCTTCCGCCGGTGCTCCACACAAGGTGCACGGCATTTTCCATCTCAAGCCCCCGCTCTTTTATATAACGGTTTCCGGCTTCGGTCTGAACGACCTTGACGGCCCCGGCCAGTCCGGCGAGTGCAGAGGGTTCAAGGCTCTTATTCTCGGCCGCCCTTAATTGATAAAGCAGCGAAAAAAGCGTGCCGTCATCGGCGGTATAACAGCCGCTGAGTATAGGTTCCATCAGAGGGCCGGCCAGTCCGGACGGCCTTCCCACCGCGAGTCCGTCGGCGGCCGTTTGATTATCAAGACCGATATCCTGCACGCTGATTCCGTCATGCAAGCCGGAAAACAGTCCTAACAGCATACACGGTGAATGCGTCGGCTCACCGAAAAAAATATGGACATGCTCGCCATAGATCAGCTTTAGCGCAAGCGCGACGCCGCCCGGGCCTCCTCCGACCCCGCATGGCAAATAAACGAAAAGCGGTTCATCTGCATCAGGCTTTATGTTCATTTGATCGAGCTGCTTTTTCACACGGCTTCCCGCAACGGCATACCCCAAAAACAGATCCCGGGAATGCTCATCATCAATAAAATAACAATAAGGGTCCTGCTTCGCCTGCATGCGCCCCTCTTTGACAGCCAGACTGTAGTCTGCTTCATATTCGATGACGCGAACCCCCTTTTCCCGGAGCAGCTCCTTTTTCCACTGCTTTGCGTCACTGGACATATGAACGGTCACACAAAAGCCGAGCTTCGCGCCGATTATGCCGATACTCAGACCTAAATTGCCCGTAGAGCCGACGGCTATAGAGTATTTTGAGAAAAAAGCGGTAAACCGTTCTTCAGTCAATATGCTGTAATCGTCGTCTGCTGAGAGCATTCCCGCTTTTACCGCGAGATCTTCGGCATGCTTCAGCACTTCGTAAATCCCGCCGCGCGCTTTAATGGAACCGGAAATCGGAAGTTCGTCGTCGCATTTCAAAAGCAGACGCCCGGGGAAAGCCTGAGCGGCGCTGTGTTCCAGATGCTTCTTCATTTCATTAATCAAGACAAGCGGAGATTCAATGAGGCCTCCCTCCGCTTCCGTCTCCGGAAAAGCCGACGCGATATAAGGCGCAAACCGGCGCAGCCTTTCTTCCGCTTCGGCAATCTCCTTTTTCCATTCAGCGCCATGCTTTACTGGATCATCGGTTTTATGCGGGTTGATCCAAAATACTTCACGCGCCTCCGCCATTTGCCTGACTAAAGGCTCTGCCATCAATGCCTTGTGTATATCCCGGTCGGACATTCCTTTTTCCCCCTTGTTACTTTTTCTTTAATGCGCGGCCGGCCAGTTTTTCTGTAAACGATGGGAAAAGCTGATACAGCTTCGTCCCGAGGCTCATCCATCGCGGAAGATTCATTTCCCGTTTATCCGTCAGAATCACGGATGTAATGCGCTCTGCCACATGGTCGGCATCAAGCATCCATCTGCCGACGCTTTTCACATAACCGCCCTCTTTATCTGCAATTGTAAAGAAGTCTGTTTTGATCGGACCGGGATTAACCGTTGTCACGGCTACACCCGTACCGGCCAGCTCAAGCCGCAGCGCATTGGAATACCCTAACACGGCGTGCTTCGTTGCAGAATAAAGGCTTGATTTCGGCGTCGCCAATTTGCCGGCCTGTGAGGCGATATTGATAATATGGCCGCTTTTCGCATGAAGCATCACAGGAAGACAGGCCTTCGTACAGGCGATTAATCCGAAGACGTTGACTTCAAACATTGCCTTCATATCATCCAAAGATGAATCAGCGGCCGTTTCAAAAATGCCGAAGCCGGCGTTGTTGATTAATACGTCAACATGACCGATCAAACGCCTTACGTTTTCAGCCTCTTCTGCATGCCGGACGTCAAACGGAACGACATCACACTGTCCGCCGCGCGCGGTAATCGTCTTTTTCACTTCCTGCAAGCGGTCCTCCCGCCTGGCGGATAAAAAAACATGAGCCCCTTCTGCCGCGCAAGAATATGCAAGCCGTTCTCCGAGTCCGCCTGATGCTCCGGTGATCCAAATCCGCTTATCCGTTAATCTGCTCATTTCCTTCACCCCTTCACAGCTTTAAACTTCAGAGTGTTCCCCGACTGAAACGATACAGCCTTCCCTTCGGCGGCCAGCACGTCAAGATGGCCGATCGTTTCTGACATCGTTAAAAACAATTCATTTTCATACACAGCCGGAAACAGCCGCCGGCATACCTGGAAAGCCGTCAGTGTTTCCTCTGACAACAGGCGCAGCACATATTCCGACCGACTTCTAAGTTTTTCAAGCCGCCTGTCAAAAGCAGGCTTTACGTCTGTCAGCAGATCGCCGTGTCCCGGATATAAAAAGGACGGGTTTACGTCATACAGCCGCTTCATTGAGTTCAAGTAGTCGAGCATCGGGGCCGCGCGCACGCCCCCCTTTTCCGGAGCTTCCAGAATCGGATTGGTGGAGCTGTTGGACAAAAGCAGATCGCCGCTGAACATTTCACCGCTTTTTTCATGGTAGAGCGCAATGTGAGAAGCGGCATGACCCGGGATTTCGAGCACCGTCCAGCCGTTAAGCCCGTCAATTTTTCCGCCTTCCCTCACTGTTTTCGTTAACGGACGGTTTGCAGAAAATAAGTATGACAGCTTAACTGTTTTATGTATGTCTTCAGGCGTCAGAGGAACGCCCATTTCAGTCATAAGCGACAGAAAAAAGTCCTCCTGCCGGGCGATATACGACTGATCCTGAGTAATGTACCTGTCATTCAGCGAGTGCCCTATTACTTCCGCATCATCGGAAAAAAGGTGCAGCAGACCTGAATGATCTGCGTGATGATGAGTGAGCACCACCTGTTCTATATCCGCCGCAGAAACCCCGTGTTCCTTAAGCTGAAATGAGAGCGATTCAGCCGCTTCCTTTGTATTCGGGCCGCAATCAATAAGGGTTAGGGCTTCATCTTTTACTAAATAAACGATAACGTCGCCGACTGCAAACGGAGTCGGCACACGTATCGGAATGATCTTTCTCGCTGCCATGTTTACGCTCCTTCGTTCTTTTCATTCCTGAATAATCATATTTTAGCGTTTTCTTTTCACTGTGTCATTATTGCCGCATATCGGAAAAAAAGATTGACATCCCGCTCTTGCGCATAGCATAATGAACAACAAACTAGAAAACACGGAACGCGATGACGAGGAACTAGTATATAAACAACGGCAGCAGAGAGCAATGTCCCCGGCTGAAAGACATTGCGGCCCTCTTGTTTACAGAACCTGCCCTCAGAGCGGTTAGGAAAACCTAAACGTATCCCCTCGTTACGGGATTTGAGCTGAGCACGGCTGATTCGTGCTAATGTAAGGTGGTACCGCGAAACCTTTTCGTCCTTTTTGACGGGAAGGTTTTTTTGTGTTTTGAGAAGAAGGAGGATTTATATGAAGAAAATCGGTTTTATCGGGGCCGGATCAATGGCGGAAGCAATGGTGAACGGACTGCTGCAAAGCGGGATGACAGCCCCCGGACATATATATATGACAAACCGGTCAAATGACAGCCGGCTTGAAGAGCTCCAAAAAACGTACGGAGTGAAACCGTGCCGGGATAAAGAAGAGTTTTTCAGCAATACCGACATTATCGTTCTCGCCTTTAAACCGAAAGATGCGGCAGAAAGCATTGAGAACATTCGCGAATACGTGAAAGATCAGCTTGTGATTTCTGTCATCGCAGGGCTGACGATTCACACGATTCAGCAATATTTCGGCAGAAAGCTCACCATCATCCGGGCGATGCCGAATACATCCGCGGCCATTCAGCAATCGGCGACCGGTTTTTCCGCAAGCTCCGAGGCGAGTGAAGCTGAAATCCGGACGGCAAAAGAGCTTCTGGAAACAATCGGAGAAGCGACGCGCTTTGAAGAAAAACACCTTGACGCCGTCACAGCCATTGCCGGAAGCGGTCCCGCCTATGTGTACCGGTATGTCGAAGCAATGGAAAAGGCCGCCCTTCAAGCCGGCCTGCCGGAAGAAACGGCAAAAGAGCTGATTTTACAAACCATGGCCGGGGCGACGGAAATGCTCAGAACAAGCAGCAAACGGCCTGAACGCCTGCGCAAGGAAATCACAAGCCCGGGCGGCACGACTGAAGCAGGCCTTCGCGCATTAGAAGAGCGCCGCTTTGAAGAAGCCATCATGCACTGCATCGCAGAAACCGCAGCCCGGAGCGCCGAAATTAAAGAACAATTCGCAGGCTCCGTTCTGCAAAAGACGGACCAGTGATAAAGCATGGGGCTTCCCATGCTTTTTTCATTCTATTTAACTGCCGTATAAGCGGCTGATTCTCTCTTTTACTTCAGGAAGATGGAATGTGGCTTCGTGCATGTTCACCTCTTCCTCAACCGCTTTTGTCAGCTCTCTTTTGATCCGTGCGGTCACATTGGTTTTCAGCGCAACCAGTGAGGCTCTCGGTTTATCCGCCAGCAGCCGGGCTAATTCGCGGCCTCTTTGAAGGACGTCTTTTTTCGGCAGCACTTCAAACGGAACTCCCCGTTTTTCCAGAGCGGCGCCGCTGAAATTCGCGGCAGTAAACAGCATTTCTTCCCCGAGGACAATTCCCAGTTTTTCAGGCACAATATACGTCGCGCCCATTCCCGGTGTAAATCCGTACTTCATATAATTACAAGAATAAAAACTCTCTCTGCTTAAAATCACAAAATCCGAGCTCAGACCGATCGTAAAGCCGGCTCCAATCGCATGCCCCTGCATGGCGGAAATCACAGGGATCCTGCAATCCAATAAAAGACTGTGAAGCTTTAAATCTGTAAATTGGAGCTTTCCGCTCTGAATGGTCAAAAGCCCCTCCTGCGTTCCTCCCGTGCAGAAATAATTTCCGTAACCCGTCAGAAGGACGGTTTTATAGGACGGGTGGGCATTGATGTCTTGGAATACCCGGTGCAGCTCTCTGACAAACTCTTCTGACAACCCGTTTTTCCCGGCCGTATCCTGCATTGTGACCTGCACAATGCCCGGTTCTGTTTCCTGTACATCAATCATTGGATTCATGTTTATTCTCCGTTTCTTTAAAAATACTCAAGCCTTTCCGGCTCTGAGTGTTCCTGATACTAGGTCGTCCATTCATACTTTCTGTGAAACTCTTTTATTTCAGTCAGCACCAATCGCGTTTTTCCTTGATGCGCATTCGGGATGTCTGCTGCGGGCGCGGCATTTCTAGTGCCGAATTTTACGATACCGCTGTCTTGGAGCAGCCGGTCGTAATCAGCCATCGATAAACGGACGCGTTCATCCAAATGCCGGCTGATCTGAAATTGATTCTGCCGCGTACGGCTTTGCGGCATAACGACACCGCTGTAAAATTCAGAGCAGCAGCCCGAACCGTATGAAAAACAGCCGACGCGTTTCGGCGTTTCAAAAGAGCCGTTATCAATCGTGCTGGCAAGAGATAAAAATACGGTGGCCCCCATGATGTTGCCGACGCGCTGACAGTATTGAATCCCAGGCAGCACGCGTTGCTGAAAATCCGCTTCAATGTCTTGCGGCTTAGCCTTTGCCAATTTTCTCATCATCGTCCGATGCGCTCCTTTTACCATTCCGCCAAACGGAGTATGAAAAGAAAGGTATTGAAATGTATTCTTATAATCCGCCCCGCTCACACGCTTTCGGTATTCCTGAAATGATTTTTCACAGCAGTCCAAATAAGACATGAGCGACAGATCAGCATCCCCCGCTTCACTATCCGGAATCGGGCGGCAGGTATCCATGACTTCATACCCGTAATACCCGCTTGCGCCTTGATCAAGCAAAAAGACATGAGGGGTGCTGCTGACTAAAAGCGCCACAGCTCCCGCCCCCGCACTCGGTTCGGCATAGGACCACTCCTCCGTCAACGCGTCACCGCCTTCAGCCACTAAAAAGCGGGAAATATCCGTTCCGATGATGAGCGCTTTCGCTCCCGGCGATGTTTGCGATAAGATGAAATTCACGCCCATTTGAAACCCGGCCGTTAAAGAATAGCAAGCCTGTTTCACCTCAAATAACCGGCAATTCCGCTTCAGCTGCAAATAATCATGGACGTATGTACTGATGGATTTGCCAAAATCAATCCCGGATTCCGTACAGGTGATGACCATTTCAATCTGATTCCGTTCCTCTTCTGACAGAGAATCGATAATCGGTTTTGCGGCATTTACGGCGAACGTAATCGGATCTTCAAACGGAAGCGCCACCACTTTTTCTTTCATCAGCAGGTTCTCAAACCTTTTTTTATCCAAGTTCCGATGTTCCGCAAGCTCCATGACGTCTACATACGCGGTTCCGCCAAACACATTCATTGCTTCGATTCCTACATTCATTTCTCCAAGCCCCCAGAGTAAAGAGGCTTCCTGTGGAAGCCTCTTTTATTTTTCCGTTCAAAACTCAACAAGCAGCCTGTCAACGCCGTGAAATACAGGGCTCGGAACCAGATTCGGCTCTTGATCCTCAGTAAAACGCCATGCGGGCATCTGTTCAAAAAAGTGGGAAAGCGCGATTTTCGCTTCAAGCCGGGCCAGCGGCGCTCCTAAACAATAATGGCTGCCCTGACCGAATGACAGATGCTGATTCGGTTTTCGTCCCAAGTCAATCTGATCGGCATTTTCAAACTTCTTTTCATCTCTGTTCGCCGATCCAATCCACGCATACACTTTTTCTCCGGCCGGAATCGTTTTTCCGCCAATCTCGCTCTCAACCGCAGTGTAGCGGGTTACCCGCTGAATGGAAGGTCTGAGGCGGATGACTTCCTCAATAAAGTCAGGAAGGAGCGCCTTGTTTTCAAGCAGCCGGGGCAGAATGTGCGGGAACTCCTTGAGACTGAGAAATGAATTTCCGATCACATTTTCCGTCGTTACGTGCCCCGCGACGATCAACAAGCCGCAAAAACCGATTAATTGCTTGTCTGACAGCGGCTCTCCGTCTAAATCAGCTGAAATTAAATGGCTGATTAAATCATTTTGCGGCTGTTTTCTCCGCTGTAAAATAAACTGCATGAAGTATCCGATCATCTGCTTTTGCACTTCATTCATTTTCTTTTCATCTTTTACATTCTGGCTTTGGTCGACCCAGTTTTTAAAGATATCTCTGTCTTTCGGAGGAAATCCTAAAAGCTCTGCGATCACGATAATCGGAAGCGGAAATGCGTAATCTTCAATAATGTCCATCCTGCCTTTTGAACGGACGGCCTGAAGCAGGTCATCAGCGATAGCGGCTATACGCGGTGCAAGAGACTCAACCGATTTCGGCATGAACGGCTGATTGACCAATTTTCTGAAGACGGTGTGTTCGGGCGGGTCCATTTTCAAAAGGCTGTCTTTGTTAATATGCCGGATCATTTTTTCCTGCTTGTCCGCACTTAAGTATTTATGATCGGAAGAAAAATGACTGTAGTCAGAAATCACCCGCTTCACTTCATCATAGGTGAAGATTTCCCAGCAATCTTCCTTTTCATTGTAATGAACGGGAGAGGTTTCTCTCATCGTTTGGTACCACTTGTACGGCTGCTGCTGTCTGATTTTTGTTAAACTGGTCATTTTCATTCCTCCAAGATGTGATCAAGATTTGAAATGACCCGCCAAAGCTTACGAGTAAACCCGGCGGGCGGATATGTGAATTTACGGTCTTGTTTTGGCGGGCTGCTTCAGCATCTCACCATGCACATTCAGTATCTTTTCCTGCAGCTGCAGAAAGCTGTATTCTGTCATTCCGTCTGCCGAATATAAAACGCCGCAAAATTCAGAAATCGTTTCGGCTGCGCTGTCTTCAGCCAATAACGTCATATGATTGGATACGGCCACATCCATGATGGCGATGTTTGTCATATGCTCTTCCCACTGGCTCCAATAGTTGACGAAATCAGCGGATAAAATATCAGCCCTGATTGTAAAATACGGATCAAGCTCACCCAAGAAAATACCGTTTTTATTTCGGAAATAATAGCATGTCACCCCGTTCGGATCCGGAAGCGGCAGGAGTTCGTAATCAGTGATTTCGTAAGCGTCCTGAACATTTATATTCTGCCTGATCAGATTTTTCACCAACGCGTCCGTCTTCGTTAACCCCCGCTGTTTGGCTTTTGCGATTAATTGCTCTAAAAATATGTCTTCATGAAGATCGGCATTCAGTTCATCACGATGAATCAAGGTTTCAGAAATGCGTTCCGGATGTTGATAGATTGGTGCAAATAAAGCCATGTTCACCGTCTGTAGCATCATATTTTTATCAAATAATTCATCAGGAATGTTTATTTCCCGCGCACCCGCTGAGTCAAAGGAGTCGAGCATGACGATTGACTCAACGGTTTCTCCAGCCAGCTGCAATTGCCGGGTGACTTCATAAGCGAGCATGCCCCCTAATGAATAGCCGCCCACATCGTAAGGACCCCGGGACTGCACGGTACGTATGAGCTTAACGTAATATTCCGCCATTTTTTTAATGCCGCGGATCGGTTCCCGGTCTGTCATCCACCCTCTTGCCTGAATTCCGTAAAAAGGACGCCCGGTCCGTTCGGCAACAGGCTGGTACAGCTCCACTGCCCCCAGCGCGGAATGAAACCAGAAAATCGGTCTTCCCTTTCCACCCGGGTTAAGACAGATCAGCTCGGGCGGTTCTTGATCATCTGTCTCTTCTGATATATCGTTTTGTTTCGTATGTTCCCCATGTACTTCCTCGGTGTCTTTTTGGACAGAACCGGTCAGATACCCGGCTAATGTTGCGATTGTCGGATATTCATAGACCAGATTTGCCGTAATAGACGCTTGATAGGTTTTATTAATGGACTGAACCCATTCCACACCGATAATAGAATCCAGCCCCATCTCAATGAATGCCTCATGCTCATCAATATCTTCCGGCTTCAGAAACAGGATGTCCGCAAGGCTTTCTTTGAGCTCTTTGCGCAAAGTGCCGTCAGAGATGCCGGCAAGGGGAGTTTCTGCTTCCGGGATTTGCGGACGTACAGCTGTTTCCTCCGCTTCAGCATACTCGGGTTTCTTTATTTGTCCCGCTATATATTCCGCAAGCTCTTCAAGCGTCGGGTGTTCATACACCTTATTGGCAGTAATCTCAGTGTGGTACGTTTTATTTACTGATTGTATCCATTCAACCCCGATAATGGAGTCAAGCCCCATGTCGATGAAAGGCTCATCAGCATCAATATCTTCCGGTGATAAAAATAAAATATCTGCCAGGCTTATCCTCAATTCTTCAAGCAATGTTCTATTGTCTTCGGAAACGGCTTTTTCTGGCTGCTGGACAGAAACAGTACAATCCAAAGGCTGTAACACGATCGGTTTTTGCAATGTCTCCGGTTCAAACGCTGTCATTTCGATCTCAGTTAAAGGACTCAGAGAAATCAGCCCTTCATGTTCAGGCTGTGGCGAAGACGGGAGAACGGTTTGCGTTTCAGACTTTTTCATGGCCTGTCCTGGTAAAGAACTGTTTACATCAGCCGCCCAATACCTTTCTTTTAAAAACGGGTAGGCAGGCAGCGGCGTTTTATAATATTGTCCTCCGTCAAAAAGCCGTGTAAAAGGAAGATCATACCCTCTGCAAAAAAGGTCAGCGATATGTGCCAGGCTTTCTCTGTACTGCGCGGGCGAAGTTGCCGAGCGGCACTGTTCAATGCATTCCATTCCGAATGTTTTCATTCCGGCTTCTTCTGCCGGCTTCTGATCCTTCAAATTGGACACAAACACACCCGGAAGCTCTCTTTTTACAAGCCACTCCGATAATACCCGCTTCAGTTCGTCCGCACTGCTGACGATACAGGCAAACCGGTGATGTAAATGCTTTCTGCCGAGCAGGAGCGTATAACTTATATTTCCCAGATCGCTGTCTTTGTTCTTGCTGAGTGAATCCAGCAGGCGTTCTGCCTGAATTTCCAGCTGACGCTCCGTCCGCGCAGATAAAGGAATGAGGCAGGCTGGTTTTGCCGGCGACCGGCGCACGGTTTGCGGCGCCTCTTCAATCACAAGATGGGCATTTGTTCCGCTGAATCCGAATGAACTGATGGCGGCTCTGCGCGGTGCATCCGGATTCCGTTCCCACGGTATCAGCTTTTCATTCACAAAAAACGGGCTGTCCGCAAATTGAATATGCTGATTGGCTTGATGAAAATGCAGGGAAGCCGGAATCTGCCGATGCTTCAGCGACAGCAGGATTTTAAACAGTCCGGCCATCCCCGCGGCCGCAGCGGCATGTCCGAGATTGGTTTTCACAGAGCCGATGGCGCAATATCCTTTTTTATCCGTATAGCGGCGGAAAGCGCGCGTTAAGGCGCCGAATTCGATCGGGTCGCCCAGTGCAGTGCCCGTTCCGTGAGCTTCCACCATTTGAATGGTTTCCGGATCAATGTGAAAAGTATCATAGACATGCCGTTCCAATCGTTCTTGAGAAAGCGCGCTTGGAGCGGTGATTCCGTTTGTAGCGCCGTCCTGATTCATTGCAGATCCTTTTATGACGCCGTACACATGATCTCCGTCACTAACGGCGTCGCTAAGACGTTTCAGCACCACCGCTCCCACGCCTTCACCCGGCACGAACCCGTCCGCGCTTTGATCAAACGTATGGCAGCGTCCGGTCGGTGACAGCATATTCGCCTTATTTGACGACTGATAAAAAGCGGGAGTGGATTGAATGAAAACCCCGCCCGCAACCGCCATTTCTGTTTCTTTCGTCCAGAGCCCCTGACATGCCAAATGAATGGCTGTCAGCGAACTGGAACATGCTGTATCAACAGTGATCGCCGGACCTTGTAAATTAAGGTGATAGGCGATCCTTGCCGGAGTGACGGAATTGTGATTGCCCCAAAACGCCTGCGCGGGCCCCTGCTGTTTAAAAATGGCCTGGTAATCTCCGCCGCAGGAGCCGGCATACACGCCGCATTCCCGGCCTCTTACCGAGTCTCCCGCATATCCCGCATCTTCAAGCGCTTTCCATGATTCTTCCAAAAACAGCCTCTGCTGAGGGTCCATATAGGTCGCTTCACGTCCCGATATATGAAAGAAAACGGGGTCAAAACATTCAATGTCCTCTATAAAACTGCCATACTGGCATTGGCTGTCAGAGATATCCCATCTGTCTGCTTTTTTAATCAGATCCCGTCCGGCGGCTAAGTGTTCCCAAAACTCATGGAGATTCTCCGATTCAGCAAACCGCCCGCTCATCCCGATAATCGCGATCGGTTCTTTTTCAGGTAACACAGCTGCTGATTTTACTGTATCGACCCGATCCTTTTGTTCGGGGCGATACGTCATTTGATACAGTTCAGAAACGCTGATGACGATTTTCCCGATATTTCCGCGGTCATCCAGACAGTGATACGCTTCTTTTATGTCTTCAAAGGAAAAGATTTTTGAGATGACAGGCTGAATGACTCCCTCTTCCGCCAGCCGCTGCAGTTCCAATTGATAGTCCTTGACCTGATCCGGATTTTGAAGGGACAGCTTCCGCAAATCCACGCTGTGAAACGATTGATTGTTATGAAGGACGGACAAGTCGACTGATTTAGCGGATTTCAGCGCAGTCATGGCAATTTCGATATATCTTCCGCCCGGCGCCAGGCAATTCATTCCTTTTTGCAAGGCATCACCGGCCAGGGTATTAATGACAACATCCACCCCCCGGCCGCCGGTCATTCGCATGATTTCCGTTTCAAAATCTTCTTCTAAATAGCAAATGGTATTGCGGACCCCGAGCGAATGCAAATACTCAATTTTTTTCTGTGATCCGGCCGTGGCATATATTTCCGCGCCGATATGCCGGGCCATTTGCACCGCGATCAGCCCCGTTCCTCCCGTCGCGGTCTGAATTAATATTTTTTCGCCTTTTTTAAGTCCGGCTTTCCGGAAGGCGTCTATCATTGTCACCGCCACGGTGGGAAGAGCGCATGCTTTTTCAAAGGTCAGCCGGGCCGGTTTATGATAGACTTGATGTTCTTTACATGTGATGAGATTCGCCTGAGATCCAAATTCCTCTCCCATGCCGACAATCACTTCATCACCTGGAATGACGGATGTTACATGCCTCCCTGTCTTGATCACGACGCCGCTTGCTTCAAATCCCGGAGTGAACGGATAAGGCGGCATCGTCGGGTACAGCCCTCTGACACAAAGCAAGTCTCCGAAGTTTAAAGAAAAGGCGCGGACGGCTATTTGAACCTCGTCATCTTTTGTCTCGGGCACTTCACTGCGGGCAATCGTCAGATCTTCAATGCCGCCCGGACGGTCAATCACAACCCGGAACATTCCCGAGTCATCGGACTTTGCGAAAGAAGGCGGCATACGTTCTTGTTTCGGTTTCTGATAACCGTTTTCCTTTCTTTCCGTCTGCAGAGGTTTTTCAGCAGGCCGTTCTTCCTGAAGCGCCGGGCGGATTTTCGCTCTTTCGGCCTTCAGAGACGAGGCTATGATGGTTTCGTATTCTTCCGAGATATAACGGGTCAGCAGTTTCACATGATAGTAATCAAATAAAATCGTTGTCTGCAGTGTAAGATTCAATCGCTTATTAATCTCGTTAATCACATTGACGGCCAGAATGGAATCAATGCCGTATTCAGAGAAATTCAGTTCTTCCTGAATATCCTCTTCTTTCATTTTTAATACATCGGCAATACTTGTTTTGATGACTGAGCGGACATGGGAAGCGACCGATTCCCCATCAGCCTTAACAGCTTGATGCTCCTCTGGCGCGCGGCTGCGGGAAGCAGGCTGCGCGGGCTTTCGGAAAACTTCGGCCGGGGCGGCGTATGGCTTTCTGCCGTCTCTGATCCCTTGCATCCGGACGAGTCCGTCACTCTCAGCTGCGATAATCTGCTGGCCTAAATCATGAGCCGTTTCAGCAGGGAAGCAGACCGCTCTGTATCCTTCCGAATGCAGCACACGCTCCCACGATTTTGGATATAAGCCGGGACTTCCCGGAATCCGAAGCTCAGCATCTTCATAGGACCACCAGCCGTCAAGCAGCCCGAAGGTTAAATGGGTAAAAACAGAACGATCGCTGATTTCGTTTATCAAAATCATCCCGTTGTATTTCAGGAGCGCTTTCAGACGGCGCAGTGTCAAACCGATATTTTTTGTGGCGTGAAGCACATTGGCGGCGATGACAATATCGTAAACACCCGTTTTGATATTTTGTGATTCGCAAGGCTCCTCCGCATTAAACAAGGCTGTTGTCAAATACGGCACATCAGGTCCGTATTCCTGTTCGGCATGCATTAAAAAAGCTTTAGAAACGTCCGTATAACAATATTCCGCAATCTGTTTTGCAAATGGTTTCAGTTTTGTAAACAGCATGGCGCTCGTTCCGCCCGTCCCGGCCCCTACTTCTATCAGCCTGATACGGGCATCGGGGTGTTCTGTAAGATAGGCTTTCAGGTAAGCGGCCGCGGAATCTGATAACACTTCATTAAAATAATCCGCGACAGGATTATGCTTATAAACACCTTCAACGAGCCGCATTGATGAATCGGGAAATACGATATCCGTAGCCGGACGTTCTCCTTTTAAAATGGAAGGCATCGCTTTTATCGTCGCCTCGGCCAATTCAGCTTGCGCAAGCTCCCCATTGGGAAGCAGGCGTTTATGGGCATTCCACTCATTCCAGACTGTGCGGCCGTCCGGGCGCTGATCCGTGAGAAGAGTGATCGTGTATCCGTCATACGCGATATATCCGTTTTCTTTTAATAGATTCAAGCTTTCTTCCAGCCATCTGCCGTATGTGCCGATCACGCCGGCGCTCCGCATGGATGCTGCAGGTGTGGTGACAGGCTCGCTGAAAAACCCGATTGACTGTAATTGGTAAAAGAGCAGTTTGCAAAGAAGGCTGTTCATATGCGCAACTCCATTTCTCGTTTTAAAGTCTCAAGCCGGTCATTCCGATCCGGATTTTGCCGCTTGACGCTTTCCATAAATGAAGGCTTCGGGCCGGATACAACCGATATTGCATCTTGATCCGTCAGCGCGGCTAAGCCGTGCGGAGCAGCTTTGATGAATACCGCTTGGCTGAACGGTTCTGATAGTAAGACTTCCAGCGCCTCCATTGCTTCATCGGGTTCAATAGAACCGATCCCTGACGCCTCCATCCGTTTTCTGTAAGACGGGTCTGATACAACACCCAGACTGCCCCAATATCCCCAATTCATGACTTTCACTTCACAATCAAGCAAGGAAGCGATATGGCGGGCAAAGGCGTCTTGAAATGTACACCCTGCCGCATAGTTGCTTTGCCCGGCATTTTTTGTGAAAGAATTAACGGATGAGAAAAACAGCACAAAATCAAGCGGTTCTCCCTTAAAAGCTTCGATCATTCGGACGCTCGTATTCACCTTAGCTGAATAAGCGTTTCTGAAAGAAGCTTCATCCATATTCGCCATACTTTTGTCGGCAAGCGTTATCGCGGAATGGATGACTCCCGTTATATTGCCGTATTGCTCTCTTACGGAACGGACGGCCGCTTTAAGCGCTGCGGCATCTTGAGCATCAGCCTGTATATAATGCGGCGCGGGGCCTGATAGCGCCAGCCTGTCTATTTTGCTCTGAATCTCCTGATCCTTAGGCCGCCTGCCGATCCATATCATCCGTGCCTTGTAACGGGTGATCATGTATTTGCTCCATGCTTCTCCGATGCCGCCCGCTCCGCCGATGACAGCATAAACGCCGCCTTCTCTGTACGACATACGTGGAGCGGAACTTGTCAGCACCCGGACTGTTTTTTGCTTGTGCCAAGCTCCGTTACGGTACGCGGCAGCATTTCCGTCCGGATCTGGAGGAAGGCGCCAGATGTTTTTCATCTCAGACGAATCACTGCCTTCTTCCGCATCAATCAGCCTGATGTCCCAGTTCGGATATTCTTTTGCCAATGAACCGATCAAACCGTGTACGCCTGCATGCTCAGGCTGCGGCAGATCACCCGGATACACGGACTGTGTCTGCCGGGTCACCGCCGTAAAGCTGATGTTTCGGTTTCCATACCCGAGTGACAGCAGCGCTTTGATGAAACGGAAACATTGAATCACCCCATTCTCCTGCTCATCAAGCATTTCCTGACTGACGGATGCGGGTGCGAAACGATCCGGCGCAATCCATAAGAAATGGCGGATATCCTGATACCCGGCTGTCAATTCACGTAATGTTTGCTCGCTTGAATGATCCGGCGTCTCCGCCAGATGGGCGCGGGGCCACATTTTTGCCGCAGCCTTTATTGTATTTCCCGGCTTTCCGATGATCAGCATTTGTTCTTGATCAACCGCTCGATTTTCTTCCAGAGAAAAGAAAGTTTTATCCCAAATAGGGGCAAGCATCGCCGTCTGAACTTCCTGCCGTTTGCTTTCGGTTTGGTTTGTCTGCCGGACAGCCCGGCAGGAGAAGCCTGTTAACCTCATACAAACAGCGCCGTTTTCATCACATAAATCAATATCCAGCGTCAGCGCTCCATTATCTGACCGATCGCTCTGTTTGCGGACAAGCGCCCACATCGTTTTCTGAGTCGGCTGAAATATTTCTGCCTGCCGCAGGGAAAACGGCAGCATCGGAGTGTCTCCGGCAGTATCTGAACCGGCACCCAGTGACGCCTGAAACGCGGCATCTAAAAGACTCGGATGGATGACAAACTGATCGGCGGTACTGTCTGCCGTTTCCGGCAGCGACAGCCGGGCTGCAGCACCCCTCTCTCCGATCATCAGCTGATCAATTCCTTGATGGCTCGGCCCGTATATCATACCCGCATGCCGGAAAGCCTGATAAACCTCATCAGACGTCATAACCGATTGGCTGCAGCCGGACAGCCAGCCCTCTAAGTGAACTGACGGAACCGCTGCTATCTCTCCTGATACCGCGGTGCCTTTACTGTATATAATCCGTTCTCCCCCGGGTTCTTCCGATAGGCTGTAAATCGTAAATTCAATGTCTTCATTTTCCTTAAGGATAAGGCTGATATGGACTTCTACATCCGTCCCCTTATGAACGACAGGCCTCATCCATATGAGATCTTTCAAATACAGTCCTTTACGTCCGTCCGGCACAGCGCATGCGGCACGCTCAACGGCCGCCCTGGCCATTTCGATCACGGCAGCTCCCGGGAGCACCTTCTCCCCATTGACTGTGTGGTCACTGAAAAAGAATTCCCGTCCGGTAAAAACGGATGTGAATTTCAGCTCCCACAGATCGGATGTGTTTTCATGA
The DNA here is from genome assembly GCF_011066015.1 of Bacillus sp. EKM206B. Taxonomy (NCBI): domain Bacteria; kingdom Bacillati; phylum Bacillota; class Bacilli; order Caryophanales; family Bacillaceae; genus Bacillus; species Bacillus sp. EKM206B. Next base: position 321,223 of record NZ_JAAMNL010000004.1, read on the forward strand.
AGCAGCGGATGGATCACCGTTTTGCCGTCATCCCTTTTTGAAACCGCCTCGGCTTCATCTTGAATCCAGCATCTGACCTTTGCAAACGGATAGGCGGGAAGGCTGATTCTCCGGGGTTTTTGTCCCGAATATAACAAGTTCCAGTCCACATCGACTCCCTGCACCCACATGTTCAGCAAATGACCGTACTTTCTCTTTTTCAGCCATTTGACCATGGCTTCCTGCAAATCTTCATCAGATTCAAACACAGCCACTGTCTCATGATTTCGCTTCGCCCGCCCCCTGTAAAGATGCGGTGCATTTTCATTTTCCAAATACGATCTGAGCTTGTCCTCTAGCTCCTTAAGAGAGTCCGCCATGAAAGCCAGCCGCTCATCCATCGCTTCCCGCCCCGCTTGTAAAGTGTATGCGACATCAAATAAGTCCGGCTTATCCGTATGCTTCTTTTGAAGAAAAGCAAGAAGGCGCTCCGCATATTCTGTCAGACGCTCCCCATTTTTCGCAGACAGCAGAATGACAGCCGGCTCTTGGCTGCTGATTGCTTGTTTGACAGGAGCCTCATATTCTTCAATAATGATATGCGCGTTAGAACCGCCCGCACCAAAGCTGCTGACCCCCGTCCTGAGCGGCTGTTCTGCTCCGTCTGCTGAAATCCGTTTCCAATCTGTTAATTCCCGGCAGACGGAAAACGGCCCTTCATCAAATTGGATATTCGGATTTAAAACATCCGCATGCAAAGATGGGGCGATTTGTTTGTGCTTCATCTGCAGCAGCACTTTTGTGACAGCGGCGATGCCTGCTGCAGATTCCCCATGTCCGATATTTGATTTGACAGACCCGATGAGACATGTTTCAGGAACATCACCGAATGCATCGGTTAAAGCCCGGATTTCAATCGGATCGCCTAATTTCGTCCCTGTCCCGTGCGCTTCCACATAGCTGATCTGGCCCGGAGATACCCCCGCCTCCTGTAAAGCTTGAGAAATGACTTCGCTTTGCGCCTTGGGGTTCGGTACGGTGTAACCGCTCGCTCTTCCGCCGTGATTAATGGCAGCTCCCTTAATGACGCCGTAAATCCGATCTCCGTCTTGTACGGCGTCTTCTAAACGTTTAAGCAGCAGCACCCCGACCCCTTCTGCCGGAATATAGCCGTCACCCCCGGCGCCGAAACTCCCGCAGTGTCCTTTAGATGAGATGAACTGCCCCTGGCTCAGCATGAAGTACTTGTTAGGATGAACGGTGAGATTCACTCCGCCGGCAAGCGCCGCGCGAATCCGATGATCCCGCAGATCCCGGCACGCCATGTACAATGAAGTCAGCGAACCCGAACACATCGTATCGACCGAAATGCTCGGCCCTTGAAAATCACAAAAATAGGAGACACGGTTAGCAATGGATGAAATCCCGCCGGGGAGCCCGATATGCCGTCCTTTCACTCCCGCTTCAGCCGCGAATAGCGGGTATTCCTGATACATGACACCGGCATACACACCTACCTGACGGCCAAGTTCAGGTGATGTCCTCGTATATCCCGCATCCTCCATGGCCATCCACGCATGCATTAAAAACAGCCGTTCCTGAGGATCAAGGTGTTCCGCTTCACGGGGGGAAATCTTAAAGAACTCAGGATCAAAATCGGCGATCCCGTCAATGAATCCGCCCCATTTGCTGTAGATCGCTCCCGGCGCCGTCCGGTCCTCGGAAAAGTAATGTTCCCATTTCCAGCGGTCTTTCGGAATTTCGGTAATACAATCCTTTCCATGTTTGAGATTTTCCCAAAACGCATTGATATCATCGGCCTGCGGATACTTGCCGGAAATCCCGACAATGGCAATATCCAGCGGTTTTCCTTTCGTTTTCGGACGGTTTTGATTCCCGGACGGGGCAAAAGACGCATTTTCAAGCCGATTTGGCTGAAGCACTTCTTTCACAGACGCGTTTTTCAATTCCGCCAGCTGTTCCCCGGTATGACTGAGGACTGCGGCATCAAATGAGAGAAACCCGTCTTTTTTATGTTTGATTGTATTCACCACATAAACGGTATCAGACATGACAGGTCCGTAAAGCGTCAGCCTCTCAATCATGAGCGGGACGTGAATCCGCTTTTTCAGCTGCAACTCTTCTTCACCGAGCGACATATAACAAGAATTCAATATAAGCGGGTCAAATGCAAAGTGACGCAGATCGCCTTTTTCTTTTTTTCTTGATAAGTCCAGCTGCAATAAAAAGGAGCTCTCACTCATTTTGTATCCCGCCGTTACCGTTTTCAGCATCGGGCCTATCGTGAAGCCGGCAACCGAATCGTACAGACGGGAAATAACATCCGGTGCTACCTTTTGTGCATGCGCCTTCATTTGTTCAACGTCATACGATTTTTTTATGGGTGCCTCTATACCTCTGCTTATTTCTCCTTCGGCACACGTCTTCCGGCTTTCTTTACCCGAGACAGTGCAGTTTGCGGTAAAGCGTTCGGCACTCTTTTCTGCCGCAAATGAAATGTCAATCTGTGCGGCCTCTCCCTGCTCCAGCGTGACGGGCCCGCCCGTAAAGCGGATATCTTTCAGTTCGGCGGGATACGTGCCGGAATGAGACGCTCCGGATGCTTCAAGCACCAGACACGGATACACTACACCCATCAGTGCCGGTTTGCCGAAAACCAGATGATCCTGAAGGAATGCTTCATGTTCATAGAAAGTAAATGTCTGACTGACTGATTGCGTTTCAGAGACCGGTGCTGCATCCGCGACAAGGCCGGAAGATTCACCTGTTCCTTTTGTTTTTATGTCTTCAAGCAGTTCGGATATGCTGCTGCACTCAAATAAAAGAGTCGGATTCAGCCGCAGATCAAACGCCCCTTCGATGTCTTTAATAATGGCCAGAAGCTGTGACGATTCAAGACCTAATTCAAAAAACACGGTGTGCGCATCATTTCTTGTGACAGGACGGCCTACGTATGTTGAGAAAATGCGGTATAAGGTTTCCTCCATCTGCTGAACGCCTGGTATCAGCTGCCGGTCTGTCCGCACCTTTTTGGCTGTCAGGCCGAGCAGTGAAGCAATATGCGCACCGCTGAGGTTGTAAAAGTCAATATCCATTTTCACCATTTCAGAAGGCGTTCCGGATTTTTTCGAAATCACCGCGTAACAGCGCTCCGTAACGGTTTCAGCGGCAATAAACGAATCATAATAAATCGGTAAAAACAAACCGGCGCCTGCAGCTGTCTGCAATACGCCGGAGGCCATGGCGGCACCGTCCATCAGCGCGGGATGAAAGAGAGCGCCGGGGAGATTTTCCTGGCATGAATCAGACTGCCGAATATAAAGGAAACATTCCTCTTCATTTGCATAGATCTCTCCCTCTGGCTTCATCAGCCCGTCATGCGACAGTCCGCGGCTTCTCGCGTCTTCGTAAACCGTATGCAAGGAGACTGATGGAAGCGCAACTTGTTTTTTCTCTTCCGCGTCAAGGCGCTTATCTGATGAGAAAACCCCTTCATGCACCTCCGCTGATAAGAAAACCGTCCCGGAATCCGCCCCGCAAATCGAGGCAGTCCAGAACTCCTTTTCTTTGCTGAATATGACACTCACATCAAGCCGCTCTGACCGCTTCACTGATAAAGGATGATAAATGGTCACCCGTTTCAGACAGATGGAACGGAATGAAAGATCAAGGCTTTGCATTGCCAGCTGATACAGCATATCAATATAGGCCAGACCGGGCATGACAGATTCTCCGTGAACAAGATGGTTTTTCATAATGGGATGTTCTGCCGTCAGGCGCAGATTCACTGTTTTTTTCATGGTTCGTCCCCTTTTAAAAACGTCACGTTGTCACCTGCCAAAACGAGTCTGCAGGTGCAGTGCTTGTCTCTGCTTTTTTCTCATATTTCTTTAAAAGATCCGCAATGTCTGTTTTTTCATTACTTGTTTTTTCCGCTTCATTCTCCGTGCTGTTCCAGCCGCCCAAAAGCGGGTAGTGTTTTTTTCTGAATTCCGGCGGCTGAGGCGCCAGGTGATGTTCCCGCTGCCTTTCACCTCTGTATTCTTCAACGAGGATATGAGCATTTGTCCCGCCGTCAGGAAATGAACTCTGAGCTGCGACGCGGGGTTTCTTCTCTGAATGCCAATCAATGGGTTCACGATTAAAATGAATACGCGACGCTTCAAAGTCATAATGTTCAAATGGCTCACGCGCTGATAAGAAAGGCGGAATCCGCTTATGATAGACGCTCAGCACACATCGGATGAAGCCCGCAAGACCTGAAGACAGAAGCAAATGCCCCACATTCGGTTTCACCGATCCGATCCGGCAGGGCAGAAGCGTTTTCCGGTTCAGCTGATAGACATCTGAGAGCGCCTTGATTTCCACCGAATCAACGATTGGGGAACCGCCTCCGTTCACTTCTATATATCCAATGTCTTCGGGCGACTTTTCCGCCATGTCAAGCGCAGTTTGAATGGCGTCTCTCTGCGCTCTTATATTCGGTGAACCGGGACCGAGCGTCCGGCCGTCATTGTTTACCGAGACGGCTTTTATGACGCCGTAAATACGGTCTCCGTCCCGCACCGCATCGCTCAATCGTTTGATAAAAACCGCCCCCGCTCCTTCTCCGAGCACTTCTCCCGCTGATTCACGGTCGAATATATGAAACACGCCGTTCTCATTTAAAATATGGCGCGCTCCGAATAACCGGTGCGCGGACGGAGATAAGAGCAGACTCACCGAACCGACTAAGGCCGCGTCAATCCTTCCGGCCAAAAGGGCGTCTTTTGCAAAGGACAGCCCGATCAGCCCTGAGGAACATGCTGTATCCACGACAAGGCTCGGCCCTGTGACATTCAAAAATCGTGAAATGTTGGCCGCTAAATAGTTTTGCCCCGCCCCCAAAATCGGGTTAGGCGCCTGCAGGATATGTTCCATACCGGCTGAAGGCTGCGCCCTGCCGCCGATGTACACGCCGACTTTCCGGCCCGATAAATCCTTTTGGCCGTACCCGGCATCATAAACGGAATGAACCGCTTCTTCTAATATGATCCGCGCCTGCGGGTCCATAATTGCCGCGTCTTTTTCAGAGATGCCGAAAAAGCCCGCATCAAACATGTCGATATCATCAATCCACCCCGCATAATCCTTTGCATTTGCTGTTGCATGCCAGCGCGTTGCGGGGACAGGCCGGATGGCGGTGTTTCCTTTCATCAGCAGCTCCCAAAAAGCATCCGTTCCGCCCGCCCCCGGAAAACGGCAGGACATGCCGACGACGGCAATATCGTCTTCGGTATCCGCTTTCGGCTTCGTGGATGTTCTCTCTTCAGCGGCGGCGGTTAAATCAGGCTCTGCGTCCCTGTCTTGAACGAAACCATTTTCTTTTGTCACAAAATCGGCTTCATGATGCGCTGCGAAATAGTCAACCATTTCTGTAATCGTTTGATATTGAAGCATTAAGGACGGTGTTAACTTTATGCTGATCCGTTTTTGCAATGATTGAACCAATTCCGCAAAGAGTATTGAGTCAATTCCGTATTCATCAAACGGCATATCATCTTTTATCTGCTCATCCGTCATTTTCAGTTCTTCGCTGAAAACGGTGCGCACCCATTGACGAATCATGTCCTTCACCTTTTGGTCACCGGCAGTGCTTTTTTTCACGGGAGCTTCAGATTTCTTCACCTTCAGAAGATCACCAAAATCAGCCTCACTGTCTTCGGGAACACAAGGAATTCCGCAGCTTTGTCCGTTTAAGATGATGTAATCTAAAAACTTCAGTCCGTCTTCGACAGACAGCCTGGAAAGTCCTGATTTTTGATAAGCAGGTGTTTCCGGCAGGCCTTCAGCCATGCCGGTTTCTTTCCAGACGGGCCATTGAACGGCTTTAACAAACACGTTTCCTTTACCTGCTTGATGATTTGCAAAAGAGTCCATAAATGAATTAGCCATCGCGTAGTCACTTTGCCCCGCAGCAAGCGAAGGGATCAGACCCGAAACGGATGAGAACAAAATAAAAAACGACAGCGGCTCATTCTGAACAGCTTCATAGAGACCGCGAAGCCCTGTTACTTTCGGTGTGCAAACGCTTTCTATTTCAGTTTCGGTTTTGTTATAAAAAGCGGGGTGTTCTCCCATTGCGCCCGCGCAATGAAAAACGCCGGTAATCGGCCCCATCGTGCAGCGGATGCTGTCCGTCATTTTCCGGAGCCCCTTTTGATCCGTAAGAGAAACGCTGTAATAGCGGATCTCCGCGCCCCGCTCGGCTAACCTCTGCATCCGCTCGGCTTTTTCCGGGAGAATGCCGTCCTTTTTCATGTCTGCCCACTTTGAGGAATCGGGAAGCGGCTCCCGCCCCATGATGACCAGTTTCCTGCATCCGCGTGAAACGGCATGCTCCGCCGCAATTGCGCCGATCCCGCGCGATCCGCCCGTTATTAACAGCACATCATCAGACGAATAGGAAAGCTCAGGCGCCGCCGAAACATTCACACCCTGCTTCAGAAACGGCACATAACGGCGATTCAGCCTGTAGCAGCATTCACTGCCGCTTTTGGCCCGCGGCTGTAAAAATTCAGTCTCAATCTGTCTGCTTAATTCTTCTGTATGCTCAATCTCACAATCGCTATCTATCGTAAAAGATTGAATGTTGGCATACTCAGCGCCCAGCATCCGGTACAGCCCCGCCGTTTTCGCCCCTTGCATCAGAGGTTTACTTTCCTTGAAAGGCTGGAGGCGGTGTGTCACTTGGCTGAACACAGCGCCGCTATGACGGAATGATTCAAGAGCCTGCTGTAAAAAGGCAAGCTTTCCGTGTTCTATCTCTTCCTGCCGTTCATATTCCGCGTCATATGCGGTTATGTCGACGACCCCGAGTATCTGTTTGTTTTGAAGAGACTCCCGCACTCTGCCGTAAAGGTTTCGCCCCGATGCGGCGGCGTAATAATCAGCGCCGTCTTTTGCCTGATGGATGAAGCAGATCGTTTCAATATGGCCGTTTCCTTTAAAAAGAGCATCGGCCAATCGGCTCGTCTTATCCGTTGCAAGTATCATTACTGTTCCTGATAATGCTTCAGACTCCGCCGGATCTTGCTGCTTCCAGTCTTTTTGAAGAATGATCTTTTGGTTTTCCGCCGGTTCGTCTGTCTGTTTCCGGATATCCGCAGGCACAGGCACCCAATACCGCTCCTTCGCGAACGGATATACAGGAAGGCTGACCCGTTTCGGCTTCTCTCCTTCGTATAACAGGCTCCAGTCAACGGCGGCTCCTTTTGCCCACTCAGTGAGCAATCTGGAATATTGCTTGTTTTTCAGCAGCTCGGCCATTCCACTTGATGAAATATCATCTTGAGCACGTCCGCGGAAACATCCTTCAATTTCTGTTTTCCGTTCAAGCACATCCTTCAGTTTCGCTTGCAGACCGCAAACGGATGTAACGATAAATGCCAGCCGTTCAGGCATCGCTTCTCTGCCAGCTTGAAGCGTGTAGGCCAGGTCTTTAAGGTTGACTTCTTTTTCCCGTAAAAAGCGGTCATACCGTTTGACATATTCTAATAGGCGTTCTTCATTTTTTGCCGAAAGCAGAAACAGAACCGGCTCGTCTTCCCGTATATTTACCGATTTCTTTTCAGCCTGCGGCGGCAGATATTCTTCTATGACAAAATGGGCATTGCTCCCGCTGGCGCCAAAAGAACTTAAACCCGCTCTTCTCGGCTGGTCAGGATGTGACGGCCGTTCCCATTCTTCCAGCCGGTCCGCCACATAAAACGGCGTGTCCGGAAACGGAATATGGGGATTCAGCGTGTCCGCGTGCAATGACGGAAAGATTTCTCCATGCTTCAGCTGCAAAAGCACCTTTGTTAATCCGGCGATCCCGGCTGCTCCTTCTAAATGGCCGATATTTGATTTGGCAGAGCCGATGGCGCAAAACCGCTTCTTGTTTGTCCATTTGCGGAATGCGCGGCTCAGCCCTTCAATTTCAATCGGATCACCCAGAGACGTACCTGTTCCGTGGGCTTCAATATAACTCAATGTCTCCGGATCAATGCCGGCACTCTGAAAAGAATCTGTAATGACTTCCGCCTGTGATGCCGGATCAGGCACTGTCAAACCGGATGTTTTTCCGACATGGTTTAAAGCGGAGCCTTTTATGACGCCATATATCGGACAGCCCATTCTTTCCGCTTCTTGAACGGTTGTCAGTAACACCGCGCCGACGCCTTCTCCCGGCACATAACCGTCACCGCCGTCGGCGAAGCTTTTGCAGACGCCTTCTGAAGACAGAAATCCGGCATTCGCCAAAAACGCATATTTATGCGGGTGTGTGACCGCATTCACACCGCCGGCAAGGGCGAATTCGCACTCCCCTCTTTTAATGCTTTCACATGCCAAATGTATGGATGTGAGCGAAGAAGAGCACATCGTATCAACAGCCATTGACGGTCCCGTAAAGTTCAGGCAGTGAGACACGATATTCGGAACAGAGGCAGGCGTCACGCCCATAGACAGCGGTGTGCCCCGCTGTGTGATTTCAGCGCCGAACAGCTCATAATGGCTCCAAAACACACCTGCGAATACCCCGACGCGTTTTCTTTTTTGTGAAGATGGCCCGCGCGCCGTTCTGTCCTGATAAAAACCGGCATCTTCACAAGCTTCCCAAGCCGTCTCTAAAAACAGCCGCGCCTGCGGGTCCATCATTTCAGCCTGGCGAGGAGTCAGATTGAAAAACAGCGGATCAAAGCTGTCTATGCGATCTAAAAATCCTCCGTAACGGTAGAACTGATCTGCTTCATATGAGAAAGGATAACCTTTCCATCTGTCTTTCGGCATTGTTGTGATGCAATCTTTCCCTGAGCGCAGATTTTGGTAAAGTTCTTCGATGCTTCCCGCCTGCGGATATCTTCCCGCCAATCCGATTACCGCAATATCGTGCTCTTCTGTATGTCTCTCTTGTTTTTCGCTCCTTCTCTTTACAGCTGCATGGGATAATGAAGAGCGGTTCTTGTCTGCCATCGGAACCAATCGGGCCATGCTTTCAGTTACAGCCGGCTCCTTCCCGTATAAAATAACAGATTGCAGCTTGCCGAGACGCAGCATATATTCAAGTGCAGCCATCCCTTCCCCGGCCGGAAGCGGGCTGGTGCCCGTTGCATCATTCATGATCTCTTTCATCAAGCTGTCAACCTGCATGCCGCCATCTTCCCAAAGCGGCCAGTTGATCGTCATAGAAGCCCCGGTCCGTTCGCCTTTTTCCGCTCTGCAATCGCGATATTTCATATATTCATCCATAAAAGCGTTCGCTGCGGCATAATCTGTTTGGCCCGCATTTCCGGCCAACGCCGAGAATGAGGAAAATACGGCGAAAAACTCAAGCGGTTCATTCCGTGAAGCTTCGTCCGCATGAATCAGGCCGCTGATTTTCGGCAGGAACACCTGCTTCAAGTCAGAACTGTCTTTTTGGATGATAAATTGATCTTTTAAAACACCGGCGCAATGAAAAATACCCGTCAGCCGGCCGAAGGTTTCTGTAATCTGAGCAAATGCCCGCTCTGTTTCGGCTTTGCTGCCGATGTCCGCTTGAACGTAAAGAACTTCTGCGCCCAATGCTTTCAGTCTGCTGATCTTCTCAGACTGTTCCGGCGAACGGCCGATGAGTGCGAGCTTCACCTTTTCTTTTTCTGCAAGGTGACAAGCAAGCAGAAATCCAAGACCGCCGAGACCTCCTGTAATGACATATACGCCGTTTTGTTTCCAGGGAGACTGTGTCTGCCCGTCCAGTTTCTCAATACGTTCGAACAATCTGATCTGCCGTATATTGTCTTTATACCGAATGTCTGTGCAGCCTGCATGAGAGCAGTCTGCTTCTGTTCTAATGATTGCGGCCGTCTCACTTGGCAATCTCTCATTCTTGTCACAGAAGGTGATCACCTGAGTGCGAAGAGCCGGATTTTCAAGATGTGCCGTTTTCAGCATAGCCCCGAGAGCGGAAGACAATGCCGCTCCATTCTCGACGGCGCATACAAGCTGAATCAATGTATGTTCTTTCGGATGGTCTGTCAGTTCCCGTTTGAGCATACGAAATATGCGCTCGGCATCTGCTCCAAACTGCTCATCTGCAGCCTCATGCTCCCTTTTCAGTTCTATCACTTCCGCTTCCGGGCAATGTGCGCCGAGTTCACCGGTGAGACGGGGTTCTGCATCGGCAGCGATAATGAGATGACGGGTGTGTTTTTGCCCGTTCTGCACCGCCGTTTCCAGCGGATGATCTTTCCAGGCGGGTTCAAAAAACAGAACCTCATCAGCAATGTCAGCGTCTGATGTATGCCGTTCTTCGGCCGAATCTTTCAGCACACAGCCCGCTTCATTGATAAGGTAATCCGCAAGGCGGCGGACAGACGAATATTCAAAAAGCAGTGTCGGATAAAACTGCTGTTGAAAAGTCTGCTCTAATATCTTTACAAGCTTCAGCAAATGCGCCGAGTCAAGCCCCATATCATAAAAGCCTTTCCGCACATCAATATCCTGTGCCGGACGATTGATCAACCTGGCGATTTCCGACTTTATGTAAGTCACCATGTTTTGTTCCGGCGTTTGCTGTTCAGACACGTCTTCTGCGGCCACAGAATTTTCCGACTCACCACGGCCGCTTCTGTTCTGCTGAGGCGGCTTCTCTTTGTCTATCAGATGGGTAATCATATTCGCTTGTCTGACCCTTTTTACTGTCAGTTTCTCACATTCGGCCAATACGTTCCCTGCCCTGTCGTAAATCGTGAAGTCGGCCGAATAAACATCAGGTTCGCTATCTGATACGCCGCTTTCAGTGCGGCTGTTTTTCGCAGAATAAGTGTAAATCGTTTTCGGAAACGGCTGATACATGCAAAAACGATTGATCATAAAAGGAATATAAGGTGTGTCATTCTGCTTTTGGGCCGACAATGCAAAGGAAGAGCCGGCAAGGGTGGACGCATCCAAAAAAGCCGGATGCGCCTTAAATTTCTCCCGGAATCCTTCAGCCAAATCACTCAGAGTAAGCTCCATTAATTCTTCTTTATCCTGAAGCTGATAAACGGCCCCTTCATTTTTCATAAACTCGCCATGCTCAATATGGCTTCTTCTTGCAATTCCGTAAATGTCATGCATGTCCCATTTTCGGCTTGCGTTTTTCATGAACGCTTCAATATTCAGTTCTTTTGCCCGGGGCGTGTCTTCTTGCAAATAAAGCTGGCATTCCATATTCTCATCCCGGTTTCCGCCAAGCGGTGTGCCGTTTTTTGCTTTTTCGCTAGTAATCTCAACTTTCCAGCTGTCACGCGCCGGCGTAAAGGTCACATACAGGTGTTTATCAAACTCTTCAGATGTGACAACAGGCTGCTTAAAAATAATCTGTCTTAATTCTATAGGCCGTTCACCGAGATACCCGGCGGCGAGCCGATACAGCATATCTATTAAAGTCACGCCCGGGAGGACGCGGATTTGATGAACGCGATGATCCCGGACGATATAATTCGTATGGCTGATTTTCTGCAGGAACGTTTTGACTTGATCGGTGGCAACTGCCAATCTATCACACCTCGCTTATTTCAAACATTGCTTCTGTGCCCGCCTCATTTTCTTCCGCTTCGGACAACTGTGCTTTTTCAGGCCAATACCGTTGTTTTCGGTATACTGTCTGGCCGCCTTTCGGTTCCATGGCCGCTTTTCGCTCTTTCGGAATTCCTTCGTTGCTGACAATGATATGGGCGTTATTCCCGCCCAAACCGAATGCGCTGACCCCGGCCCTGAGTATCTCTTTTTTTCCGTTCCATCGCTTCAGCTCTAGCACAGGATAAAGCGGAGAATCTTTAAATTGGAAGCGGGGGTTCGGTTTATGGCAATGCAAAGTCGGCGGCAGTTCTTCATTGGCAATCGCCAGCAAAACTTTGATGATTCCCGCCGCGCCCGCCGCACTCAGCAAGTGGCCGATATTGCTTTTGACGCTTCCTACACCGCAAAATTGTTTTTCATCGGAATAAGCAGACAAGACATTGGTTAATCCCTTTAATTCAATCGGGTCGCCGATCAATGTACCGGTTCCGTGCGTCTCTACGTATGTCATGGTGTCCGGCTCGATTTCCGCTGATTGAACCGCCTGCTCAATCAAGTCCTGCTGCGCCCGGGGATTCGGCGTCGTCACGCCCATTGTGCTGCCGTCATTATTAATCGCAGAGCCGTCAATAACGCCGTATATTTTATCTTCGTCTTCTATCGCTTTTTCAAGCGGCTTCAGCATCAGCACTCCGCAGCCCTCTCCGATTCCTGTTCCGTCCGCATCGGCATCGAAAGATTTTGAACGGCCATTTGGCGATAAGATTCTCGCCGCGCTCATTGTGAGAAAAGGTTTTTCATCAAGCAAAATGTCAACCCCGCCCGCAAAGGCCGCTTCCGCTTCTCCATTTTGAATGGCCTGTACGGCCAAATGAATTGCCGTTAGCGAACTGGAACAGGCCGTATCTACGACCAGGTTGGGCCCTGTAAAGTTATAAATGTGCGCCATGTGTGCGGTAATAAAATTTTGCCCCGCGCCAATAATCGCATCTTTTTGCAAATATTGGAATTTCTGATGAAACGCACCTGCCCTTGCACCGGCAAAAACGCCGATACGGCGGCCCCAGAGATCCTCTTTTTGATAACCGGCATCGGCCAAAGCTTCCGCGCTCACCTCGAGCCACTGCCTTTGCAGCGGGTCTATCATCGGTGCCAGCGTTTCTGAAATATTAAAATACTCCGGGTCAAATTGATCAATATCGTGAATAAAACCGCCCCATTTACTGATGCTTTTTCCTTCTTGATATTCACCCGGCTGATAGTGTTCCCCGGCGTTCCATCTGTCCGGCGGAACTTCAGTGACGGCATCCGTTCCGCTGCGGAGATTCTTCCAAAATTCTTTTATATCTCCCGCTTTCGGAAAATGGCAGGCCATGCCGATGATCGCAACCTTTCCCCGTTTCCCAGGCTTATCTGCCTTTTTTTTGCCCCGTTTCGGCGTCTTCTGCAAAGGGAACTTCTCCGCGGGAACTGCTGCATCTGCCGAAAAAGCTTCCGGACAATGTACGGCTAAATAATCCGCGAGCTGTTCTATGGTAGGGTGTTCCAGAAGGACAGTCGGATCAATTGAAACGGACGGCAGTTTTTGATCGATCTTTGTCAGCACTTGCGCCAGAAAGATAGAATCCATTCCGTATTCCTGAAAAGGCACATCGATATCCATATGCGTTTCATCGATACTCAGCTCTTTTGCCAAAAGCGACCTTAGCCAAGATTGAATATCAGTCCGGTTATGTTCCCGTTTTTTTGTTTCAGGAGGTTTGGAAGCTGCTTTCATTCCTTTATGGGCGGCTGGCTTGGCATTTTCCAGCGCTTTGGCGTCCCAATCATGTTTCACTTGTGCCGGCAGCACGACAGCTCCGGGTCTTTCTCTTAAAATGTAATCAAGCATCTTGAGACCTTTAGCGTCAGAGTGCCGCAGCAATCCCGTTTGCTCATAAATCCCGCTTTTTATATCCCTGCTCATGCCCGTCTCATCCCATGCCGGCCATTGTATGCTAATGATGCCGCTCTCATTGTTTTCTGCAAAATAGTCCATGTAAGAATTAGCCATCGCATAATCGCTCTGTCCCGCCGCAAGAATCGGGACGGCTGCTGAGACAGATGAAAACAGGACGAAAAATGCCGGCGCATCATCCTTTACACTCTCATACAGACTGTGAAGGCCGTCTGCTTTCGGCGCGAGCACCCGCGCGATACTGTCTTTGGATTTGCGGAGAAAAGCAGGGTTTTCACGGTCCGCAATTCCCGCGCAATGCAGAATGCCTCCGACAGGTCCGAGCGTTGTGGTTACCTCTTTTATAAGCCGTCCGACGGCCTGCTTATCCGTCAGATCAACTGCTGAGACGCACACTTTTACACCTTGTGATTCCAGCTGCCGGATAAGCTGTATTTTTTCCGAAACGACAGGGTCTGTTTGCTCAAGATCCCACTCGGTTTTCGGCGGCAGCTCCTTTCTGCCTGTCAGAAGCAGTTTCTTCACACCGTATGCGGAAACGAAATGCTTGGCGCATAAAGCGCCGAGTCCGCGCGTTCCTCCGGTTATCATCAGGACGGCGTCTTTTGGAAACGCAGCCCGGTCTGTTTGCATGGCTTCTGGTTCAATCTGATCAGTCTGCCGAAGAACATAGCTGAAGCGCATGCCGTCCCTATAGCAAACAGCAGACTCCGTTAAGTCTGATTCAATTTCTTGTTTAATAAAAGCAGCTGTCTGCTCCAGCGGCTCTTCAGGATCAATATCGGCGTGACAGGTGAGAATATGGCTGTATTCATGCCGCAGCATGCGATAAAGCCCCGCTTTTTCAATACCGTGCATAACGGCCGCCTTATTTTTGAAGGCTTCAAGCCCTTTTGTAAGATAAAGCATTTTCATGTTTCCTTGTCCGCGGCCGTATTCAATCAGCTGCTGCAGCGATGCCACCCAGCTGATGTCCTGCCGCTTTTGTCGGGAGCCGCAGCCGGTGAAGTCAATAAACCCGGAATAGATGGCCGCGTTCGGACCCTGTAAGAAAGAGATGAGCTGATTTTCCTGCACAATGTCAGCATCATTCAGCTGTTTTTTCACCTCGGCGGCAAGGTCTTTTGTATCTTCAGAGACGATGAGCGCTATTTTGTTGTTGAACGGCTCGGATGAAGACACTGCCTCGCACGGTTCCCATGTTTTTTGCAATAATACTGTTTTTTGATTCGAAAGCGGCAGCTGTCCCCGTTTCGGCACCCAATAGCGGTCGGATCTGAACGGATAGGAGGGCAGGCTGATGCGGCGCGGTTTCCTGTCCGTATACAGCTGCTCCCAATCTGTGTCAAATCCGTTTGTCCAGAGCCGCAGCACTTTCCTGTATTTCTTTTTCTCAAGCCAGGCGCTGACGAGGTCAGCCGCGTCTTCATCGTCTGAGAACATGGAAATCGTGTTATTCTCGCGTTTTTTACGGCCGCTGATGATATCTTCGCTGTTTTTTCCCAACAGAAACGCGTTCAGTTTTTCAGTCAGTTCCTCTGCGGAGCCTGCAATGATTCCCAGCCTCGCTTCCATCGCGTCCCGTCCGGTCTGCAGTGTGTATGCGGCATCTGCAAGATCGATATCGCGGGATGATCCGTTCTGGATAAAATCTCGAAGGAGACGCGCTCTTTCTTTCAGCCGCTCTTCATTTTTAGCTGACAAAACAAAAAGAGATGACGCTTTCTCACTGGTTTCCTGCTGTTCCGTCTCACTTCTGCCCATGTATTCTTCAATAACGATATGCGCATTAACACCTCCGAAACCGAATGAGCTTACACCCGCCCGGCGGGGCAGGACCCGGCCGTTTTCATCACGCAGCGCTTCCCACTCCTTTGTTTCTGTCACAATGTAAAACGGGCTGTCCTTCAATTTGATATGGGGATTGATGTTCTCGCAATGCAGACTTTTGGCGAGCGTCCGATGTTTCAGCTGCATCAATACTTTGATAACGCCCGCAATACCTGCTGCGAGCTCCAAATGTCCGATATTTGTCTTCACTGAGCCTATCCCGCAATATCCGCCCGGCGCCCCGTCTGTTTGGAAAGCTTTTTTCAATGCATTGATCTCAATCGGATCTCCGAGTGCCGTTCCGGTTCCGTGCGCTTCTATATAAGTGATGGTTGACGGGTGAATACCGGCTTTTTGATAAGCGCTTTTCAGCACATCCGTCTGAGCCTGCGGATTCGGCGCGGTAAGTGACGCTGAGCGTCCGCCGTGATTTTCCGCTGTACCGCGGATGAGGCCGTAGATGTGATCCCTGTCACGCTCAGCCTCTGAAAGCTTTTTCAAGACAATCATGCCGGCACCCTCTCCTCTGACATAACCGTCAGCCTGATCGGAAAATGTTTTGCAGCGCCCGTCTTCACTGAGCATGCCTGCTTTTTGAAAACCGATATGCCCTTCAGGCGTGACGATCGTGTTGACGCCCCCTGCGACCGCCATATCACAATCTCCCGTTTCAATGGCTTTTACCGCGCGGTGAATGGCGACTAAAGAGCTTGAACAAGCGGTTTCTACCGGCTCGCTCGGCCCGTGAATATCAAGAAAATAACTCATCCGGTTCGGCCCGACGGACGGCACGATTCCGGTCATCGTATACCCCTCGACAGGAAGACCCGCCTTATTGATTAAAGTTTGATATCCGCTTCCCAGTGTGCCGGTGAAAATGCCGGTTTTTGTTCCGGCAATCCGTTTTGCTGAGTACCCCGCGTCTTCAATGGCTTTCCACACATACATCATTAATAGACGCTGCTGAGGATCCATCATTTCAGCTTCTTTCGGAGATATCCCGAAAAACAGCGGGTCAAACCCGGCGATTCCATCTATGAAACCGCCCCATTTAATTGACGTTTTATTTGCATCCGCTGCCGGATCGCCGTAATATTCGCGCCAATCCCAGCGATCTCGGGGAATTTCTGTGATGCAATGCTCTCCTTTTTGTAAACGTGTCCAGAATTCATCTATGTCTTTCGCCTGCGGAAAAATACCGCTGATTCCGATAATGGCTATCGGTTCGGTTTTTTCTTCTGATTTTCCTTTTACGGATACGGGCGTTTCCCGCTTGACATGAACGGCCGCCGGAGCTTCAGCTTTTCTTATTCCGGCTTTTGGAGCGGTTTTTAAACTCTCTCTTTCTAAGCCGCTGAATGCTTCTTTCCATTCAGATATCAAATGGCCGCTCAGTTTGCGCAATGTCGGAAATTCAAAGAAGATAGTCGGGCTGAGCTCAAGCTGATAAGACCGATTTAATAGATTGGTAAATTCAGTGAAAATGATCGAATCAAATCCGTATTCCGTCAGTTCGCTGTCAGCCTCAATATCTTTCATGCTTACCTTTAAAAGATCTGATACATGCCGCTTTAGTTTCTCTTGAACCTGATCTTTCAGATCTCTTGCATCTGCCACTGCCGGAGCTTGTCCGGCGGCGCTTTGTTCTTCGCCCAGATCGAAAATATGGCTGCGAATCCGTTTTTCGTCGCCTTCTGCCACCATGGCCTGGTGTTCTCCGGAGGCAAAAGCGGCGTAAAGCGCTTGGATGCCTGAGGCCGATCGCATCGCTTTCATCCCGGTCTGTTCATACATCATCCGTTCTGTCTCTTTGTCCACGCGCATACCGCCCTCTTCCCAAAGCGGCCAGTTGACGGAGAGGGTCTGCCCGCTCCGCTCGTTGTCCCGCACGAGACGGTTCCGGCGGGCTGCATAAACATCCATAAATGCGTTGGCTGCCGCATAACCGGCCTGCCCCGGATTTCCCATGCCTCCCGCCAAGGAAGAAAACAGGATGAAAAAGTCCAGCCGCACATCTTTCGCTGCTTCATCAAGATTGATAAGCCCTTTCACCTTCGGCGCCATGACGGTCTTCCGTTCGTTTTCTGTCTGGTTCAGAATGTAGTTGTCAGCGATCACGCCTGCGCCGTGAATGATCCCGTCGAGTGTTCCGTGCTCCTCCTGTATGCCGCGGACGAGGGCGATGACCGCCGCCCTGTCTGTCACGTCTACCGGTTGATACAGTACGCGGGCACCCGACGCTTCCAAGCGCCGTAAGCGGGCGGAGCGGTCTTCATCAAGCGCTTCCGCCCTCCCCGTTAATACGAGGACGGCATTTTTGACGCGGGAGGCTATTTCTTCAGCGAAAATCAGGCCGATGCCGCCCGCTCCCCCTGTGAGGAGGTAGACCCCTTCGTCTTTCCACGGAACGGCGCCGCTTTGAGGCGCCGGCAGATGACGCCAGTTTCTGACGAGACGTTTGCCGTCTTCATAACGGATTTCCGCTTGTTCAGGATGCGTCCGGTTTTCTTTCAGCTTGGCAAGAAGCGATGATGCTGACTCGTCCGGATCGGCTTGGATGACTTGGCCGTACAGCTTCGGATGTTCAAGGTGAGCCGTTTTCAGAAAAGCGGCCAGCCCCGCCA